>JAECQP010000035.1 GCA_015999745.1 Sphingobacteriia bacterium | reverse complement strand
GTTGGAAGGGCGTTTTTCATTGAGAGCGTTGAAAGCTTGCTTTCAAAAGCGAACAAGGGAAAACGACCGCCCACGCCGAAGGTGTGGGAAGGGCTTTGAGTAAGACCAACATTTTGTGATGTGTGAGCGAAGCGAACACAATCCATGTCCCTCTATAAATTCCTCACCACAACCACCCTGCTGCCTCTGCCATTAGAAGTGAATACCCGCAAACGAATCTCCCCTTTCTGGGTGATCGGTCCGGAATAGGGTTTGCTAAAAACAGTTGGTGTAGTACCATCTGTAGTATAACGGATCACCAATCCCGGTAACTGCACATTGGCTTCTACAGCACCCCCAACAACTTTTGCACCGGCAGTTGGGATCCGGTATTTAAACCCGCCACTCAGATAATCCAGGCGGGGTAGCTCTCTTTTCCCTATAACATTCACAAAAACCGACCAGTCTGCGTTGTATCGTTGCTTAAATAAGCCGGTATCCTTTTCATCGGCCCATGATGGATCTTTTGCCCAGGCCCTTTCAGCAACACCCAGTAATTTGGGCAATAGCAAATAGTCCAGCTGATCATCCGTACGTACATTCTCATTCCATAAAAGCCCCTGGATGCCCACAATATTGGATTTGCCATAATCCGTCAGGCGGTCTTTCCCTATAAACACATTAGGGTTAACCGGATTGCCATCGGGGTCTTCCCTGGATGTTTTATAATAATCAAAAGGGATAAAATAAAATGGCTTGTCAATATCCTGGAAACCACCCCAGTAGTAACCAGGCTCATCCGGATGTTTAAAATAAGCCAGGTCCAGGTAGTTGTTGGAAACGGGTGATAATACCACTTTATAGCCGGCATTGGCCAAACGGTAAGGAAGGTCTTCCGCCCCCCATCCTGTTACATTATTCCAAACATGCAACAGCATGTTTTCCCTGGCAAACGCCGGGTTTACAATCATTGTTTTTTGTCCGTCCAGTACTGTTTTACGCATACCCAGTTCTTCCCAGCCCGACATAAATAAACCCCTCGACTGAACTATATCATTTACTTTCTTATAATAATAATACCAGAGGTCATTGGCGTTTTGTAGCGAAGAATCCGTTGCAATGAGTTGCCGGCAAAGCGGGGAGCCTTCCCATGCTCCCGCAGGCGTCTCATCTCCACCCATATGGATAGTACTCAGGCTGGCGCCGGCTTCTTTATACATCAGTAACAACTCATCAATTACTTTCGCCATGAACCTGTAAGCAGAAGGGCGCGCAACACAGATCACATTATCCGTCCATTGCTGGGCAGAAATGTACACAGACTTGTCATCCGGATCACACAGCAAATATTCCTCAGCTTCCGCTTTTTTACCTTTACTGATCAGCTGCTCATACCTGGCATTCATTGCCTTGATGGCAGCCCTGCTATGCCCCGGGGATTCAATTTCAGGAATCACCTGTATATGCCGCTCCGTTGCATACCGGAGAACCTCCATAAAATCACTGCGGCTATAGTAACCACTTCCCGGATGAACGCCCGGAATTGGCCCGGAACCATAAGAGACAGGCAGCCTGGTTTTACTATCCTGTGTATGACCCCGCACTGCGCCAACACCTGTTAATTCCGGCAGGGAGGGAATCTCAATCCTCCACCCCTCATCATCGCTGAAATGAAAATGCAATACATTCATTTTGTACATCGCCATCAGGTCCAGGATCCGGAAAATCGTTTCTTTTGTTTTGAAATTCCTGGCCACATCCAGCATCAGGCTCCGGTAGGAAAACCTCGGCTCGTCTTCTACTTCAACAACAGGAACGGTTACCACAGACTGCATTCCGTTAAAGGCTTCTGCAGGCATCAACGAACGAAGCGATTGAATACCGGAGAAAACTCCGTTACCGGAAGCAGCGGTTATCGTGATCTGTTCTTTCGTTACTATAAGCCGGTAGGCTTCTTTGTTCAGGGCAGCTTTTTGCAACACAATCGTTTTTTCATTGCCGGCGGCAGTGTTCACCTGGAAGGTTGAACCGAACAATTGATTCAGTTCACCGGATAAATATTGCGCCTCTTTTAAAAATGCCGGATCGGCCTGGATAACAACCCCGGGGGTTATTTGAAACACTCCGCTTCTCTCCTTATAAGAAACAGGTGTGGGAAATATTTTGGGCAAATCTGTTGCAGGAATATTGCCGATGGATTGATTCTGCAGAAATATTTTCTGTGGTGTAACAATACCGGGCACCGTGTTCACCAGCGGTGTTATGGAAAATCCGGAAAGCGGAAATCCGTTCTCAGGGTCATAGTCCCACACAATATACAGGCCGGAAGGAGCGCCGGTATAATTGATCAGTTCACCGTCCGAATCATATTCGATCCGCGCAGTTTTTCCCGGGCCTAGTTCCCTGGAATCCTTTCCTGGAGCCAATTTATACAAATCACCGTTTACATGTTCCACTATGGCGCCGGCGGTAGCGGTTGATTTTGTAATATTCCTGGAGGAACTAAAATAGATGGTCCAGCCGGTAGCGGGAAATGGCTGATTGCTTTTATTGGTAATATTGAAAACTGCCCTGGATTGATTGGAACCTTTGAAATGATTGCCAATCAACGACCATGTTACCTGCAATTGCTTTGCATCAAACTTCGTTTGGGAAAATGAAGGAACAGCATAACAAATGCAAAAAATCAAGGTGTAGCAAAAAAATCTCATGTAAAATTGATTAAATATCCTGATAGAATTAGCAGAGAACAGGGAATGTTAGCGTTCGGTATAGCAGGCTCCCAGTTCATTCCCGGATGAATTTACAGAAAGATGGTATGTGTTCATCGACCATTTGGCCCCGCTAACCATATCTGCTACAAAGAGGTCATACCCACCTTTCCCGCCCGAAACCGTAGAAGAAAGAATGAGGAACCGGCTGTTGACCGGATAGGCATCGGAAAAATCGGCACCGGACTCATTGAATAAAAGCCGCTGCGGATTGCGACCATTCAGGAAGCCAAGATACACCTGATCGCTCCGGTTGGAAGCGCTGTACCATCGGGAATAAAAATAACTGGTATCGTCTCTTGCAATCGGGTAATACTCCTGAATATCAGGTTGGGCAGCCAAAGGCTTTACAAAGCCCGTTTTCAGGGAAACCTGGAAAATATCCGTTTCCTTACCGGAAGCATCCATCCCGGAATAGAGTATCACAGAATCTGCCTTTGTATAGTAAGGCATGGAAGCTTCAGCCTGCGGAACCTCCAATGATCGTACAATGTTTCCAAGCGTATCTGCTTCTTTGAGCCGGCCATTCTGTTTAAATACGATACGGGTGCCGTCTGCTGCGTATTTCGGGTCCTCATTCCGTTGGTTTCCATATTGAGCCGTGAGATTCACGGGGGAGCCGGAACTGCCGATGCGCCATCTGAAAATATCCCATCCGCTACCCTGCTGCCGACCCATGAAAACAATCGATTTTCCGTCGGGAGAAAAGTGTGCATTCATAGGATTCGTGATATTCCATGCGTCACTCAGGTTACTTAGTTTGCCTGTAGCAAAATCATACAAATAAATTTTAGCATCGTTACAGGTGTAGCAGGTATAAGAATGAAAAATCAACCTGCCCATAAGGGCAGGTTGATGAACTGGGGGATTGAGCGTATCATTGGGTTGAGGAATATTTTGCGCCTTTCCACAACCTGTACCAACAATCAGGTATACCGGAAAGAGTATTAGCCAGCCGCGCAAAAAAAGGTTTTTCATATAATAATTTTATCAATACCCTGCATTTTGAGTAAGACTTGGATTTGCATCACGCTCACCCTGAGGGATTGGCAATAGCAATTTGTTCTGGTTGCAATTATAATTGATTGTAACAGGTGCGCTTGGTATACCTCCTGCACAGGTATACTTCACTTCACCCAGGTTATTCATGATGGCAACCGCCTGGCCGCTTCTGAGCAGATCGTCCCAGCGCTGCGCCTCAAATGCCAATTCCAGTCTTCTCTCATTGAGAATCTTTGTTCTCATCTGCGCCTGCGAAGTGCCTGTAACAGGGGCCAGGCCCACACGGCTTCTTACAAGGTTCAGCGTAGCGGCCGCGAGTGTAAAATTGCCGGTTTCATTTTGAGCTTCGGCCTTCAGTAAGATAATATCTGCAAGCCGCAGCAAATAGTACCGGTCTCCGCTGTTCCATCCATCCGGATGTCTTTGCTTGAAGTTAAACGGAACGGAAACGGTATTATCCTGGCAGGGATTCCAGTTTTCATCCGCCCATGGAACATCTTTGAAATAAGTAATGTTGGCGCTCTTTCTCACGTTGTCTCCCTCGGCATCGTAGGCATTTACCAGGTTCCTGGACGGAACGCAATATTTCTGCCATCCGTCTTCGGGAGCCAGGTACAGTTGAACGCCCCAGTTAGACACATCCCAGTTGCCACCAATAAAAGCCACTTCAAGAATGGATTCCGCATTTGAATAGTGATCACCATCGAAGAGATGGTCATAGTTGGCTAGCAAAGAATAACCGGAAGGACTGCCGATAACGGCATTGCAATACTGCAACACCTTGTTATAGTCCCTGTCGCTGCGCTGCGCCCATACTTTAGCCAGTAAAGCATTCGCAGCACCTTTGGTAGCTCTTACTTTATTTACACTTGGAATATTGTCTGTAACAGAACCCGAAGGCCCGTTATAGGTATCCGGCAAATTCGTTACTGCCAGTTCCAGATCTTTTACAATCTGATCGTACACTTCTTTTTCGGAAGCCCTGGGCAGATTGGTTTTAGCCGGATCAGAAGAATTGGAATTCAATTCCAGCGGAACACCACCCCATTGTTTTACCAACTGGTAATAGTGAAATGCACGAAGAAATGCCGCTTCACCTTTGATCTGGCTTCTTCGGCTATTCTTATCCAGCAGTGGGTCGGCAATGGCGTCAATCTTATTCAAAATGGCATTGCAACGGCCAATGCCGATATAAAGTTGCGACCAGTCGGCCAGCATCCTGTTGTTACCGGTTGAAATGTTCAGTTCATCATATGCAAGTATTGGCTGGTCTCCGCCACCGCCTGCATATGCATTGTCTGAACGTACATCGCTCAGTAATACATTGTCCCAGATATAATATTCATAATAAAAAGCCCTGTAAGCGCCGGTTATTGCGTTCTCAATATCCTGTGCGGAATTATATGCATTCCCTGTTGTAAGATCTGTTTCCGGTTTAATATCCAGGAACTTCTTACATGATACCAACGATACAACCAGTATCATTCCCAAAAAAACCTGTTGAACTATTTTGTATGTAGTTTTCATGATATGTTTTTTTTGCAATGATTAAAATGTAATGTTTAGACCCAGGATAAACTCCCTTGACTGAGGATAAGTTCCATAATCCACACCGGGTGCAATATTCTTGACCGCATTGTCTGTGCTCCTTCCGTAGAAGCTGACTTCAGGATCAAATCCGCTGTACCTAGTGAATGTCAACAGATTTTCGCTGGTAACATATACGTACAGTCTGCTCATTTTTAAACGGGTAAGCAGGCGCTTGGGCAACTCATATCCCAGTGTTACGGATTTAAGCCTTACAAAAGAACCACTTTCGATAAAACGGGAAGAAATACGGGAGTTCATGTCACTGCCAAAAGTTGCTTTAGGCATATCGGTTACCTGACCGACAGACTTCCATCTGTTTAAGACTGAGGCCCGCTGGTTTCCTTCGTCCATCAAACCTTCCGATTCAATACGGGTGGCGTTGAAAATATCATTTCCCTGTACGCCCTGGATAAATACATTCAATGACCAGTTTTTGTAAGAGAATGAGTTGGTTAAGCCGAACACATATTTCGGATTGGCATTTCCGATAACCGTCTGATCGGCATCATTTAGTGTACCGCTGTTGTCGAGATCCCGATATTTAATCATACCGGTTGCCGGGTCCACTCCGTCTGAAATGTATCCGTAAAACAATCCAAGCTGCTCTCCTTCCTTGGCAATGGCAACATTACCACGATCTGAAATATACCCTACCTTGATAGTACCTCCATCGAGGCTGATGATTTTACTCTTGTTAAAAGAGATATTGAAATCGGTGCTCCATTTCAGTTCTTTCACCAGGTTCTTACTGCTCACCTGGAATTCAAAACCCCTGTTTTCCATACGGCCGATATTTTTGGTAGCGGTGTTGGAAGGGATACCTACACTGGCAGGAATCGGCCTGTTCAGCAGCATCTCATTGGTTTGTTTTACATAGTAGTCTGTGGTGATCTGTACCCTGTTGTTGAAGAGACTCAGATCCAGACCAATATTGGTCTGCTTGGTGGTTTCCCATTTCAGGCTCTTGTTTTCGATAGACTGCAGGGAGGTTCCAGGTATCACATTGTTGCCGAATACATAATAAGAACCGGCATTCACCAAACCATAGGAAGCATAATCCGCTGCCTGATCATTACCTACCGTACCCCAGCCTGCACGCAGTTTGAGTTCATTCACATGCTTCACTCCTGCAAAGAACCGTTCCCTGCTGATGACCCATCCACCGGAGAAGGAAGGGAAATAGCCCCATGGATTGCTGGTATTTGAAAATACAGTGGAAGCATCCGCTCTGAAATTGGCTGTTAGCAAAAACCTTCCGTCGTAGGAATAATTCAACCTCGACAAGGCAGCCACATTTCTTCTTTTGGAAAAAGTATAGCCGCTGGTTTTGATAGAGCCTCCGCTTACATTCGGGATAGCGCTGCTGCCAAATCCGGTGGCATGGATATTGGAACCCGAAGTGGATTTTTCAGAAATTATAAAACCGGCCAACAAGTTCAGGTTGTGGTTACCGATTGCCTTACCCCAGGTAGCTGTATTTTCTGAAATCCAGAAATTATACTGATTGTTGTAAAGATCGGCAATACCGTTGAATCCGCGGCCCTCACGGCTTCTGTAGGGATCCACCCAGGCATTATACGTGCCGTTGAGTTGTTCATACCCGAACATAGAACGAAGTCTGATGTTCTGCGGCAGGGTTGCTTCAATATACGCATTGGCATTGATCCTGTTATTGATCCAGGAATGCTCATTCTTCAGCAGCAGCGCAACCGGATTTTCCAAATCCTGTATAAAAGGGTGAATCGCAAAAGTGCCATCCGTATTATACACATTGGTAACAGGAGCGCCGGTTAAAATGGCGTTAATACTTCCGTATTTTCTATTCTCGCTTACATCAATATCTTTCCAGCGGCTGTAACTGATGCTGGTACCCACTTTAAAAATATCGCTGATTTTATGGTCAATATTTGCCTTAAAGCTGTATCGGTTCAGCTCGTTGGTCATTACCACCCCTTCCTGGCGTACATAACCGCCAGATAAATAGAACCCGGTTGTTTCATTACCGCCGGCAACACTCAACTGATAACTATTGGTTTTAGCGGTTCTGAATACTTCTTTCTGCCAGTCCCTGTCTGCAGTGTATTTAGTCCAATCTGCAGACTGGCCCATTTCGGTCATCAGGTCTTTGTATTGCGCGGCATTTAATACATCCTGATTCTTCCAAACTTTTGCAGAACCGGTGTATGTATTGAAATTTACTTTTGTTTTCTGGTTTTTCCCTCTTTTAGTAGTAATCAATACAACACCGTTTGCACCGGAAGATCCGTAGATGGCAGCTGCAGAAGCATCTTTCAATACGGTGATGGATTCAATATCTGCCGGGTTGATATCCTGTGTGCTGGAAGTGGGAACCCCATCTACCAGGTATAAGGGCTCGCTCCCGGCAGTGATGGTTGAGGTACCGCGGATTCGGATGGAAAATCCTGCCTGTGGCTGACCGGAAGGCCTGATTACCTGAACCCCCGCAGCTTTACCCTGAATGGCATAGCCAAACTGGGTATTGGGGCGATCTTCCATTTCTTTACCGGAAATAGTAGTAATGGCGCCGGTTACGTCTTTTTTCTTTTGAGTACCATATCCAACTACAATCACCTGATCCAGTTGTTTGTCGGAGAGCTTTAGCGCAACCGTAAGACTGTTTTGTCCTGCAGTAGAAATTTCCTGTGATTCGTAGCCCACATAGGATACGATCAAAACAGTATTATCCGGAACTTCCAGCGAAAAATGACCTTTGCTATCGGTACTGGTTCCAAAATTGGATCCTTTAATCTGAATACTAACTCCGGCCAGCGGCTCTCCCGCCTCGCCGGTTACTGTCCCGGAGATGCGTTTGTCCGCTTCCTGAAAAGATGGTGTACCGGTTAAAGGTACAATAACCACCAGTTTGCTGTTCATGATGCGGTAGGTTAAACCGGAGCCAGTAAGCAGTTGATCCAGGAAAGATTTAACCGGTGCATTTTTCACATCTACGTCTACCTTTTTTTGTAAGGCAGGCAGGTCATAATTGTAGAGAAAATAATAAGGGCTTTGTTTCTCAATTGCCCTGAAAACCTTTTGAATTTCAGCCTGCCTCATCTGCAGGGTAACATTCTGGGCGTTTCCTTCCGACGCAGCAACCTGGAACGTGGTTAAGAGAATAATCGCAATCGTCAATTTCATAAACAAGAGCATTTTGAGAAAAAAACGATGTGGGGCAATCAGATGCTCTCCACTAGGCACATTTTTTTTCATACCTTTAGTTTTGGGTTTTTAATGTGAAATTCCTTCAGGCTAAACCAAGGGGAATTTCTGTTTTAGACTTGTCGGGGAATGTTACCGCATTTCCCGATTTTTTTGTTTTATTTTCTATCTACATATACTTCATTTCCTATTATTTTAAAGTTAAAAGAAGCCGTCAGTTGCAAAGCCTGCAGGGCTTCTACAATATTTTCATTTTCGAATACGCCTCTGAAACGGTAATTGGCCACCCTATTGCTTTTAAAGATGATTCTCACATTGAACCAACGCTCCATTTTAGCAGCCAGTTCTCTGAATGTATCTCCTTCAAACAATAGCTTTCCAAAAACCCAGGATGTTTCCATCCGGGAACTGTCTGTGATATTTTCAGGTAAAGTGGTAATGGAAATACGGGGTGAAGATTGAACTGTGGCCGTTTTCAGGGAAACAGGGTCCCTGGTTATCTTTTCTGTTTTTGTACCTGAACCATCCTCCTTGTTAAACACCAGCTTTTCATTGGGATGCAGCTTGATTTTTGGCGCGGCTGGTTGGTTATTCTTCTCCACTTCAATCAACCCCCGCACCAGTGTAGCTTCGATAGTGGGTTCCTGGGGATAGGATTTTACATTAAAAGCGGTACCCAGTACCCTGATGTTAATACCGGAAGTCTTTACAATAAACGGGCGCTTGCTATCTTTAACCACATCAAAAAAAGCTTCGCCCTCCAACCTTACTTCCCGTTGGGTACCGGAAAAATTATCGGCATAATACAGGCGGCTATCCGAATTGAGCCAAACCTTGGTACCGTCCGGTAACAACAATTTAGACTTGGTTCCTTTTTTCGTTACAATTTCGTTTAAACCGGCGGAACGCTTAAACCCGTCCCTGGCAGAAGAAATCAATTCAGGAATATAGAAGAATACAAAACCGGCAATGACTGCTGCGGCCAGCGCACCGATATAATAGGCTGCCAGTGAACGTTTGCGTACAGGAATTGGGGTAACTGAATCCTTATCCGGAGGCAATACCGTTCCGGCGTTTTGAAGAATGAAATCAAAATGCCGGTCTTTATCTTCCAATTGCTGCAGCGAATGATTCTTTCCGGACTCCCACCAGCCTGTAAACATCTCCTGGAAAAACTGTTCTTCCAGGTGATCCTTTAATAAGTCTTCCAGCTCCTGTAGTTCATTGATACTGGCTTCACCGGACAGCTTTCGGGCATACAATGCATTGATTCGTTCTGGAGTCATATATCGTGGTCTCCGTAATAAGACCCCGATTCGGACAGTTCACCCTAAAGGTTTTCCATATTTTTTTTGGGGAGTACGGAAGGCAGGTTCAAATGATTGCTCATCAACTCTCTTACGCGGGACACCGCGATGACCATCTGGGCATCTACGGTTTTAACAGAGATGTTCAGGATTTCGGCTACTTCCTTATATTTAAGACCGTCTTCCCGGATCAGTTTGAAGATCATTTTACAGCGCGGAGGTAATAAATCTACCGTTTCCCGGATCTTCTGAAGCATCTCCTTGGTAATCAGCAAACCCTCCGGGCTGGACTCGTCTTTTAACTGAATGGTGATGTCATCAAAGGGTTCCAGGATATTCTTCCGGGCGTGCCGGGAAATATAATTCAATGCCGCATTTTTAGCCGCCTTGTACAAATAAACCCGAAGGTTATCTATCTGGTCTATACTGCTTCGGTTATGCCATAAGCGAATAAAAACCCCATCTACAATTTCGGTGGATACATCCCTGGTTTTTACAAAGGAGAATACAAACTGGCTGAGGTTACAGAAATACAGATCGAAGAGCTTTCTGAAAGCCCCTTCATCTCCGTTGGCAATCAACTTTTGAAATTGTTGCAATTCGGCTGTATTTCCTGTAATGGAATTCATGCAAGCAGTAGTTATTGCTAAAAATAATGAAATAATAGTATCAATAAATATTTTTGATTTCATAATGCGAAAACGGCCCTGCACAGGTAAAGGCTTCTCACCAGGCCGGAGCAATACAAATCCACTCCTTTTTAATACCTTCACTTCCTAACCAGATACAGATGTCCGAATTAATCATTACCTGCCCCCATTGCAATCATGAATTTACCCCGGGAGATTCTACCCGGGCCGAAATTGAAAAGGAATTGCGCACCAAAATGGTGGAATGGCAAAAGAAGAAGGAAGCGGAAACTGCGTTGCAGTTGGAAGCGGAGAGAAAGCGGATACAATCCGAACTGCAGGACACTATTCGTAAAACCCTGGCCGCCGACTATGAAAATCAGTTGAAAATGTTTCAGCAAAATGCGGCTGATGCGGAAGAAAAACTGAAAGAAGCCCGGAAAAAAGAACTGGATTTTTTACAAAAAGAACAGGCGCTGATCAATAAGGAACAGGAATTACAACTCACCGTCCAAAGGCAATTAATAGAAGAAAGGGCCAAACTGAAAGAGCAACTGGCTAAAGAAGAGGCCGAAAAAATCAGCCTGAAAGACCAGGAACATGCCTTGCGGATAAGGGAACTGGAAAAGCAACTGGAAGACCAGAAAAAACTGGCTGAGGAAATGCGCAGAAAATCGGAACAAGGTAGTATGCAGTTGCAGGGAGAAGTGCAGGAACTGATGCTGGAAGAACTTCTGCAGGGAACATTCCCCTTCGACAAAATAGAGGAAGTGGGTAAAGGCGTAAGGGGTGCAGACTGTATTCAACTGGTAAGAAACCAGTTTGGCAGTGAAGCGGGGAAAATCATTTACGAGAGTAAACGTACCAAAGATTTTGCCAACGACTGGATTGAGAAACTGAAAAAAGATATGCGCCATTTCGGAGCTGATGTAGCCGTGATTGTTACCCAAACACTACCCAAAGACATGGAACGTTTTGGCGAAAAGGACGGTGTTTACATTTGTACGTTTTCCGAGGTGAGAAGTGTAGCCCTCTTATTGCGCAATTCCATATTAAAAGTGGCCGATGCCAGGAAAAGCCAGGATAACAAAGGCGATAAAATGGTGATGCTCTACGATTACTTAACCGGAACGGAGTTTAGTGAACAATGGAAAGCCATCAGCGAAGGATACAGGAGTATGCGCAGCAGCATTCAGAAAGAACGGGATGCCATGGAGAAACTCTGGAAAGCGCGGGAGAAACAACTGGACAAGATTCTGCTGAACGCCGCGCATATTAAAGGTTCCGTGGAAGGCATTGCAGGAGCGGATGCCGTGAACCTGAATTTATTGGAAGACGATAACGACCCGATGCTGCTTGATTAACTTTACGGAAAATATGAACCACCAGGGGCAATCGAATCTGCCTTCGAAGAAAAAGCCCATGTATCCGATTAAGGAAGACCTGCGCGCATACCTGATTAAATACGGAAGGGAAGTGATACTGCCCTTTGGGTACAAGGACCTGCAACGGTTTACCTATACCATACCGCTGAAAGACAAACATGGCAACGATACTGCCTGGGAAAAGGTATCCTACGACATGCATGAATGGGAATTCCTGCGCGACAACCTGGTACGGGTATACGCCATCCTGAAAACAGAGGGTGATATGAGTTATGCAGATCACCTGGATGTTGCCCGAATCGATTATTGCTATTTTGGCAACAGCAAGCCGTTCCGGATCCGTATCGTAAACAAGTTCAACGATAACTACGATCATTATTATATCAAACAGGCCGATGCCAGCCGGGTGTACGGCCTGGAACTGGAGCACATGCTGTCTCCCAACAGGATGACCTATTTTACCTGCAAGGATACTTTAATTGAGGAGCATATTCCGGGCATTCCCGGAGACATTTTTATCCACGATTATCTCAACGACAAACATACCAACCAGATCAGGCTGGCCAAAGAGTTTGTGAAATTCAACGAACGTTGCTTTGTGCAATTGCTGGGCGATATGCGCGCGTATAATTTTGTGGTGAACATCATTCCGGATATTGAAGATTACCAGTACCGGATCCGCGCCATTGATTTTGATCAGCAGGCGTATGAAGGCAGAAAAAATTTATACCTGCCGCAGTTTTTCAAAGAGAACCAGCCCTTTGTGAAAATTGTGATGAAACACCTCAACCCCAAATCCATAGAGCAATACCAGGCCGAAGAAAAAACGATGATGACTTTCAGGCTGGTATCATCCCGCTACCGGATCAAGGAATTACTCGATATCATGGACGATGACGATATTTCCAAGCCGGAAAAAATCAACCAGCTAAAAGAAGAACTGGCGAAGCATTTCCGGAACAACAACTACCTGAAATCACGCACCATGGGCCAGTTGCTTAAAACGCATTTAAAACAGGGACTGCGTAAGTTGCTGAAACAGGTTACCAAAACCCGGAACAAGATTGCCGACTAAATCAGTGCCGGCTTGCAATCCAAACCAGGCTTAGCTCTTCAGCCTGCCGGTAATGCAATTCAAGCGCCTGGCTGAATTCATTTTTCTGAAACAAGGCATGAATCATACCGGAGGGTTCCAGTACAAACGGATGGGTACGCATGACTTCCCTGAAATCCACTTCCCCCCTTCCCCACCATTTAAACATCGCTTCTTTGGCGCTCCACAAAACGGTCAGTTGGGTAATCAGTTCCTCTCCTTTCAAATGGGCAATAGCAGCAAGCTCTTCCGGGTGTAAAAATTTATGTTTGATCCGGTCCACCCGCGGTGTAACCATTTCGGCATCAACACCCACCCGATGCGTACTACTGACGATGGCTGCCGCATAGTCTCCGCTGTGCGAAATGGAAAAATGGTATTCCTCCTGTGGCAGGAACGGCTTTCGGGTATCGGCAATTTCGATCAGCGAAACCGGGAAATCGGGGTATAGAAAAGAAAGCAGGTAACGACCGGCCAGGTGCTGCAACTGTTTATGCGGATGGGCCGCAGGCAGGTGGCGGGGAACCTTTTGCAAAAAAAAAGCAGCTTCTTCTTCGATCTTCCAAACCGCCAAACGGCTAGTGTCGTTGATATTTTGTTGATAATAGAGCGGCACAAAAAGATTTAAGGGTTTATATATTGCAGCATCAGAATGAATGATAATATAATTGTAAAAGTAACGGAATGATTTTAAGTGATCTGCGCATACTGGAAGAAATGGAAAAGGGCACCATTAAAATTGAACCCTATGACCGTGGCGACCTGGGCAGCAACAGCTATGATGTACACCTGGGCAAATGGCTGGCTGTGTATAAAGACGCCGTATTGGATGCCAAAAAACACAATACAATCGAACATTTCGAAATACCGGAAGACGGGTATGTATTGCAGCCAACCGGGTTTTACCTTGGGGTTACCCTGGAGTATACCGAAACACATGCGCATGTTCCGTTCCTGGAGGGTAAATCCTCTACGGGCCGCCTGGGAATTGATATTCATGCAACAGCCGGGAAAGGCGATGTTGGGTTCTGTGGCAACTGGACGCTGGAAATTTCCTGTAAACAACCCGTAAGGATATATACCGGCATGCCGATCGGCCAGCTGATCTACTTCCCTGTTGATGGAGAAATCGGCACCAAGTATAACCAGAAAACGAATGCCAAATACAGCGGACAGCCCAACAAACCTGTGGAGAGCATGATGTGGAAGAACCGGTTTTAATTCGGCCGGTTTTCGGCATAAAAATCCGTATGGCCCAATTTAAATTTTGCCATACCTTTTTTTATAAGTGATCAGCCAGCTGATCACTTCATCATAACTGTTAATGCCGGCTAATTGTTTGTTCCATTTAAGGAATTGATCATAAAGGTCGGAACTGACCGGAGCAATCTGATTCTGTCTTTGCAGAAAAAACTCCCGGATGACTTTGCGGTCTTTTACAACAAGTGAATCCATGAGACTCCTGTGGCCAGCCAGCACCGATTCATATTCCTTATAATTGTTTTCTTTGGCATACAACAGGAATTCCTGGCCCAGGGCATAGCCGAGGAGGTCCAGGTATACGGAGTACCGGAAATATGGATCCTCCGAAGCCGCAGCGGCCAGGTATCCTACAAAACTCGCTTCGCTTTCACTGGCATATCCCAACTGATGAGCCATTTCATGACAGGTGATAAAGGGCAGCATCACCCGTGGCAGATCTGTTCTGACCTGCGCTTCCCCGGTTAAAGGGGCATAGTATCCCGTAAAACCCACATAATCTGCAATGGCGTTGTACAGGCTGGGTTTCACGGAGGGCCGGTTGTACCGGAGAAAAGGGAAAACAGGTTCAAGCAACCGGTACCCCTGCACCGCTTTGCTGAAAATCTGGTTAATGCCCGGTTGAGGAAGCAGGGTGTCTTTCAATGCCCTCCTGCTGGCATTGGCCTGCGTAATCAGTTCACGGGTAAGCGTCGTGATTTCCGTTTTGGAATAAGCCTCTTTGGAGGCAGACAGCTGGTAGGCAATCCCCAGCCTGTTGTAATTCAATCCCCAAAACAGGTAGAAAATCAGGTATACTACGCAGGCAAAACGGAATAATTTCCCCAGTACTGCCATGGTACCGGACACAGAGACTCCATTTCGGCGGATGGAACGGACCCAACCGGCAAGAGCGGCCAATAACCAGCATCCCAGTAAAAAATAAAGCAGGTCTCCCATGCTAAATGGCAACCAGCCAAAGCAAAACCGGAGGAAACCGGCAAAAAGTGGATAAAAACCAAGTGCGTACCATTTTTCCACAAAACCCGGGAAAAACCCGGCCAAATACACCAAAAAAGCTGCAAAACAGAGTATTATCGTCTTTTTAAACCGTTTTTCATCAATAATCAGGGCCAGTTGCATGACCATAAATCTAGTAAACTTATGGCGGAGATGGCCTGATTGGGGTATTTTTCGGTTTACTTTGGCAAATTGGGGTGTTTATTCTACCTTTGCAAACCCTTAAAATGTGGATATGAGTCAACGGCGCGAATTTGAGATCGCTTTTGTGGGTTTAAAGCCGGGAGTTCATGTATATGAATACAGGGTGGACGACAAGTTCTTTGCGAAGTACGGTGAACAGGATTTCAAAAACTGTGAAGCCAATATCAGGCTGAACCTCGACAAGAAAAACGGGTTCATGCAGCTTAAATTTGATATTGACGGAAAAGTAGAAGCCGCCTGTGACCGTTGTGGCAACAACCTCCCTTTTCAATTATGGGACGAGTTCAACATCGTTGTTAAAATGGTGGATGAGCCCGATACCATGAACGAACAGGAAGAAGACCCTGATGTGTATTACATCAGCAGGGGAGAAAGTCATTTGCACCTGGCAGACTGGATTTACGAGTTTGTAAATCTCAGCATACCTTTGCAGAAAATGTGCAAACCCGAAGAAATGGGTGGCCCAAAATGCAATAAAGAAGTGTTGGAGAAGTTAAGAAAGATGGGAGAAGACGCACAAAAAGACACCCCTACCGTATGGAAGGGGCTGGAAAAATTTAAAGACCTGGAATAATTTTTTTTGATACTATAAATTTTGATCAATGCCGAATCCAAAACGCAGACATTCACAGCAGAGAAGCGCTAAAAGAAGAACACATTACGTTGCACAGGAAGTTACCCTGAGCAAAGACAGCACTACAGGAGAAACCCATGTACGCCACCGTGCGCACGTGAGCGAAGGTAAATTGTTCTATAAGGGTAAACTGGTTGCCGAAAAAGCACCGTTGAAAGCGTAACCTTTAGTTCAATTTATATTAGTAGCTTGCTGAAATGAATATAGGATTAGACATGATGGGTGGAGATTTTGCACCGCTTGAGGCGGTGAAAGGTGTTCAGCTATTTATGTCCGATGCGCCAGATTCAGTAAACATATACTGCATAGGTGATGAAGCTGTGGTGAAACCCCTGATGGAGGAGCACCGGGTTTCTTCACCTAATTTGCATTTTATACATGCATCCGAAGTGATCGGTTATCACGAGCACCCCACCAAGGCACTCAAAGAGAAGCAACAATCTTCTATTTCCATTGGTTTTCACCTGCTTGCCACAGGTAGGATTGATGCATTCATCAGTGCAGGGAATACCGGTGCCATGCTTGTAGGAGCCATGTTCAGCATCAAACCCATCGAAGGGGTCAGCCGTCCTACCATTGCCACCATTATACCAAAGATTTCAGGAGGTACGGGCGTATTACTCGATGTAGGCCTGAATGCAGATTGTAAACCGGAGCTACTCAACCAGTTTGCCATTCTGGGTTCCCTGTATGCAGAACATATTATTGGTATCAGTCAACCCACTGTAGGCCTGATCAATGTGGGTGAAGAAGAAGGCAAGGGTAACCTGCTGGCACAATCTACCTATCCCCTGCTCAAAGACAATCAGCAAATCCGCTTCATCGGTAATATTGAAGGAAGGGATTTCTTCAACGACAAAGCCGATGTAATGGTATGTGATGGTTTCACCGGAAATATTGTGCTGAAAATGGCAGAATCTTATTACGACATCGCCCGGCAGAGAGGTTTGGCCGGAGATGCCTACTTTCAGCGCTTCCATTACGAAAATTACGGCGGCACACCTGTACTGGGAGTTGCCAAGCCAGTCATTATAGGCCATGGCATCAGCTCGGCCAAAGCATTCAGCAACATGATTAAAGTAGCTGAGAAAATGCTGTCTTCTAATCTCTGCGGCAAAATTGCAACCTCATTCAGGCCATAACGCCAAACTCCCCTTTACATGATTCGAAGATTAGTATGTTTTCTGTTAAAGAATACAGGATGGACAATTGATGAGCAATTACCACCTGCCATCAAAAAATGCATTGTCATAGCAGCGCCGCATACCAGTAATTGGGACTTGTATTATATGATGGCCGCATTCAGTGTATACCGGCTGAAAATCCGGTTCACCATCAAGAAGGAATGGATGCGCTTTCCATTCAGCCTGCTGCTGAGACCGCTCGGCGGAATTGCCATCGACCGGTCTCCCAGGAAAGACGGCAACCGCCCCAGTTTTGTGGAAGCCATGACCGAATTGTTCAACAACCATGAAGCGCTGATCATTGCCATTACACCGGAGGGTACACGCAGCAGGAATGATCAATGGAAAACCGGCTTCTTTCATATCGCCAGGGCTGCCAATGTGCCGATCGTACTTGGCTATATTGATTATAAAAGAAAGCAGGCGGGCATCGGAAAAATGATCTATCCGGTAACACTGGAACAAACCATGGAAGAGATGAATGCCTTTTATACCACCATCACCCCCAGGTATCCTGAAAAATTTTCACCCGACCTTAGCTATAAAGCATAAGACCATCAGCCCAAAACAATACCTTTGTACAAACAAGCGTTAGTTTTATATGTGGAAGAAAAATGTGTTAGAAACCATTGGCCATACGCCGATGATCCAATTGAATAAAATCACCAAAGATTTACCGGGTATTGTATTGGCCAAAGTAGACTACTTTAATCCGGGCAATTCCATCAAAGACCGGATGGCATTGAAAATGGTGGAAGTGGCAGAACAGGATGGCCGGTTAAAGCCGGGCGGCACCATTATAGAAGGAACCAGCGGTAATACCGGAATGGGACTGGCCCTGGCTGCCTGCGTAAAGGGTTATAAATGCATTTTTGTGACCACCGATAAACAGTCGAAGGAAAAGGCCGATATATTAAAGGCAGTAGGTGCGGAAGTGATCGTTTGCCCTACCAATGTATTACCCGAGGATCCCCGCAGTTACTACAGCGTAGCCAAAAGACTGGGAAAAGAGATTCCGAACTCAGTATACATGAACCAGTACGATAACCTGGCCAACAGGCAGGCACATTATGAAAGCACCGGCCCGGAAATCTGGGAACAAACAGACGGAAAGATCACCCATTTTGTGTGTACGGCAGGAACCGGTGGAACCATTACCGGAACTGCCATGTATCTCAAAGAGAAGAACCCCGATATCAAAGTATGGGCAATAGATGTATACGGTTCATTACTGACAAACTATTATAAAACAGGTAAGATAGACATGAGTTTCGTGCATCCTTATATCAGTGAAGGATTCGGCGAGGATTTTGTGCCGGAAAACTATGATATGCGCGTGATTGATCATTTTGAACAGGTAACCGATAAGGACGGAGCAGTGATGGCGCGCAGAATAGCCAAGGAAGAGGGTTTATTTTGCGGATACAGTGCCGGAAGCTGTTTACAGGGATTGATGCAACTGAAGGACCAACTGGATGAAAACAGCGTGGTGGTTTGTGTATTCCACGATCATGGCAGCCGTTATGTAGGTAAGATTTACAACGATCAGTGGATGATGGAACGTGGATTCCTGGACGTGAAAAGTTTCAGGGATATTGTTAGCGGAAGAGCCGGAAAGAAACTGATTCATGTAGAGCCGGAGCAAACCGTATCCGAAGCCGTTGAACTGATGAAGAAATATGATATTGAACATATTCCTGTAATGACCAACGGCACACAGGTTGGCAGCATCAGCGAGGTTGGCCTGTTCCTGAAAGTGTTCCACAATGCAGATATCAAAAATGCAACCGTTCAAAGCGTGATGGAGCCACCGTTTCCGGTAGTTGATTTTTGCGCCCCGGTAGAAAAAATAGGCGCGCTGATTACCAAGGAAAACGGGGCCGTACTGGCCAAAGACGAAAAAGGCGATTACCACATCGTAACCAAGTACGACGTTATTCAAAGCCTCGCAAAATAAATGGCAACAGAAAGAATTGTTTCACTGGTCCCAAGTCTAACAGAATTGCTGTACGATTTGGGACTCTCTGCTGAAGTAACGGGCATTACCAAATTCTGTATCCACCCCAATGAATGGTTTAAAACCAAACCAAGAGTGGGCGGAACCAAAACGGTAGACCTCGAAAAAGTGAAAGCCCTGCACCCGACTTTAATCATTGCCAATAAAGAAGAGAATGTAAAAGACCAGGTGGAAGCCCTTCAACAGATCGCGCCGGTGCAGGTAACGGATGTTTCCAACCTGGAGGAAGCATTAACTATGATAGCAACCATTGGGCAGCTTACCCATAAACAGGAACAAGCCACTTCAATGGTTCAATCCATCCGGCATTCCTTTAATGAACTGGCGTTGACCCTAACCAACGGAAATTACCCAAGAATCAAAACAGGCTATCTGATCTGGAGAGAACCCTATATGACCATCGGATCAGACACCATGATTCACGACCTCATGCACCGGTGCGGATGGGTCAATATATTCGGCCATCAAAAAAGATATCCCGAAATTTCAACCGAACAAATTAAAGCCGCAGGCTGTGAGCTGTTGCTGCTTTCCTCAGAGCCCTACCCTTTTCAACAGAAACACATATACGAACTGCAACAGGAATTGCCTGATACCAATATTATGTTGGTGGATGGAGAAATGTTTAGCTGGTATGGAAGCCGTTTACAACATGCAGCGGCCTATTTCAAAGCGTTGATCGCAGCCACCACTGCATAAAGCCTGCAGACCATTCACCCCACCTCATGCCATTACGGCTACCATCTCCAGGGTTATTTTACCCAATGCTGCATTTCCGGTGATGGTTACCTGCTCCAAAGCCATTTCAGGGGAAATGCCTTTGGAAAACACTTTCCAGGCAGTATCGGGATTCATTTGAATAGTGGATGTAGCAATTGCTTCACTTACTTCAGTCAACGACCAACCATTGTAATTGCGGATGATCCGGTATTCCTCTCCGGTGGCTGAACCAATTTGCAGGGCTATGATTGTTCCCTCCGGCGCTTCCGTATTCTTGTACGCAACCGGAAGGGCATACATCAAAGTGCTGATAAAAGGACGAAATAATATTTCTGAAAAAAGCGGTTCCTTACCCAATGCATCCCTGATCTGTTGCTGGTGAATAAATTTTTCTGTGTATTCACGGGCAATATGAAACCAGTTTTCAGAACGCTCCTGCCCAGCCCATGCCACACCAAACACCGCTTCATCAAAAGGATTCAAACTGAGCAAATGTTCATGATATTCTTTATCGGTCAGTTCCAGTAAACTGATTAGTAACGGAGGGCTCAGTCTTTTTGCGGCATCCGTCCACTGGTGATTCAGCCGGTTCAAAAAAACGACCAACTCCCGATAGGAATGAATGGCCTCCGAAGAAATACCAAAGTACCCGTCTCTTGAAACGGAAAGTCCGCGCAGATTCCCATCCAGCAAATGCGCTGCAATGTCTTTGACCGTCCATTGTTTTGCAATGGTTGGCCGGTTCCATTCTTCGGGAGTGAGTTCCCGCAGCATTTCCAGCAGGCGTAGATCCAGTAAAGGAAATAATGGAAGGGTATTGATCGGTATATTTGAATGGAGGGACAACATATGGTTACGAATTTAATACTTTAGCTGGTTTCCACATCCTCCCCCGTAAAAGCTAACAGATATTAGCGCGATTTTTCCTAACTTGAGCCGGTAAAAGCAATCATCTTTTAACGAGAAAATAATACAAATGAAGAAGTACAGCTCAGGCGTTTTGTTTGGTAAAGAACTGGAAGCATTGTATAACGATGCAAAGGAAAATCAATTCGCCCTGCCCGCCGTTAATACGATTGGCACCAATACCATCAATGCTACATTAGAAACAGCCGCTAAAGTAAATTCTCCCGTAATCATACAATTTTCAAATGGGGGCGCTCAGTTCATCGCCGGTAAAGGAATGCCCAACGATGTATTACAGGGAAATATTTCCGGTGGTGTTTCCGGAGCGTTGCATATTCACAACGTTGCCAAATATTACGGAGTGCCGGTTGTACTGCATACCGACCATGCTGCCAAAAAATGGTTACCATGGATAAGCGGCCTGATTGATGCGGGCGAACAGTTCTACAAAGAAAAAGGGCAACCTTTATTCAGCTCTCATATGCTGGATCTGTCTGAAGAGCCACTGGAAGAAAATATCCGGACTTCTGTTGAATTTTTCAAGCGGATGGCGCCATTGGGCATGAGCATTGAAATTGAACTGGGTGTTACCGGCGGTGAAGAAGACGGTGTAGACAACAGCGGTGTTGAAAATGAAAAACTGTATACCCAGCCGCAACATGTTGCCTATTCCTATACAGAACTGGGCAAAGTAAGCAATATGTTTACTATTGCCGCAGCATTTGGTAATGTACACGGCGTATACAGCCCGGGCAATGTGGAACTCCGTCCGGAAATCCTGAAAAACAGCCAGGACTATATTGAGAAGGAACTGAAAACCGGCAGCAAACCTGTTTACTTCGTATTCCACGGAGGAAGCGGTTCCCCGCAACACCAAATCAGGGAAGCCATCAGTTACGGCGCCATCAAAATGAACATTGATACCGATTTACAGTGGGCATTCTGGGAAGGTATTCAGCAATACTATAAAAAGAATGAAGGCTATCTGCAGGCTCAACTGGGTAACCCCGAGGGAGCTGATAAGCCCAACAAGAAATACTACGACCCGCGCGTTTGGTTACGTAAAGGAGAAGAAAGCTTTGCCAAAAGGCTGGAAGTTGCTTTTGAAGACCTGAACTGTATCAACAGGAACGCATAAGTTGTTTTCCGGCATAGTCGGCAGTACAAGTGTATACACCTGGGCTGCCGACTATGTTTCTTTTGACCCAGATTCCATATAATCAACTGATTAACAATTATTTGCAAATCATTTCCTTCATAAACAGAGGGTGTTTTGGAATATTAATTATCTTTCCGCCCCAATTAGTTGTCGATATGAAAAAAGAAATTGAAGAGGACATTGAATCTAACTTAGCCGGCGGTGAGGAACCTCAGCATACCGAGGTCAGCAAATCCCGTTGGTTTACCCGTAAGCGAAAAGGGATTTTAACGTCTACTGCCGACAAAAAGGAAACACCGGAAGGCTTATGGAATAAATGCCCCGTATGCAGTTTCATCTGCACTACCACGGAGCTGAAAGAAAACCTGTTTATCTGCCCCAAATGCAATCACCATCACCGGATCGGAAGCGAAGAATATTATGATATTCTTTTTGACAACAAAGAGTATAAAGAATTATTCGACAATATCAGAAGCAAGGATGCGCTGGGCTTTACCGACCTGAAACCTTATCAGCAACGGTTGGATGATATCCACGCAAAAACCAATCTGAAAGATTCCATGCGCGTAGCCGTAGGGAAAGTGAACGGCGAGGAAATGGTCATTGCCTGTATGGATTTTGAATTCATCGGGGGATCGCTCGGAAGTGTGATGGGCGAAAAGTTCAGCCGTGCGGTGGATTACTGCATCAGGTACCGGCTTCCCTACCTGGTCATCAGTAAAAGCGGTGGCGCCCGTATGATGGAGAGCGCATTCAGCCTGATGCAATTGGCCAAAACAAGCGGTAAACTGTCTCAGTTAAGCGATGCACAGCTCCCCTATATTTCTTTGTTAACCGATCCTACCTTTGGTGGAATTTCCGCCAGTTTTGGAATGCTGGGCGATTTGAATATCGCTGAACCGGGCGCCCTGATTGGTTTTGCCGGTCCGCGCGTGATCAAAGAAACCATTAAAAAAGATCTCCCTCCCGGTTTTCAGCGCAGTGAATTCCTGCTGGAGCACGGTTTCCTGGATTTCATTGTTGACCGTAAAGTATTAAAGGATAAACTGTCTCTGCTGGTTCAATTATTTAAAAATTGAGTATAAACAATCGATCGGCTTTTTTTAATTACTACATCGACGACAAGTATGTAGCAGGGATTGTTTTGCTGGGTACCGAAGTAAAATCCATCCGCGAAGGAAAAGTTAGTTTCAATGATGCATTTTGCTTCCTGGATAAGGGGGAACTTTGGATCCGCGGCTTGTATATTGCCGAATATTCACATGGAACCGTAAACAACCATATAGCTGTACATGACCGGAAGCTACTGCTCAATAAACGGGAAATTAAAAAGCTTACCCTCAAACTTAGGGACAAGGGAATTACCATTGTCCCTTTGAAAATATTCTTCAACGAAAAGCGACTGGTTAAGGTTGAGATTGGATTAGCCAGGGGGAAGAAACTCCACGATAAACGCGAAACAATCAAAAACAGGGATGTCGCCAGGGAACTGAAAAATCACCTTGGATAGAACTACAGTGCAGGCTCCTGCTGGCTCAGGCAATGGAAGCTTCCCAATCCCCAGATGATATCTGTTGAATCAATGCCCACCACTTCCCGCTCCGGAAAACAGGACGCAATGAGCTGCAGGGCCTGATCGTCTTTATTGCAACGGAAAGTCGGTACAATTACGTACTGATTAGAGATATAGAAATTAGCGTAAGAAGCAGGCAGGCGCTGGCCTTCGTAGATCACTGCATCGGGCATGGGCAGTTCAACGATGTTCAATTGTTTGTTATTGATCAAACGCATGGCCTTTAGCTGTTTCAGATTGGTTTGCAATAATTCATAATTCTCATCATTATGATCCGTTTCAACAACAGTGATCACCGTATCTGCATTTACAAAGCGAACGGTATCGTCGATATGACCATCGGTATCATCGCCGATAATACCATCCGAAACCCAAAGAATCTGTTCAACACCATAAAAATTGCGCAGGTACTGCTCAATCTGCTCCTGGTTTAAGTGCGGGTTCCTGTTTTTGTTCAGCAGGCAGCAGGTAGAAGTCAGCAAAGTGCCAGCCCCGTTGAATTCCACAGAACCGCCTTCCATTACAATGCCCGGGTGATAAACGGGTATATCAAGATGTTTGCCGATCAATGTAGGAATTACATCATCCAAATCGTAAGGAGGATATTTATTGCCCCATGCATTGTAATTCCAGTCTACAATTACTTTGGGTATTGCTGCATGCTGATTCACCAGAAAAGCGGGGCCATGATCCCGGCACCAGGCGTCGTTGGTTGGATGCAGAAAGAATTCCACCTGTTGCATGTTTACACCAGCTTGTTCCAGATGCGATGTGGCAAAGGCCTGCATGGCAGTATTGGCCACATTAATGCGCACTTTTTCGCTCATAGAAAGATACTTCACAAACTGACTGTAGTTTGGATAGATGGAATCAATCTTTCCGGGCCAGCTGGCTTCCTTATGCGGCCAGCTTAACCAGGTAGCAATATGTGGAGCAAACTCAGCAGGAAATCGGTATCCCAGCGATGCGGGCGTAATCATTTTATTGGTCATGGAACAAACTAATCTTCGTCAATAAATCTTTTGGTAATCGGTTGATAAGAATCAATTCTTCTGTCTCGCAGGAAAGGCCAGTGTGTGCGGTACTGGTCTGTTTTAGCCAGGTCCACTTCTACCACTGCTACTTCCTCAGCTTCATGGGATCCTTTGTACAAAATAGACCCGAACGGATTGGCTACAAAGGAGCCACCCCAGAATTTCATCAGGCCGTGCTGCTCCAACCCCACCCGGTTTACACTCACCACATGCACGCCGTTGGCTACTGCATGACTGCGTTGAATCGTTTGCCATGCATTGTACTGCTCTGTATTGGTTGCTTCATCCTGCGAAGTGGCCCAGCCGATTGCAGTGGGGAAGAATAAAATTTCGGCCCCCATCAGCGCCGTGATGCGTGCAGCTTCCGGATACCACTGATCCCAACAGATGAGCACACCCAGGGTGGCAAATTTGGTTTTGAATATTTTATATCCGAGATCTCCCGGCGTGAAATAGAATTTCTCGTAGTAAGCAGGATCATCGGGAATATGCATTTTACGGTACTTACCCAGGTAAGCGCCATCGGCATCCAGCACTGCAGTGGTATTGTGGTAAAGTCCCTGCGCCCTTTTCTCGAACAGCGACGCAATGATGACCACATTCAGTTCAGCCGCAACCCGGCCCAGCATTTCAGTGGATGCTCCCGGAATGGCTTCGGCCAGTTTGAAATTTTCATAATCTTCCACATCGCAGAAATAAAGGGAAGTAAACAGTTCCTGCAAACAAACAATCTGCGCACCTTTGGCAGCGGCTTCGCGAATCCCTTTGATCGCTTTAGCCATATTCTCTTCCTTGCCGGCCGTACAGCTCATCTGTACCAGTCCTATTTTCACTGTAGACATATTCAATGATTTAAGTTGTCTTTTTTACAAGACCATCAAAACTGGTGATCCCGAGGGTTTTTTCCGTAATAAATCCTTCCGCATAAGTCACTCCGATATTTTTACCCAGCATACCGTCTCTCCCTTTCAGTACTTCCAGGAATTGCGGGGAAGAAATATAGGTAGCCGGTTCATTCAGGTCCGGGTTGTAGAACTGTGTATTGTAAGCAAGAATGGCTTCCATTTTACGGTCGATGAAGGGAGAAATATCCATTACAAAATCGGGCTTCAGAAAGCGGTCCTGGATATAATGGAATACATAGGCCGGCCTCCAGGCTTCCTGCAATTGCCCATCCGGTCCAATGGTTTCAATTTTTCGTAACCCCGATAAAAATGCCGCATCAGATACCAGTTTGGCGCTGCGTCCATGATCCGGATGCCGGTCTTCGGGCGCATTGGCCAATACAATGGCAGGTCTGAACCTTCTGATCACTTCTATAATCTTACGCTGGTGCGCTTCGTTGTTCTGCAGAAATCCATCGGCCATACCCAGGTTTTCGCGGTGGTGCAGGCCCATAATGGCAGCGGCATTAGTAGCTTCCACCAACCTGGTTTCAGCAGTACCCCTTGTTCCAAGTTCTCCGCGGGTAAGGTCTGCTACCCCCACTTTCTTTCCCTCGGCAATGGCGGCCATTAAAGTGCCCGAACAGCCCAGTTCCACATCGTCGGGGTGAACACCAAAAGCAAGTATATCTAATAACATATTTAAAGGATTGGTTGCAAAGGTAATCAATGCGAAAACAAAAAAATCCCGCTGGTTAAAGCAGGATTTCCGTATTTAAAAAAAGTGAATTAGTCTTTTTTCGCGTAACGCTTTTTGAACTTGTCAATTCTACCCGCAGTATCAACCAATACGTTTTTACCGGTGTAGAAAGGGTGAGAGGTGTTGGAAATCTCCAATTTTACAACCGGATATTCTTTACCATCTTCCCAAAGAATGGTTTCCCTGGTTTGTGCGGTAGACTTGCTCAGGAAAGATGTACCGTTACTCATGTCTTTGAAAACAACGAAACGGTAATTTTCAGGATGGATACCTTGCTTCATATTATTTTGTTTAGGTGGTACGGATTTGGCCGTACGATTATTAAATTTGGAATGCAAAATTAGGAAAATTCCCTGTTTTCACCAAATGAAAGGCCTTTTTAGGCGTTTTTAGCTCTTCATATTCACAAACTGCAGCGGAAAGCCAAAGTCACCGGCTTTGCATTTGGCGATAACCTCCTGTAAATCATCAATTTTCTTACCGGTTACCCGGATGATATCGTCCATAATGGCAGCCTGTACCTTATACCCGCCGTCTTTGATCATTTTTACGATCTTCTTGGCATCTTCCTGCTTCAGGCCGTTTCTTACCGAAACTTCTTTTTTGATCACCTTACCGCTGGGATAGGCGTCTTTGGTAAAATCGAAGGCATTCCCGTCGATCCCCTGTTTCATGGAACGGCTGATGAGTACATCAATCAACTGTTTCATCTGCATTTCACTATCCACTTCAAGGGATACCACAAAGTCTTTCTTATTCAGTTCCACTTTAACGGCAGTACCCCTGAAATCATAACGGGTTGCGATCTCTTTCTTAACCGTGTTAATGGCATTGTCTAATACCTGTAGATCTACAGAGCTGGCAATATCAAATGAAGGCATATCAAAACTTTTGGCAAAGTTACTTAATGCAGCGCAGAATGAGCCGCCCGGGCCATAAAAAAGCCCCGATAGAAATCGGGGCTGTTACCATATTAACACATGAGAAAAAGAGACTTGTTATTTGCCATTGCCGGCGCCTACCCTGCTTTGCTCATCTTCCGCGCCACCGCGTTTGCGTTGACTGGTTACGGCTTTACCCTTGCTGAAACGGTAAGAGAAAGTCAGGTTAATGATCCTGTCATCTCCGTATTGTCTGAAGTTGGCGTCCACTTTACCATACTGCACCGAGCCCTTGATCTTCTGGGTCCAGAACACATCTCTCACATTCAGGCGGATGGAACCCTTGTTTTTCAGGATCTGCTTACTCACACCAGCATTGACCATACCAAAAGGCTTGATGATGAACATGCTTTCCAGTCCTTCTGTTCTGTAAAATCCGCTCAGTTCCCCGCTCCAGCCTTTCCCGAATTTGAACTGCTGACTTACATTAAACATGGCCGTAGTCGTATTAAATGTAACCGGCTCATTATTCACTACGCCGCTGAACTTGTTGGCATATACATTCATATAGATATTACCGCTCCACCACTTGGTATATTCATTGCCGGCGTTAACGGAAAGTCCATACTGACGCTGGGAAGCAATATTGTCATTTTTCAAACCCACTTCATTGGTTACCTCATTCTGCAGGATCACCTGCTGAATCAGGTCGGTGCTTTTAGTATAATTCAAAGTAGTGGTCAGGAACCCTTTGAACGTATGGCTCAGCTCAATGTTGTGGCTGAACTCAGGCTTCAGATAAGGGTTACCCTGTTCATACGTGTATTTATCGAGGTATTCCACAAAGGGATTCAGGTTGCTGTAATCGGGTCTTCTGATTCGCTTCCCGTAATTCAGTACGAAGCTGTTATTTTTGCCGGCCTTGTACTGGAAATAAGCTGTGGGGAACAGTTGTACATAATTCCTGCTGAACTGTATATTGGTAGTAACCTGGTCGCCTTTTGCATTGGTATGTTCCGCTCTCAAACCCAGTTGTATACTGAATTTCTCGCCGAAAGGTTTATTGAAGTTTACATAAGCAGCGTTGATATTTTCCTTATAAATAAAATGATTGGTTCTGTTATAGTCTCTCACATAACTTCCGTAGATCACGCTGTCGTAGATAGCATTGGCATCGTTGGTTACATAACTGCTTTTGATACCGGCTTCAAATCTTGCGCCTTTTTTCAGTGGATGGGTATAATCCAGTTTGGCGCTGTAAATATGGATCCCCTGTGGCATTCTGGCGATCAGTGTATCCGGCTTGGTGGTTGGAACGCCGGAACCATTGAAGAATGCATTGTATAAAGCCTGGTCCTGGGCGTTGTTGTAGTTCAGGTAATCTGCATCAAAACTAATTTCCCGTCCTGCAGTATCCAGGAGATGCCGAACATTGAAATTGGTACTGAAGTTGGTCCATTTACCGGTATTCATTGCACTTGCTTTGGTTTGGCTGTTCAGTACATGTGTGGGAGAATAGATATAAATATCACCCTCACTGGAAAACGAACCCGGACTATTAAATCCACTGAATACTACACCCAGGGTAGTCTTTTTAGTGGCAAAATAATCCAGCCCTATTTTACCATTCCAGTTGTTGAAGCTGTTCTTCAACAAATTGTGCTGGTTAAAATAGGAGACCAGTTGTTTGGCATTGTCTACAAAACGGCGGGTGATCTCGAGATCCTGGTAGCGCTCCCGCTCGCTGTGGCTGAAATTACCAAACAGGTTGATTTTATCTTTCCGGTAGTTCAGGTTTACATTCTGATTGGTTCTGGAATATTTACCCTGCCCATAACCCAGTGTTACAGATCCGTTGAATCCAAAAATTTTGCTCTTTTTTGTTTTGATATTGATGACGCCCGCCTTACCGGCAGCATCGTATTTAGCAGGAGGGTTGGTCATGATCTCGATCTGATCCAACTGGCTGCTCTGCATATTTTTCAGCAGGTTGGCGAGGTCCTGACCGGATAAATAACTGGGTCTTCCATCTATAAATACCACTACGCCTTCCTTTCCTTTCAGGCTGATATTCCCATCTTTGTCTACCGTTACCCCGGGGGATTTTTCCAGCACTTCCAGTGCGGTTGAACCCGAATTGGTTGGAGATGCTTCCACATTTACCACCAAACGGTCGGTCAACTGCTGTACCAGGGGTTTTTTAGAAGTTACGGTTACATCTGATAAAGATTTATTTCCCGGTTCCAGCTTCAGTTCCGGTAACATTTTATCTGTTGCCGCGTTGAAGGAAATAAGCTGGCTGTACAATTTCTTGTACCCAATCAGGTTAGCAGACAGTAAGTAGTTGCCGTTGCTCACTTTGGAAAAGGAATACTGGCCGTTTTTATCTGTTACGGCCGTTTTAGCTACAGAAGAATCTTTGGCATTCAACAGGCTCACTAAAACCGATTCTACCGGTTTTTGATCTGTTGAAATCACCTTACCCACCAACTGGTCGGTACTTTGTTGAGCGTTAGCAACAGCAGTTAAGGCTGTAAAGCTCAACAGGAACAGGGTTTTGGCTAGTTTGCTCATTTCGCACTTATTTATTAGTTAGTTCTTGTTTTTGACTATTACAAAACAAAACTAACTACTGTGCTTTACATAGTACAATGTTATAGCATGGGCGGCAAAAATTAGGGTTAAATGGTTAAAATGAATTATTCAGAAGTTTTCGGCTTAAATGCCTTTGCGGTAAAATATACCATGGCCATACCGCTCATAATCAAAACCAGGGAAATCAGTTCTGCCTGTGTGGGATTAAAGAGGATATCATACTTGGTGTTAACGCGGATCTTTTCGATAAGAAATCTTTCAGCCCCGTTCATGATCAGGTATATCCCGAATAATTGCCCGGGTACTTTGATTTTTTTGCGCAAGATCCATATTATGCCAAATAAAATAAGACACATGATCACTTCGTAAAGTGCTGTAGGATAAACCGGGAAAGGAAGTTCGCTGCAATAAGGCCCGGTGCAACCGGGAATAGGTACCCCTTCGTTAATTACATTATGCGGGTACTTATAGGCCCAAAGAAAATCGGGTATCCAGTTGAATGGCTTAGGGTTGGTATTTACAATACCCCAGTCTCCATCTCCGCTAACCTGGCATCCTACCCTGCCCAGCGCATATCCCAACATCATGGTCGGAGCCATTGCATCCACCAAATGAATGGGAACAATCTTGTGTTTTTGGGCGTACCAGATAATGGCTGCTCCTGCGCAGATCAATCCTCCGTAAAAGGTAAGGCCGCTGAAAGAGATCAGTGAGCCGATCGGATCCTTGGTAAACTCATTCCAGTTTTCGAGGTTGTGAAAAATCTTGGCACCCAAAAATCCAAATAGGGCAGCGTAAATCACAATATCCCCCACGCGGTCCTGTGGCCAGATCCGCACGATTCTTTCTTCGGGTTTATCCAGTTGTTGTTTCCTTTTTTCCCACCATTTAATACCGCCAAAGATCAATGCCACAATCATACCTGTAAGGAGGTTTCCCCTGGAGGAAAGAATGAAAGACTGTGGATCCGCCAGTGCATCCGGAATAGTGAATGCGCCAATCAGTTTATAACCGAAAATAAAACCCAACAAGCCATTGACCATTAGCTCACCTATGCCGGCGGGCTGACCAATCATGATCTTTTCTTCGGTATAGGTAAACAATCCCTGCTGTTGCTTTCTTTTCAGCTCCAGCGTTAGTATCCATGCAGCTGCAATAAATGCAATGGCTACAAAAAATCCAAAAGTGTTTACCAGCTTTAATCCTTCAAGCTCAACACCAAAAATATCTTTGAAAGCATAGTATAAATTAGGATACATGAAACTACAGATGTTTAATAGTGATTTGCAATGTTAGCTGAAAATACCAAAAAAAGCAAGGCCTCACAAAAGTGAGGCCCGTACTTACTAACCCATCTAAAAACAAACTTAAAGAATATTAATTACAATATTCGTTAAAAACGCTGATCAGGTGTTGTGCAATTACCTGGGCAGGCCGTCCTTCAATCTGATGACGCTCAACCATGCTCACCAGTGCTCCGTCTTTGAACAAAGCTATGGCAGGAGATGATGGCGGGTAAGGCAGCATATGCTCTCTTACTTTATTCACGGCTTCCAGATCAAACCCTGCAAAACTGGTTGTTAAACGATCAGGACGCTTTACTGCGTTCTGAACCGCCATTACCACACCTGGTCTGCAGGTGCCTGCTGCACAACCGCAAACAGAATTGATCACTACCAATGTAGTTCCTTCCTGTTTTAAAGTATTGTCTACGTCCGCTGCTGATAATAATTCACTAAACCCTTCATCTGTTAACTCTGCCTTCATCGGCAGTACAATTTCCGCTGGATACATACTTCACTTATTTTCTCAACGAAGATACAAATTTGAACGAAATGGAAAAGAAGGAGTTTTAAATGTGCCATACTGTCATATACAAGACAATTATTGAGCCATATTGTCATTTAAAACATTGCTAATCAGCCAAAAATTCGGGAAAATGGGCAACAACCCTGCCTACATTGCCCTGGTACAGGGTTTGAACAGGTATCTGTATTCAACAAAAAAACATAAAAACGATAAATTATGACACTCCTTAAGAACAACAGCACCAGCGTATTCGACGAATTGTTCAACAACTTCCCTGCAACCTGGGGTCGTGATGTACAAAACGGTTACCCAACCGCCAGCGTTAACATACATGAAACAGCCGATGCTTTTCACCTGGAGCTGAATGCTCCGGGAAGGGATAAAGCTGATTTCAAGATCAATGCAGACAAAGGCCTGCTTGTCATCAGCTATGAAAAGAAAGAGGAAGCTGAGGAAAAAGATTACAAAACAATTCGGAGAGAATTCACTTACCGCAGTTTCAAAAGAAGCTTTAGCATCGATGATACCATCAATGCCGAAGCAATCGAAGCCCGTTATGAAAATGGCGTGCTGAAAGTATTGCTTCCCAAAAAAGCGCAGGTGAAATTATCTCCTAAAGAAATTTCGATCCAATAACAAAGATGGTTTTATAAATAGATGGTTTTGGTTATGCCCCCCGTTTCCACCGGGGGCTTTTTTATGCTCGTTTTGTAATATATCGGCATCTTTGACTACTGATTGATACAACCCGACCGGTACATCATCATGGCAAAACGACTTTTCACGGCATTACTTATCCTGCTTTTTATAAAGGCAGAAGCACAATCTTCGCTGCTTTGGGAAATCAGCGGAAATCAGTTGAAGAAACCCTCCTATCTGTTCGGTACTTTTCACCTGATCTGCCAATCCGATTTCAGCATCAGCCAGGAACTGGCCGGCAAGCTCCGGACTGTAGAACAGTTTTACGCAGAGCTCGACATCACCCAACCTGGCATTCAGCAGGAGTTAATAACACAGCTAACATTGAAAGGAACCACACTCAACGCACTGATGGGCGCTGCCGGTTTTGAAAAAGCACGTGCGTCTTTTAAGCAAATCACCGGAATGGATCTGCAGCTCTTTAACCAGTTCAAGCCTTTCATGAGCCTGAACCTGCTGGCGCTCTATGCGATACCCTGCGCAGATAAGATTCAACCGGAAACCCTGTTTATTCAAATGGCCAAAGCGCATAAAATTCCCGTTGCCGGCCTGGAAACACTAGCTGATCAAATAGCAGCTATTGATGCGCAACCTATGGAGGACCAGCTCAAAACACTGGCCGCTTCCTTACAGAACTACGACAGTGTAAAGCTGGTGATGAAGCAGCTGCTGAATGTATACAAACTAAATAACACCGACAGCCTGGACAGTTTCATGGAGCAAAACAGCAGCGATGATTATTTTGAAAAAGAACTGATCGAAAAAAGAAATAACCGGTGGATCACTGTCATTGATCATGCCATCCGGAATAAATCTGCATTCTTTGCTGTTGGCGCAGGGCATCTTGGCGGCAAAGCAGGTTTGATTACATTGCTCAGGAAACAAGGCTATACCCTAAAACCCATCAATTATTAATTGCAGAGGATGCCCGCAGAAAAAGAATTTATTGCATTACTGAACCAGCACCAGAAAATCATCTATAAGGTATGCAATCTGTACATGCAGTCACACGCAGACAGGGAAGATCTTTTTCAGGAGATTACCCTGCAGGCATGGAAGGCCTACGGAAATTTTCGCGGCGAGGCAAAATTCTCCACCTGGCTTTACCGGGTAGCCCTGAATACTGCCATTACTTATTACAGAAAGGAAAAGAAGAAGATCGTATTCACCACAGATGAAGTACCGGAACAGGCAACAGGCCCGCAGGATCCGATAGAAATGCAAACAAAAGCCATGTATGCAGCCATTGCGGATTTATCCAGGATCGACAAAGCCATTGTAATGCTCTATTTAGAAGATTACAGTTACAACGAAATCAGTGAAGTGGTTGGCATTACACCCAACAATATTGCAGTGAAAATGAACAGAATCAAGGGCAGGCTGAGGGAACAAACACAAAAACATTTAGCAACCGTTTAATAAGCTGATATGGAACTGGACGAACTAAAAAACAAACTCAACCAAAAACTGGAAACCGATCATTTGCAACGGACTGAAGAGGATATTGCTGCATTGCTGAATAAAAAGGCCCATTCGGTGCTGAACAAGATTCGCAGAAGCCTCTGGTTTGAAGTTATTTTTTGCCTTGTTTTTACGGTTTTGCTGATCTATGTAAGCATTGCCAGCCAATACCAGTCTCTCCGCATATATGCTGGCAGCTTTTCGGTGATCATGTTGCTGGTTACCGGTGTATTTGTGTATTTATTGAAACAAACCAATATTGCGAATAGCAACAATCTGCCCATCAGGGAAAATCTGCAAATCATTGTAAAGCTGATGGACGAATTCATCCGCCGGTACTTTCAGTTTTGCATTGCCTTGCTGCCTGTCTGCACACTATTTGCCGCTGTCTTACAGATTTACGAAAAAGAAGCAATCGTGGAGATTGATCTGCTCATCCGTAAAATCAGGCCGGCGCAATCCCAAAAACTGTTTTTCACCATCGTGTACCTGGTTGGATCCTTTGCAGGCCTTTATTACCTTACCAAATGGTACCTTAAAAAGCTCTATGGAAATTTTGTGGCCCAGTTAAAAGATTATATCCGCGAGCTGGAAGAAAACGAAAAGGAATAGGTTGTATTATTCAGGGCAATTATCCTTGCGGCGTGTATCAATGATATATTGAATCACCCATTGATGATTGATCCGAACCAACTGAAAAGAATTCACACCGCAATGGCTGAACACGCCATTCCTGTAAAATTTGTACGGTGTCCAGGCAATCCCCAGCGCTCCGTCTGTTTTAACCACCCCAAATACAATCCGTTCATCTGCCACGCCCCTGGCAATACTACCTACCATCTTCACAAACCCGTCTACCCCATCGGTTCTCACCAACTCCTTTCCCTCCCTGTTACGGGAAATGGTTTGCATGATGGCACTGTCGGCAAAGCAACTGCGGAGCTTGGCACTGTCCGCTTCCTTCATGGCTTCGAACATCCTGTTGATGGTAGCTTTAACAGAATCGGTTGCTGTTTGTGCAGACAGGGCCGCACTGTAGAATAGCACAGCAGCCAGGAGTACAATTTTTTTCATGTCGATAATATAGAACGGTTAACGTAAATATCCCAGGATCTTTAACATACTCTGAGCGCTCTGCTCTTTTGCATAAACCCAGTCGATCAATTTGCCATTCTTATCGTATTCCACAATCACATGTTTGGGTGATGGGATCAGGCAGTGCTTGATCCCTCCGTAACCACTGATCTGGTCCTGGTATGCGCCGGTGTGGAAGAAACCCACGTACAGGGGTTCCTTATTGGATTCCACTTCCTTTTTATCAGTAGTAGTTAGTTTAGGCAGGAATACCTCATTAATATGTTCTTCCGAATCATAATAATCATGACTGTCGCAGGTTATACCCCCCAGTACCACCCGGTGGTATTCATTATCCCACTTATTAATCGGCAACATCAGGAATTTCTCCCCGATTCCCCAGGTATCGGGCAAAGTGGTAATGAAAGAAGAATCAATCATATACCAGCACTCGCGGTCGTTCTGAATCTTTTGTCCGAGTACGCTGTAGATATGCGCCATGCTCTCGCCAACGGTAAAACTGCCAAACTCTGTATAGATATTGGGCATCGGCACTTTGGCCTTCTTACAGGATTTCTTGATGTTCCCGACAATCTCATTGATCATGAACTGGTAATCATATTCAAATCCAAGGGAATGCTTGATGGGGAATCCTCCGCCAATATTAATAGAATCCAGCTCAGGACAAATTTTCTTTAGCTGGCAATACAGGTTAATGATCTTGTTCAGCTCACTCCAGTAGTAGATATCATCTTTGATACCCTTGTTCAAAAAAATGTGGAGCATTTTCAGCTGGAACTTTTCTTCGTTGCCTTCAATCTCATCTACATAAAACTCCAGGATATCTTTTGCCCGGATTCCCAAACGGGATGTATAGAAAGGAAAATTGGGCTCTTCTTCCGCCGCAACCCTTATCCCCAGCGAGAATGGGGCTCTTACACTTCTCTTATAGGCCTGCAGTTCCTCTTTATTGTCCAGGATCGGCACCACATTTTTAAAACCGGAGTTGATCAGTTTTGCAATACGGGAAGTATAATTCTTCTGCTTATACCCATTGCAGATAATAAAGGTTTCCTTATTAATCTTTCTGCGTTGATAGAGCCGGTTGATGATCTCTATATCGTACGCATAGGAGGTTTCCAAATGAATATTATTCTTAAGCGCTTCTTCCACTATAAAAGAGAAGTGAGAACTCTTGGTACAATAACAATAAAAATACTGCCCCTCATACTTGTGCTTCTTAAAAGCTGCGGCAAACATATTCTTGGCCTTATTGATCTGCATCCCGATCTTGGGGAGATAGGTCAGTTTCAAAGGCGTACCATGTTTGTCTATCAGCTTTTTGATGTCAACACCATTAAATTCAAGATAACCTTCATCGCTTACTTCAAAGCCTTCCTGGGGAAAGTGAAAAGTCTGGTTAACCAGTGAGGTATAGGTATTATTCATTCCGGAAATTTCCTTTTAGATTGCAAAAATAACCCTTGTAATTGATTTGAAAATAAAAAAAGCCGGACGCTTAAGGTACCGGCTTTTGAAATATGTTGATCACTGAAACTATTTAACGGAGTCTACCAGGGCTTTGAAACTGGCTGGCTCATTCATAGCCAGGTCAGCCAAAACCTTACGGTTCAGGTCAATACCTTTTACACTCAGTTTATTGATAAACTGGCTGTAAGTCATTCCTTCTTCTCTTACTGCGGCATTGATACGCGCAATCCACAACTGGCGGTATTCCCGCTTCTTCAGTTTGCGGCCTACATAGCTGTAAGTAAGACCTTTTTCAACAATATTTTTGGCAACGGTATAAACGTTTTTACGCTTGCCGTAGAAACCTTTGGCCTGGTTAAGGATGTTCTTTCTCCTGGCTCTTGATGCAACTGCATTTTTTGAACGTGGCATACTAAAATGTTTTGAAGTTAGCGGCGCTAACGGTGTTTAATAAATCTGTTTGATAAAGCGGCTGATTATCCTTTCAGGCGTAATAAGCGTAAAACGAAATCCTTATTGGTAGATCCAACAATACCTTTCATTCTCAAAGCACGTTTGCGCTTCTTGGATTTTTTGGTGAGGATGTGACGTTTGAATGCTTTCTGGAAACTGATTTCTCCGGTACCGGTCACTTTAAAACGCTTCTTTGCGCTGGAGTTTGTTTTAACTTTTGGCATCTAAATAATCTTGTAAAGATTATACCCTGCTGGCGCCTCACCACCGGGTGAGAACTTGTTTGGCCTTACGGGAAAATTTTGGAGTGCAAAGGTAGGTTTTTGGCACAAAAACACCAAATTAAAGTAAATAGTCCATAGAACCGGTGATCCGGGACTATGGACTATCCATCTATTCGGGCTCAATGATTAAGCCTTCTTTTTACCTGTTTTGGGCGTAAAGATGGCAAACATCCGCTTCCCTTCCAGCTTGGGCATACTTTCCAGCGTACCTGCTTCGGCCAGGCGTTCAGCGAATTTCAACAACAGCAGTTGCCCCCTGTCCTGAAACATAATGGCGCGTCCCTTAAACTGAACATAGGCTTTCACCTTGTTTCCGTCTTTCAGGAAGTTTTCCGCATGTTTCGCTTTGAAATTGAAGTCATGATCATCGGTACTCGGCGTAAAGCGGATTTCTTTGATCTCACTCTGCTTGGAGTTGGCCTTCATTTCCTTCTCTTTCTTCTTCTTTTCGTATAAGAACTTCTTGTAATCTATTACTTTACATACAGGAGGATCTGCGGTAGGTGAAATTTCCACCAAATCCAATTCCTGCTCCTGTGCAATTTTGAGCGCTTCCTGTGTAGAATAAATACCAACGGTAACGTTGTCTCCTACAAGACGAATCTGTGGTACCCGGATTCTTTCGTTAATTCTGTGTTCAGGCTCAGGCTGCCTGTTAAACCTTGGATTAAATCTTCCTCCGCCTCTTGGTGGTAATGCCATTAAAACTTGTTTGGTTTTTAAATTTTGGTAAAGATAGGATTAAATGAACTATTCAGCCGATTTACGTTCAAGGATCTCCTCCCTGATCCGGGTGATAAATTCAGCCACAGAAACGGTTCCGGAGTCTCCCTTTCCCTGGCGTCTTACGGCCAGCTTGCCTTCGTTCACCTCTTTCTCTCCCAATACCAGCATATAAGGCACTTTCAACAGCTCTGTATCCCGGATTTTCTTGCCTATTTTTTCGCTTCGGTCGTCTATTTCTACCCGCACCCCTGCCTTTCTGAGCTGTGTATATACGTCTTTGGCGTAGTCTATAAACTTGTCGCTGATCGGCAGAATTTTCACCTGCAGCGGCGCCAACCATACAGGGAATTTACCCGCATAATGCTCCAACAGGAACCCGATAAAACGTTCATGTGTACCTAATGGCGCACGGTGTATAATCAATGGGATATCCGTATCATTGGTATGGGTAGTATATTCCAGCTTAAACTTACGCCCGGAGTTGAAATCTACCTGGTTGGTAGCCAGTGTAAACTCACGGCCAATGGTACTCCAGATCTGTACGTCGATCTTGGGTCCGTAGAAGGCCGCTTCGTCCTGCACTTCCACAAATGGAATATTGCTTTCAATCAGCACCTGGCGAACCATATCTTCCGTGTCTTTCCAGAGTTCCGGCTCATCTACATATTTCTGACCCAGCTTGGAGGGCTCGTGCAGGCTGAGGCGCATCACGTATTTATCAATTCCGAAGATCTTGAAATACTTGATGTACATTTCATTTACCGCCCTGAACTCCTGTGCAAACTGTTCTTTGTTGCAATAGATATGCGCATCGTTCATGTGCAGGCAACGTACCCGCATCAGGCCAAACAATTCACCGCTCTGCTCATAACGATAAC
>JAECQP010000062.1 GCA_015999745.1 Sphingobacteriia bacterium | reverse complement strand
TAACTTAACAGTATGAAAATATTGTAATGAAATTCTACCTGCCGCTTCTGTTTTTCTTCCTTGTACTGGATGGTTTTTCTCAGGGCGATTATCCTGTCCCTCCCCAAACCAGTAACCAGCTTTTTTATATCCAGCACAGCAAAAACCACAATACATACGTATATGATGCCAACTTAGACGGCAGCCAGAAACTGCATGAAAAAGAACCGGTCAATATTTACAGGATTATTTATACGGAAGGCGGTATTAAGAAGGATTTGACCAATGTTCAGCGCAAACTGGCCTATGGGCTACACACCCAAAAAATTGCGGATAATTATTATGAAATGTACCTGGTGTCGTATCCAGGTATCAAGTTGTATTTACGGCAGAATCATGCGGGTAAAACTTTTGTAGAAACTGTGGTAAACAAACAGACCATTATTTTGAAAAGACTTTTCCTGAAAACCCAGGAAGGACTTTCGGATCTCCGTACCAAATTGCTGTATGTTTTGGTGTATGGTAAAGACCTTGCGGGTAATAATATTGTGGCAAAGCTTATACCCTGAAAGTATTGGCCTGTTTGCTGATATTTTTCCTGCTTCTATTCGGTTTACTTATAATTTTGAGTAAATTGTATAAAATGTTTGAACGGCCTCATTTACAAGGACTTATAAGGAGAATGCAAGAACCACGAAGGTTCCTGCAGGTAATAATGGGCCCACGTCAAGTAGGTAAAACCACTTTAGTGACACAATTGGCAGCCCAGGTAAAAATGGACTACCTGTTTGTTTCTGCTGATTCTGTTGCTGCTTCGAACACAACCTGGTTAGAACAACAATGGGAAGCTGCTCGTACAAAGTTGGGACAACATGAAAATGGGGCCGTATGGTAGAATCAGCAATTGGTGCTTATTTGGTTAATCACTCATTTACTGAAAAATTTAATCTCCATTACTGGAGAGAGCGGAATGATGAGGTTGATTTTGTGATTGAAAGAAAGGGAAAAGTAATTGGCCTTGAAGTAAAGAGCGGTGCCGCTGGCAGCGCTTCCGGAATAACAGCTTTTAAGAACAAGTTCACCCCTCACAAGGTTTTACTTATTGGAAATGCCGGGCTTCCATGGCAGGATTTTTTACAGATGAATCCGATGACAATATTTTAGCAAAAAGCACTTAATTAAAAGTGCTTTCTTTAGTTATTTTTTGTAACCGCGTTAGGATGATTCCATGATCTGTTCCAGAGTGGGCTTACCCAAAGCCTCCAGTAAACGCATTGCGTTTACTGCTTTTTCATTGCTTACCCTTACAAATGTTTCGTATTTGGCGGCTGCGCAATAAAAAACCCCGCACTTCGTGCGAGGCTTTGTGACCGCGTCAGGATTCAAACCTGAAACCTTCTGATCCGTAGTCAGATGCTCTATTCAGTTGAGCTACGCAGCCATTTCCCCCCTAAGGGGCTGCAAATATAAAACAAACCTTTTTATCAGCAAAATATGAGCGGAACTTTATAAACCATAAATTCCCGCAGCCGATTTTTCCAGCAGGGAGTCGGGTAAAACATGCGAAAAAAATCTGGTGAGTTTGTTTACAAGGCCCGGCACCACCTCGGTTTTCCCGGCAAGAATCCCCTCCACGCTTATTTGGGCTACCACCGCAGGATCCATATTGAATTTCTTTGCCATTTGAACAGCTTTTTCACTGGTTACATTGGCCCGCGCTGCAAAATTGGTATCGGTAGCGCCAGGACAAATACAGGTAACACTAACACTCGTCTTTTTCAACTCATAGGAGAGACCCCGGCTGAAACTCAGTACAAAGGCCTTGGTGGCTGCATAAACATTTAAACCGGGAACTGCCTGATAGGCCGCACCGCTGGCTATATTACCAATATGGGCCCCGGGCATTTTTTTGAGCCCGGGTAAAAAAAGGTAGGTGAGGCTAACCAGGCTGCTCATGTTTACCTGCATCATTTTCAGGTATTCCTCCAGGGAATAATCTTCCAGTAACCCATTTAATCCGTAACCCGCATTATTGATGAGAATGTCTATTTCTATGTCTTTGGACCGGCACCAGTCAAAAATCTCCTGCGCTGCAGCGGGCCGGGCCAGGTCAATGGCAAAATAATCAACAGGGATCTTGTATCGAAGACTCAGCTCATTGGCATAATCCTTCAGTAAATCTTCGCTTCGTGCAATCAGTAAAAGGGCATGCCCTTTCCGGGCCAGTTGTTCTGCCATTGCTTTCCCGATTCCCCTGCTTGCTCCTGTGATAAGTGCGTATGCCATATAAACTTACTTTGGTACCCTGGCTGACAGTTTGTGATAAAAAGGTGTTTTGCTCTGTTCGTCTTTTGGTTTGTACTTGCCGGTTATGATAGGTACATACATGACCCTTCTGCGGCTTGCTTCACCTGTTAATGAAGATTGCTTTACCCTGTGCCAGGTTCTGCCATCGTGTACGGTAAGATCACCCGATTGTATATCGAACCCAATTTCGTTGGGATCGTCTGAATTGTCGATGAAATAACGTTTGCCAAACAGGAGTTTGAGCATATTCTGTTTATGGGTTCCGGGCAAAACCCTTAATCCACCATTGTTAAACAGGCAGGTATCCAGGTGAATCCCCACGTTCAGCATCGGCATGATCTTCTGTCCCAGGAACAGGTCTCTGGGGCTGTCCGTATGCCAGCCCATCTGCGTGAAATTGCTGTTGGGCGTATTGATATAGTTATTAATAACCAACCCGTCCTTTTCGTTTTCCCCGATCCTGCCTTCATAAGGATACAGTAATGCGGTAAGGGCTGCCAACCGTTCATCCTGCAATAACTGGTGTAGCGGGGTGCTGAACTGCGAACTGAAGCAAAAGCGTTGGATCGTTTTATGACCGTGTTCGTCCAAACCAAATTTCAATGGGATGCCATTCACTTTTTCCCTTCCCGCTGTCAGCCAGGCTGCTTCAATTCTTTTTAGTTCGTTAATGTATGTATCAACAAGGTCCCCCGTTAAGAAGTTCCTGAACAGGATGACCCCATGCTGGTTAAAGAAATTGAGCTGTTCATTGGTGATGACTTTGCCCAGTGTAAAATCGGAGTCCCATTTTTTCATCCGCGTGTAGCTCTTTTGTATGAATTTAACGTTAAGTTATCATTAAATGCCGATTGCGAAATAACAACATTTTTCCAGCAGGGTTGTCTTTGTCATATAAAGGCCATCCCGCCAAGAGTCCCTGGATTGGTAACATAAGTTGCTTTCAGTTGCCATTCATATAAAATTAATTAATTATTAAGCCTTGATGTACTAATTTTGGACCATAAAACGAATTTAGTCTAAAAGTTTTAAATGAAAGAAGTTATATTCAAAGAAGATGTGATTCGTGAGGCGCAAAAGCTCTTTCAAACCTTTGGTCTGAAGAAAACAACCATGGAAGACATCGCCAAAGCGATGGGGAAGGGCAAAAGTACCCTTTATTACTACTATCAGTCGAAAGAGCAGATTTTTGAGGACGTTTTGCAGTCCGAGCTCCAGGAAGTATTCAATGTTACCAAGTCTGCTGTTGAAAAGGCCCCCACGGCCGAAGAAAAACTGAAGTCGTTTGCAGTAACCAAAATCACCGTTTTAACCAAAATGGTGAACCTGTATAAACTGGTTTGCGGTGAAATGATGTGGCAGCCATCCTGCTCAAAAGAACTTTTTTCGGAATATACGCAGCAGGAAATCCAACTGATTGCGTCCATATTGGAATTTGGCATACAATCAGGTGAATTCAAACCGCAACTTTCCAATGAAATGGATATCCTTCCCTCTTTAATTGTGAGCAGTATCCGGGGAATTGAACGGGATTATTTCAACAATAAATTATCCGGTCTGGAAAACAGGATCAATGTGATCTCCGGTATCATGACCGACGGATTAAAAAACAATCATCAATCATCATTTAAATAAAGTCTCATGAACAATTATATTCAACCGGCCGAAGGTAAGCTGGGAATCCTGATACCCGGGCTGGGTGCAGTTGGAACTACCATGATTGCAGGCGTAATTGCCGTTAATAAAGGGTTGTCTCAACCTGTAGGCTCGCTGACCCAGATGGGCAATATCCGCCTGGGCAAAAGAACAGAAAACCGTTATCCGCTTATCAAAGATTTTGTACCGCTTGCCAATCTGAGTGATATCGTTTTTGGCGGTTGGGATGTTTACAGCGACAATGTTTTTGAATCTGCCTCCAATGCCAAAGTGCTGGAACCTATGTTACTGCATGCAGTGAAACCCGAACTGGAAGCCATTCAGCCCATGAAAGCGGTGTTTGACAAAGCCTATATCAAAAATCTTGATGGCACCCATATCAAAACAGGTACTTCCAAGTACGATCTGGCCCTCCAGGTGATCAACGATATTGAAACCTTCCAACAAAAAAACGGCTGCAGCCGTATCGTAATTGTATGGTGCGGATCCACGGAAAAATACATTGAAGCTTCTGCGGTGCACCAAAGTATTGAGGCATTCGAAGCCGGCCTGCACAACAGCGATCCGGCCATTGCACCCAGCATGATCTATGCTTATGCTGCACTGAAACTGGGTATACCATTTGCCAATGGGGCACCGAATCTTACCGTTGATATTCCTGCATTGATGGAACTGGCCAAAGCAACCGGAACGCCGATTGCAGGTAAGGATTTTAAAACGGGTCAGACACTGATGAAAACCATCGTAGCCCCGGGATTAGCGGCAAGAGCCCTGGGTGTTCGCGGCTGGTTCTCCACCAATATCCTGGGTAACAGGGATGGATTGGTGCTGGATGATCCGGATAATTTTAAAACCAAGGAGGTATCCAAACTGAGTGTACTGGAAGATATTCTCCAGCCGGAAATCAATCCTGCTTTGTATGGAGACTTATACCATAAAGTAAGAATCAACTATTATCCTCCGCATGGAGATAACAAAGAGAGCTGGGATAATATAGACATTTTTGGATGGCTGGGATATTCCATGCAGATTAAAATCAATTTCCTTTGCCGGGATTCTATCCTGGCGGCTCCGATTGTGCTGGACCTGGCCCTGTTCATGGATCTGGCCAAGCGTGCAGAAATGAGCGGTATACAGGAATGGTTGTCTTTTTATTTTAAATCGCCGCAAACCGCACCGGGGCTGCGTCCTGAACACGATATTTTTAAACAGTTAATCAAACTGCAGAACACGTTGCGTCATATGATGGGCGAAGATCTGATTACGCATCTGGGGCTTGATTATTACCAGGAACTGGTAGAAGCCTTATGATCAGACTGCACCAGGCGTTAACCAGTTTTTTGGGTATTGGTTATATACCCAGGGGAGGCGGAACCGTGGCTGCGGCGGTGGCCTGTATCATTTGGTATTATGCATTTGATCTGGCCCCGGTTGCCATTTCTGCAGGGGTAGCCTTACTGATTACTGCTTATGGGGTTTGGGGAGCAGGTAAAATGGAGCCGCTTTGGGGTAAGGATAGCAGCAAAGTGGTGATTGATGAAGTGGCAGGGATGTTCATCACTCTGTTGTTTGTTCCGGTGACCATTCCGAATATCCTGGCGGGCCTGGTACTTTTCCGGTTTTTTGACATCGCAAAACCATTGCTGATCAGAAGAACGGAACAACTGCCAAAAGGCTGGGGAGTGATGGGGGATGACGTACTGGCTGGTATTTATGCCAATATTGTTTTACAATTAATGCTATATCTGCAGTTATGGTAAAATGGTGGGTGTTTATACGGGCTCAGGCATCTTCTTTGATATCATCGGCTACTGATTTTCTGGTAACGGTATTGATGGTGGAGGTATTTAAACTGCCGCCGGTAGCTGCCGGTGCAATCGGAACAACCAGCGGGGGGGTGCTGAACTTTACGCTGGGCAGGAACTGGGTTTTTAAGTCGAAGGAACATTCGGTTCCGGTGCAGGCTTTTAAATACCTGCAGGTATGGGTGGGTAACCTGGTACTGAATGTAGGAGGCCTGGCCCTGATGGTTCATGTTTTTAAGGTGAATTATGTGTTTTCGAAAATATTGGTATCCGTATTGGTTGGTGTATTTTATAATTATGTTTTACAAGGAAAATATGTTTTTAAAAAATAAGTACATGAAAAGTAAGCTGTGGAAGCAATTTTTACTGGGGATGGTCTTACTGCTTACGGGTGTTTTAACCACCTATGGACAGGAGACCGTTGTGAAGGGAAGGGTAATAGATTCCATTACAGGATTACCGATTGCACAGGCAAGTGTATATTTTAAAGGAGGAAGAGGAAGGTCTACCGACAGCCTGGGTAATTTTATGCTCATTTATTCCGGCAACAGCACCAGGCTGATCGTGTCTTCTGTGGGATACAGGCAACTGCAGTTTACAATCAGGAAAGGAAGTGTGGAAGACCTGACCATTAAGATGGGACCGGATCCTGCTTTAATTACCAATGTAACGGTAACTACCAATAAACGGGCTAAATACAGCAACCGGAATAACCCGGCTGTTGAACTGATCCGGAAAGTAATAGAACACCGCGAAGAAAACCGTACCACCAGTTATGACTATGTGGAGTATGAACAATACGAAAAAATTCAGGCGGCGCTCAGCAATTCAACAGAGAAGCTGGCCAATTCAAAACTGATGAAAAAGTACAGTTTCATTTTCGATAACCGGGATACTACCAAAATGGAAGGGAAGAGCCTGTTGCCAATTTACCTGGAAGAAAGGCTGTCTCAGCAATACATGCGCAAGTCTCCGGAGGCAAGCAAGTCTATCATACTGGGCGAAAAGAAGGTGAATTTCGGAAGCTATGTAGACAATGACGGTTTAAGTACCCTGATGAACAGGTTGTATGAAAACATTGATATCTACCAGAACGATATTCCGGTATTTACCTTTCAGTTCCTTAGCCCCATTGCCAATTCGGCCCCTGCTTTCTATATGTTCTATATCCGCGATACCATCACGGACGAATATGGAACCAAGCTGGTAAAAATGTATTTTACCCCACGTAATACCAACGACCTCCTGTTTCGCGGTAATATGTATATTACCCTCGATGGTAATTATGGCGTACAGAAGATCAATATGTTCCTGAGCAAGAACGCCAATATCAACTGGGTGAAAGAATTACACGTAGACCTGGATTTTGAAAGAGGGGAAGATAAACGATACCACTTGAAAAAGAGCAGTCTCATGGCAGATATGGGATTGACTAAAAGCAAGAACAGCGGCGGCTTTTTCGGTGAAAGAACGGTTTCCTATAAAAACTTTACCATTAATCGTCCCAGACCCGACAGCGCTTATGCAGGCGAGTCCATTGTGCGAAGGGACTATACAAATAAACTCCCTGATACATTCTGGACGGCAAAACGGCACGATCAGCTTAGTCTTACAGAGGCCAAAGTATATACGAATATCGACAGCCTGGAAAAAATGCCTTCCTTCCGCAGAACAATGGCGATCGCCACATTGCTTTTTGCAGGTTATGGAAACCTGGGCAAATTTGAAGTGGGCCCGGTGAATACATTTTACAGTTTTAATCCGGTGGAAGGATTCCGTTTGCGCGTTGGAGGCAGGACCACACCGGCCCTGAGTAAACGGCTTTATTTTGAAACCTATGGCGCTTATGGATTCAAGGATGAGAAGTGGAAATATTTTATCAGTTCCACCTATTCGCTCAACAATAAATCAATCTACACTTTCCCGATGAACTTTATCCGGATCAGCGCACAGTCTGATACCAAGATTCCCGGGCAGGACCTTGAGTTTGTACAGGAGGACAATTTCCTGCTTTCCTTCAAGCGGGGAAATAATGAGCGATGGTTGTACAATGATATTTATAAACTGGAATTTGTGAAGGAGTTCAAGAGCAAATTTTCCTATACGCTGGGTATAAAGAACTGGCGTCAGCAACCGGCTGGTGCATTGCTTTATACCAAAACAGACAACGGGTATCCCGAAAGTGTACAGAACATCACTACAACAGAAATTAACGGGCAGGTACGCTGGGCGCCAAAAGAGCAATACTACCAGGGCAAAGTATACCGTATTCCCATCTTCAATAAATACCCGATTCTGACATTGAACTATGCGGCAGGCATCAATGGGTTATTGGGTGGTCAATACAGTTACCATCAACTGGATTTCAAAATTGAAAAACGGTTTTATTTGTCGCGCCTGGGTTATGCAGATGCTACTGCTGAAGCTGGTTATACCTTTGGCCAGGTGCCTTTCCCATTGTTAACCATCCACAGGGCCAACCAAACCTATGCTTACCAACTGAATTCCTATAACCTGATGAACTTCCTTGAGTTTGTGAGTGACCGCTATGCTTCATTTACCTGGGTACACCACTTTATGGGCATCGGATTTAACCGGATACCTTTGTTCAAAAAACTGAAATTCAGGGAAGTGGCTTCATTCAAAATATTGTATGGAGGTGTAAGGCCGGAAAATAATCCGGAACTGAATCCATCCCTGTTCCAATACCCCAAAATAAACGGGGTTACTTCTACTTTTGCACTGGATGCAGGTAAACCTTATATGGAAGGAAGTGTTGGTATTGAGAATATATTAAAAGTTATCCGTGTTGATTTTGTAAAACGGTTTTCTTACCTGGATCATCCGGAGATTTCCCCCTGGGGTATCAGAACAAGATTCAGGTTTGATTTTTAACGAAGGAATATGATGGACACAAAGAAAATGAAATTCAGGGACAGGGCGCAGCAAATAATTTACGCTGTGATCAACCCTTTTGTGAAATTTCTGATTAAGATAGGGCTTACTCCCAATGCTGTAACGGTGATTGGGCTGCTGCTCAATATTGCCGTAACAGCCATTTTTATAGAAGGAGCAGAAAAAGGCAATCGGGGAGAACTCAGCTATATCGGCTGGGCTGGCGCCATGGTTTTGTTTGCAGGTGTATTTGATATGCTCGACGGCCAGGTGGCCAGGCTGGGTAAAATGAGTTCTTCGTTCGGAGCGTTGTTCGATTCTGTACTGGATCGCTACAGTGAGCTGGTCCTTTTTTTGGGAATTTGTTATTACCTGATTGCCCATCATTATTTCTACAGCTCCCTGTTTGCTTTCATCGCCCTGATCGGATCGATGATGGTGAGCTATACCAGGGCCAGGGCGGAAGGGCTGGGCGTGGAATGCAAAGAAGGGTTGATGCAAAGACCCGAGCGGGTGATCACGATCGGGCTCTCCGCCATTGCCTGCGGCATCACCGCCTATTTTATCGGCGGAGATTATAAGGTATACCTGTCAGGAACCAATATCCAGGTTTTTGAAACCATATCAGTATTCACGATTCCAATTATGATTCTTGCTTTACTGACCAATTATACGGCATTCAGAAGATTATTGGATGCCAAAGCAGCACTAGATTTGAAAGACCGGCAGCAAAGCCATTAAGTGTTTTATTTACAATGAACCAATTATTTGAGAGGAGAGCGGGTAGTATTCGATTGGTGATGATCGTAGCAACCATAGTCGCCGGGATGTTTCCCATGGGTCTAACCCATGCGGGTACGGGTACAGCACCCCATTTCGCTTCTGAAAA
>JAECQP010000034.1 GCA_015999745.1 Sphingobacteriia bacterium | reverse complement strand
GTATACGGCCCGGGCCAAAGCGGTGATTAATGCTACCGGTGTTTTTACAGATGCCGTAATTGATATGGATGAAGAAAACCACGATGTACTGGTGGCTCCCTCGCAGGGAATTCACCTGGTGGTGGACCCGGTTTTCTTTCCGGGTAAAGATGCCATGATGATTCCGAAAACAGACGATGGCCGGGTACTGTTTGCCGTTCCCTGGCAAAACAAAGTGGTACTGGGCACCACCGATACGCCGGTGGATACCATTGAAGTGGAACCCAAACCCCTGGGCGAAGAAATTGAATTCATCCTGGAACATTTTAACCGGTATACCAATGCCACTGTTGGCCGTAGCGATATTAAAACGGTGTTTGTTGGCCTGCGTCCGCTGGTGAGGGCCAATGAAAATGCGTCTACGGCATTGCTGAGCCGCGATCATACACTGGTGGTTGCGCCCAGTAAACTGGTTACCATTACCGGCGGCAAGTGGACCACCTATCGCAAAATGGCCGAGGATGCGGTGAACAATGCCTTGTTTGTTTCTAAACAAAAAGACAAAGGGCCCTGCATTACGCGGGAACTGCCGATCGGGAATGATGCCGAAAAAGAACGCATCATCCGCGGATTGATGACGGAACAGCCTGCATTGGGCGCCCTGCTGCATCCTGCGTATGCTTTTACCAAAGCGGAAGTGGTGTACGCGGCGCGTTACGAAATGGCCATGACGGTGGAAGATTTTCTTGCCCGCAGAATCCGGTTGTTGTTCCTCGATGCCAGGGCCGCGGTGGATGCCGCTCCTGCCGTAGCTGCGATCATGGCCGGAGAGCTGCAACAACCTTCCTCCTGGGCAACGGACCAGGTGAATTTATTCAATGAACTTGCTCAGCAATATATACTTGCTTAAATTACGAATACGATTGAACCTTTAATACCCGCTATATGAACGTTTTTGTTGCAGAAACCTTAGGTACGGCCCTGTTGATTACACTGGGCAATGGGGTAGTGGCCAATGCGATCTTACACAAGACCAAAGGCTTTAACGGTGGACTGATTGCCATTACTTTTGGTTGGGCCATTGGGGTGTTTGTGGGGGTTTTAACAACGGCCAATGTGAGCGGCGCACACCTGAATCCTGCAGTTACGGTGGGGCTTGCGGTGATTGGCAAGTTCGATTGGGCGCTGGTACCCGGCTACATGCTGGCGCAATTGATCGGCGCAATGATCGGTTCTTTTTTTGTTTGGTTGATTTACCGCCATCACTTCGATGAAACACAGGATCCTGCTACGCAACTGGCGGTTTTTTCTACGGCTCCTTCCATTCGCAATGCACAGCAGAATTTCATCACCGAATTTTTAGCCACGTTTATTTTCATGCTCACCGTGATGTTCATTACCAAATCTTCCAACAGCCTCGGTTCGCTCGATGCGCTTCCTGTTGCATTGGTGGTACTGGGTATTGGTTTGAGCCTGGGGGGCCCTACCGGCTATGCCATTAACCCGGTGCGTGATCTTGGCCCGCGCATCATGCACAGCCTCCTGCCCATCAAACACAAGGGCAGCAGCGACTGGGCCTATGCCTGGGTACCGATCCTTGCACCCTTCGGCGGAGCCATTACTGCGGCCTTGTTGTACCAGATGCTGATGTATTTTTAGGGTTATGTGGTTTGCCTGCATAGATCTACTCAGGCGCAATGATCTTAGCCCCGGTCATGCTTTGAGACCGCTTTCGGTTTAATAGGAAATGGAATATTCAGTTCTTTTTACTAAATTTGGAATATGAATACAATGCGAATTGATATATTAAATCCAAAAGCTGCAAAACTCTTAAAAGACCTAGCAGACTTAAATCTCATTGCCATTCAAGATACTTCAAAAAGCGGTTTTGCAGACATTCTGAAAAAGCTTCGGTCAAAAGCGAAATCGGCGCCAACACTTGACGAAATAACCAAAGAAGTAGAATTGGTAAGAAGCAAACGTTATGCAAAAGAAGGTTAGTAGAATCATTATTGATACTAATCTTTGGGTTAACTTTTTAATCACAAAAGACTTTACAAAACTTGATGAAATAATTTTTTCAAAACAGGGTATTTTGGTTTTTAGTCAGGAATTGCTTGACGAATTTATAGAGGTCGCACGACGTCCAAAATTCAGACGTTTCTTTTCTGATTCTGACATTGAAGAAATACTTGAAACTATTGAGGAGTACGCAGACTTTGTAAAAGTTCAAACTCCAGTCAATGTTTGTAAGGAGCCTAAAGATAATTTTTTGCTTTCATTAGCTGTTGACGGAAATGCAGACATCTTACTGACAGGCGACAAAGACTTGTTAGATCTGACCAAATTTGGTGAAACAATAATTTCAACAATTTCAGACTTTCTGAAAGACAAATAACACCAACATCTTAAGGCCCCGATGGTAAGTTCCCCCAAAAATTCAGTACAAATACCTGTTGTTGCGGGTTACCCTGTCCTTTAGTTTTGCCTCATGACACTTACAATATCTGAAATACAATTGTTTCAATTACTGAAACCCAAACTGGGTGACCGGGAAGCGGAGGCGTTGGTGAATTTTGTGGACGCTAAACTGAATAAGCGTCATGAACCGGATTGCACCTTACTGGCTACCCGTGAAGATCTTGCGAAGGAAACGGGTAAATTATCAATCAAGTTTGCAGAAACAGAAGCAAAGATTTCAGAAACCGAAGTAAAGATTGCGGAAACGGAAGCCCGGTTGATTCGTTGGATGTGCGCTGGCTTCATTACCTTAATGAGCGCCATCATTGGCCTGTACTTTAAATAAGGTTTTGCGGGATCAGCGATCCTCATTAAACGCTAAAAATGAAAAAACTCAAAAACATTCATCCGGGAGAAGTCTTACAAGAAGAATTTCTCGTTCCTCTTGGCATTTCAGCGTACAGGCTCTCCAAAGACACTGGAATTCCACAAACAAGAATTTCCGCGATAGTTAAAGGGTATCGTAGAATTACAGCAGATACAGCCCTTCGTTTTTCGAAGTATTTTGGCAATTCTGCTAAATTCTGGTTGGGTTTACAGGACGATTTTGATATTGAAGAAGAGAATTTATTGCTCAAAGCTACTTTAGATTCAATTCCCAGGTTCAGCACCCCGGCCGCATAACAAGTTGCCTGCCAAAACCCTCAACAGCGTTGAGAGAAAGTAAACACGACCTGACAAACACTTTTAAACGACCCTAACGTATAAACGGCAGCTTAAACGGCGTTGGTACCGTTTTCTTTCTTTTGTGCGGCGGCAACGGCGTTTTGTTCTGGTATTCGGAATAATAAATCCGCAACAGGATCAGGAAATAAGAGATGATTAACGGCCCGAATATCAGCCCGGTGATGCCGAAATATTTCAATCCCATGATGACGCCCAATACCGTTACGATCGGATGCACATCCGCCATTCTTTTGGCCAGTAAAAAACGGATCACATTATCCGCAATACCCAGGAACAGGAAACCCCAGAGTATAACCCCGACCCCCTGCCAGGTGCCGTCATTGGCGATCAGGTATAAACCCACGGGAATCCAGACCAGCCCCGTTCCGATGATGGGCAATATGGAGGTGAACCCGGTTAATACCGCCCAGAATCCGGCCTGTGGCACCTGGGTGGTAATATACGCCACATAGGCCAGGAATCCCTGTACCACGGCTATCAGGGGTATGCCCACTGCGTTGCTGAAGGTTTGCGCCTTCAGCTCATGACCGAATAATTCTATCTTGGATTTTTCAAAGGGCAGGTAAAGTATGATGGCCGCTTCCATCCTGTTTACATTCACAATCATGTAATACAGGAAGAAATACATCATACCGATGGAACTCACCAGGTTAAATCCCTGGTTGAGCAACGATGCCAGAAAATCGGCAAGCCAGATCTGCGCCTTGGCCAGGTTTTTTTCGGACAATAAAACAAAATGAAAACGGTCCTGCAATTCTAAATCCAGCCGTTTCAGCGGTTCCAGTAAAAGATTGGTATCCTGCGAAAACAGCAGCACTTTTTGATACAGCATAGCCACCATCATAGACAGGGGCAACAGGATGATGAAGAAGGAAACGATAATGATCAGCACGGCCACGGTTCCCTTTCCCCAGCCCTTTTTTCGCACCAGCCAGTCTACGGGATGTTTGCTCAACACATAAAACATGATCGCCGCCAGGAACGCCGTCAGAAATTCTGCAAGACTGGCTACCAGCAATATGCCGATCAATAGAATGATTCCCAGAAAAAAGTAGCGTTTTAATTTTATTTCCTGCTGCATTTTGAGTAACTTGTAACAAATGTATTCATTTCATCTCTAAATAAGATTGTATGAGCGACAACCATAAATTTATATCCGGACTTTTGCTGGGTGCACTGGCCGGATCCGCACTGGCTTTATACATGAATACAGAGAAGGGAAAGCAATTGGTGGAAGAACTCAAATCTGACGCTGCCGACATCAAGGACGATTTTAAAGCCGGTATCGATACTGCTGAAGAATCCCTCCAGCAACTTTTGGCCAAGGCCAAACAACTTGTGTCTAATCTGGAAGAAAAACTGAAAGAAGAGGCACTTAAAACCTCCTGACATGTCCGAATCCGAACATTTTTTTAGCGATACCCGGAAGGAACTGGAAAACTACCTGGAAAACAGGGTGCTGCTGCTGAAAATGCAAATGGCTGAAAAAACCGGGCGGCTGGTTGGCAAAATAATTGTGTTACTGGTACTGGTGCTGCTGCTGATCTGTTTCCTGTTTTTTCTGAGCCTCATGGCCGGTTACTATTTTGCCGGATTAACCGGTAGCCTCATGATTGGTTTTGGCATTGTTGCCGGCTTCTACCTCCTGGTTTTGGTCATTGCCTGGCTTTTCAGGCACAAACTGGGCCGTTCCGTTACAGATTCCGTGATTCAAATTTTATTAAAAGAGCAATGAGCAGCTATAAACAACCCGAAATCAGGTCGAGGGAAGACCTCCTGAGAGCCATTGATCAGTTGAAAGACCGGATTGATCAGCAGGAAAAAGACCTTTCCGGAAGGGTGCATAAAATTCCCGGCCAGCTCTTCAAATCGGCCTCCGGCGCCATTGTTCCGGCGGTACTGAGCACAGCCACCCTCTCCGGCGCCTGGAATTTGCTGAAGCTGGTTCCGGTTGCCCAGTCCCTGTTTTCTCTGATCAGAAAAAAAACAGGTAAATAGCCCCTTTTTTTTACCGCCATCCCCTTACCTTTGCCGCCAAAACGGGGAGCTTTGGGTTTCCCTAAATTTAAAACCTTAATTATACCTCCTGATATGGCTACGAAAGGGAAGATTAAACAAATTATTGGTGCGGTGGTAGACGTTCATTTTCCGGACGAGAACACACTGCCTGAGATTTACAATGCCTTGGAAATTACCAAAGAAAATGGTGAGAAACTGGTACTTGAAGTACAACAGCACCTTGGTGAAGACAGTGTACGTACCATCGCTATGGACGGTACGGAAGGCCTTGTAAGAGGAATGACGGTAGTGGATACCGGTCGTGCCATCGCAATGCCTGTTGGTGAGGGAATTAATGGTCGCCTGTTCAACGTAACCGGGGATGCGATCGATGGTTTGCCCCAGTTGAGCAAAGAAGGCGGTCGCCCTATTCACAACAAGCCCCCATTATTCGAAAACCTGAGTACCGCTTCTGAAATCCTGTTTACAGGTATTAAAGTAATTGACCTGATTGAGCCTTATGCAAAAGGTGGTAAGATCGGTCTGTTTGGTGGTGCGGGTGTAGGTAAAACCGTATTGATCCAGGAACTGATCAACAACATTGCAAAAGGCCACGGTGGTCTTTCTGTTTTTGCCGGTGTGGGTGAGCGTACGCGTGAGGGTAACGACTTATTACGTGAAATGATTGAAGCCGGTATCATGAAATACGGCGACGATTTTAAACATAGCATGGAAGAAGGCGGATGGGATCTGAGTAAAGTGGATATGGAAGGCCTGAAAGAGTCTAAAGCTACTTTCGTTTTCGGACAGATGAACGAACCTCCGGGTGCGCGTGCGCGTGTTGCCCTGAGCGGTCTGACCATTGCCGAGTATTTCCGTGATGGAGATGGTACCGGTAAGGGTAGGGATATCCTGTTCTTCGTAGATAATATCTTCCGTTTCACCCAGGCCGGTTCCGAGGTATCTGCATTGTTAGGCCGTATGCCTTCTGCGGTAGGTTATCAGCCTACACTGGCTACTGAAATGGGCCTGATGCAGGAGCGTATCACTTCTACCAAAAACGGTTCTATCACTTCCGTACAGGCGGTTTACGTACCTGCGGATGACCTGACCGATCCGGCTCCTGCAACTACTTTCGCTCACCTGGATGCTACGACCGTATTAAGCCGTAAGATTGCGGATCTGGGTATCTATCCTGCGGTGGATCCATTGGATTCCACTTCAAGAATCCTGACCCCCGCCATTGTTGGGGAAGCGCATTACGAGTGTGCCAACAGGGTTAAACTGATTTTACAGCGTTATAAGGAACTGCAGGATATCATTGCCATCCTGGGTATGGATGAATTGAGCGAAGAAGATAAAATGACTGTACAGCGCGCCCGTAAAGTACAGCGTTTCCTCTCTCAGCCTTTCCACGTTGCAGAACAGTTTACCGGTTTGAAAGGAGTGTTTGTAAGCATCGAAGATACCATCAGGGCCTTCAACGCCATCATGGACGGTGAAGTGGATGAGTATCCGGAAGCTGCATTCAACCTGGTTGGTACCCTGGAAGATGCTATGGAGAAGGGTAAGAAAATGATCGAAGCCGCTAAAGGATAATTAAGAAAACAGCAACAATGATTCTAGAGATATTAACACCGGAAAAGAAACTGTACAGCGGAGAAGTTTACGGCGTACAACTGCCCGGAACCAGTGGTTTGTTTGAAATCCTCGACAAACATGCTCCGATGGTAAGCGCCCTGGGTAAGGGTAACCTGAAGATCCTGGTAGATAAAAAAGAGTCTGCTAATTATACGATACAAAGCGGTTTTGTAGAAGTACTCAACAACAAAGCCACGGTTTTGGTAGAAGGCGCCATTGAACTGTAAGGTTCCCTGGAATGCAAACGATTTTAATTTGAACTTGATTTGAACGGCCCCGGTTTCGGGGTCGTTTTTTTATGCGGTGTTGTACCAAAATTATAATTTACTGCTGCAAAAGGGACCTGTGGCGCGGTTTAGTTCAGTTGCGGGTCGATCGGGTAGTTGCTCATCTGCGCATATTCTCCGCCCAGTGTATACAGGCTTTTCCGCCAGATCTGGTCTTCGGGTGCATCAAATATAATGGCAGGATCCGCCTTGGCGGTGATCCAGCTTTTTTCTTCCAGCTCTTCTTCCAACTGGCCCGCACTCCAGCCGCTGTACCCCACAAAAAAGCGGACATCCCCGGGGCTGAGGGCCTTTGTTCGCAGCAGTTCCACCACGGTTTCAAAATCGCCTCCCCAGAAAATACCGTTGGCGATCTCTATCCCATCCGGTACCAGGTTGCCTTTCCGGTGAATGAAGTGCAGGGCGGTGGGCTGAACCGGTCCTCCTTCAAATACCGGTACATCAACGCCGGTGGCCTGCGGCACCAGGTCGCCCAGTACAAAATCGATTTTCCTGTTCAAAACCAGTCCGAACGCCCCCTCGGTATTCTGTTCACAAACCAGTACCACCGAACGGATAAAGTTGGGATCCTTTAAAAAAGGATCGGAGAGTAGTAATATGCCCCGGGATAATTCCATTTTATTTAAAAGATATGTAAAAGTAGTTATTTGCTAAAAAAAAGCTCGCTTTAAATCTATATTTGTAAACCATGAAGAGAACCTTCCCTGTTATTGTGATCCTGATTTCGCTCTCCCTGTTCGGGCTTATTCTCTTGCAGGTATCCTGGTTCGATAACTTACTGGCCGTTAACAGGGCGCAGCTCAAAAATAAAATTGACGGTGCGGTTACCTCTGTTGCCATTGACCTGGGTAAATCAACCGGTTCGGGGCAGGCCATGAGTTTATCCCGCAGAGGCAGGAGTATGCTTTCGCTGGGGCCTGCTATTCAGCAATACCTGCTCAGGCGCCCGAGTGTTGATCAGAAATTTACACAGGAAGAAATTGCAGTCAGAATCCGGAAGGAATTTAAACGGGTGGACCTGGATAAAGTGAAGTTTGAATTTGCCGTTACCGATTTCAACGACGACTACGAATTAATGTCCCCCGGTTACGAGCGCGAGTTCTGGGATACCGTGAACAATAAAAGATTTTATTCCGTGATCCTGCCGGAAAATGCGGAAGTGGAGTTTACCCCTTCTTTCGAAAAACTGATCCTCATTGTTCCGGATATTGAAAAACAGGTTTGGCAATCGCTGCGCTGGATTATCCTGGGAGCTGTTGCTTTTATGCTGGTGATCATTGCCGCGTTCTATGTTACCATCAGGACCCTGCTGAACCAGAAACGGCTCAGCCAGATCAAGAGTGATTTCATCAACAACATGACCCACGAATTCAAAACGCCGCTGGCCACCATTTCCCTGGCAGTGGATGCACTGGGTAATGAAAAGGTTCAGAACAACAAAGAGAAAGCGGCTTACTTCACCAAGATCATCAAGGAAGAGAACAACCGCATGAACAAACATGTGGAAACCATACTGCAGGCTGCGTTCATGGAAAAGCAGGAACTGAAACTGAACCTGGTACAGTTGCATGTAAATGATGTGATTGTCCAGGTCATGGACAATTACAAACTACAGTTGCATGACAAGGGGGCGGAGTTTCAATTACTGCTGAATGCGAAGAACGACCTGATCAAAGGCGATGAAGTGCACTTCACCAACCTGATCTCCAACCTGGTGGATAATGCCATTAAATATTCCAAAGAAAACCTGCTGATCAAAATTTCCACGCACAGCACCCGCAATTATTTAGTGATCAGGGTCGAAGACAATGGTATCGGAATGAATAAAGAAAGCACCAAACGTATTTTCGAAAAATTCTTCCGCGCACATACCGGTAACCTGCACAATGTAAAAGGATTTGGCCTGGGTATGAGCTATGTTAAAACGGTGATTGATGCCCACAAGGGCCGCATCAAAGTGGAAAGTACCCTGGGGAAGGGCACCGCTTTCACCGTTGAAGTGCCGGTGGTCGTTGAAGCTTAAATCCAGCACTTAGATCCAGAGCAGGCTTCCGTCTCCATAACTTAAAAAACGAAAATCATGCTCCATGGCGTACCGGTAAATCCGCTTCCAGTCCTTGCCGGTGATGGCTGCAACAATCAGCAACAGGGTGGATTGCGGCTGATGAAAATTGGTGATCAGCCCCTTGATCATTTTGAACGGGTATCCCGGTGCAATGATGATTTGTGTTTTGGTAATCAGCTTGTTAATCTGCCGTTGTTCCATCCAGTGAAGCAATGCCTGTAATGCTGTTGCAGCGCTGATTTTTTTTTCCGCCAGTTCATAGGCTTCCCACTGGTGCAGTTGCAATGCTTCTGCTGAAATGCCTGGTTGTAATGATGCCTTCACCCCCAGCCAGTACAGGCTTTCGAGGGTTCGCAATGAAGTGGTGCCCACTGCAATGATCCCTTCGGCCGGCTGATCAATAAGCTGCTGTATCAATGCCGCCGATACTTCTATGAACTCGGCATGCATTTCATGTTCCCCCATGGTGGAAGCCTTTACCGGTTTGAATGTGCCTGCGCCTACATGCAGGGTAACAAATGCCGTGCGGATGTTTTTTTGCTGCAATGATTCAAATACATGCGGTGTAAAATGCAGGCCCGCTGTGGGCGCCGCCACTGAACCATCCAGTTTTGCATAAATGGTTTGATATCGTTCTTTATCGGCCTCCTCTGTTTTTCTGTTGAGATAAGGTGGTAAGGGAATGGAGCCTGCCGCATGCAATAATTCTGCAAAGCTGAGTTGCGGATGGTTCCAACTCAGTTCTATGATAAAATAATCGTTGTGCTGCGCGGCCTTCCTGGCTTCGATGATCAGTGGCGCCTGACCGGTCCCGGCATGCTCTGCACCTGCGTTCGGTTGCTGAATCTCTAACCGCAGCGGCCCTTCCTTCCATTTTTTGGCGCCGCCCACCAGGCATTTCCAGTACACTTTCCCTTTCTGTAGCATGGCTGTGGTAATATCGGCATACTGATCGCCGGGTTCCAGGCAAAAAATCTCTATCTGCCCTCCGGTTTCCTTCTGAAACAACAGGCGCGCTTCCACTACCCTGGTATTGTTGAATACCAGCAGGCTCCCTGCCGGTAGTTCTGCGGCCAGTTTACGATAAATGGTTTCACTGATTTCCCCGTTCCGGTATACCAACAATTTGCCGGCATCCCTTTCGGTCAGCGGATACCGTGCGATCCTGTCTTCTGGTAATTCATAAAAAAAATCGCTGATCCTTATTTGCCTGAATGCTTCGTATAACATGAATTGTAAAGATAACTGATCCGGCCCTTATGAAATTCTCTATAAAATAAGGGGTTGAGTTAATTCCTGTATGAACCTAAAATTAATTATTGATCATACTTGTGTAATGAAATTACTAATTCGGTTTCTGGCTGTTTAGGCATTGTTAAAATCGCGCCATCTTGTATGCTCAAACCCAATTTATGCGTACTGCCGGTATCCGTTTTTCCCTGCTGACTTTTCTGCTGCTGCTGTTTGCCGGTACTGAACCGGTTTCGGCGCAATCCATTCAACCCGATTCTAAATACCGACTGTTAGCCGGTAAAAGCTTTGTTCAATCCAAAAATTATTACCTGCTTACCCTGATGGAAGAACTGCCGGAGGTAAAGAAAATGCTGGTAGCGGATACGGTATTAAGTGAACTGGCCCTGCGCAGACTGAGCGGCATTACCCAGGCGCTGAAACTGTGCAACAGGGATGCGCTTTGTTACACGGAACAACTCAAATTCAGCCAGGCGGAAATAGATGCCGTTAGCGCCAGGCTGACTGAACTTTATCTGCCCGGTAATCCATTGGGTAAACTGGTAACCAATCACCTGCTTCCTTCCGGTTGCTATGTTTTATTTCAGCAATTGAAACCCGTGGAGCTGTTGGTGAAAGCCTGGGAACAGGATGCAATGGGGGTGAACTTTGCACTTGGCGTTTATGCGGAAGGGAAAAAAGCAAAATACCCCAATATTGATTCGGTAAGTTACAACACATATAATGGCCGGCATGCCGGCCTGCTGTATAACACTGCTTCTTTGTTGTCTGTTCAACACAGCAATGACCGCCTGTTCTTTAGTGTTCCGCTCAGCGCTTCCCTGCTTTTCCTGGAAATGAACGGGCGGGAGCAGGCCGGTGACTTTGAGCCAATGAGCGCTACTGAGAACAAAGCTGCGTTTGATAAGATTAAAACCATTAACTGGAACGCTTTTAAATACTCGGTAATTGTGGTGCCCGGCGCCGGCCCTGAAAATCCTGCTGTTGCATTGAGCGAGGAAGGTATGCTGCGTTGCAGGCTGGCGGCCATTCAATACCGGAATGGAGCAGCGCCTTTTATCCTTGTGTCGGGCGGTAAAGTTCATCCCTATAAAACCAAATTCTGCGAAGCCACGGAAATGAAAGATTTCCTGGTAAAGAAGCTGCATATCCCCGCTTCCGCCATCATCATTGATCCGCACGCAAGACATACCACCACCAATATGCGCAACGCTGCCCGGATTATTTTCCGGTACGGTATGCCTTTTTCAAAACCAGGCATTTCCTGCACTACCCGCGGGCAGAGCTACAGCATCGGCGCCACACTGATCGGCAGGTGTTTAAAGGAGTTGAATATGGCTCCATACAAAAACGGGAACCGCCTGACCGAAACGGAGATTGAATTTTATCCCCTGATGGAAGCATTGCACATTAATCCTGCTGAGCCTATTGATCCTTAAATCCTGAACGCTTAAACTACCCCCGTGAAAACAATCATCATAGCCCTACTGCTGCTTTTTTCAGTTCAGACTGCTTTCCTTTCGGATATCAGCATGAAGCTGGTGCATCCGCAAACAGTGGATTCCCTGGGCGCCTGCCAGGGTGTTTCCTTTCAGCAGGGGCGGCTGTTTGTATACGGAGACAGGGAAGTGGGGGTCATCAGGGAATATCGCCTGCATGCAGACAGCCTGCAGTTTGCGGGCAAAGAAATCAGGCTTACGATGAATGGCCGGGATCTGATCAACCACCCTACCGGTATTGCCTTTAACGGGCAGGATCCTGTTTTTATCGGTAACAGTATCCGCTTGAATGCGGAAGGTACTTTATGGAAAGCCGTTATTTATTGTGTTGACTGGGCCGGCTTACAAAATACAGGCACACTGGATGGTAACCTCATCAACACGATTGAGGATGATGCCTGTATACAGGGCACCAGGCCGGAATATATTCAATACGGCAACAAATGGTATGTGGCCACTGCAGATTATGGAGGAAAGAACAACGAAGTGAGATTGTACGATCCTGTATTGCTGAAGACCGCTGCAAAGACGTCTGAAAAAAATGTGTTGTACAAAAAATTTTCCTGCAGTCCGTGGGTACAGAACCTGCATTGGGTTAAGGACCAGGGAATACTGGTGCTGATTCAGAACCAGGTGGAAGGCAGAAAATGGCGTTTCAGTTTTCTGGACCTGGAGCAATCGCTGAAAACGGGTAAGGAGGCGGTGATCCGGGTGATTGATATTGACAGAAATGACGAGTTGGAAGGGTTTACATTCCTGGATAGCGCCAGCAAAGGCATTGCAACGACTTCTTCCCGCAGGGACAATATCAACCTGGTGCAGGTTACATGGTAACTATTCAGAACAACTATAACCAAATATTAAACTTTAAACAACTTATGATGAACCCAGCATTAACCGGCAAGACAGGACTGTCTGCTTTTCATCGGGTGCAGAAAAGATTGAAATGGATCTTTTTTACGGCTGCGATGCTCTCCCTGTCCTTTGTACATGCACAGAACAAAGTTTCAGGTACTGTTACGGATGAATTCAATAAACCGCTTCAGGGCGTTAGTATTACTTCCAAACCTGCGGGCAAATCTGCCGTAACGGATGCAAAAGGTATGTATTCCATTACCGTTAACCCCGGTATCATTCTTGTTTTTTCCTATACCGGTAATCTTACGCAGGAGCTGAGGGTAACTGGATCTGTACTGGATGTGCAAATGAAGGAAGACGTGAAGATATTGGATGAAGTGTTTATCGGGTATTCGCGCTTAAGAAAAAGCGACCTTACCGGCGCTGTTTCCAGTGTTAAGGCAAGGGAACTGAACCTGAGCTCCCCTACCTTGAGCCAGGCCCTGGTGGGTAAAGTGGCCGGCGTTCAGGTTGCACAGGTGAGTGGTGCGCCATATTCCGGTACTAAGATCCGTGTCCGCGGTATCGGCTCCATCAACGCAAGCTCCGAACCCCTTTATGTAATTGACGGATACCCGGTTGGCGGAAACGTTAGTTCCGGTCCGGGCAATACGACCAACCAGACTTCCGGGTATAATCCCGCTACCGCAGGTAATGATATCTTCATTAACCCGGATGATATTGAGTCTATCGAAATTTTAAAAGATGCTGCTTCTGCAGCGATTTACGGATCAAGGGCTTCTGCGGGGGTGGTTTTGATCACTACCAAGCGGGGCAGGCAGGGTAAGGGAAAGTTTGAATACGATTATCAGTTCTCCTCCAGCAACCTGGCGCATAAAGTAGACATGCTGGATGCGGAAGGCTTTGCTTCATTGTTTGTGGATGGAAGGAACAATTCCTACAGAGATATCCTGATCGCGAAAGGAATTACCTGGAGTGATGCGTTCTTCTCCGATGATAATGCTACCCGTGTTTTGAAAGCGGGAAGTTCTAATACAGGTTCTGTTTCCATCCTTAAATCTTTATACGATTTCAAAACGCAGACCCTGATCAAGCCTCAGTATAATACAGACTGGCAGGATGCTTTATACCGGAATGCCATTACCAACAGGCACAATCTTTCTTTTTCCGGCGGCGGCAATAGTACAAGATACCTGATCAGCGCCGGTTACCAGGACCAGGAGGGGATTATTACAAGCACTTTTCAGAAACGACTGAGCCTGCGCGCCAATATAGACGCTGATATCAGCAAGAAACTAAAAGTGGGTACCAGCATATTTGTTACCAATACCAATAACCGCGAAGTAGAGGAAGGCCGCTTTAACCAGGGGCCTATATTGGGAGCATTGGTGTATATGCCCATTTTCCCGCTTTATAACCCGGATGGAAGCCTTGCGTTGGGACAGGCTGCGCAACAGACCGATGGTTTTTCTTATGCATTTCAGGGTATCGAGAATCCGGTTGCGCTTGCGCAGCGGGTGAAGATTACAAGAAAGGGAACCAGGGCTACTTACAATGCCAATGCCGTATATGAAATCATCCCCGGCCTCAATGCCAAATTGAACCTGGGCGGCCAGACCTACAATGAAAAATACGAGTACTATTACCCTACCAACCTCAGCAGCGGCATCAATCCTCCGGGTTCGCCCCAGGCCATTGCTGCTGCCAATGCTGCTGCACAGTTTCTGAATACACAGGATCTGATGGCTGAGTTTACCATGAACTACAAAAAGCAGGCGGGCAGGCATAGCTTCGACGGCCTGGTGGGCTACTCTGCGCAAAAAACCGTCATGGATGTACTGGGTGTCGGCGCCAATGGTTTTTCCAACGACCTGATCCCGGAAATCACCGCCCGTGGCGCCAATGCGGCCAACTTCTATATCCTGTCTAATACAGGCAAATCTACCACTACCTTAGTTTCTTACCTGGCAAGGGTCATTTACAGTTACGATCAAAAGTATTACCTCACCGGTTCATTCCGTTCTGATGCTTCTTCGAGATTTGGCCCTCAAAACCGCTGGGGTCAGTTCCCTTCCGTTTCTGCAGGTTGGAACCTGTCGAACGAAGATTTCTACAAAGGCTGGCTGGGTAAAAACTCTACCGTTAAACTGCGTGCAAGCTGGGGTCTGACCGGTAACAATAATATCGGTAACTATCGGTACGAACAGGCGCTGGGGGGTACCGGCGGCGTGGTGCTTGGTAACAATGTGTACACCGCAACATGGGCCGGAAATATTACAGACAGTAAACTGGGATGGGAATCTACCGCTCAGTATAATTTTGGCCTGGACCTGGGGTTGTTGAACAACCGTTTATCCATGTTCTTCAATTATTATATCAGTAAGAGTTACAACCTCCTGTTCAACAAAAGCATTTCTTCTTTAACAGGTGGAACTTCTATCCTGACCAACCTCTCCAATTCAAATATTCAAAACAAGGGTTTCGATTTTCAACTGGATGCAAAAATCATAGAGGGCAGGAAGTTTAACCTGAACTTCAGCGGTAATATCACTGCCAATAAAAATAAAGTGGTTAGCCTTGGTGGCGCCAGTGAAATTTATGTGGCCGGCGCTGAAAGAAGTTACATTACGCATGTTACCCGCGAGGGAGATCCTGTTGGTATGTTCTACGGTTTAAAAGTGGCCGGTATGGTTAGACAAAGCGATATGGCCAATATTGCTGCAGACAACGCCGCCTTATTACCCAATAACACTTTTCCTCCGGGGTATAAGCTGAAAGGACCGCCTCGTTCCACTTATTCCAGTACTCCGTTAAATCCGGGCGACCTGTATTTCGAAGATGTGAATGGAGACGGATTGGTGAATGAATCCGATAAACAAATCATCGGTTCCCCTTATGCAAAGTTCACCTATGGATTTAACGTTAATCTCAGTTATAAGCAATTTGATTTTACTGCTTCTTTCAATGGTTCGCAGGGTAATAAAGTCATTGACGGACAGGATTATTATATCAGGAACTTTGAAGGCTCCGGTAATAACTATGCAGTTACCGCCAATCGTTACAGAAGTGAATCGCAGCCGGGCAATGGCCATGAATACAGGGCTTCACGGGGTGGTACGCAGAGCAATAGCACCCGTTTGTCCGATTTCTATATCCAGGACGGATCCTATTTCCGCTGCACCAATATTACGTTCGGGTATACATTCCCGCAGTTCGGTTTTGTTAAAAAACTGGGAATCAGTAACCTGAGATGGTATTCGAGCATCGACAATGTTTTTACTGTTACCAAATACCTGGGTTACAACCCCGAAGTGGATTATAACAATGGTGTAAACCTTACACCGGGGGTTGATTATGGTAAATACCCGCTGGTACGTTCTTTTTCCACAGGGCTTAAAATCCAGTTTTAACCGATCATAAAAACAAAAAACAGAATTATGAAAAAATATATCCTGATCATCACTGGTCCGCTGTTGCTGATGCTGGGTGGCTGCAAAAAAGATTTCCTGGAGCAAACCAACCCCAATGCTGTTTCGGTGGAAAGAGGGTTTAATACGGAAACCGATATTACCAATGGCGTTTATGGGGCTTACCAGGCCCTGCGCAGCAACAATTGCATTGGTGAAGGCGCTTCTACCTGGACCGACGACAGATCTGATGATGTGAACTCAACCGATAACCAGTCTAACAATGGTGAACCGTTTCAGTTCACGGCGTTCTCTCTGGTTGCAAGTAACACCTGGCTGCAAAATCACTGGACTGCACTGTATGTACCCATCTCCAGGGCTAACCTGATCCTGTCTTATATCGGAACAGTACCCTTTGCATCCGATGCAACAAGAACACAATACATCGCCGAAATGAAATTTATCAGGGCATTGATGTATTTCAACCTGGTCAGGGAATTTGGCGCAGTTCCGCTGGTTACTGAAAAGCTCACTTCTGCTGAACAGGCGGATGCACTGACCTTCCGCGCTTCGAGAGAAGAAGTGTATGCACAGATTGTGAAAGACCTGAAAGAAGTGGTCGCCAGCAACCTTCCGGTTGTTCAGCCTGCCGCCAATAAAGGCAGGGTTTCTTTGCAGGCGGCAAACGGTTTGCTGGGCCAGGTTTATTTAACCATGGGCGCAACGCTTGCTTCTCCCAATGCCACTGAGTATTTTACCAATGCAAAAAACTATTTACTGGCCTGTTACAACCAGAAAGGGTTTGCCAAACTGGCTGATATCCCGTATAAAGATGTTTTTGATGTAAATATGAAAAACACCAACCCGGAAATCATCTTCCAGGTTGCTTATAAGCAGGGCGATCCGACGTATCGCTCCAGCATTGCCGCCAATAACCAGGCGAGGGGGGAAACCATCAATTCCCTGGTGGTTTCTACCGGCGCCGGCGGCACACTGACCAACGATCTCCTGAAAGAATTTGAAACAGGGGACAGCAGAACTAACTTTTCTATCAAGTTTGCAAGCGCCCCCGCCGTACAGGCTTATTTTATCACGAAGTTCCGGGATGCAAGCGCTGCTGCCAGCAACCTTGGATATGGTGGTAATGACTGCATCATCATGCGGTATGCGGATATCATCCTGAACCTTTCGGAAGCCTATATGTACCTGAATGATAATGCCAATGCCGTTTTATACCTCAATATGGTGAGGGAAAGAGCAGGAATGCCTTCCTATGAAACCATGCTGCTGGATCCGGTATATAAATCTCGTTATGCTACGCTGAAACTGGCCATCCTGCACGAACGAAGGATTGAACTGGCTTTTGAACACCATCGCTGGCACGATCTGACCCGTTTCTTCAACGCTACGGAACTGGTTTCGTATATCCGTTCCAAAAACCAGGCGGATTACAACAACTCTCCCTTAACCAACTGTACCACAAAGGATTATTATTTTCCTATCCCCCTGAATGAAGTAAAACTGAACCCCGCGAAAATGTTCCAGAATCCGGGATATTGATTACCTGCGTAAAGCTTCATTACTGAATAGGTTTATGGATTAGTAGGGCCCTGCTCCTTTTGGAGTGGGGCCTTTTTGTGTTCGGAAGCCTTTATTTCAGGGGCTTTGAAGCGCTATGCACCGCTTATTCACAGCTATTCACATTTAATTCACATGACGTTTTTGTGGAAATGGCTGTAACTCAACTCTGTAAAGGGATCGAAGCGTTTTTTGCTTGTGGATAAATACAAGCGCTTTAAATGGTGATTTAAAGTGGGAAAAAGTGTTATTTTGTGTCAACAAGTGGTAATCTTGGAAATATTTATACCCAAATGAGCGGATTTCACGGAGAATATGAAGCAACGGTTGACGCTAAAGGGCGTTTTCTGCTTCCCGGCGGACTGAAAAAACAGTTGCCGGAAGGGGAGAACCGCTTTATTCTCAGCCGTGGTTTCGAAAAATGTCTCACGTTGTATCCGTTGAAAAGTTGGGAATTGATTATTGCCAAAATCAGCCGGTTGAATGATTTCGATCCAAAAGTACGCCAATTCAGGCGCCAGTTTTTGGGTGGGGCCACTGAAATTGAACTGGATGCTGCGGGCAGAATGTTATTGCCCGCCTCCCTCAAGGAATTTGCCGGCCTCTCCAAAGACATCGTGCTGGCTGCAGCGCTGGATCGTTTCGAAATATGGGATGCTCCTAAGTACAAACAGCTCTTTGAGGATTTTTCACCCGAGGCTTTCAGCAGCCTGGCGCAGGAAGTAATGGCCGATAAAACTGATCAACTGTGATATGGATAAGGAACTAACTCCCCGATCCGATGCACAGCAACCTGCTTATCATATCCCCGTCCTCTTTAACGAAACCCTGGAAGGACTGGATATTAAGGCCGATGGCATTTATGTTGATTGCACTTTTGGCGGCGGGGGGCATAGCAGGGGTATTTTGAACAGGCTCAGCGAGCGGGGAAAACTGGTTGCTTTTGACCAGGATGCAGCCGCACAGGAAAATATCCAGGATGATCCGCGGATGCTGTTCATTCCCCAAAACTTCCGTCATATACAGCGTTTTTTGCGCCTGCATAATATAACTGCCGTTGATGGTGTGCTGGCCGATTTAGGCGTCAGCAGTCACCAGTTTGATGAAGGGGAGCGTGGCTTCTCTATCCGTTTCGCAGGCCCGATGGACATGCGGATGGATCGCAGGCAGGAAACCACCGCTGCTTCTATCATCAAATCTTACTCCGAACAACAGTTGCACAAATTGTTTGAACAATACGGAGAGGTTACCAATTCCAAAACATTGGCCAACCATATTGTTCACCAGCGTATGCACCTGCCGTTCAATTCCATTGAACAGTTTAAAGCGCTGATCAGTCCCGTGGTGAAAGGAAATCCCAATAAATACCTGGCGCAGGTTTTTCAGGCCCTGAGAATGGAAGTGAACGACGAGATGGGCGCCCTGAAAGAAATGTTGCAGCAATTGCCGGATGTGTTGAAACCCGGTGGAAGGGCCGCCATCATTACGTTTCATTCCATTGAAGACCGGATGGTGAAAAATTTTTTTCGCCAGGGGAGTTTTGAAGAAGCGCCGGATAACCCCTTTGAATCCGTTGCGAAGCAAACGGTTTTCCGGTTGGTAAACAAGAAGCCGGTAACGGCTGGCGCTGATGAGTTGAAGAGAAATATGAGAAGCAGGAGCGCCAAGTTGAGAGTAGCAGAAAAGTTGTGATTTAATATATATATGTCCGTACCCGAAAACAAATCTAACCCGAAGAATCCCTTAAAAGGATTGTTCAGTTACGAATGGATCCTGAAGAATATTTCATTCTTCCTGTTCCTCTCCTTACTGGCGGTACTCTACATAGCCAATGGTCATATGTCCGACAGAACCATCAGGCAGATTAATTCCATCAACAACGAATTGAAAGAATTACAGTACGTGTATAAAACGCTGAAAAGCGAAGTAATGTATAAGAGCGAAGAAGCGCAGATTGTGAAAGCGGCCGGGCCCCTGGGCTTGAAAGTGAGTAAGGATATGCCCGAACGAATCAACAAATAATGGAAGTAAAACGCGACATATTATGGAGAGTGTACCTCAGTTATATACTGGTGGTCATTGCCTGTGTGGCCATCTTTGGTAAAGCGGTTTACATTCAGCAGGTAGAAGGCAGCAAGTGGCGCAGTATGAGCGACAGCCTGCACCAGCGTATTGATGAAATTGAAGCGGAGCGCGGTACCATTTACAGCGAAGACGGCCAGATGCTGAGTACCAGCATTCCGCAGTTTGATATCTATATTGACTTTCGCGTGGCGGGCCTCCGCGAAAAAAACGGGTTGCGCTTTCGGGAAAATGTGGATTCGCTGAGCTGGTATCTCGCCAGATTATTCAAAGACCTGCCTGCAGCCCGGTACAAAACCATTTTGCAGCAGGGGTATAAAGCGGAAGACGGTTACTTTCTGCTGAAAAAGAAAATCTCCTTCCGCGAATACGACGAACTCCGGAAATTCCCGCTGTTTAAACTGGGCCGTTACAAAAGCGGGATGATTGCCAACGAGCGGACCATCCGCCTGAACCCTTACCAGATGCTGGCTTTCAGAACCATTGGTTTGGCAAGGGACGCTAATAAAGTGGGCCTCGAAAAAACCTACGACAGCGTACTCCGCGGCCGCAACGGCAAACAAACCGTTCGTTCCATTGCCGGCGGCGTGGGCGTTCCCGTAGATGATACTTACCTGATTGAGCCGGAAACCGGGAAAGATATTGTGAGCACCATTGATGTTTTTATTCAGGATGTTACGGAAAACGCCCTGATGAAGATGATGATCAAAAACGATGCGGACAATGGTTGCGCCATTGTGATCGAAACCCAAACCGGCAAAGTGAAAGCCATTGCCAACCTGGGTAAAAGAGGCCCGGGTGTGTACTGGGAAGATTTCAACTATGCCATCAGTCCTTCTGAACCCGGTTCTACTTTTAAACTGGCTACCCTGATGGCGCTGCTGGAAGACCGGAAAGTTTCTTTGAACCAGATGGTGAACCTGGAAAATGGTTCCTGGAAAATTGCCGGTCAAACCGTGTATGATTCTGAAGTGCATAAAGAGAATGATGTTACGGTGAAACATGCATTCGAACTGAGTTCCAACGTGGCCATGGCTAAACTGGCGGTAGCGCATTATGCGGCGGCTCCCAACCGGTTTTTGAAACACCTTGCTAAAATGCGGATCGATACCGTTACCGGTATTGACCTTGTGGGTGAACGGAACCCGGTGATCTATCGCCCCGGCAGCAGGCTGTTTGGACCCACCACTATTCCGTGGATGGCTTTTGGTTACAATCTTTCCATCAGCCCTTTGCAAACCGCCATGCTGTATAATGCGGTGGCCAACAATGGCACCATGCTGAAGCCTTACCTGGTTAGCAGCATCAAAGAAGAAGGGATTGTGCTGAAAGAATTTCAACCCAGGCCCTTGCCTGAAAAAATTTGCAGCGACGCCACTTTACAACTCCTGAAAACCTGCCTGGAAGGCGTTTGCACAGAAGGTACGGCCAAGTCGTTGTTCCTGAATTCGCCTTACAAAGTAGCGGGTAAAACCGGTACCGCCCTGGTGGCCGATGGCAATAAAGGATATGTGAACAGGATTTACCAGTCTTCTTTTGCCGGTTATTTTCCTGCCGGTAATCCGCAGTATACCTGCGTAGTGGTGATCAGGAATAAACCTTTTGCGCCGGTGTATTATGGCGCAGCTATCGCCGGCCCGGTGTTCAAGGAAATTGCCGACAGGCTTTACAGCACCTATATCCGCAGCGCTAAAACCAGCATGGTTTCGCTGCGTAAATCGGATAGTGTGGATTACAGTTATACCGGGTACAGGCAGGATGTGGAATTCCTGTCGCAGCAACTGAAACTGCGCTACAAGGATTCTACCGGAAGGGCCGATTTGTGGAGCAGCATCCGGAACAACAATGCAACACTGGTTTTGCAGGCGAAACCGGTTTCGGATCAGTCCATGCCGGCGCTGAAAGGACTGGGGCTGAAAGACGCAGTATACCTCTGTGAGGAAATGGGATTACTGGTGAATGTGAGCGGGAAAGGAAGGGTAGCGGGGCAATCCATTTTGCCGGGGCAGGCAATTGCTAAAGGTCAACGTATTCATTTATCACTGAACTGATTTGTATAACATGATGAAAACATTACAGCAGCTGGTACAATCCATTCAGATCCAACAATCCTCCGGGGATTTGTCGGTTCCTGTTTCGGCTATTGAAATTGATTCCCGCAAAGTATGCGCCGGCGCTGTATTTGTTGCCATCCGGGGCGTTCATGCCGACGGGCATCTGTTCATCACCAGGGCCATTAATACCGGTGCGGTTGCCGTGGTTTGCGAAACCATGCCCGATGAAAAAACGGCGGGCGTTACTTATGTTCAGGTGAAGGATACCCAGGAAGCCGCCGCTTACATGGCCGTTGCTTTCTTTGATCATCCCTCCGCTAAACTAAAGCTGGTAGGAGTTACCGGTACCAATGGTAAAACCACCATTGCCACTGTGCTCTTTAAATTATTCAGGCAACTGGGCTATCGCTGCGGTTTAATCAGCACCGTGCAAAACCAGATTGATGAAGTGGTGATTCCTGCTACGCATACCACACCGGATGCCATTAGCCTGAATGCCCTGTTGAACCAGATGCAAAGGGAGGGTTGCTCACATGTGTTTATGGAATGCAGCAGCCACGCCATTCACCAGCACCGCATTACCGGTTTAACTTTTGCCGGCGCCCTGTTCAGCAATATCACACACGACCACCTCGACTATCATAAAACCTTCGACGAATACATCCGGGTGAAGAAAAGTTTTTTTGATCAGCTACCGGCTTCGGCCTTCGCCATCTCCAATGCAGATGACAAGCGGGGTGAAGTAATGCTGCAGAATACGGTTGCTAAAAAATATTTGTACAGCCTCAAAACCATGGCGGCATTTAAAGGAAAGATGCTCGAAAATGCGCTCACCGGCCTGGTGATGACGGTGAATGAGAAGGAAGTGCATTTCCGCCTGATTGGTGAGTTCAATGCGTACAACCTCCTGGCTGTTTACGGCGCTGCCATTTGCCTGGGCGAAGACAGTGACGAAGTACTCACTGCACTCAGTATGCTGAGTGGCGCTGAAGGACGCTTTGATTATATCATCAGCCAAAACGGGGTGATTGGAATTGTGGACTATGCGCATACGCCGGATGCACTGGAGAATGTGCTGACTACCATTAAAAAACTGCGCAAGGGTCATGAGCAGATCATTACCGTGGTGGGTTGTGGCGGCGACCGCGATAAAACCAAACGCCCGGTGATGGGGCAGGCTGCCTGCGATCTCAGCGACCGCGTCATCTTCACCAGCGATAATCCGCGTACCGAAGATCCTGAGCAGATCCTGCGGGATATGGAAACCGGGTTAACCAGTGCGGCTAAAAGAAAATACATCACCGTTGCCGACAGGAAAGAAGCGATTGTACAGGCCGTAGGTTTTGCCAAACCGGAAGACATTGTACTGATAGCAGGCAAAGGCCATGAAAAATACCAGGACATCAACGGGGTGAAACATCCCTTCAACGATAAACTGGTGTTGCAGGAAGCTTTTAATAACAGGAACAAACCATCAACCTTAAACGCATAAACATGCTTTACCAATTATTCACCTGGCTGAAACAGTCTTTCGACATCCCCGGAGCGGGCCTGTTTCAGTTCCTGACTTTCAGAATCGCCATGGCTATCCTGTTATCACTGGTGATAGCAACGGTGTATGGTAAACGCATTATCCTGTACCTGCAGAAAAAACAGATCGGCGAATCCGTTCGTGAGCTGGGCCTCCATGGTGAACAGGAGAAGAAAGGGACGCCAACCATGGGTGGCATCATCATCCTGCTGAGCATCCTGATTCCTACCCTGCTTTTTGCCAACCTCGATAAAGTGTACATCCGCCTGATGATTCTCTGTACCGTTTGGCTGGGTGTGATCGGGTTCCTCGACGACCTGCTGAAGATCAGGGCGCGCAGGGCTGCACAGAAACTGGGCACTGCCTATAAGAAAAAAGATTCCGATGGCCTGGCGGGTGTTTCTAAAATCATTGGCCAGGTTGGCCTGGGTATTATCATTGGCGCTACACTGTATTTCAGCAATGCCGTTACCGTTGAACGCGAAGTGATTGGTTCCGAAAGAAAAGTAACCGTGTTGAAGCAGGGTGAGCGCTTTGCAAAAGACTCCACCATTATTGTAAGAGAAATGGATGGGGTGGAAAGAAGTTTTGTGAAAGTGAAAACGCCCATCACTACCATTCCTTTTGTTAAGAACCATGAATTCAACTACAGCAAGCTGATCAGTTGGATGGGGCCCGGCGCGGAAAAATACACCTGGATTGTTTATATACTGATTGTTACCCTCATCATCACCGCTGTGAGCAATGGCGCCAATTTAACCGACGGGCTGGACGGCCTCGCGGCTGGGGTGAGCGCCATCATCGGCGCAGGTTTGCTGGTGTTCATTTATGTGAGCGGTAACTACAAGTTTGCCGATTACCTCAATATCATGTACATCCCCAACCTGGGCGAACTCTCCATTTTTGCGGCTGCATTTGTAGGCGCCTGTATCGGCTTCCTCTGGTACAACGCGTATCCTGCGCAGGTGTTCATGGGCGATACCGGTAGCCTTGCCCTGGGTGGTATCATTGCCTCCCTCGCCGTCATTGTGCGCAAGGAATGGCTGATCCCTATTTTCTGCGGTGTATTCCTGATTGAGAACCTGAGCGTGATTATACAGGTGAGCTATTTCAAATACACGAAGAAAAAATTTGGCGAAGGCCGCAGGGTGTTCCTGATGAGCCCGCTCCATCACCATTACCAGAAAAAAGGTTTTCACGAGAGTAAGATTGCCGTGCGTTTCTGGATCGTGACGGTTTTGCTGGTAGTGCTTTCGATCATCACCTTAAAAATGAGATAATCAACCGTGCATAAAAAGATCATCATATTAGGCGGGGGCGAAAGCGGTGTTGGCGCTGCCTTACTGGCAAAGCAGCAGGGCTATGGCGTGTTCCTGAGTGATGCGGGTTCGCTGAAGGAGAAATACCGGGATGAACTGCAAAGCAACGGTATTGATTTTGAAGAAGGCGGGCACAGTGCTGACCGGATTCTTGCTGCGGATGAAGTGATGAAGAGCCCCGGTATTCCGGAGAAGAATGAAATGGTGAAAGCCATCCGCGCCAAAGGCATTCCGGTGATCAGTGAAATTGAACTGGCTTACCGCCACAAGGGCGATGGTAAAATTATTGCGATCACGGGCAGCAACGGTAAGAGTACCACTACTGCGCTGATCTATCATATCTGTAAAACCGCCGGACTGGATTGTGCACTGGTGGGCAATATCGGTTACTCCTTTGCCAAACAGGTGGCCGAAGCGCCGAAAGAATGGTACATCGCCGAAATCAGTTCGTTTCAACTGGATGATATCAAAACCTTCAGGGCCGATGTAAGCCTGTTGCTGAACATCACCGAAGACCACCTGGACCGTTACGATTACAAATTTGAAAACTATATCAACAGCAAGTTTAAAATAATTGAGAACCAGACCATGAATGATTACTTCATCTACAACGAAGACGATGAAGTGATTACCCGGCATCTACCATTACTAACCCTCCATACTAACCCACTACCATTCTCTATGAAACAAGAAGTAAAAAAAGGCGGCTACATCAAAGGCGATCAGATGATGCTGCGTATCCAGGAAGAAAGAGTAAGCATGAGTATTTATGATTTTGCCCTGAAAGGCAAACATAATCAGTCCAATACGATGGCAGCGGGTATTGCAGCTGCCACCATCGGCATCCGAAAGGAAAAGATCCGCGAAGCCGTTAAGAATTTTCACAGCCTCGAACACCGCATGGAATTTGTTGCCATGGTACGCGGGATTGAGTTCATCAACGACAGTAAGGCTACCAATGTAAACAGTACCTGGTATGCGCTGGAGAGTATGAACAAACCTACCATCCTGATTTTGGGCGGTACCGACAAGGGCAATGACTATTCACTGATCCAGGAGCTGGTTAAGGAAAAAGTGAAAGCCATTATTTGTATGGGTGTGGACAATAAAAAAATCATTGAAGCTTTCGGGGATATCGTGCCTGTTATAGTGGAAACAGACAGCGCCAAGAAAGCCGTGAATGCCGCCTTCCGTTCTGCCGTGAAAGATGATGTGGTGTTGCTGAGCCCTGCCTGTGCAAGCTTTGACCTGTTCAAAAATTATGAAGACAGGGGAACGCAGTTTAAAGAAGCCGTGAAGGAACTCTAAATCAAACCATTTAATCCGTGCCTGAATTCAACGATACCCTTTTTTCTCAGATCCCTTCCGTAGAAGGGATGCGCAGCCAGTTGGTGAACCGTACCCGGGGTGATAAATACATCTGGGGTATTGTGGTGGTATTATCGCTGGTAAGTATCCTGGTAGTATACAGCGCCACAGGGTCCCTGGCTTACAAAATGTATAAAGGCAATGCCAATATATACCTGTTCAAGCAACTGTCTTTTACCATGCTGGGCCTGTTGATTATTTATTTTCTGCACCGGGTGAATTACACCGTGTTTTCCAAAGTGGCTACTTTGTTGTTCCTGGTTTCCGTTCCCTTATTGCTCTATACCCTGTTTTTTGGCGCCAGGATCAATGAGGGCAGCCGCTGGATTAAACTGCCCATCATCAACATGACCATTCAAACCAGCGACTTCGCCAAGCTGGCCCTGTTCATGTACATTTCCAAACTCCTGAGTAAAAAACAGGAGACGATCAAAGATTTTAAAAAAGGGTTTCTTCCGGTGGTAACCCCGGTATTGATCATCTGTGCCCTGATCATGCCTGCCAACTTATCGAACGCATTGCTTACCGGGGCCACCGCCCTTTTATTGATGTTCATCGGAAGAGTGAGCATTAAACATATTTTACTGACCGTGTTGATTGCCCTGATTCCGGTGGCATTCATTATATCGGTGGCCATGCTCACTTACAATGGCAGGGCCAGGGAAGATATTACCAAACCGGTAGTGGCGGAGAAACTGAAATCCATGGGCCGCTTTGGCACCTGGGTAAAAAGGGTGCAGGACTTTATGTATGCCGGTGATAAGGAAACGCCTTACCAGGTGCAGCAGGCCAAGATCGCCATTGCCAATGGCGGCGTGCTGATCGGCCTGGGGCCGGGCAACAGCCAGCAACGCAACTTTCTGCCGCAGGCTTACAACGACTTTATCTATTCCATCATTATTGAAGAATACGGGTTACTGGGCGGCGCCTTTATGATCTTTATATACCTGGTTTTTTTGTTCAGGTGCATCAAGATCTTCCGGCGATGCCCTTATGCGTTTGGCGCCTTCCTTGCACTGGGATTGAGCTTTACGCTGGTGATACAGGCCGTGGCCAATATGGCGGTGAACGTGAACCTGGTTCCGGTTACCGGTGTTACGCTTCCGCTGGTAAGTATGGGTGGCAGTTCCTTCCTGTTTACCTGTGCTGCCATTGGTATTGTTTTGAGTGTGGCAAGAAATGTGGAACAACTGGAAGGGAAGATTCCGGTAGAACCTGCGCCGCAACCGGTGGCACAGGGCACGGTGCAACCGGTTGCAACAGCAACATCCAATAAAAATAATTCGTAAGCAATTGAATAAACGATTCATCATAGCCGGGGGGGGTACTGGCGGGCATATTTTCCCGGCCATTGCCATCGCGAACGCCATCAAATTAAAGATGCCCGATGCGGTGTTCCTGTTTGTGGGAGCCAAAGGCAAAATGGAAATGGAGAAAGTACCCAAAGCGGGTTACGCCATTGAGGGCCTGGATATTGCCGGCTTCAACCGTTCTTCTTTGCTTAAAAATATTGGTCTGCCCTATAAACTCTTCCTGAGTTTTTTACAGGTTCGGCATATTTTCAAAAAATTCAAGCCCGACGCCGTGATTGGCGTGGGGGGGTATTCTTCTTTTCCGGTACTGCGTTTTGCGCAATCGCGGGGCATCAAAACTTTTATTCACGAGAGCAATTCCTTTGCGGGTAAATCCAATATCCTCTTAGGCAAAAATGCAACCCGCATTTTTGTGGCTACACCCGGTATGGAAAAATTTTTTCCGGCCGCTAAGATTACGGTTTCGGGTAACCCCATCCGCAGCGCTATTGCCAATAGCCGTGTTAGCCGCAATGAGGCCCTGCAGTTCTTTGGCCTGGATGTTGCTAAACAAACTGTGCTGGTGGTGGGCGGCAGCCTCGGCGCCGCCAGCATCAATGAGGCCCTGCTCAACGGACTGGATGCTTTTGACAAAAATAACCTGCAACTGATCTGGCAAACCGGTAAAGTGAATGCGGCCAGATATGCTGCTGCTGCTACCGGCAAAAAAAATATTTGGGTGAACGACTTCATCCAGGAAATGGAATATGGCTATGCGGCTGCCGATGTAATCGTGAGCCGGGCCGGAGCGATGACCGTTGCCGAAATTAGTGTGGTAGCCAAACCGGCTGTGCTGGTTCCCTTTCCTTTTGCAGCAGAGGATCATCAAACGGCTAATGCCATGCAACTGGTGAACGCAGGCGCTGCGCTGATCGTGAAAGATGCGGAGGCTGCTGCTTCACTGGTCAGCACCGTGACAGGGCTGGCCCTGGATCCTGCCGCGCAGGAGGAACTGATGAAACAAATCCGGCAATTTGGCCGGGTGGATGCCGACCAACTGATTGCGAATGAAATTTTGAAAATGATTGCATGAACAAACTGACGCAGATACGGAATATATATTTTATTGGCATTGGCGGCATTGGCATGAGCGCCCTGGCCCGGTATTTTTTATCGAAGGGTGTTCGGGTGAGCGGCTATGATAAAACGGTTACCACTTTAACCACTGCGCTCGAAAAGGAGGGCATCGCGGTTCATTACTCCGAGAACATCGACCTTGCTCCCAAAGACGTGGATGTGGTGGTGTATACGCCGGCGATTCCTGCGCAACATGCCGAACTGGTATATTACCGCAACAACGGTTACACCGTGGTTAAGCGCAGCGATATACTGCAGTGGATCACCGAAAATGCGTTCAATATCTGCGTGGCGGGTACACATGGTAAAACAACGGTTTCTTCCATGATTGCGCATATACTGCGCCATTCCGGGTATGGCTGTAATGCTTTCCTGGGCGGAATTACGGCCAACTACAATACCAATTTCTGGAGCCATGAACGGAATGTGGTGGTGGTGGAAGCCGATGAATACGACCGCAGTTTCCTGAAACTGTTCCCGGATATTGCCGTGATCACTTCCATGGATCCGGATCACCTGGATATCTATGGCACCGCGGAGGAAGTGGAGAATGCTTTTGTGCAGTTTGCACAAAAACTAAAACCGGGCGGTTGCCTGGTTACCAAACTGGGGCTGGCCCGCCAAAAGGAATTGCATGCTGCACATCAGTATACCTATGATCACCGGGATCCCGCTGCCGATGTGTATGTGAAAAACCTGGAAGTGAACAAGGGCAGCTACCTTTTTTCCATTGTGGGCAAGGGCTGGCAACTGGATGAGATGGTGCTGCACATGGGCGGCCTGCACAATATTGATAATATCCTGGCTGCCGTTACCGTAGCCAGGCATATTGGCGTGGAGGATGATAAAATCAGGGCTGCTGTTGAAGCTTTCAAAGGCGTAAGAAGAAGATTTGAATATGCGCTGAAAACAGATCAGCATATCCTGATTGATGATTATGCCCACCATCCGGAAGAGCTGAACGCCCTGATTTCTGGGGTGCGCAGCATTTTTCCGGGGGAGAAACTGACCCTGGTTTTTCAGCCGCATCTCTTCAGCCGTACCAAAGACCAGGCTGTTGGTTTTGCGGAAAGCCTGGATAAGGCAGACGAAGTATTGTTGTTGCCGGTTTATCCTGCGCGGGAACTTCCGGTGGAAGGCGTTACCAGCGATCTCATCCTGAATAAAATGAAGCTGGACCACAAACGGGTGATTGGTAAAAATGCCTTGCTGGAATGGATGGAGGAGCACCAGCCCGGGCTGGTGGTGATGGCTGGTGCGGGTGATATTGACGCGCTGGTGCCTAAAGTGAAAATTATACTGGATAAAATTTATTAAGGAGTATTCATTGATGAAGAAACCGCTTAACTGGAAAAAAACATTGGTTCGCATATGCTGGGTATTGGCCGGCATAGGGCTGATTGTGCTTACCGGTGCAGCCATACAGCAGAAGAACAACCGGCGTTGCCGGGAAGTGCGGATCGAAATTACCGGTGCGGAACAGCATCTCTTCATTGATGAAAAAGATGTACTGGATCTGTTGAATGCAGCCGGGCCGGTGGTGGGTAAACCCGTTCAGCAGCTTCGCCTCCGGCAGATGGAATCGCTGGTGGAACAGAACAAATGGGTGAAGAACGCCGAAATGTTTTTCAACAATAACCAGGTATTGCAGATCAATATTGAAGAACGGCAGCCGGTGGCCCGGATATTTCAGACCAATGGCCAATCCTTTTACCTGGATACCGCTGCGGTATTGCTGCCGCTGAGCAGTAAACTGAGTGCAAGGGTTCCTGTGTTTACGGGTTTGCCGGTAAAGCTGCTATCCGACTCTGCGCTGTTGCGGCAGGTGATTGATATGGCCCGCTACATCCAGGCGGATTCGTTTTTCTCGGCGCAGGTTTCACAGATTGATATCACGCCCGATAAAAAATTTGAAATGATTCCCCTGATCGGCGATCAGTTGGTGCGCTTTGGGGATGCAGCCGATCTGGAAAACAAATTCAACCGGCTGGAAGCTTTCTATCGCTCGGCCTGGTTGCAATACGGAATCAATACCTATGAAACCCTCGACCTGCAGTATAAAAACCAGGTGGTGGGTATCAGAAGCGGCACGGCAAAAGCCTATGCAGATTCTGCTGCGGCATTGGCCCTGATCCAGAACACGGCGATGTTCCCTCCTGCAATGGATTCGCTGCCGGCAAAAAAGCAGCAGGATAGCATTGCTGTGAAAAAGCCTGCGGGCAGGCTGTTAAAATCACCCAAAACTTTAATGCCTGGCAACAATAAAAAGAATCAAAAACCGTTAAGAACTTAAATACATACCTTATGAATCACAATGAATCACCCATCATTGTTGGTCTGGATATCGGAACCACTAAGATTGCGGCCATTGCCGGTCGCAAGAATGAATATGGGAAGCTGGAAATTCTGGGCTTTGGTCGTGCCAACAGTAATGGGGTTCAGCATGGACAAGTGTTGAATATTGATCAAACCATCAAAGCCATTCAACAGGCTTTGGACAATTGCGCTCAAAGTAATCCTGATCTTGAAATCTCCGAAGTATATGTTGGTATTGCCGGGCATCACATCAAGAGCCTGCAAACCCGCGGTGACATTGTTCGCCAGGACGCTGAGCTGGAAATTCAGCACTGCGAGATCGACCAGTTAATCAACAACCAGCGCAAAACATTTATTCCTGCCGGCGACCAGATCATTGATGTGATTCCCCAGGATTTTCATGTAGACAGCATTCAGAATATCAAGGATCCGGTTGGATACAATGGTGTGAAAGTGGGTGCCAATTTCCACATCATTACCGGCGACAGGAACGCCATCCGCAATATTCACCGTGCCGTTGACAGAAGCGGTTTAATAACCAAGGACCTGGTGCTGCAACCCCTGGCTTCCGCCAGCGCTGTGATGAGCGAGATTGATATGGAAGCCGGTGTGGCCATCCTCGATATTGGCGGAGGTACCAGCGACCTGGCGGTTTTTTATGAAGGTATTCTGAAACATACTGCCGTGATTCCTTTTGGCGGCGAAAACATCACCAATGATATCCGCATGGGGCTGGGTGTGCTGAAAAGCCAGGCAGAAGCCATGAAAGTACAGTTCGGTAGCGCACTGGCCGATGAAGCCAAGGCCAATGCCTATATCACCATCCCTGGTTTAAAAGGCATGCCTGCCAAAGAAATCAGCGTGAAGAACCTGGCTGCCATCATCCAGGCAAGAATGGGTGAAATCCTCGATTTTGTGACCTATCACTTAAAGCAGGTTGGCCTGGATCACCGCGCATTGAATGGCGGTATTATCCTCACCGGCGGTGGTTCTCAGTTGAAACACCTGATTCAGCTGACCGAATATACTACCGGGTTGAACGCCCGCATCGGTTTACCGAATGAACACCTGGCTGCCAATCATATTGATGAGCTGAAAAAGCCCATGTACGCTACCTGTATTGGCCTGATCCTGAAAGGATACAACGACTATGAGCATAAGTACAAAGAGTTCTCCGACAAGTTTGTAAAAATGGAAGTGCCGGAGAAACTAACCAAGAAAACAGAAACAGCAATGGAAGCGCCGGTAACACCCGCGCCAGCTACTGTTGATGTTTCTGTAAGAAAAGAACGATTCTGGGATAAATTCAAAAACAATCTCATTGACCTGTTTAAAGAAGAAGAAGACCAGGTGATCCGCTGATAAACACTCACTAACCCTAAAACTACCCTATGATTCATTTTGATCTTCCCAAACAAAAATCATCCATCATAAAAGTGTTGGGTGTTGGCGGCGGCGGAAGCAACGCGGTTAACTTCATGTTTGCACAAAACATTGAAGGTGTTGATTTCATTATTTGTAACACCGACGCAAAAGCGATTGAACAAAGTAATATTCCCAATAAAATTCAACTCGGGCCACATCTTACCCAGGGCCTCGGCGCCGGCGCCAATCCTGAAGTGGGTAAAAAAGCGACCGAGGAATCATTAGACGAAATCAAGCGCATCCTCGAGGTAAATACCAAGATGGCATTTATTACCGTAGGCATGGGTGGCGGTACCGGTACCGGTGGCGCTCCGATCATTGCTCAGATCTGTAAAGAACTGGGTATCCTTACGGTGGGTATTGTGACCACTCCTTTTGGATTTGAAGGCCCGCGCAGGCATCAGCAGGCGCAGGAAGGGATTGAGGCGCTGAAGCCTTATGTGGATACCCTGCTGGTGATCAGCAACGACAAACTGCGTATGCAGTACGGCAACCTTAAAATGAAGGAAGCTTTTTCCAAAGCCGATAATGTGCTGGCTACTGCAGCGAAATGTATCACCGACGTGATCAACAGCCGCGGTCATATCATTGTGGATTTTGCCGATGTATGTACCGTAATGAAAAACGGCGGTGTGGCTATTTTGGGTAAAGCCGAAATAGAAGGGGAGAACCGTGCGCAACTGGCCATTGAAGAAGCCCTGAATTCTCCGTTACTGAACGATAATGATATCAAAGGCGCCAAATGGATCCTGATTAATATCAACAGTGCAGAAGGTGAGCACGAGTGCACCATGGATGAACTCGAAATCATCAACAACCACCTGCGGATGCAGGCCGGCGAAGATACCGATGTGATTGTGGGTATGGGCTATGATGCCTCGCTCGATAAAAAAATCGGCATCACTTTAATTGCAACCGGCTTTGAACACAAAGATCCTTTTGCTAAGCCAAAGGTGGTAAAAGCGCCTGAAGTAGTACCTGCCAAAGAAGTGGTTACCCTGAAACTGGACCTGGAAGAACCCGCTCCCCGGCAGCCGATCGCTTTTAAAGCGCCGGTGGAAGAAGTGGCTGCTCCCGTAATGGAAACACCTGTAGCCGATGAACTGACTCCTGTGATGCAGGCCCCGGTTGCTGAACAGGCCCCGGTTGCCGATACAACCGCAGCGCATGCGGTAGAAGAAAGAGAATCCCTGGTATTGCAGTTTGAACTGAGCCCTGAAATTTCAGCGCCGGTTGAAATTCCTGAACCGGTGGCACAGGTAAAACAGCCTGAGGCGGATCCCATGCAGAACTTTCAAATGAATGAACAACCTGCAAGCGTTAGCAGTACCGGTTTCCTGAGTAAACCTGCCAATATTTACGCCAGCGAACAAAAAACGGCTGAACCCGCGGTGGCCGTTCAAATGCCTGCTACGCCTGTAACACCTGTTGCGCCCGCTGCTCCTGTGGAAGAGCCGCTGTTTGAAATGCAACTGGTGGAGAAATCCGATGCCTCCATGCAACAGGAACAGGCCGCTCACGAAATGGCCCAGGCTGCTGCCAACGCGCATTCCAATGCTTCTTTCAACGACGATCATTATTTGGACGACGTGGAAGAACAGAAGAAAAGAGCGGCTGAAAGGATTCAGAAACTGCGTAACCTCTCTTTCAATATGAACAATGCGTCGGATGCCAGCGGTGAATTTGACGCAGTGCCTGCTTACATCAGAAGAAATATGGAACTGTTCGGAAATACCCTTACTTCCGTAGAAAACTTCTACAGTAAGTATACCGTAGGCAAAGACGAGAATAACCAGACACAGATCTCTACCATTAATACTTTCCTTGACGGAAAGAAACCAGACTAACCCTTGCCAATAGAAAGAGGCATTCTCTTTGATTTTAGTTGTAGCCTCCCGCAAAGCGGGAGGTTTTTTTATACAATATGCCGAACTTAGTGCCGGTTGATTTGTTTTCTAAATAAAAGCCATGCCTGTAGTATTAATCACCGGTGGTACCGGTACAGTGGGGAAACTGCTGACCGAAATGCTCTTGCAGAAAGGGTATGAAGTCAGTATCCTTACACGGAATGGCGGTAAGGCTTCTTCCACTGTCCGCTACTTTAGCTGGGACCCCGGCAAGAATTACATTGACCCCGCCGCCATTGCATCGGCAGACTTCATTGTTCACCTTGCCGGCGCCGGTGTGGCGGATCAACGATGGACCAAAAAACGTAAGCAGGAAATTGCCGGTAGCAGAACCAAAAGCAGTGCCCTGATTGTTTCGGCGTTGAGCCGGGTTCCCAATAAAGTGCAGTGTGTGGTCAGCGCTTCTGCCATTGGCTGGTATGGTCCGGATCCTGCCGGCACTTCCAATACCGCTGTTGCGCCAAAAGGCTTTGATGAATCCGCACCTGCTTATCCGGATTTCCTGGGTGAAACCTGCAGGCTTTGGGAAGCCGGTATTACCCCGGTTACACAATTGGGCAAAAGACTGGTAATCCTCAGAACCGGCATTGTCCTGAGTAATGAAGCGGGCGCTTTTGCCCAATTCAGAAAACCATTGCAGTTTAAAATCGCTGCCATCCTGGGCAGTGGCCGGCAAATGATCAGCTGGATTCATGTGGATGATCTCTGCAACCAGTACATCTATGCCATGGAACATCCGCAGATGGCTGGGGTGTACAATGCAGTGGCTCCTAACCCCGTCAATAATCAAACGCTCATACTGAAGCTGGCGAAAAAATGTCGCCGCGGGTTTTATATTCCCGTTTATGTTCCGGCCTTTGTATTAAAAGCCGTGCTGGGCGAAATGAGCATTGAGGTACTCAAAAGCGCTACGGTTTGCGCGGATAAAATCTCCGCCGCAGGATTCTCTTTTCAATACCCAACCATCGATCTGGCGATTGACCGCCTGGTTCCATAATGCCGGTCATTGCGCTGTTTAAGACAGGTTTCTTTTGTTGTGCAACTTGTAGCAGCAGAACCAGATCAGCGCGGTCAGCACAAGCGTAAGCGCCACCTGTTGCGGTACCAGCGCCAATGCGGCTTCATAACCGGATTTGGCATCCTTCCCGAAATTCCCCGCAAATGCAGGCGCTACCAGCATATTATCGGAGATCTCAAAAGGCAGAAAACGGGTGATGGGGATCTTCTTGTATTTCAGGTAGGCTACGAGGATGTTTTCTACAATCAGGTAATAGAACAGGAATATACCCAGGGCTATAAAGGCTTTCTTTACCAGGTATCCGAGCAGGTATGCAATGGATAACTGTGCAAATGTTTGCAGGAAATACAAGGGGATATAATGCAGTTGCTCGGTCCAGCGGTTCAGGTTATCGGTGTCTGCATAAATGCCATACCCGATTGCGGTGGCAATGTACACAATGGTTACCACAATGGAAATGATCAGTACATCTATCAGTTTGCCGGTGATGAAATCTGTACGGCTCCATCCGTCGATGATGTTCTGCCGGTGCGTTCTGTAACTGTATTCGTTGGTGATCAGCATAATGACCAGGATGGCCGGCAGCAATACAAAGAAAGAAGAGAAATAAGCTACGGTATGCCAGGTTTCGGGGAATGCGAAAGGATTGCCCAGCACCATTTTGGCAAAACTGCCGGCTGCATCTTTCCGGGTAGTGAACTGCTGGTATACATTAATGAAGATCCCGTTGATTCCCGGGTAGGTGAGTAATACTATACCCAGCATCCACCAGAATGCAGGGTATTTCTTGATCTTCAGCCATTCTATTTTTAATAAGGATAACATGTACGCTTGTTTAATCGTTGGTTAATTCAAAGAATTTGCTTTCAAGGCTTTTCTTTTTGTTGAACAGTAACTGCAGGGTGATGCCGTTCCGGAAGCAATGACTGTTGATGGCTTCCATATTGGCTGTCCCTAAAGGATAGTGCACCTGCAACCGTTGATGCTCTTCTTTGATGGAACTGTATCCACCCATCTCTGCAATGCATTTTTTTAACTGTTCCATATCCGCCGCCGCCAGTTCCACGATGTCTTCATTGGCCAGCACCTCATCTACATGCCCCGAGGTTAGCAGGTTCCCTTTTTTGAGGATCGCCACATGCGTACAGATTTTTTCCACCTCATCCAGTAAATGACTGGCGATGATGATGGTAATGCCTTTTTGTGCAAGCGATTTAATGAGATCCCTGATTTCCATAATGCCTACCGGATCCAGCCCGTTGGTCGGCTCGTCCAGTAACAATACTTGGGGGTTGCCCAGCAAGGCCGCCGCAATGGCCAGCCGCTGTTTCATTCCCAAACTGTATGCACTGAACCGGCTGTTCTTCCGCTCTGTCAGTTTCACCACTTCCAGCACCCGGTTGATGTCTTCGGGGTTGCCTCTTCCGCTGATAGCGCTGGTGATATTCAGGTTATCCACGGCAGATAAGTAATGATAAAAATTGGGGGTCTCCAGTAAGGAACCGATTTTTTTCCTTTCGGTGGGATGGTTCCCTTTTCCAAACCAGCTGTATGTTCCGGAATTGGCCTTGAGCACATCCAGTACAATACTCATCAGTGTGGTTTTCCCGCTTCCGTTCGGACCCAGGATCCCAAACACACTTCCCCTTGGGATCTGCATCGACACTTCTTTCAGGGCCTTAATGGGCCCGTAGGATTTGCTGATTTCATCCAGTGATAAAATGATTTCCATATGTTTTGTTTTACACTTGCGTGCTGAGCCAGGGTCTGCGTTTTTTGCCCTGATGATATCTCTAAGGTACGCGGCTTCGGATTTCCTGCCAGCTATTTTGATCATCCCCCGTTTCTGTGCAGATGAGCGGTAAATTAAGCCGGTTGGCCTCCTGTCCTGATTTTATTCCAATCGGTTCTCTCTGCACCGTAAACAGGAAAAAAGAAACTCACAAATGTCAATAAACCGGCTAAAATGAATGATTTTGTTATATTTTCTGCGTTTAATTTCAATGAATAATCAATTACCTTTTGCATATTTGTACGTATGATGGATTATCATAAGATTCCTTATGTAAATATAGACCGGCAGAAGCTTAGTTCCGAATTGAATAAACGTGGCGCGTACTTTTCAAACGTTGCCGTCTGGACTATTTTATTCTCTTTGCCGCTGTTCTGGTTGCTCGATCTTCTCTTTATGAAGGAAGATTGGGTGCTGCTTTTGTTGCTCCGGCTCTCTTCTTTTGTAGTGTCGTATTTTCTTTACACTTACGGAACCCGCAAACGCTGGAATTATGAACTGGTGCTGAACCTGGTGGTGGGCACCAATGTGGTGCTTACTTCCTTTATCTGCGGTATTATTCCCATCGCCAATGCCCTGCCTTATTTTCTGCTGGCTTCCATCATGATGCTGCTGCTGAATACCACGGTTTTCTGGAGACCTTTATTTGCCCAGTTGCATTGCGCCATTTCTTATACCATTATTGTATTACTTTATACCGTCAATAACCGCCTGGAAAGCTATGGTAGCCTGATCGCCAGCGGTGGCGGCGTTTATTTCCTGGTTTCCGCCTTTTCCTGCCTGATTGCCTATAACCGTTACCAGATCATTAAAAGGGAAACTGAAAAGAACCTCATCATTGAAGAGTCTAACAGGAGAATGCTGGAACAAAACGAAAAAATCAACGACCAGCACCACCTGATCGAAGAGGCCAACCGCCGCCTGAAAGAGCTGAGTGACTACCGCCAGAACACCCTCAACATCATGATCCACGACCTGAAGAACTTCATTGGGTCTAACCAGATTTCCATTGACCTGATCAACCGGAAATCGAGTAACCTTACTTCCGACCAGAAAGAAATCCTGAGCTATATTACCATGGGTAATGAAAAACTGCATTACCTCTCCCAGAAACTGGCTGAATCCGCAGAAGCCGATACCGGCAGGATCGAATATCGATTTGAGGAGTTCGATATTGTTCCGGAAGTGGAAACTGCGGCCATTGCACTGGTAGACGCTGCCAGTATCAAGCAGGTTAGCCTCCAGGTTCATCTGTCTCCCTCCGCCATTATTGTGAATCTGGATAAAATATTTTTACGCCATATACTGTTTAAGCTCCTTTCTAACGTTATTAGGTTTATCCAAAAGGGTTCGGCCTTAAGCATTCATGCAGCAGACTCCGATGGTTGGTGTATTATTGAGATTATTAATAAGGCCACGCCGATCGGAACAGAAAAACTGGATGAATACTTTAACAGGCTTCATGCCCCCAACCAATCAGAATACGCCGTTACCCAGTCTGGTATGGGCTTTTCTGTTGCCAGGCAGCTAACTACTGATATGGGCGGTACCCTTTCCTATGAAAGTAATCCCACTGTTGGAAACTATTTTAAATTAAAATTCAAACTAGCCTAGTTTAAATACCTGCTTATGAAATCGAAATTTTCCCTGTTTGCGCTGTTTATGCTGATTATGTCAGGGTTGTTGGCCCAGGATGCGCAGCGCCGCACACTGGAAGATATGGGCTATCGCAATGAGTCAGTGATCGGTATTGCGGGGGCGTTAACCTACTTCCTGAAGCTGCAACCCGGTGATGATGTGAATAATACCAGGCTGGTTCTGAATATCCGGCCTTCCCAGGTATTGAACAAAGACAAGTCTACCATTACCATTGCGCTGAAAGACGAGCCGGTGTTCACACAGCGTATATACGCCAATGCGATTGATTCCATCCTCACCATTGTGATTCCGCTGGATAAAAGATATGTGCAGCCGGATGGCCGTTTCATTAAGTTAAGGGTGGACGCCAAGCTCTGTATGTCTGATGAATATTGTAAGGATGTAGACAATCCGGCTGTATGGATCAACGTACGGAATTCCTCTTACCTCGATATCAGGAAACAGTCTCAGGCTTCTTATAACTACAGTTTAAAGGAAATCATCCACGAATTTGACCGGATCAGCACGCCGGTTAATTCCGATCTCGACGACCTGTTGTCTGGTGGTGTTTTGTTTGCCCTGATCAAACAAAAAGCCAGCCTGGGTGAAATCATTACCGATAACTACCGCGAAACAGATTCTGTAAGCAATACTATTGTAACAGGTCTGTTCAGTAAACTGCCTGCCAACATCAGGGCGCAGATTCCTGATTTCTCCGGCGGACAGGGCTGTATCATGAGCCTGTATCCTTACGGAGACGCAAGGCAGGTGCTGGTGGTTACGGGTAAGGATGCCGAGGGGTACAGGAAAGCGATCAATACCTTAACCAATTATAAGATCATCAACAGCAGTTTCTCTTCGAGGATGATCATTGAAAATGCCACGCCGAACTACTTCGACAAGAACCCGTTACCGGTGGTGTTTTCCCTGGAAGAATTGGGCGGTACGCCAAGAATCATGGAAGGGGTGGGTGCGCTGAAGACCAACTATGCCTTCTCCCTCTCCGATTACAACGCCATCCCTAAGAAACTGACCTTCCACCTAGAAGCCATGCTCTCCATGCTGAAGCCCGGCGACCGCGGTTTCCTGAACGTTTACCTCAATGAGAACCTGGTGTTCAGTACCGACCTGCACGATAAAACCAGCTTCAACGGTGATATTGAACTGAAACCTTACCTGCTCACCAAGAACAACTCGCTGGTAGTGGAAATGCGTTTCCACCCGCAGGGTAATATCTGTAGAGAAGGTTTTGCGAACTTCTTCGGTTTCATCGACACCAAAACCTCTAACCTGGTGTTCTCCGGTGAAAAAACCAATGAGTTCTTCAACTTCTTTAACTATCCGGGTGAGTTCCGCAAGAAACCCCTGAAG
>JAECQP010000033.1 GCA_015999745.1 Sphingobacteriia bacterium | reverse complement strand
GCCATAGGCTTTGAACGTGGTATTCAACAGGGCCGTCATACTGGTCATGAACTTCATGACCATCGAGAACTTTTCCTGCTGGTCCAGTTGAGACTGGGTTGCCACCCTGTTGCGTTTGGTGGGAAGACTGCGGAGTACATCCTTACCCCGCCAGGTGGAACCAACTACGTTCCCTACTTTTCCGGAGAATCCGCCCAGGATTCCTTTACTGAAAATTGCCATTTTGATGTTTTTAAAGTTTTATAAAAAAATGCTTGTTCTCCCGCTGCAGACGGGATCACCGGTGAATTGAACAGGGCAAACCTAGAGGGGGAAGGGCTGGACAGCGTCGTGTTTTTCCAGTGCAGGCGCGGGTTTGAGTGGGGTTCACTCGAACGAAGTGCGAAGCAGATAGGAAGGAGATAGAGGGAAATTGGGGGACCTCCACATGCATGTGTATTTTCTTTTCGACAAATACAGTTAAAATATGTCGAAAGTAAACTACATATATCGATACGGCATGAGTAATCTCTTTTTCACTAGCTTATAAATATTACTTCAAATGCTTGCAGGAATGTCATATAAAAAGCAAACTTGACCTTGATTACGCTTCTTCAGTAGTTCTTTTAATCGCACCATAGAGGAATTGAAATTCCGATAATATTTGTAATCTACTACTGTATCTGACAGTACAGGACTGTTTGCTGGTTAAGTAGTAACATTCAATTAATATTGTAAAGATATCTTTATTCATGATTTACATCATCGCTATAGGATCATTTCAATCTTTGCTACTTCTGTTGCTGATGTATAACAACAAGCACAAAAAACCTTTTGATTTCCTTGTCAAATTGTTGCTCTTGTTTGTATTTGTTCACCTTGGTATCAAATTTGTGATTTATGCAATGCCCACAGGCTTGTTTCAAAAAGGTTTTGTGACTTTTATAGACCTTGCCTATGGACCGCTCTTATGGATGATTTCCCTCAAATTGAAAAATGACGCTTATCGCCCGGCCAAACATTGGTACTTGTATTTACCGGCAATGATTGCAACCATATTTTTTGTAGGCATAACAATCTTTAGTCTGCTGAACAGGTATCCTCCGTTGAACTTATAGAAATCTATAACAATATTGCTACTGTTTTAGTATTGCCGTTATTATTCCTGTTTTCTATTCTGTCTTTAAAGAATTCAGGAGATATTCAGGATTTTTGGGCAACAGAGCGGAAATTGATCCGGAACATCTCCATCATTTTCCTGATCACATCTGTAATTTTCATTGGCACCTTTTTTTCAAATCTGCTTTTTCAAAAAGTCTTATTGGATGATTCAATTGGCAGGATTATTTTCTATAGCGATTTAGTTTTGGTTTGCATTATGATTCTTAGGTATTTAATGATTTCTCAAATGGAAAAGTCAGGGATTGGTAACAATGCTGATTCAATAGAAAATTTGGCAGATGAGCTCAAAACCCAGGAAATAGATGACCAACTGGAAAATTTTGTGCCTTTATTGGATAAAGAACTGATTGCGCAGAAGTTGGAGCAAAACGGTCATCATCAAAAAAGTATTCTTGAAAAGCTGGAGAAAATGATGCTGGAGAAAAAAATTTACCTGGATCCTGAATTGAACTTGGTCTCTTTGGCAGAAATGACCCATATTTCAAGGCATCATATATCTGAAGCCTTAAACCAGCACCTGGGCAAAACCTACTATGCCTATATTAATGAATATAGAATAAAGGAAGTGTTGATTTTGTTAGATAAATGCAAGAAACAGGGAATCAAACCCAATATCCTTTCAATTGCATTTGAAATGGGGTTCAATTCAAAATCCACTTTTCATCTGTATTTCAAGAAAATTACCGGTTCAACACCTTCAGCATATATCAAGCATCAAACTGAGAACACAGAAAATGGCTCGTTTTCCACAGAAAATAAGACTTTCCTAAACCTCGGAATGAATTAGTAATAATTCGGTAATATTTGCAACTAATTGAATTTCAATAGTATTGAGTACAAATCCGTCGGTTTCCCACTCATTCGGACCAGGCCGAACCAGTAGGACTAAATATTGATGCTGTACTAAGAGTTTTGAAAAAATTTTTCAAGATGAAACAGCAAAAATTAACCATTTGTGTATTTGCACAAATATTGATTGCCTTACTTGGAATTGTTTATTCCAATTTGGCATCGGCACAGCAAATCCTGGGACTTGTAAACGTAGACGGGAATCTTTTGCCAGGAGCAAGTGTCCGTTTAATGAATCAGAACCTGTCTACATTCACTGACCTTACCGGATCATTCAGGTTACAAAACAGGCAATTGGGCAAACAGCGGATTGTTATTAGTTATGTAGGTTTCAACGATAAAGTGATAGATCTTGATATACAATCAGGTGACAACAATTTAGGGGTCATTGCCCTGATTCCAAAAGGTAATGAGTTGAACAATGTGATAGTGAAAGGAACTTTGGCACTTTCACAAATAAAAGCCTATTCAATTAAAAAAAATTCACTGGCCATCATGGAAGTGATTTCTGCGGACGCCATTGGTAAACTTCCAGACCGTAATGCTGCCGAAGCGGTACAAAGGGTGCAAGGAATAGCCGTTGCACGATATCATGGTGAAGCGGATCAGGCAACTGTAAGGGGAACCCCTTTTTCCTGGACTTCCACTTTGTTCAATGGAAGTCGTTTGCCAAGCGCTGGAGCATACGGTACAAGGGCATCTGTGTTAGACGTGGTACCTTCTGAATTAATTCAATTTGTACAAGTAGCGAAAGCTATTACCCCCGACATGGAGGGGGATGCGATTGGTGGGTCAATCAATTTCATCACCCGCACTTCGCCCATTAAAAGACAATTGAATGTGAGTTTGGCTGGTGGATATAACAATTTTTCAAAAGATGGTACTTATAATGCCTCGCTGGTCTATGGTGACCGCTTTTTCAACAACAAATTTGGGGTAATTGTTGCAGCCGCAATTTGGCAGAGGCAATGGGGTACTGATTCCTATGACGTGGTGTACAATACCGGTCTGGCTACGGATGTTCAAAGAAAATCTATTACCTCTGTTCAGTTCAAACGTTATATGGGCAAAAGGGAAACCATTGGAACCAATGTAGGATTGGATTACAAATTCAACAATGGCAACAAGATCTATTTTAGGGGAATGCTGAACAAATTCAATGATGTACGCCCTGTATATGAATCCATTGTGGATTTTGCCAATAGCCGTTACCAGTACAATTATCGGTTTTCTGAATATCAAACCACGCTAAACGGTTTGGAAATTGGAGGAGAGCACCAATTGAGCAGCCAATGGAAATTGAATTGGGCAGCCAGCAATTATGAATCCAGGTTTTTCATTGAAACGCCCAATACTACACCCGGTAACCAACGAGGTTTACCCATTTCTACCTTCCGCCAGCGCATTACAGGTGGTTTTAATGGATTGTCATCTGATGGAAGAAAATATTGGAATTTTGATTCACCAGACGGAGTGGGTGACGATCCCATGAACATCAAAGTAAATCTTAAAAATCCGGCAGAAACAATGGATCCAACTAAGTTGACCCTGCAACAATTGGTCATTGCTCAATTGGATAACAAGGAAAAAGACAGGGTTGCTAATTTGGATCTTAAGTATTCTGTGAACCTAAAATTAAACCTGAAATTTGGTGTCAAATACCGCAATAAAGATAAAGAAGGTATCAATTTTGCATCCCTGGTTTGGGTACCAAATGCAGCTTTGGGTGTGCCAAATGCCCCAGCCCTTGTTCCATTAAGTCAGTTGAACAGGACATCCTTCCCGGTTAGAGGTGGATTTTTCAAGGAACTTGGCGGAAATCAGGACATGTTCATGATTGACCCTATCACCAAAGAACAGTTGTTTCAATTGTACGATACCGGATTCCAAAGAATCAACGGTCTGAGGAATGTATCGCCGGCAGGTAATGCGACTACAATGTATGACGGAAAAGAAGAGGTGCTTTCTGGATATGCCATGGGCGAATATGACCTCAGTGACAAACTGAAACTTGTTGGTGGATTCCGATTAGAAAATACAACCATGGTGCTGAATAGCATGGAATTGTTAACTTCTTTGGTTAATGGAGTTGCAGCCACGACAAAAAAACCGGTAACTGCAAGGAATCAATACAACACCTTCCTTCCAATGTTGCATCTTAAATACAAAATCACGGAAAAAATGAACTTGAGGGCAGCATACACCAAAACTTTTGTTCGCCCCGATTTTACAGCATTGATTCCAAGTTCTACTACAAATCTCACCACAACACCTAACAGTATCACCAAGGGTAATCCTAATCTGAAACCCACCTATTCTCAAAATTTTGACCTGATGGGAGAGTATTATTTTCAGAATATTGGTCTGATAAGTGGTGGATTATTTTACAAGAAACTTAAGGATGTGATTTTCACTGACCGCTATTTTGCCAATATAAACGGCACTAATACTTTGATTTCAGAACCCAGGAATATTGATAACGCCTTTTTATATGGCTTTGAAGCTGGCATCAATAAGCGGCTGGATTTTCTGAAGGGATTCTGGAGCGGATTTGGTGTTGAATTCAATTATACCTATATCAAGTCTGAAGCAAATGTTCCACGTCTGGTGGGAACTGCAACCGTATATGACAAGGTATCTCTTCCCAACCAGAGCAAGAGCCTGTATAATGCCATTCTATTTTATGAAAAAAGCGGTTTAATGGTGCGTTTAGCGGGTAACTATCGCGGAGCAAGCGTTGAAACAATCAATACTATTCTGGGCCCTGACTACTATGTTTGGACAGGCAATAATTTTACGTTAGATGCTTCTGCAACGGTTACGTTAAACAAGAAACTGCGGTTCTTTGTAGAATTAAACAACCTGGCCAATGAACCTTTGAGAACCTATATGGGTGATGTGCGCAGACCAGTGATGACCGAATGGTACAGTCAGAGGGGTCAGGCAGGTATTCGTTGGGATATTATTAAATAATCAATTATGAAAAGGAATAAATATCAACTGATCATGATGATCCTTTGTATGCTGCCATTGCTTGTAATGGCACAGATATCTGATAGCTTGCAAAGAAAAATTTTTTTGAATGGCGGCGTTAATTTCAGAGATATTGGTGGCTATCCAACCAAGGATGGCAAAACCGTAAAATGGGGCAAAATTTACCGGGGAGCCGAGCTTGCAAATCTCACACTGACAGATATAGCTGAATTGGAAAAAAGGAAAGTTCACAATATATTGGATTTCCGAGGACCATCTGAAGTGGAAGCTGCACCAGACAAATTGCCCAAAAATGCCATACTTATTTCTCTTCCTGCCGGAAGCGAAACTGTGGGTGACAAAATGCAGATGTTGAAGATGATGACAAGTTCAAAGAATGCTGATAGCCTTCTCCTCCCTTTTTATGCCAATACGGAGCCATTTGAAAAAAGGTACAAACCCATGTTCCAGGCATTGTTAAACAGCAACAGTGACAGTGCTCTATTGTTTCATTGCTCAGCAGGTAAAGACAGAACTGGCATTGCCGCAGCTTTGATACTGACTGTATTGGGGGTGGATGAGAAAAAAGTAATGGAAGATTATCTGGCATCTGATTATTACAGACAGTCTGACAATCTGCGGATGAAGAAAATGTTGGTGAATATGTACAAAATGGATGAAAATGTAGTGGATGGCATTATGGGTACCAGGTCCCAATACCTTCAAGCAACTTTCAACGCCATCATAACCCAATACGGATCTATGGACAGTTTTTTCAAAACAGCCATGGGATTAAAAAAGAAGGATATTAAAAAATTGAAAAAAATGTATACGTCTTAGTAGAAATTAAGACAATTTGTATGAAGCCGGAGCAAATTGGTTCCGGCTTTTTTTTGCCACAACTTAAGATACTGATACTTTGCCATCCCGATTAGGAAAAATCCGGTTAACTTTACTATCATGATCAAGAATAAAACCATTGCACTCATTGCACACGATGCCCGAAAATCGGATATGATTGAGTGGGTGATCTTCAATGCAAAAACCTTATTGAACAATCACCTGATCTGTACGGGTACTACCGGCGGATTGATTGAGAAAGCCTTGGAGGATTATGTTAGGGATGGTTATGAGTCTAATGTAACCAAAATGCTTTCCGGACCAATGGGTGGCGATGCACAGATTGCTGCCATGGTGGTGGAAGGTAAAATTGATCTCTGTGTTTTCCTGATAGATGATTTAACGGCTAATCCGCATGAGGCCGATATCCAGATGTTGCTAAGGCAGTGTCGCCTCCACAATATTCCTGTGGCCTGTAACAGGCACTCTGCCGACCTGATGCTTACTTCCAGTTTATGGGGCACAAAATATGAACCCTCCGAACCAACCTACCATAAATTTAAACGGTAATCGTTTAACCCTACTCACCACTGGTACGGTAAGTTGCTACTGAATAGCGGTTGATAGTGGTTATTTTAAGCTGCTCGTTTTTAACTGCTACTTTTTTGTATTCCTTGAATGCTCCCTTGCGGTCTAAGAAGCCAATGATGCAACTCCTGGGCTCGGTTCCCTTACGCAGCTCCACTTTGGGCGCTATCCCAAAATTCGGGATACCCAGCGAGTCGGTTAATCGCAGTTCCTTGTATGCTATTTTTATCAGGTAGTTGAAGGTTTTGCCGGTTTCATACATCTGTACGGCAAACTTCCAGTTGTTGGCATAGTTTACGCCATCATCCACTTTCTCTGAATAACCGGCTACCGCTTCTGTTTTTGGATTGGCCCGGTTTTCTGAAACAGCTTCTGTGGCAGCCGGAGTGCTATCGGTTGGCTGTTCAGCCTGGTCGGCCCCGGAATGATTGCAGCTGATACAGCAAATCAATAAACAGGAATAAACAATTACTCTCATTGCAGCATTTTATGGCGCTGAAAATAAGCAATTAACTAATAACGCAACACATCTCCAACCGCTTCATCGGTCAGGAGTTTCTTTAGCACAGGGTCGGCCATCACGGCGGTATAATCCATCCACCGGCCGTTCACTTTTATTGTTCGGTATACCAGGCGGATGCCATGGCTGTAATCGGCATACCAGTCTACATGCCCGGTGTACAGGGGTTGTATGGCTTTCCCGTCCGGCTTGTGCCATCCATAAATTGCTACCCGGTTGGCCTTAGGTGAACGGGTTAACAGATCACTGATCACCACATCTTTTTTGATACCTGCAATCAGTCCTTTTCGTCCTTTTCTTTGTCCTTCTATAATCAGGTGATGTTGCCACATGGTCACCGTACTGTCGCGATAAATATACATGGGTACGGGTGTCAGCTTTACAACAGCGGCTGCATAGATATCATTCACCATTTTCCGGGTGGGCAAAAAACAGTGCAGGCTGTCGGCTATCTGTTGGGCGGCTATCGGCGTAAGGGGTATTCTTGCCCAGCTATCTTTTGTTCCCACACTCAGGTAATCGGGTGTTACATAATAAGTAGCCCTCATGTTCCGGCCGGTTGCCGAATCCCGGACCGTTACCGGCACCAGCCGATCCATGAAATCCGGGCGGTTTCCGGCAAGAATAGCTGCAACAGCAAAGGAATCGCGCTGCTTCCATTGCATGGTCATGGCCGTTTGGTAAAACTGCTCCCCTGTAATCTGTTGGGCAGGTTCAACGGTACGCTGCAAAACAATGCCCTGCCGGCAACCGGCTAAACACAGTATCAGCAGTAGTAAAATAATTCTGGGCATGGGCATCCGTCAACATTGAGTCAACATTGAACAATACACTAAACTACCGATTAATCGGCACGTAGTTGCAGAAAGGCTTTCCCGATAGAATTGATCAGGTCGGTGGCAAGTATACTTTCAATAGACTGGCTTTCTACTGCAATATCAGCAGCCAGTCCGTGCAGGTATACGCCCAGGATAGCGGCTGCTTCTGCACTGTATCCCTGTGCCAGCAAAGCTGTGATCATTCCTGTTAATACATCCCCGCTCCCTCCCTTGGCTAGCCCTGCATTGCCGGTGGTATTAAACCAGGCTTTTCCGGCTGAAGCGATCAGTGTAAAATGACCCTTCACCAAAACAACGCAGTTGTATAGCTGTGAAGCGGCGATGGCTTTCTGCCAGCGTTCAAAATCCGTTTCACTCGGGCCAAACAAGCGGTCAAATTCTTTCGGATGCGGCGTAAGCACCGTTCCTTCCGAAAATTGCTGCAACAGGTCCTGGTTCATTGCAACAATATTCAATGCATCTGCATCCAGCACCATTGGCCGGGTGTTTTGCTGTATCAGTTTCCCAATCTGTTGTTGCGTTTTCAGTTCGGTTCCCAAACCGGGCCCAACGCCGATTGCGTCGTATTGCTCCAACACGGTTGTAGCTGCATCGCGAAACACAACCATGGCTTCGGGTAACGCAATATGTATAATGGATGATTCTTTTTCGGGAACAGCGACCGTTAATAATCCAACACCCGAACGGAGCGCTGCTTTTGCCGCAAGCAGGGCCGCTCCCATTTTACCGGGATTGCCTGCAATCAGCAATGCATGGCCATAGGTTCCTTTATGCGAAAAGGGTTTACGGTTCTTCAGCAGGGAGGCTACAAAGCTTTTGGTCAAAAAGGTATATGGAATACCTAAACTTTTCAAGATCGATTCCATCAGATCAGTTGACGGAAGGGGTGCATCCGATTGTACGAATGCATCCCAGTCCTGCAGTTGTTTATCGGAAAGCCGTTTCATATTATAATAATCCTTTGGCCAGTAAATACTCCGCTATCTGCACTGCATTGGTTGCAGCGCCTTTCCGTAAGTTATCACTTACAATCCACATATTCAAAGTATTGGGCTGGGTTTCATCTCTTCTGATTCGCCCTACAAATACCTCATCTTTTTCATGCGCCCACAATGGCATTGGATAAACCTGGTTGGCCAAATCATCCTGCACGATAATACCGGGTGCATTGGCCAGGATCTCTTTTACCTCGTTCACATCAAAATCATTGGCAAATTCTATGTTCACGCTTTCGCTGTGGCCGCCTACAACCGGTATACGCACCGTGGTAGCTGTTACACGGATGGAATCATCCTGCATGATCTTATTGGTTTCATTCACCATTTTCATTTCCTCCTTGGTATAACCATTGTCGAGGAATACATCTATCTGGGGAATCACATTCAGATCAATCGGGTACTTGTAGGCCATTTCTCCGCTCACGCCTTTGCGCTCATTGAAAAGCTGGTCCACCGCCTTTTTGCCGGTACCGGTTACACTCTGGTAAGTGCTCACCACCACCCTTTTGATGGTATATTTCCGGTGAAGGGGTTGCAGGGCTACCACCATCTGTATGGTAGAGCAGTTGGGGTTGGCAATGATAAAATCGTCTTTGGTTAACACATCTGCATTTACTTCCGGAACCACCAGTTTCTTGGTTGGATCCATTCTCCAGGCAGAAGAGTTGTCTATTACACGAATACCTGCTGCTGCAAATCTGGGGGCCCACTCCAATGATGTTCCCCCCCCTGCGGAGAAAATTGCCACTGCCGGTTGGGCTGCTATTCCGTCTTCCATGCTCACCACTTTATAGGTTGTCCCTTTAAAGCTCACTTCCTTTCCAACAGATTTTTCAGAAGCTACCGGTACAATTTCAGTTACCGGAAAATTACGCTCGGCCAATACCTGCAACATTTTAGTTCCTACTAATCCGGTTGCTCCTACTACTGCTACTTTCATTATTGTGTCTCCCAGTTCCCGCAAAGCGGGATTTTTAAACCCAGTCCCTTCCGGGGTGGGTGTGGTTAAAAAAAAGGCCCTCCAATATGGAAGGCCCCTGTGAATATCGTTATAATACAAACGTTGAGATACCTTCCGCGTCAGCGTGGTTTCTTAATTCGTTTTGTATGTTTCGTCATCATCATTGATTACAAATATATGGGAATTACCGAATTATCCCAAGGCTATATCAAAATTCACCAGTTGTACAAAATCGGATAAACGCTCATCCACATCTGCCTTGGATATCTCTCTCAGGCGCTGTGTTCCGAACTTCTCTACACAGAAAGAAGCCATTGCACTACCAATAATAATGGCTGTTTTCATGTTATTGAAAGAAATATCCCTGGTTTTTGCCAGGTGCCCGATAAAGCCGCCTGCAAATGTATCGCCGGCTCCGGTTGGATCAAATACCTCTTCCAGTGGCAGGGCTGGCGCAAAAAATACCTTCTTTTCATGGAACAGTAAAGCCCCGTGCTCCCCTTTCTTGATAATCACAAATTGAGGGCCCATTTTCATGATGGTTTGTGCCGCACGAACCAGGGAATAATCGCCACTTAACTGGCGCGCTTCGCTGTCATTCACCATCAGTACATCTACCTTCGCCAGGGTTTTCTTCAGATCGTCCATCGCAATTTCCATCCAGAAATTCATCGTATCCATCACCACCAGTTTGGGGCGGTTGCGCAGTTGTTCAATGACGCTGAGCTGCACGGATGGAGCCAGGTTGCCCAGCATCAGGAATTCGCAATCCTGGTAGCTTTCCGGCACTACAGGCTGGAAATCGCCCAGTACATTCAATTGGGTTTCGATGGTATCGCGGCTATTCATATCCATATGATAGCGGCCGCTCCAGAAAAATGTTTTTTCGTCTTTTTTAATCTGTACTCCTTCCAGGTTTACATTACGGGCAGTTAACGCATCCAGTTCGGCCTGGGGAAAGTCTCCCCCTACCACGGATATTTGTTTAACAGGCGCATAATTAGATGCACACCAGGCTATATAGGTACCTGCACCGCCAATGATTTTATCACTTTTCCCGAAGGGCGTTTCAATAGCATCAAAAGCCATAGAACCTACAACAACTAAAGACATAGAATGGGTTTTATTATCGGGCGCGAAATTAGTGCTTTGGGGGCAGAATTCTTGAAACTAACGCCAATAGATCCGCAAGAACATTTTTTTGCTAACACATGTTAGTATATTATCTTCGCCTTATGGCTAGGATAAAAATTGACAAAAACAGTTCCCGCAAGGAGGTTATTGTGGCAAAAGCAGCCGCCCTTTTTCGTGAGAAGGGGTTCAAGGCAGCCAGTATGCGCGACCTGGCCGAATCGGTAGGCGTGGAGGCCGCCAGTCTCTATAACCACATCAAATCCAAAACGGAACTGCTTCACGAATTGTGTTTTGGCGTTGCGAATCGCTTCATGCACAAAATGGATGAAGTGGAATCACAGAAGATTCCTGCCATTGAAAAAGTGGAGACAATGATTCGCTTCCATATTGATGAAATGATCAACCACTATGAAGAAGTATATGTAAGCGACCGCGAATGGAAACATTTATCCGATCCTTACCTTTCTAATTTCCAGAACCAGCGCAGAATGTACCGTAAACGTTTTGCCGCTTTGATTGAGGCCGGTATACGCGATAAGGAAATTAAAAAAATTGACGCCCCTACGGCTGTGCTGATTTTACTGCATGCCATTGGGGGGATTGAAAGCTGGCATCGCTCCACGCAAAAAATCAGCGCCGCTGCTCTCACAGACAACATGATTACCATACTGGTTGGAGGATTGACAAACAAATAGGCTATGCACAAAAACTTTGAAACACTCACCATAAGTGATGTAAGAAAAGAAACCAGCGATTGTGTGTCTGTTGCTTTTGTTATACCAGGGGACGGGAAGGAACAGTTTCGTTTTAAGCAAGGGCAGTATATTACTGTAAGAACCACTATTAACGGAGCGGATGTACGGAGGTCTTACTCTGTTTGCAGCAGCCCGCTGGATGGTGAACTTCGCATAGCAGTGAAAAAAATACCTGAGGGATTATTTTCTACCTATGCCAACGAGCAGTTGAAAAAAGGGGACCAGTTGCAGGTGATGGCGCCTGTTGGGCGGTTTTATACTGAGTTGGATCCGGCAGCATCCAATCATTATATAGCTTTTGCTGCAGGAAGCGGAATCACACCCGTTTTCTCCATTATCAAAACAACCCTGCTGACCGAGCCCCGGAGCAGGTTTACCTTAATCTACGGAAACAGGAACAGGCATTCCATTATCTTCAAAGAACAGTTGGAGGCCTTAAAGAATAAATTCATTGGCAGGTTGAGCATCATACATATTTTATCGAGAGAAAAAACAGACGCACCCATTCATTTCGGAAGGATAGATGCAGCTAAAACAACCGCTCTTTGCGAAATGCTGATTGATCCTGTTAAAGCCGCTGCCATTTTTTTATGCGGACCCGAAGAAATGGTCTTCAGTGTAAAACAAACCCTGGAACTAAAAGGCGTTGACCCAAAGAAGATTCATTTTGAATTATTTACCACAACCCAAAAAACAGGAACGGCTAACCGGCAGCGGAACGCTGTGGCCCGTGAAGTAAAAAGCAAGATCACGGTGAAGCAGGATGGTGCATCTTTTGAATTTGATCTGGAATTTGAAGGGGACAGCATTCTGGAAGCTGCCCTGAAACAGGGTGCTGATCTCCCCTTTGCCTGTAAGGGCGGCGTTTGCTGTACCTGCAAAGCCAAATTGCTGGAAGGCGAAGTGGAAATGGACTTAAACTACGGACTGGAGCCCGATGAAGTGGAACAGGGTTTTATTCTTACCTGTCAGTCTCATCCCATCACCGATAAAGTGATGATCGACTTTGATGTTAAATAAACCTATTATGGAAAAAACTTCAGAAGCATTTTTTCAGGATAAAATTGACCGGGAGATCCGGATTGAGCCAAAGGACTGGATGCCTGAAAAATACAGGCAAACACTGATTCGGCAGATCAGCCAGCATGCCCATAGCGAAATCATCGGCATGCTTCCTGAAGGCAACTGGATTACCCGTGCCCCGTCTTTGCGCAGGAAAGCCATACTACTGGCCAAAGTGCAGGATGAAGCGGGCCATGGGCTTTACCTGTACAGCGCTGCCGAAACCCTGGGCATCAGCAGGGATGAAATGTATGAGCAGTTGCACAGCGGCCGTGCCAAGTATTCTTCCATCTTTAACTATCCCACTTTAAGCTGGGCAGATATAGGTGTGATCGGATGGCTGGTAGATGGTGCTGCCATCATGAACCAGGTTCCGCTTTGCAGGAGCAGCTTCGGTCCTTATGCAAGAGCCATGGTTCGGGTTTGCAAGGAAGAAAGTTTTCACCAGCGCCAGGGTTTTGAAATCCTGCTCACCCTTAGCAGGGGCACGGAAGCACAACGCAGCATGGCACAGGATGCCATCAACCGCTGGTGGTGGCCCAGTATCATGATGTTTGGCCCCAAGGACGATGAGAGTCCCAATTCTGTACAGAGCATGAAATGGAAAATTAAAAGATTCAGCAATGACGAGCTAAGACAGAAATTCATTGATGTAACTGCCGAACAGGTGAAAGTGTTGGGATTCACGTTGCCCGATCCCAATTTAAAATGGAACAAAGCCAGGGGGCATTACGACTATGGCGCCATCAACTGGGATGAGTTCTGGCAGGTCATTCAGGGGAATGGCCCCTGCAATAAAGAACGCCTGGAAGCCCGAAAAAAAGCGTGGGAAGAAGGCGAATGGGTAAGAGCGGCGGCAAGTGCCTATACCACTAAAAAAAATAAACGCAATACCACGGTTGCAGCATAAGTGGCCTGCCACCCAACAAATATTGATCATCTTTAAACGGATTATATGAGTTTCCACACCAATAAATATTACTACGGCGACTATGGCGAAGCCAAAAACGGCGCTGCAGATATTTCTGCTAAAGGAAGTGCAAAAGAAGAATGGCCGCTCTGGGAAATATTTATCCGCAGTAAGCAGGGCCTGGACCACAAGCATGTAGGCAGCCTGCACGCTGCAGATGCAGCCATGGCCATTGAAAACGCAAGGGATGTATACACCAGGAGAATGGAAGGTGTAAGTATCTGGGCGGTGGAGAGCAAATACATTCATGCAAGCAACCCCGATGAAGCGGGTGCATTATACGATCCCGCAAATGATAAGGTATACCGGCACCCCACATTTTATGATCTGCCGGATGAGGTGAAATACATGTAACCATGAACAAAACGCAACAATTCAATCAGCTGCTGAATCTTGCAGACAATGCCCTGATCATCGGACACCGGTGCAGCGAATGGTGCGGACATGGCCCGGTACTGGAACAGGATATTGCTATCTCCAATATTGCCCTCGACTATATAGGACAGGCCAGGAATTTTTACCAGGCTGCTGCAACACTGATCAATGAAGACCCGGAAATGCTTACCGGATTTGTGCTTCCTGCCACAGAAGACAGCCTGGCTTATCTGCGGGATCAGCGGGAATTCAGGAACCACCTGATTACTGAACTTCCCAATGGAGACTGGGCTGTAACAACCCTTCGGATTTTCCTGTTCAGCGCCTACCAGTATTTCCTGTACACGCAGCTGAAAGATAGTGGCGATCTGTCCGTGAACGCGATTGCAGAAAAAGCATTAAAAGAAGTAACCTATCATGTAAAGTGGAGCGCCGACTGGGTGATCCGCCTGGGTGATGGCACGGAAGAAAGCAACCGGCGCATCAGGCATGCGGTTGATCATTTATGGGCCTATACCGGCGAATTGTTTTTACAGGAGAGCGAGCTGCAACAACAATGGCTGCAAAAAGTACAATTGGTATTTGAAGAAGCGGGTCTTGTTATTCCGGAAAAGACCTGGATGCACCAGGGAGGCACCTCCGGAAATCATACCGAACACCTCGGATTTATTTTAGCAGAAATGCAGTTCTTACAAAGAGCCTACCCCGGCAGTCAATGGTAACCTATGCATCAATCACCCGATAACGATATCCGGAATATATTGCAATCTGTGTATGATCCGGAGATTCCCGTACTGTCTGTTGTAGATATGGGCATTATCAGAAAACTGAGCCGTTCTGCGGATGAAGTAGTGGTCCATATTACGCCGACCTATACCGGGTGCCCCGCGATGGACGTAATCAGCACACAGATCAGGATGGCCTTACTGGCTGCGGGTTTCCCCTCGGTGAAGATTGTGCAGGAATTATCTCCCGCCTGGACCACCGATTGGATCAGTGAGGAGGGGAAACAAAAATTAAAAGCGTACGGAATTGCGCCGCCAATCGGGAAAGCCATTGATTCCGTTTGGCTGGAAGACCTTAAAGTGCCTTGCCCACAATGCAATTCCACCAATACTGTATTGGTTTCACAATTTGGCAGTACTGCCTGTAAGGCATTGTTTAAATGCCTGGATTGTAAGGAACCCTTTGATTATTTTAAATGTCATTAAACAACCACCCGATATGGCTTCTATAGAATTAATTATCGAAAACAATATTGCCTTTATCACATTAAACAGGCCCGATAAGCTGAATTCATTCAACCGGGAAATGGCATTGCTGTTGCAGGAAAAACTGGATGAATGCGCAGCCAGTGAAGCGATCCGCTGCATTTATATCACCGGCGCCGGAAAAGGCTTTTGCGCCGGGCAGGACCTGGCCGAAGTGGTAGACCCCAACGGACCGGGCATGCAGAAAATCCTGAGTGAACATTACAATCCCATTGTAACCAGGCTGCGTTCCATCCCCAAGCCCATTGTTGCCGCCGTGAATGGCGTGGCGGCGGGTGCCGGCGCCAATATTGCCCTTGCCTGCGATGTGGTGGTGAGTTCGGCGTCTGCTTCTTTCATACAGGCTTTCTCTAAAATCGGTTTGATACCCGACAGCGGCGGCACGTTCAGTTTACCAAGGCTCATTGGGTTCCAGCGGGCCAGCGCTTTAATGATGCTGGGCGATAAAGTGAGCGCTGCCGATGCACTGCAAATGGGCATGTTGTATAAAGTATTTGATGATGCCCTATTTGAAGAAGAAAGCAAAAAGCTGGCACTTACCTTATCGCAGATGCCAACACAGGCGCTGGGCTATCTTAAACATGCGCTCAATCAAACAGTAGTCAACGATCTGCCTGCACAACTGCAACTGGAAGACGAATACCAGCAAAAGGCAGCCGCCACAGCAGATTTCAAAGAAGGCGTTCAGGCATTTCTTGAAAAAAGAGCGCCGGTTTATTCAGGAAAATAAAAGAAGCAATATGACACCACAACTGGTCATTGACCATATTATGAAAACCGATGCCTTCTCCAACTGGTTAGGCATCGGCGTGATTGAATTAAAAGAAGGGTACAGTAAAATACAAATGACCGTAAGGCCCGAAATGATGAACGGGCTTGGCATTGTACACGGCGGCATCGCTTTTTCACTGGCAGACAGCGCATTTGCTTTTGCCTGCAACGGAAGAAACAACTTGTCGGTAGCATTGGATAATTCCATCAACTATCTCAAGCCGGTTTTTCCGGGGGATATTATTGTAGCGGAGGCAACAGAGATCCACAATGGCAGAAGCACCGGCCTTTACCAGGTAACCATAAGCAACCAGCATGGACATACAGTAGCCATTTTCAAAGGCACCTGTTTCAGAACCGGCAAACCCGTCATAAAAGAATCCGTATGATCTATTCATTCAAAGGTTTTGTACCGGTAATACATGAAACTGCTTTCGTACACCCGCAGGCAGCAGTAACCGGCAACGTGATCATTGGTAAAAATGTTTACATAGGCCCGGGCGCCGCTTTACGCGGAGACTGGGGAGCCATTGTGATAGAAGATGGATGCAATGTACAGGAGAATTGTACCCTGCATATGTTTCCCGGTACTACTGTTTTACTGAAAGAAGCTGCACATATTGGCCATGGCGCCGTCATTCACGGAGCTACCATTGGCCGTAACTGCCTGGTAGGCATGAATACGGTTATCATGGACAATGTAGTATTGGGCGATGAGTGCATTGTGGGCGCCATGAGTTTTCTTAAAGCAGGTGAAACTTTTGAGGTGAGATCGTTGATTGCAGGTAACCCTGCTAAAAAAATCAAGGAAGTGAGCGAGGAAATGATTCAATGGAAATCAAAGGGTACACAGTTATACCAGTCGCTCCCTGCTGATATGAAACTGCACTGGCAGGAAACGGAGCCACTGAGAGAAATGCCGGCCAACAGGCCTCCGCAGGAAATATTGTACCAAACCTGGAACGAGTTGAAAAAATAGACTAACTACAATACCCTATCTTCGCAGCATTCCGGAGCAGCGTCTCTTACTGGCGCCCGTATCCGGTTTATTTAAACAAGAGCAGTGTCAGAACGCAATAATTTTATCGATTATATCCGGATTTTTGCCCGCAGTGGTCACGGTGGTGCAGGTGTAAAGCATTTTATGCGCAATAAACTGACTGCTATGGGAGGCCCCGATGGGGGTGATGGCGGAAGAGGCGGGCATATCATTCTGCGCGGCAACAGTAATTTGTGGACCTTGCTGCACCTCCGCTATTTTAAAAATGTATTGGCCGAACATGGCGAAAACGGAAGCAAGGACAATTGTACCGGCCGCGACGGAAATGATATTATTATTGAAGTTCCCCTGGGAACCATTGCCCGTGATGAAGAAACCGGGCAGAAGGAGGCAGAGATTTTGGCCGATGGGCAGGAGATTATCTGGATGCGCGGCGGAAGAGGCGGTTTGGGTAATGCGCACTTTGCCACCCCTACCAACCAGGCCCCGGAGCATGCACAACCCGGAGAACCGGGTACCGAAGGATGGAAGAACCTTGAGCTGAAAGTATTGGCTGATGTGGGTTTGGTAGGATTCCCCAATGCAGGAAAATCCACGCTCTTGTCGGTAATTACTGCAGCCAAACCAAAGATTGCCAATTATGCATTCACCACACTGACGCCCCAGTTGGGCATGGTGGAATACAGAGACCAGAAATCATTCTGCATTGCAGATTTACCAGGTATTATTGAAGGAGCCGCCGAAGGCAAAGGATTGGGGCACCGGTTCTTAAGACATATTGAGCGAAATTCCGTTCTCCTGTTCTTAATTCCTGCAGACAGCTCCGATCATAAAAAGGAATTTGACATTCTCCGGAACGAACTGAAATCTTACAACGAAGAATTATTACAGAAGGATTTTATCATTGCCATCAGTAAAAGCGATATGCTCGACAATGAATTGAAGGAAGCCATCAGTAAAGAACTGCCGGCAGGTATTCCGCATATATTCATCTCTTCTGTTACCAATAAGGGGCTGACCGAACTGAAAGACCTGCTTTGGGAAACTTTGAACAAGCCTGTTTCATAGATTTATTTTACTGATTTTCAATTAATTAGAAAGTTTTTGGGTAAGGCCGGGTTACCTTTTACTCATTCCCGTATTAATGTGTATAGTATACACTATGTAGCAGCCGCTACCCTTTCGGGTTACGCTTTCCGCGTACCATTTGCTTGCCATTGGAGGAAAATTTTTACACCTAAAAACTGAATTAACCATGAAAAAGCAAATGTTAACTTCTATCGCTAAAAAATTCTTTGCAGGAAACCTGGTTGCCGCAATGATGTTCCTGTCTGCAAACGCAGCAGTATCTCCTGTTCATTACAATGCTGAACCTGCTAAAAACAGGGCAGCTATCACTTTCAAAGGGACTGATAATGATTTTATGGCCTTCCAGGTTGTTTACAACAACCCCGAGGCGAATGCATTTAACCTGATGATCACCGATGAACTGGGTAATGTACTGTACTTCCAAACTTTCCAGGACGAAGTATTCAGCAAAACATTCAAAGTTTCCAAAGACGAAATCAACAAACTGAACTTCACCATTCGTGATGCTAAATCCGGTGAAACAGAAAAATTTAAAGTAAACCTCCAGGTAGGCATTACTGAGAATATCGACGTGATCCGTAAAAAGTAATACACCTTAATTACAGTTGACAAAATAAAAGCCCCGTATGATAAAAATCAACGGGGCTTTTTAATGATCAGTTTATGGAAACTATCCTACTGCTTCTGATTTCATACTGCGGGAAGCTTTTTTACGGTCTTCCTCATCCAGTATCGTTTTACGCATACGGATATTCTTAGGCGTTACTTCAATGCACTCGTCCTGCTGAATATATTCCATACATTCTTCGAGTGTGAACTGCAGTTTTGGTGTGATACGAACACTGTCGTCGCTTCCGCTTGCACGGTGGTTGGTCAGTTTCTTGGCCTCCACTGCATTTACGTTCAGATCTCCCGGTTTAATATGCTCGGCAATGATCTGTCCTACATACACTTCTTCTCCCGGCTCAATAAAGAAACTTCCTCTATCCTGCAGTTTATCGATGGAATACGCTGTAGTGGTTCCCTGGAATTTAGAAATCAATACTCCGTTATTTCTTCCGGGGATCGGTCCTTTCCATGGTTTGTATTCAATAAAACGGTGTGCCATTACAGCCTCACCTGCAGTGTTGGTCAGCATTTGTGAACGCAACCCGATCAACCCCCTTGAAGGAATTTCAAATTCCAGGTGCTGCATTTCACCCTTGCTTTCCATAATCTGCATTTCACCTTTCCGCTGCGTAACCAGGTCAATCACCTTTCCGCTGAAATCGGCCGGTACATCTACTACCAGGTTCTCATATGGTTCATGCTTTTTGCCGTCAATGGTTTTCACCAGTACCTGCGGATTACCCACAGTCAGTTCATATCCTTCTCTGCGCATGGTTTCAACCAATACACCCAGGTGAAGAATACCGCGACCATATACCAGGAAACTATCTGCACTGTCTGTATCCTCCACACGCAATGCCAGGTTTTTCTCCGTTTCCTTCATCAAACGGTCGCGCAGGTGACGTGAGGTAACAAACTTACCATCCTTACCAAAAAAAGGTGAGTTGTTAATACTAAACGTCATGCTCATGGTTGGCTCATCCACGCTGATGATCGGCAATCCTTCCGGATTCTCCATATCTGCAATGGTGTCTCCGATATTAAAATCTTCCAGGCCCACTACTGCACAAAGATCGCCTGAAAGTACTTCTGCCACCTTGCGCTTACCCATTCCTTCAAACACATACAGTTCCTTCACCCGGCATTTCTTAATACTTCCGTCTGCCTGTACCAACGCTATCTGCTGGTTTTCTTTGATTGATCCTCTTGTTACCTTACCAATGGCAATTCTTCCGAGGAAGGAGGAATAATCCAGCGAGGTAATCTGCAACTGCAGCGTTCCTTCATTTACTTTTGGAGCCGGTACATATTTCAGGATACCATCCATCAACGGAAAGATATCTTCTGTTGGCGTTAAGCTGTCGTTGAACCAACCATTCTTACCACTTCCGTAGAAAGTAGGAAAGTTCAGCTGCTCTTCCGTTGCATCCAGGTTGAAGAATAACTCAAATACTGCATCATGTACTTCGTCGGGCCTGCAGTTAGGCTTATCCACTTTATTGATCAACACGATCGGATGCAGGTTCAGTTGCAATGCTTTTTGCAGCACGAAACGGGTTTGTGGCATCGGGCCTTCAAATGCATCCACCAACAGAACTACCCCGTCTGCCATTTTCAATACGCGCTCAACCTCACCGCCAAAATCACTGTGACCCGGTGTATCTATCACATTTATCTTAACATCTTTGTAGGTAACTGCAGCATTCTTGCTGAAGATGGTAATACCGCGTTCTTTTTCAAGATCGTTGCTATCCATAATCAACTCACCTGCATCCTGATTGTCTCTAAATACTTTGGTTGCTCCCAGAATCCGGTCTACCAAAGTTGTTTTGCCATGGTCAACGTGTGCGATGATGGCAATGTTTCTTATTTCCATTATTTTGTATTTGTCTCAGTATCAGTCACTTATGTAAATAATACTGTTTATTTGAGCGGCGAAGGTACGTTATTACAACCGGGCAACAAGAAAACAGCGTCAATATTCTGTTATATATAGCTGTATTTTACAGCCTGGTCTGATGGCCGGAAGCGACGCTGTTCTGTTATTGTAATTTAAAAATGAATAATATGCGGTTTATAAAAATATTGATTGCGCTGATAGTCATTCTGGCGGCGATCTATCTGCTGGGTCCTCACCCCAACAAACCGGGGTTCAATACAAGCCTGCCAAATGTGCCCTCCGGTGCATCAGCCCTGGAGAATTATGTTGCAGGACTCGAGTCCCCGCATCACATCAAACCTAATAACCAGGCAAGGATTGTCTGGGCCAACGACACCCTGCGCAGGAAAACCCCGTACGCAATTGTTTACCTGCACGGATTCAGTGCCAGCCAGGAAGAAGGCAATCCGGTTCACCGGGAAATTGCCCGCCGCTTTGGTTGCAATCTTTACCTGTCCCGGCTCTCTCAGCATGGAATTGATACCGCCGATGCTTTAATCAATATGACCGCCGATAATCTTTGGGAATCTGCCAAGGAAGCCTATGCCATTGGTAAAGAGCTGGGTGACACCGTTCTTTTGATGGGCACTTCCACCGGGGGTACGCTGGCGCTGCAACTGGCGGCTGCCTATCCCGAAATAGGGGGATTGATCCTGTATTCTCCCAATATTGCCATTAATGATCCCAATGCATGGTTGCTGGATAACCCCTGGGGCCTGCAGATTGCGCGCATGGTTAAAAAATCCGATTACATTGTTACAGACAAAGACTTCCCCGCCTATAACCGGCACTGGAACCATGTATACAGACTGGAGGCGGCTGTTCAGTTACAGGCCTTGTTAGACAATGCCATGCAGCCGGCCTTGTTCAGCAAAATCAAACAGCCCACACTACTTTTGTATTATTTTAAAGATGAACAACACCAGGATCCGGTTGTTAAAGTTTCAGCAATGAAAGAAATGTTTAATACCATCAGCACTCCTGCAGGTAAAAAGAAAATGAATGCTATACCAAATGCGGGAAGTCATGTGCTTGCATCTCCCATTGTATCCAGGGATATCATTTCTGTAGAAAAAGAAACAACTATATTTCTTAAAGAAATTCTTTCATTAAAAGAAATCAATCCCTGAATAACCGCTTACCTTTTCAAAAGATAAAGTTCCTTACCTTCATCCATCAAAAAATTGCTTGACTATGCCCCTGAGTAAGATTGCAGGAATTGGGAAATATGTGCCCGCTAATGTAGTTACCAACAACGATCTCATCAAATACATGGATACCAACGATGAATGGATTCAGGAAAGAACCGGTATTCAGGAACGCAGGTATGCGCACAGAACGGAGGAAACCACCACCACTATGGCTGTGGAAGCGGCTAAAATTGCCATTGAACGTGCAGGAACCACTGCAGAAGAAATAGATTTTATTGTATTTGCCACCCTCTCGCCGGATTATTATTTTCCGGGCTGCGGCGTGTTGGTTCAACGTGCACTTAAAATGAAAGAAATCGGCGCATTGGATGTACGCAACCAGTGCAGTGGATTTGTGTATGCATTGAGCGTTGCAGACCAGTTCATCAAAACAGGTATGTATAAAAACATCCTGGTGATCGGTAGCGAAAAGCATTCATTCGGTTTAGACTTCACTACACGCGGAAGAAATGTGTCGGTGATCTTTGGCGATGGCGCAGGAGCGGTTGTATTACAACCTGCCGATAAAGAGGGGCAGGGTATCCTGAGTACACACCTGCATAGCGATGGTGAGTCCGCTGAAATGCTGGCCATGTACAACCCCGGCTCTCATGCCAATCACTGGGGTGCAAAAAATTATGCCGATTTTGATGACGCGGAAATCTCCGATATGTTCATGAGCCATCAAATGATTGATAAGGCGCAGCTTTATCCATTCATGGATGGCCCTGCCGTGTTTAAAAAAGCAGTAGTGAAGTTCCCTGAAGTAATCATGGAAGCCCTCAGCAAAAGCGGATACAGTTCAACCGATATTAATATGCTGATTCCCCACCAGGCCAATCTGCGCATCAGTCAGTTTGTACAACAAAAACTGAGGTTAACCGACGATAAAGTATACAACAACATACAGAAATACGGCAATACCACTGCCGCTTCCATCCCTATCGCTCTTTGTGAAGCATGGGAGGAAGGAAAAATCAGGGAAGGAGATCTTGTTTGCCTTGCAGCGTTCGGAAGCGGCTTTACCTGGGCCAGTGCATTATTGAAATGGTAGTATTTACAAGGGAGTGGGTTATGGAAAGAAAAATTATTTATTTGATCAATCCGATTGCGGGTGCGCTGAAAAAAGACAAAATCCGCATGCTGGTTGAAAGGGAAACCGCTTTAAGGAATATTCCTTATAAAGTATTTCCCACCAGCTCAACAGGAAACTATGAGCTGATCAGGGAGCTTATCTTACAGGAAGGCTTTACCGATGTAGTGATGCTTGGGGGTGATGGCACGGTGAACCAGGTCACCGGCTTCCTGCGCAACACCGGTGTCCGGTTCGGTATTATACCTGCCGGTTCCGGAAACGGTTTGGCAAGGGCGGCCAATATTCCTACCAGGCTGAAGACCGCCCTCGGAATTATATTTGAAGGCCATACCGGCCCTGTGGATGCTTTTACGGTTAACGGAGAGTACTCCTGCATGCTCAGTGGCATTGGTTTTGACGCACAGGTAGCACACGACTTTGCGCAGAAGAGTACCAGGGGACTGTTTACCTATACACAACAGAGCATCATCAATTTTTTTAAGGCCAATCCCTATCAGTTTGAACTGACCATCGACCAGTTCTCCTTTTTTACAGATGCCTTTTTTATCAGCATTGCCAATAGCAACCAGTTTGGAAACAATGCCATCATTGCCCCCCAGGCCAGTTTATCGGACGGCTTGCTGGATATAGTGATTGTTCAGAAAATGAATAAGGCCAAACTTCCATTTGCCCTGCTCAGGCAAATGCGCGGCAACAATAAGTTGCAACAACTGGTGGAAGATATGAGCAATAAAAGCGTGATCTATTTTCAGGCGCCTGCGTTAACCATACGCAATCCCAAACTGGCGCCGCTGCATATAGACGGTGAGCCGAAGGATACTACGGAAGAACTGAGGATTGAGGTCATCAGAGATGCATTTCTGTTGATTCAACCTAAATAATATTAAACGGCCCTTTTTTCTTTTTGTACGAGGTAAAACAGCAGGACCAGGGCAAGCAGCAGCAGCATACCCGTGAGTTGATGCAACTGCGCCATCCATTCAAAAGCGCCCCATTTACCGGGAATAATACCACTGCTGGTAAGCACGCTCATAATACCCAGTATCACCTGCACCAATACAATGATAAAAGGCCACTTCCTGAAACGGGTAAAATAGGCTGTGCCGTTTATTTTGAACAGGCGGAAAGACCATACCAACGCAATAACCAACAACAAATAAGCCAATCCCCTGTGTATAAAATGAATCAGTACGGTATTGTCGATAAAGTTCAGCAGTAAGGGCGTATCCCGGAACATCGATTCCGGAATCCACTGTCCGTTGATGGTGGGCCAGGTAGCAGCAACATTGGCTGCCTTATGACCGGCCATTAACGCACCATAAATCAATTGTATAAACAACAGGCCCAGCAGTATAAGATTGGTTTGCCTGATTTTACGATCGGCCATACGCTGTTCGTCCGGAACCAGCAATTTCAATGCAAACCAGAAGGTATATCCCAGTAAAACCAAAGCAAGAATAAAGTGCATCGCCAGCCTGGTTGGTTTTACATATACGGCATCCCCTGTTAACCCGCTTGCTACCATGACCCATCCAACCAGGCCCTGTAAGGCGCCCAGGAAAAAGAGTACGATCAACTGTGGTACCATCTCCTGGCGAAATGATTTTTTATACAAAAACCAGATAAAGCCAAAAGCAAACACCAGCCCGATAGACCTTGCCCACAACCGGTGAAACCATTCCCAGAAAAATATAAACTTGAAATCGCTGAGGGTGAATTCAAAATTCAGGATCTGGAACTGCGGAGTCTGCCGGTACTTATTGAATTCCACCAGCCAGGCAGCTTCATTCATTGGAGGAAGTGCGCCGGTGATCACATCCCATTCCGTGATGGATAAGCCACTACCGGTTAAGCGGGTGATCCCGCCCAATGCAATTTGTATTACCGTCATTCCAACACCTATCAGCAGCCAAACGGCCACCTGCCTCGAAGATCGATCCGCAACACTCATATTTCCTGTTTTAGCTAAGAAAACACAAATGTATAACAAGCGTTCGCTTTATCCCGGTTAAAACAATTTGATACTCTGCGCCGGATAGCGGAATTTTACGGCATGCTACCATCCTTTTACCAGGAACAATTCATTGAAGCCGGCTGTGATGAAGCAGGCAGGGGATCCTATGCAGGACCTGTTTTTGCCGCTGCGGTCATTCTGCCCAGGGATTTCAAACACCCGCTGCTGAACGACAGTAAACAAGTGGGAGAAAAACAGCGGTTAATCCTGAAAGAAGTAATTGAATCCAATGCCATTGCATGGTCTGTTGCCAGTGTGGATGCGGAAGAGATAGACCGGATCAATATCCTGAAAGCCAGTTTCAAAGCCATGCACCTGGCTATTCAACAACTTAAAGTAATTCCGGAATTTCTACTGATCGATGGAAACCGTTTTCCTGCATATCAAAAGATACCACACTGCTGCATCGTTAAAGGAGATGGGAAATATGCATCCATTGCCGCTGCCAGCATCCTGGCCAAGACATACCGGGATGCCTACATGGATAAGATTCACGCACAGTTTCCACAATATGGGTGGAACAGTAATAAAGGATACGGAACGCCGGAACATAGAATTGGTATAGAAAAAAACGGCCTCTGTGTATATCACAGGAAGAGCTTCAACATTGTACCCGCACAAATAGCAATTCAATTTTAACCGGCATCCCAGGCACCGGCTCCCAAACGAACCAGTTCATATTCCGGTTTGGTGCAATCGATAATGGTGGAAGGGACCATGCCGCCGTTGCCGCCGTCTACCACGATATCTACCAGGTTCCCGAATTTTTCAAACATCTTCTCGGGATCGGTATATTCTTCTACCATATCCCCGGGCAAGGAAGCAGACAACAAAGGGCGTTCCAGTTTTTCCACAATGGTACGCGCAATAATATTATCAGGAATCCTTAAGCCGACCGTACTCTTCTTATTCTGCAGGATTTTGGGCACTTCCTTACTTGCCGGCAGGATAAATGTATAAGGGCCCGGTAAATGGCTTTTCAGTATCCGGTATAAGGGCGTATCAATGCTTTTGCAATATTTACTAAGATCACTCAGATCGTTACAGATAAAACTCATCTGCACTTTGGCCGGGTCAATCTGCTTGATTCTGGCAATTCTCTCTACGGCCCTGGGTTTAAAAATATCACATCCCAAACCATAAATCGTATCCGTTGGATAGATAATGATACCTCCTGACAACAAACAATCCGTGATGGTTTTAATATGACGGGGATTAGGGTTTTCCGGATGTACGTGCAACAACATATTTTAAAGGTAATCAAAAATCGAAGACGGCAAATGCCGTCTTCTCTTTGTTTGTAACCCCTGGTTAATAAATAGTGATAGAAACGGATCGTCACCATCTTTTTCTATCACGCAGTAAAACTAAAGCACAGCCCAACACCGGCATAGAGGTAAGCCACTGATTTTGACCCGTTTTATAACCCATTTATTTAAGCGGAAAACACGCTATTCTTTTTGAGCAGGATTTTTAATTTCAGCCCGCTTAAACTAATTGAATACATTAACACATTTCAAGCGTATGAAAAAAATTGCAGTAGTGGATGATCATGAACTGGTAAGGAGCAGCCTGGCAGAAACCATCAATACATATCCGGGTTACCAGGTTTTATTTGAAGCAAATAATGGAAAAGATTTTATCCGTCAGCTCAACCCGGAAGAACTTCCCTGGCTGGTTTTACTGGATGTAAAAATGAAGGAAATGAATGGCTTTGAAACTGCACAGTGGATCAGGGAAAATTATCCGCAGATGAAGATTCTTGTTTTAAGTATGCTGGATGACAAATTTACCATTATACGAATGTTCCATCTGGGCGTACACGGTTACCTGCTCAAAAGTTCCCGTTTGCAGGAACTGGAAAAAGCCTTCAATGAAATCGGGAAGAAAAACATCTATATCAACGGCGCCTTAGTCCGCAATTTTCCTGAAATGCTCAATACAACAGCAGAACCTCTGAATGAATATGAAACAGCGCAAAGCCTTTCTGAAAGGGAAAAAGATTTCCTCAAATGGCTCTGCTCAGAAAAACCATTAAAAGAGATTGCTGCTGAAATGCACCTGAGTCCCAGAACTATTGATGGTTACAGAGACAACCTGTTTCAGAAAACACAAACCCGCAGCAGAAGCGGACTTGTACTGTTTACAATCAGGAATAAGCTGGTAGACTTATGATTTGATTTCCCAAACCTCTCTGCCGCGGAGCATTTTATCCAGATCGCCTTTGCCTTTTGTTGCGATGGTTTCTTCAATCTGCATAGTCATTACATCTTCGTAGCAGGGGCGGTCTGTTTCAAAAAATACGCCAAATGGTCTTGGGTAATGTTTGCCTTCCTTATTGGGATCGTCGAACATACGAACCAATACCTGGGCTTTGTAGAAATCGCGTTCATCATGTACCCAGAGATCATCCACACTGTAATCTTTGCCGATCTCCACCACTTCCGGTGTAAACCCATTCAGGCGGATCCCCTTATCCTGGCTGGCGCCAAAAATCATTGGTTTACCCTGTTCAAGGAATAATGTTTCTTCGGGCTTGGTTGCTTTTTCGGTAAAGATTTCGAAAGCTCCGTCGTTAAAGATGTTGCAGTTCTGATAGATTTCCAGGAATGAAGAGCCTTTGTGCGCATTGGCCCGTGTAAGCATGTACTGAAGGTGTTTCGGGTCACGGTCCATGGAACGGCCCACAAAGCTGGCATCTGCACCCATGGCTAACGCCAGCGGATTGAACGGATGATCAATACTTCCGAGCGGGGAACTCTTGGTGATTTTATTCTGCTCGGATGTAGGTGAATATTGCCCTTTGGTTAACCCGTAGATCTGGTTGTTGAACACCAGCATATTCACGTCAAAATTTCTTCTCAATAAATGGATGGTATGGTTACCGCCAATACTTAAACTATCTCCATCTCCCGATACGATCCAAACACTCAGTTCTGGTCTTGCAGCTTTCAATCCGCTTGCAATGGCGGTAGCTCTTCCATGGATGCTGTGCATACCATAAGTGTTCATGTAATATGGAAAGCGGCTGCTGCATCCGATACCGCTGATGATGGCAATATTTTCACGAGGCACACCTATTGCTGGTATCACTCTCTGAACCTGCGCAAGGATTGAATAATCTCCACAACCCGGACACCAGCGAACTTCCTGGTCTGTAGCTAAATCTTTAGAAGTAAAGGCTGGGCTACTCAATGTTTCTGTGCTCATAAATCTGAATTTATATGATAAATATTTCTTTGTTTCTGTTTTATTTTAACGGTTACCCGTTCTGCAACGCTTCCCAATATTCAGCAGCTCTCCTGGTATGCGGAATTACAATCGTTCCTCCTACAATATTAGCTACAGCAAAAATTTCATACATCTCTTCGGTACTCACGCCAAGTTCGTGGCTTTTGCCCAGATGATATTTAATACAATCATCACAGCGCAACACCATACTGGCAACCAACCCCAGCATCTCTTTTGTTTTACGATTCAATGCACCGTCTTCATATGTATTGGTATCCAGATTCCAAAGACGCTTCATCACCAGGTTATTCTTACTCAGAATAACCTCATTCATTCTCTCCCTGTAATTATTGAACTCATTCACCATTTCACTCATACATTCACTTTATACTACAAAAATACAGCAGTAGTGATTTGCACCACACAATTCTTTGTATTTTAACCGTCTAAATCTTGTGAAATGAAGAAAATCTTCCTCCTGTTACTGATTCCCTTTATTGGCTATAGCCAGCAAAAAGGGGAACTCATTAAGATTACCGACCTGCTAAAGGTAAAACAAATGAGTGGTTTAAGCCTCAGCCCTGATGGTAAAAAAGCTGTTTTTGTATTAAACAGCATTGAGTCTGAATCCGACAATAAATGGGAATTCAAATACACCAACCATATTTACATTGTGCCCACGGATGGCTCTTCCGCCCCAAAAGCCCTTACAGCCAAAGAAAACGCCTCCCAACCCACCTGGAGCCCGGATGGAAAGCAACTGGCTTTTGTAAGAGCGGTTGATGGTAAACCACAGATTTTCCTGCTTTCCTTCGATGGAGGAGAACCGGTTCAACTGACCAGGTTCAAATACGGCGCCTCCGGACCTAAATGGAGCCCCGATGGCAAACAGCTTCTTTTCGGAAGCAGTATTCTTTTAAAAGATCTCTTAAAAGACAGCTTACTGAACCCGGCCAGATCCCTGCCTAAATGGCCTATGGAAAAGCCTGGCTTTCCTAAAAACGAATTCCTGAAAGCCAGTACCGCTAAGGCTGATCCGGATGGAACTACGGAAGAAATCAGGGCATACCTGGAACTGAACGCCGCAGACCGTAAGGCCAAAGTGATCAACAAGCTGCATTTTCAGGAGGAATCCACCACGTCCGGGGAGCTTTCCTTCAGCCATATTTTCATTGTAGCCGCAGAACCAAATGCCCTGCCAAGGGCCATTACCAAAGGATTTTATCGTTTCGGAAACGCAGACTTTACACCGGACGGCAAAAAAATTGTTTTCAGTGGCAGCATGGATTCTACCCGGCATCCCGACAGGGTACTCGAGAGCCGGCTCTTTATCGCCGATGCAGATGGAAGCAACCTGAAACAACTACTGGGTGCTCCGGGTAAAACCTATAGCAACCCGGTGGTTTCTCCCAGCGGTAAATGGCTGGCATTCCAAACAGGTGCGGTTTCATTTGTAGATGTTCCGGCACTGGCGATCCTGCCTTTGAACGGCACAGCTGCAGATATTACAGTACTGCCCTTCGACAGGAACAAAGGCGGGCTTAACTGGAGTAAGGATGAGCGATACATTTACTTCAGCGCACAAAGCAATGGCGGCGCCCCTGTTTTCAGGATGGATATCACTACCAAACAGGCGGAACAGCTAACCCCTTCCGATGCGGGCATCAGCAGCTTCGATTTGTTGGGCAATCAACTGGTATACGTTAAAACCGAAGTAGTCAATCCTTTTGAATTATACAGCAGCGATGCTTCCGGTAAAAATGCTACCCGCATCAGCAGCTTTAACTACAATTGGTTAAGTACTAAAAAACTCAGTCTGCCCGTTAAGAAAACATTCGTGAACGAAAAGGGACTGACGGTTGAATACTGGGTGATGAAACCCGCCAATTATGGAGCAGGAAAAAAATATCCGGCTATCCTGAATATTCATGGTGGACCTGCCGCCATGTGGGGGCCCGGTGAAAGCTCTATGTGGCACGAGTTTCAGTACTATGCTGCCAAAGGTTACGCGGTGGTTTACGGTAACCCCAGGGGATCAGGTGGTTATGGTGCGGAATTTCTCCGTGCCAATGTAAACGATTGGGGAGCCGGGCCTACATCCGATGTACTGACTTCACTGGATCTTGCCGCTAAAGACGGATTTATCGATACTTCCCGCCTGGCCGTTACCGGGGGCTCCTATGCAGGATACCTGGTGGCATGGATTGTTGGTCATGACCAGCGCTTCAAAGCAGCCTGCTCGCAGAGGGGGGTATACGATCTGGGCACTTTCTTTGGGGAAGGGAATGCATGGAGACTGGTACCAAATTATTTTGACGGATACCCCTGGGAAGAAAAAGCGAAACCTGCCATTGAGAGAGAATCTCCTTTGAAATATGTGGCTAATATTCATACCCCTTATATCATTTTCCATGGAGAAAACGATTTAAGGACCGGTGTGATCCAAAGTGAGATGTTGTACAAAAGTTTAAAAGTGCTGGGCAGAACGGTTGAATATGTACGTCATCCGGGCGGTACACATGAACTGACCAGAACCGGCAATAACCGCCAGCGTATTGACCAAATGCTGCGCACCATTGAATTCTTCGACCGGTTTATTCAACATTAATTTTCCGGGAAGGGTCTTCAACAAAAATACCGGCCGGGGGTTGTTCCCTGGCCGGTATTTTTTATTGACCTGCCGCTGAAATACAAGAACGCTACCCTGACGCTAGATTGCTTCCGCCCCAAAATAGCGATGCAGTACTTTCGGTAACTGAATACCCGTAACGGTTTGATTGTTCTCCAGCAGGCAGGCTACAATTCTTGGCAATGCAAGTGAACTTCCGTTCAATGAATGTGCCAGCTGTGTTTTACCATCAGTTCCTTTAAAACGGCATTTCATCCGGTTGGTCTGGTAGTTTTCAAAATTACTTACACTGCTCACCTCCAGCCAGCGTTGCTGTGCGGCGCTGTATACTTCAAAATCGTAGGTAATGGCGCTGGTGAATCCCATATCGCCGCCACACAAACGCAGGATTCGGTAAGGCAGTTCCAGGGATTGCAGTAACCGCTCTACATGGACAATCATATCCTGCAACACCTCATAACTTTTATCGGGATGTACAATCTGGATAATTTCCACTTTCTCAAACTGGTGTAAACGGTTCAGCCCGCGCACATCTTTTCCGTAACTGCCCGCCTCTCTTCTGAAACAGGGAGAATAGGCCGTCATTCTAACCGGCAGTTCATCTTCCTTTAAAATGGTATCGCGGTACACATTGGTAACCGGTACTTCTGCTGTGGGGATCAGGTAGAAATCGTCTTCCGTAGCATGATACATTTGCCCTTCTTTATCAGGAAGCTGGCCGGTTGCATAAGCAGAAGCTGCATTCACCATAAATGGTGGCAGGTATTCTGTATATCCCGCTCCGGTATTGAAATCCAGGAAATACTGGATCAGGGAGCGCTGCAGTTTGGCTCCCTTGCCTATATACACCGGAAAGCCGCTGCCCGTAATTTTATTGCCCAGTTCAAAATCGATCAGGTTGTATTTTTTGGTCAGATCCCAGTGTGGAACGGCATCCGGACCCAATTCGGGCATAACGCCACCGGTTCTTACCACTTCATTTTCTTCAGGTGTCTTTCCTTCGGGTACTTCGGGCGCTGGCAGGTTGGGCAACAGCACCAGCGTATCGGCCAACTGTTTTTCCACCGCCGCCATGTGCTCTTTCAGCGGCTCCAGTTCCTGCTTCCAGCCAGCCACATTTTGTTTAATGGCTTCCGCCCCGGCCTTATCCCCCTTCGCCATCAGCATGCCGATTTCTTTGGAAACGGCATTCACCTTAGCCTGTGTATCGTCGAAGGATGCCTGGAGTTTCTTCCGGTCATCATCGAGCTGAACAATGGTATCTACCAGTTGCAGCTCTTTAAAGTTTTTCTTCGCCAACCGTTGTTTAACCACTTCGGGGGCCGCTCTCAAAACACTCACCTGTAACATAAATACTCGAATTTCCTGCAAATATACCTTTTGCAGGTTGATGATGGCATGCTCCGGAGCTTTACCTTTGGGCTATGTTCATTACAGATGATTTACAACAGCGCTGGTGGGCGCTGGAAGCCAGATTAGTGGAGCGTTTCGGAAAAAAGCCCGACCTGGAGGCCGTTTTGTTCCTGATCGGGATGCAGGAAACGGGATTTGTACAGGAAAAAATCTCCAAGGAGGAGAAGCAGGACCTGATGCACGTGGCCGTTTGTACGGTGCTGGCCCAGAGTGGTTACTATATTATAGAAGGGAACGACCCGGACGGGTGGCCCCATTTTAAGCAACTGAAGGCCCTTCCGGAAATGAATTTACCCGAACAGGAAAATTTCATCAAAGACCATGTGTTGCTGTATTTTGAACAACAGGGCTTCTGATGAAATAGTCCCCTTTATAGACATTTAATTTTATCTCATTGTTTTTTATTGAATATTTGCACAAATAAAACCCAGCTTTTATGAATTTTCCTGAAGAACTCCGTTACACCAAAGACCACGAGTGGATTCGCCTGGAAGGCAATGTTGCAACCATCGGTATTACAGACTTTGCACAGCATGAGCTGGGCGATATTGTTTATGTAGACATCAACAGCGTTGGTAAAACACTGGCCGGTGAAGAAATCTTTGGCACAGTGGAAGCGGTTAAAACAGTGAGTGACTTATTTCTGCCTGTTGCAGGTACCGTAACAGAAGTAAACCCTCTGCTGGAAAAGCAGCCTGAACTGGTGAACACCGATCCTTATGGAGATGGCTGGATGATCAAAATGAATGTAACCGATACATCCGCTGTGGAAGGTTTGCTGAGTAAAGATGCTTACGCAGCACTGGTTGGATAATCGGTTCCACCCTGCCAACTGAATTCAAATCGTTTATTATACAACGAAGACTGCGCCTTATTGTACATGGTACAATAAGGCGTATTGTTATGGAGTTATAATGTAATAGAAGTATCTTTAACGGCATATACCAGGGTATGAATTACAACGGGCTGAAAAAACTCATCGGGTTAAAAAAAGAGTTCATCTCTCTTGAAAACAAGATTTTTAACCTTGTCACTTTTCTGGTTTTCGTTGCCATGAGCATCAGCTTCATCAGTAATATGTACCTGGGGATGAACAACACGCTCACCTGGCTCATTTTAGCGCTGCTCGCCATTTCCTTTCTGTTCTTTTATCTTTCCAGGTATAAGGATATGTATAAAAAGGTCAGTGGCTGGTACATCATATTCTGCCATCTTTTTTATGTGCCCATCTGGTTTTCCAACGGGGGAATTGAAGGCCCGACCATCATAGCCTACAGCCTGATTCTGACCATCGCCATGCTGATTCTCCCCAAAAAATTCCATTCTCCTTTCATCGGCGTTACCATTGCCATGATCATGTTGCTGATTTACATGGAGCAGCAACATCCGGATTGGATTGTTCCTTATGCCAGCGAACAGGTACGGCAGATAGACATGGTGGTGACCATCTTCCTTTATTTTGGCATTCTCGGTATTACGGTGAGCCTCTATAAACGGACCTATGATATGGACCGGGAAGACCTGATCAGAAAGTCGATTGACCTGGAAGAATCCCGCGAATACCTTTCCGAAACAAAAATGCAGGCCGAGGAAGCCACTAAGGCAAAATCGAGGTTCCTGGCCAATATGAGCCACGAAATCAGAACTCCGCTGAACGGGATCATCGGCACCATTGATCTGATGCAGCATACGCCCTTATCTGCTGAACAGGAAGAGCTGATGCACTCCTTAAAATCGAGCAGCACATTACTACTCGAAATCGTAAATGATGTTTTAGATATTTCCAAGATTGAAGCAGATAAACTGGAACTTTTTGAAGGGCCCTGCAACCTGGATGCCATCATCAAAAATGTCATTTCCATTGCTTCACCCCGGATCACCGCCTTAAAAAAGGAATTGGAAATCACTTCCACCGTTGATCCTAAAACAGAACTGGAAATCATTGCCGATGAAAGCAGGATCAAACAGATTCTTATCAACCTGGTGAGCAATGCTGTTAAATTTACAGAATCAGGTACGATCAGGATTGAAGTGAGTTCTCTCCCCATCGATGAAAGTATCCAGGAACTGAATTTTGCCGTAATTGATACCGGCATTGGTATCAGTGAGGAGCATATGCGAACCTTGTTTATTCCATTTACACAGATAGACAACTCTGCAACCAGGAAGCACAGTGGCACCGGCTTAGGATTATCGATCTGCAGAAAGATCATAGAGGAGATGGGAGGCAGGATCTGGATTGAGAGCGAGCCCGGAAAGGGATCCGCATTCAGGTTTATTATTCCGGTGCAGATTAACCTTGTTAAAAAGACGCATAGCAGAATCACACAAAACAAATCATCCCTTACAGGGAACAGTATTCAGAAATCTTTCAAATTACTGGTTGCAGAAGACAATGGCATGAACCAGTTACTGGCTAAGAAAATGTTCAGTAAAATCGGATATGATATTGAGATCGCCAATAATGGCAGGGAAGCGTTTGAAAAAGCCCTCATCAATAATTACGATTTTATCTTTATGGATATCCATATGCCCGAAATGGATGGACTGGAAGCAACCGTTCAGATCCTGAACAGCCCGCTGGGAAAGATGCCGGTGATTATTGCCATGACGGCCAATGTGGTAAAGGAGGCAGAAGAAGATTGCCTCGACGCCGGAATGAAAGATATTATCACAAAGCCATTTACCATTGAACAACTCAAAAGGGTATTGGAAAAATGGACTTCCTAGACAATCATTCATGAAAAAAAAATCTGCCCTGATTCCCCTGCTGGCATTCCTGCTTTCCCTTACCTGCAGTATTTTTCTTTTTACACTTCCCGGCAAGCAACTGCCCTCTATCGGGTGGCTGAACATCCCCTATATGGACAAGTATGTGCATGCGGCCATTTTTTTTACGCTTTGCTATACCGCAGCAGCCGCTATTTACGGTTTTACGGGGAAAAAGATCGGAGGATTGTTTGCACTGATCATTGCGGGCCTCTTTCTTTCTTACGGAATAGGTGTTGAATTTTACCAGGAACAGGTAGTGGAAGGCCGGAGTTTTGAATGGGCGGATATTATGGCAGACGCCAGCGGTTGTTTGCTTTTTCTGATCTGGATCAGGTTCAGAAAGCCCTGAAAAAAAGTTGGCCCCTGTGGAAACAGGGGCCGCAACCAAAACTAACTGCTTATGAGAAAAAATTTATTGAATCATTGTATATGCCAGTCCAATTTGTGTGCCAGAAAAGGATCAGTTTTGTTAAAGGTTTAATAAGAAAACCCCTTTAAACCACCTTTCACAACACGAAGGTCTGCATAATAGACGCAATAAATGGCCTTATGTTTAATAAGAAATTGTTAAAGAATAAGGCTTCCGGCAGAAAACGTATTTTTACAACGCTTATGGCTTATTTCAACTGGAACGACAGCATCAATTTTCTATCTAAAATGACCCCTCGTCGTTGTTGGAATGCCTTTAGGGTATATGGTAGCTATCAGTTGTCTAAGCTTACGGGAAAGCCGATACAATGGGGATACCCCATTTCCATCTCTTTTGAACCCACCACCTCCTGTAATCTCAGGTGTCCGGAATGCCCGAGCGGGTTAAGAGAATTCACCCGCCCTACAGGAATGCTTAAACAGGATTTCTTCCGGGAAACCATCGATGATATTTATAAAGACCTGCTTTACCTTATTTTCTATTTTCAGGGTGAGCCATACCTGAACCCTGATTTCCTGGATATGGTTGAATATGCCCATAAAAAGGGCATTTATACAGCTACATCTACCAATGCCCACTACCTGACCGATGAAAAAGCCAAAAAGACAGTAGAGAGCGGGTTAGACAGGCTGATTATATCCATCGATGGCACCACCCAGGATGTTTATGAACAATACCGTGTGGGAGGCAGGCTGGAAAAAGTATTGGAAGGGGCACGCAATATTGTGAAATGGAAAAAGGCCCTGAACAGCAAAACTCCCTTCGTTTTCTTCCAGTTTCTGGTGGTAAAACCCAATGAGCATCAGATAGATGCGGTTAAAAAGCTTGGCGCTGAGATTGGTGTGGACCAGGTTAGGTTTAAAACAGCCCAGGTATACGATTACGAGAATGACCCCAACAGGCTGATCCCCGATAACAACAAATACAGCCGTTATAAAAGAGATGCATCCGGCAAAATGAAGGTGAAAAGCGGGTTAAACAACCATTGCTGGAAGCTATGGCATGCCAATGTAATTACCTGGGATGGCTTGGTGGTACCCTGTTGTTTCGACAAGGACGCCATGCACCAGCTCGGGAACCTGAAGACCCAAAGTTTTAGGGAAACCTGGCATAACCCGAACTATCAGCAATTCAGAAAAGAACTGATGACCAGCCGTAAAAACATAGATATTTGTGCCAACTGCAGTGAGGGTTTAACAGTTTGGGAGGATTAATGAGGTCATTTACAGCGATTTACGTAACTTGGTGTTTTAACAATGAGTATAGAAAAAGACATCCAGCAACAGGTGTTCAGAAACATCTACCAAAAAGCAACAGTCAACATCATGTTTTCTGCAGGCTGGCTATCTGAACATATCAGGAAGTTTCTCGAAGAAGAGGACATCACCCCTCAGCAATATAACATCCTGCGAATCCTCCGGGGAAGCATGAAGCCCTTAAGTACTTTGCAGATCCGGGAAAGAATGCTCGATAAAATGAGCGATACCAGTCGTATTGTAGACCGCCTGATCAAAAAAGGAATGGTCGAAAAGAAAATTTCTGCAACAGACAAGCGCCTGGTGGATGTGAACATCTCCAAAAAAGGATTACAATTACTGGCCCGGCTGGATCAAAAAAATGATCAGCTGGACTATCTCCTAAAGAACCTGAGCAGGGATGAAGTGGAACAATTAAATAATTTATTGGATAAGATGCGCGAAAAGGTATAGTCATTACAATATATTCGCATGATGAAAAACCGGATCATTCTACCTTTGTTTTTTTGTATTACCTGCTGCCTGCAAACTGTAACTGCACAGCACTCTCCTAACTATGAGTTTCGCGGCGTTTGGGTAGCCAGCGTAGAAAACATAGACTGGCCCAGCAAAAGAAACCTGCCCGTTGCACAGCAAAAAGAAGAATTCATCCGCTTATTGGATATGCATCAGGTCAATGGTATGAATGCGATTGTGATGCAGATCCGCCCGGCCGGTGATGCCCTGTATCCATCTCAGTATGAACCATGGAGCGAATACCTGACCGGCAAACAGGGGCTGCCTCCCAATCCTTATTACGACCCGCTGGAATTCATGATCAGCGAAACACATAAGCGTGGCATGGAATTTCATGCATGGCTGAATCCTTACAGGGCCGTATTCAATATTTTAAAATCTTCTGTAGCGCCTTCGCATATATCCAGAATTCATCCTGAATGGTTTCTTGTTTATGGCGACAAAAAGTATTTCAACCCCGGCCTGCCGGAGGTGAGGGAACATACCGTAAGGGTGGTAAAAGACATACTGACCAGGTATGATGTGGATGCCATTCACATGGACGACTATTTTTATCCATACAGGATTGCCGGTAAAGAATTCCCGGATCAGCAAACCTTTCAGAAATACGGTAATGGGTTAAGTAAAGATGACTGGAGAAGAAGCAATTGCGACAGCATCATTGTACAGTTATACCGTGCCATCCGCAGCACCAATCCAAGGGTAAAGTTTGGCATCAGCCCGTTTGGCGTATGGCGCAATAAGAGCCAGGACCCGATGGGCAGTGAAACCAAAGCGGGGCAAACCAATTATGATGATCTTTACGCAGACATACTGCTCTGGCTCGAAAAAGGATGGATTGATTATGTAACACCGCAGCTGTATTGGGAAAGAGGTCACAAACTGGCAGATTACGATGTATTGCTGAAATGGTGGAACGATCATGCTTATGAAAAACAGGTATATATTGGAATGGGCATTTATCGCGCAGGCAACAATGAGGCCTGGAAAAATAAAAATGAACTCCCCGGCCAGATACGCGAATTAAGAAAATACAAAACTACCCAGGGCAGTGTGTATTTTAACAGCAGGGTATTTGAGAAAAATCCAAATGGCTGGAATGATAGCCTGCGCAATAATTATTACCACTATCCCGCCTTGATACCACCCATGCCATGGATCAATAATGATGCTCCTGAGCAACCGGTACTGCATAGAAAATCAGCCACCGAAATAGAAGCCAGTTACAATGGAAATCTCAAACTAAAGGGGTTTGGCCTGTTTGTTTTGCCGCAGGAGAAGGAACTCAAATTCATCAACACCCAACTGGTACAGATTATCCTCAGCAGTAAATCGGCTGTAATTGATCTTACCAAAGTTCGGGACGGCGCCGGCAAGAAAATTTATATTGCCACCATCGATACCTACAACAATGTGAGTGAACTGAAAGAGTTGAAGTAGCCGCAAGTTTCTGACATAAAAAAAGTATTAACTGAATAACAGCATTTCTTTAATAAGGTTCATGGTATCTTTATCCCATGACAACCCGGCAACAACAAATTGATCATTTTAACAGTATTTACAACTCGCTGAATGCCCAGCAGCAAAAAGCGGTGGATGCATTGGAAGGCCCCGTGATGGTTATTGCAGGACCCGGAACCGGTAAAACCCAGATCCTTAGCGCCCGGATCGGCAAGATCCTGCTGGAAACGGATACCCGCCCGGAGAATATTCTTTGCCTTACCTATACCGATGCCGGCGCTGTTGCCATGCGCAAAAGATTACTGGGCTTTATAGGGCCCGATGCCTACAAGGTCGATATCAGCACCTTTCACTCATTTTGCAATGATATTATTCAGGATAATCTTTCCCTGTTCGAGAAAACCGCGCTGGATCCTGTTTCCGAACTGGAAAGTATTGAGTTATTCAAGGAACTGATCGACAACTTTCCCAAAAATCATCCGTTAAAACGCTACCGGGGGGATGTATATTTTGAAATCAACAACCTCCGCCAGCTCTTCAGCAACATGAAGCGGGAAGGCTGGACCCCTGCATATATCCAAAGTTGTATCGACAAATACCTGAACGAGATTTCCACCAGGGATGAGTTTGTATATAAGAAAGCGTACAAACAATTCAAGGCAGGGGACCTGAAGCAAAACAAGATTGATGAAGAAAAGGAGAAAATGGAAAAACTGCGTGCCGCAGTGAATGAGTTCAGCCGTTTCCAGGAACTGATGCAGAAAAGGGGGCGCTATGATTTTGACGACATGATCAATTGGGTACTGAACGCCTTCGGAGAGAACAAATTATTACTGGCCAGGTACCAGGAACAGTATCAGTATATACTGGTAGACGAATACCAGGACACCAGCGGTACCCAGAATAGCCTCGTGGAACAACTGATCAGTTTCTGGGAGGATCCCAACATTTTTGTGGTGGGAGACGATGATCAGAGCATCTATCGCTTCCAGGGAGCCAATATTGAGAACATGGAAAAATTTGCGGACCGTTATTCGGCATCCATTCTCACCATTGTACTGACCAACAACTATCGTTCCACCCAGCCGATACTGGATGTTTCAAAAACACTGATAGAAAGAAATCAGGAAAGGCTCGTAAAGAAAATTGATGGCCTTAGCAAAGACCTGCTGGCCGCCAATACAAAAATCAACGGCTTGAAAGAGCCCCCGCTCCTGCATGAATACGAGTCCCAGGAGCAGGAGATGATTCATCTTACCATTTTGGTCAATGAATTACTGAACAAAGGTGTTGAGCCGGGAAAAATTTCCGTCATCTATAAAGAAAATAAGTATGGTGAGGTGCTGGGTACTTATTTCAAACAAAAAAACATTCCCGTATACAGTAAAAGAAACCTGAACA
>JAECQP010000032.1 GCA_015999745.1 Sphingobacteriia bacterium | reverse complement strand
CCTGAAAAGAGCAATAAAAGGGTGTAATATTTCCTTTGACCAACAACTAGAACTGACATTCGGGGCATTCAACAGGAACTTCCTTGTATTCAGCAAAATGAGGCGTGAGGAAATGAAAGGGGAGGAAAGCTTCAATGTAGAACATCACTACTCTTATAAAATCCAAAGCCTCAATCAAAACGTTGGTAAGGTAGAAGTGGGTGGAGCGCTGGAAGCGGATGTTGACGGAATGAATGCATTTCTGAATTTTCTGCGGTATTATACCAGAGAAGACATACCGCATGACCCTGCATTGCATCCGCTTCATCCCATTGAAACTTCCAAGCGAATACTTTTAATGAGCACGCTTTTTTGTGTCACAAAACAGGAGTATGAAAACAGCATCTGGAACGAGGGCGTTTGGTTAAGTGCGGAACATGAAGGTAGTTATGTTTTTACCATAGACTACGATCCTTCCCTCCTGATCGTTAACAAAGCGGGGATGCTCAGACTGCAGCGGAATATTATTTTCAATTTCTTTAGTGTGGTAAACGAACTCAACAGAGAATCGAGGTTTGGGTTGTTGATGAAGGAAGTAATTAAAAGACGCAAGACAGACAAAAGAATAAAAGATGTATTGGTTAGTGAAGGAGCGATATTCTGCCGGCTCAAAAACGGATTTTCAGATAAAGACTGTTTTCATGAATTAAATAACATGACGGCGGTGACGACTTTCTATAATTTCCTGAAAGATGTTAATCTGCCTAATCTTACGAATCTTAACCTGAACGATCTTATCGGCCTGTTCAGTTTATTACAGGATTTATTAAGCCATTGCAGTCAGTTGCCGAAAGACGACAGTATTTTTTCTACTGAAGACATATCCCGCTTCCCCATCAAAATAAGTTCGCGAAGGCTAACAGATTACTTTGAGCAACGAACGGACTATTCGCCCCAACAGATCATTGAATTTTTGAAAATCATTTCAGGTAATTTCGGAGATCGCCTTAAGCTGTGGGATAAGCCGCTTGTATTTCATAAGGGATATTATTATATCGCTTATGTACCGGTAGTGCAACCCGTATTATACAATCTGGTGGATACCTGGCTGGATGAGGCGGGTTATTCTCTTGACCAGCGGGGCCAGCAACTTGAACAGTATCTTTCCAGGGAATTTGAAAAAGATATTACCTGCAAAGGCTTTAAGCATTATATTCCTAAGCCAGGAAAGTTTTATAATAAACAGAAGAAATTCGAGGAAATCGACCTGATATTAAACCTCGACAAGGTTGTTGTCTGTGGTGAGATCAAATGTATCAAATTTCCGATGGATGTTCGTGATATGCACAACGCAATGAAGCGTCTGAAAACGGCTGCTAAACAAATTAAACGAAAGATTGAATTTTTACAAAAGAATGCGGTCGATCTGGAAGACCAAATCGGGATCACGACCGGGAAAGCTTTTCTGCCCATCATTGTCACTAACAATCCAATCTATACTACCCACCTTATAGACGGAATTATTGTAACTGACTACTATCTTTTAGAAAGCTACTTTAATTCAGGTCAACTCACTACCGTGGAAATGCGTGAGGGGAATGAAAAAGTACAAAAAGCCGTTCGATATTATACCAATGAGCATGAAATGAATACAAACCTGGAATCGTTCCTGAAAAATCCGGTTGCCGTGGATTCAATAAAACGGTTTTTCAAGATAGTTTCAATACCAATTATTCCCGGCAACGGAGGATATCAGATTCATGTTGCATCAGCTCAATTCAATGATGATCTTGCACATCAAAATACTGTGGATGGAGTTCCATCTATACGTCCCTGATTCTTCTTCGTCAATATGCTTACATTGAAGATATTTTTGAGATTGTCAATACGGTTTTTCGTTTTTTTATCACACCGGGAAAAACTGAAATGTGGCGATTTGGATTTACATTTTCAAAGGACAGGCAGTTTCCCCCAATAGCGTGTAAGGAAGGCATGCAGACGAAGCATCTTTTACATATGTTCATCTTTGCGTTGGCGACTATAACGAAAAGGGAAAAAAATTGGAACATCCCGGTTTGTTCAAATTGAATGTTTATCCAGCCTCGTTACAGAAAATGCCTCCCGAAACTGTTGAATGGAATCAGTACCAAGGGCAGGAAGTTTACTTTTTTGTTTCAATCAATCATGATGCTTCCCCTGCGGCATTTTATGCCAAAGTCGGGGACAATGAAGTGTTTAATTGCCGGATTAATCTCACAGGTTTTAATTATTGTAAAATTTCGGGATGGAGGGATTATGCTGATTTTAGTCTTACAGGGAAATTGCAACTTACAAAAACGGCACCGCCGAGATAGATGACTGCATCATAATCAATGCTTCGGTTGTCGAAAGACACATCGACAGCAGTAAGACTTGACCGAAGCTATGCTTGCGAAATCCATTCGTCTTCGATTGCCGTCCAGATATCATTGGCATTTTGATATAGGCTATTACTTCCACGACTTCATTTGTAAATCATCCGGTGTGAAATCAATCAATTGTATTGCGCGTTGACATTTGACTGTAATTTGGTATTTTGCTGACAAATTCAAAAATAAATTGAGTAGATATGATTAATCTTATCGGCATGCTAAAATCTATAATTGACTTATATAACAACCGCACAAAAATGAAATTTCACGAACTTAAAAACCTCGAAGCTGTAAAAGGCTTGATTGAACATTCAAGTTCCGATTTTAAAAAAACTGTCCTAACTGAATATATGGATGAGGAGCTTTTCTTTGCATTAACAGGCATCCGTACTAATGCGCAGTCGATACGATACTACCTTGAACTTGAAAAGAAGCTTGGTCAAAATTTTTCATGGAGTATGATTGGTAAGGCTAAATCCTATATACACTTTAAAGATGACAGTACCCTTGTAGTTATTGTTCCTAAATGGGAAATTTATATGAAAAACTTGATGAAATCTTTTGGTATTTTGTTGATTTTAACAAGTATTCTACTTCTTTTTGTTTTGAAAAATACAGGTAATACTTTGAACGTGGTTATTCTTTCTTCCTTTTTTATCATGGTGCCTATACTACTTTTTTACCTGACAATGAATCATATTGAGCCTGTTTTATCTGCAATTGCCATTGGAAAAAGACTATCATCATTGGAAAACTAATATGAGATGTACCCAATTATAGATTATACACAGGTACTTTGTAAATAGGCGTTTACCTTTGGACAAATTGAAGAACGAGGTGTGGGGAGGTTGTGCAGAGCACCACTTGATTTTCGTATTTCGAAGAATGATAAATTGTACAATGGCGCACTTAGGAGAATTCGTTTTTAACATGATCTCTTTTCAGTCTTGAAACCGGCACCAACGTTCCATCTATCAATATTAAGTCTGAAACATTATCTTCCTTGAATAAACTTTTGATGAATTTCCTATTGACTAGGTGCGATTGATGGCATCTGATGAAATGGTAGTTCTTTAAAATATCATCAAAATCAAACAAACCCTTAGACGCAATTAGTTCTTCTCCGGTTACCAGATAGATATGCGTATAGTTGTTGGCCGCTTCACATCGGATGATGTCTGCGGGGTTGAGAAAACGAATCTCTTTCATTAGTTGAATGGCCACGCGATGTTCCTTCGGAGGGAGGTTGATGATGGAAAGCAGGTTTTGTATCTGAAGCTGCGTTTGCCTGTACTCCTTTCTTTTAGTGGCTTTTTGTACAGCAAGCGTCAAATCAGAGAGATTAACAGGTTTTAGTAGATAATCAATAGCGGAACATTTTACGGCCTGGATGCCATATTGGTCGTATGCGGTTATGAAAATGACATCAAAGTCATAGTCGCCCAGGGAAGAGAGAAGTTCAAATCCATTTGTTTCCTGTAATTGTATCAGGAGTTCACACGTCTCGGTGTTTTTAACGCTTGTTTATTTTTTGGCTACCGATGAAGATGCTGTCATTTATTTCAATGGAGAGTTGATCGAACGTTATTCAAAACTGGAAAAGAAAACTTGTTTGAAATGTATCCGGCAACTATCTGTATTCGGATACCTGCATTACCATCCAACAAACGACCCGAGGTTGAAAAGCAAAATAGTTATCGAATTACCAAAATGAAAGATTGTGGAAGCACTGATCATGTTGAGAGAGGAAGAAGTAAAGAAATGGATTTCAGATGCCATCCGGGAGTATTTTTCAGAAACACAATTACCGGAAGAAACTCCTATCAATATCAATGAACCGCTACTGTCGAGGCAGGAAGCCGCTGCCTTTCTGCGGATTTCTATTGCCACCTTATCCGGTTGGGTGGGATCGGGATTGCCGCATTATAAGTGGCGGGGCAAGATATATTTTACCAAATCAGAAATGCTGCGATTCTTACAATCCGAACTCCCGACGAAAGCGAAATTTTCTGATAAGTCCAGTAAGCATTTTTTATCCTAAAATGAGCCTGTAGACGCAGGTTCATTTGTTTGAGGATTTCGTAAACTTGTATGTCAACAATAGTTCTTTTCCAACACGGCTTTATATTCTTTTGTTTGAAAATTGATGTTCATTTTTCATGTTTTGTATGAACCTGGCAAGAACAGTTCTAAAAAACACAAAACCCGCCGAAGCGGGTCTTATGCAACTGATTTATTTTCAGTGTGTGCGGATGGAGGGGGTCGAACCCACACGCCTCGCGGCGCTAGATCCTAAGTCTAGTGCGTCTGCCAATTTCGCCACATCCGCTGTTAAGGCGGCAAAAATAGGGGGTTTTTATTAAAAGCGAACGGTAAAAGTGATCCCTTTGTTGGGTTCACTTTCGGCGGAAATGGTTCCACCCTGGTCCTCGATCTGGTTTTTGATCAGGTACAGGCCAATTCCCTTACTGTCAAATCCGCTGTGGAAGCTTTTCTGGAACCTGAACAACATATGCCCGAAGCGTTTCATATCTATCCCCAGCCCGTAATCCTTAACGGTAAGACAAATGCCCCCCGCATCTTTAAATGTTTTTATTTCAATGACCGGCGGCTGATCGGGCTGAACATATTTGAGGCTGTTGCTGAGCAAATTGTAAATAATGCTTTGAAGAAATACCCTTGGGTACGTCAGGTTGCTCACTTTGAGATCAGCATGAATAACGGCTTTTTTACGATTGATGGTTTCCTGTAGCTGTAAACACACACTGCTGATAATTTCCTCAAAGCTGCAATCGGAGTGGGGAATATCTTTTTCCATCTGGATCTGCAGGATTTGTACCAGCTCATTCAGGTTATTGGTGAGGTCGGCGCTTACTTTTTTCAGATAATCCAGCGATGCCTGTTTTAATTCCGGGTCTTCTGTTACCTCGTACATCTCCAGCATTTTGCGGATATTATGTGCAGGCCCCCGAACGTCGTGGGTAATGATGCCTGCGAACTCTTTCAACTGGCTTACTTTCTTTTCCAGCGCCATCTGTGTTTTCAGCAGTTCCCTGTTCTGTGTTTCGAGGTTTCTATTCAGTTGCTTGAGCGCTGTAATTTCCTGTATCTGAGAAATGAAAAATTGCGGATTGCGGGCATCGTCCCTTACCAAAGAGGTGGTAACCGTTGCCCAGCATAGGTTTCCGTCTTTTTTGATAAAGCGCATTTCCTGTTCCACTTTCTTCAGCTCTGTAATGAGCATTTGTTTGGTCTGTAAGATGTTTTCAGCATAATCTGATTCATGGCAGATTTCTTTTAATCCGTTGCTGAACAGTTCCTCCTTGCTGTATCCCAGCATGTTACACAAGGCGTCATTTACGTCCATGATATTGCCCTCCGGAGAAAGGATGGCTTTACCGATACTGGAGTATTTAAATACATTCGAAAACTTCTTTTCGCTGATCTTCCGCTGCTGTTTTTCGAGCGTTAAGGATTTGTTGGTTTGCACCATATCCGTTACATCCGAAAAGTTGGCGAATGCAAAAACATCATCCCCGATATGAAACAGTTTGGAATTGATGTTGATCCACCTGACCCCCCTGTTGAATACATTCACCTGCATCAGCACATTTGTTTGCGGCTGACCGGTTTGGAGGGTAACGGAAATAGGATGTTCGTCTCCGGAGGCAATGATGCCATCTTCCAGGCAGGCATTCCACATATTATCGTAGGACGTTTTTCCAAAAAGCTCTTTTTCATTCAACGATAAAATTTCCAACGCTTTGCTGTTGAAGCCAATGATGGCTCCCTCTCTGTTTTGAACAATCACGCCTTCCTCAATCGAATCTATGACCGACTGGAGAAAATAATTATCCTTAAAATGTTCATTAAACAAATCTGTGCTCATAAAGAAGCAACTGTTTTCAGTAAGGCAATCGGGGGTACCTAAAATTAGGTATTTTAATGATACGGATGGGGCATTAAAAAGCCGAAAGTATCTGCCGGATTGTTTTGTCCATACCCCGGGTATCTATCCAGCGAAGTACCACTACCAGATCGTTTGTCCGGTCAACGTAAATAATGTTGTTGCCATTGCCTACATGCACAAACGCAGTTTCCGGCGCACCTGGCAAAAATGCCTTACCCGTATTCAGAAACCAGTTCATATAACCATAGTCTGTTTTAGCAGTAGTTGGGGTGGTAGCCTGGCTGATCCATTGTTCCGACAATAATTGCTGACCGTTCCATTGACCTTTACGGAGGGTCAGGAGCCCAAACCTGGCCATATCTGCTGCATGGATAAACATGCCGCCGCCCCAATGCCCGCCACCGCTAACGCTTTGTACAAGTTTGCCATCGAGTACGATCCAGGAATTCCTGTAACCGGTCCATCTCCAGGTATTGGAGGCGCCGATAGGGTCCATAATGTATTGCTTCAGCACCTGCGGCAGGGGTTGTCTCCATACACCGGTGGCTGCCAGCGCCAAAGCATTTACACGAACATCATTGTATTCATAAACCGTACCCGGTTTATTTCTTTTGCGGTTATGCCACTTGGAAGGATCTGCATCCGGGCGGTCCGCCCAGTCGGGCTTTCCCCATAGCGTACCCTCCCAATCGCTTGTTTGACGCAGCATGGTTTCCCAGGTAATGGTGCTGTTGTGAGCCGTTTGAAATGGGTGGATCAGTTCAGGCTGGCCGAAAGACGCCGCAACCCTGTTAGCGGGCTGGGAAGGATTGTACAGTTCAATGGGTGGAACATAACCGGCCACCAGATCCTGCACGGAATGGATCAGGCCTTTGTCTACCGCCAATCCTACTACAGTGGAAAGAAAACTTTTGGTAACACTATGCGTCATATCGGCTTTGAGTGTATCGCCCCAGGCGGCAACGATGTATCCTTTATAGATAACGATTCCTGTTTGGTTGCCCCTGTCTTCAAACGGGCCGATACCCTCCCCAAACGGCTCCCTGCCAAAACTCTGGTAGTGGTTCTGTTCCATGCTGCGTGGGTTCTTAGACGCATAATACATGGCGGTATCAATGGCTTTCAGCAGCCGATCGGCCTTCAGTCCAAGGCTTTCCGGTGTTCTGTGTTCCCAGACCTTTGCAGATGGGAAGTAGGGGGTGGTATTTTGTGCAGATGCAATGCCCGTTGCGAACATCGCTATAAAAAGAAAACAATATTGCTTAATCATATATTCTAAATTAAGCAATATTGTTTAGCCGGATCAAATCCTTTACCTGGTTCTTGAACTTCTGTTGTAACTGCTGCGCGGCTCCCTGAATCTTCCTCTTGGCGCAGGCTTGGGTTGCTGCACTTTAAGTAGAGCGGGAGTGGTTACATGGAGTGGAACCGTTGATTCGTAATCGTGGTCTTTTACCACCGGAAGGTTGATCCTGATCAGTTTTTGAATATCCCTCAGGTATTCCCTTTCTTCCGTATCACAGAAAGAAACGGCTATTCCGCTGGCGCCTGCTCTGCCGGTTCTTCCGATTCGGTGTACATAGGTTTCCGGTACATTGGGCAGTTCGTAATTGTATACATGCGATAACTGGTCTACATCAATGCCTCTTGCAGCAATATCTGTGGCTACCAGAATCCGGGTAGTGCCGGCTTTGAAATTGGTGAGCGCACGCTGACGGGCGTTCTGCGATTTATTGCCGTGAATGGCTTCGGCTGTTATGCCGGCTTTCAACAGCTCTTTCACCACTTTATCTGCGCCATGTTTGGTTCTGGTAAATACCAGTGCAGTTTGAATGGAACTGTCTTTCAACAGGTGAATCAGTAAATGTTTTTTCTGATCCTTTTCTACATAATAAACCGCCTGCTGAATTTTTTCAGCAGTGGAGGAAACCGGGGTCACTTCCACTTTTGCAGGGTTCTTTAATAAGGTTGAAGATAGTTTCTCAATTTCTGTTGGCATGGTTGCAGAAAAAAACATTGTCTGTTTTTCCATGGGCAACCTGGCTACGATTTTTTTAACATCATTGATGAAGCCCATATCGAGCATACGGTCTGCCTCATCCAGTACAAAGAAATGAATATCGTTCAGATGAACATAACCCTGTTGCATCAGGTCCAGCAACCTGCCGGGGGTAGCAACCAGGATGTCTACACCGTTTCTGAGTGCATTCACCTGCGGTACCTGTGAAACACCGCCAAAAATGACCTGGTGTTTCAGGTAGAGGTTCCTGCCGTAAGCGGCAAAACTTTCATCAATCTGTATGGCCAGTTCTCTGGTCGGCGTCAGTATCAGGGCTTTAATGCTTTTGGATCTGTTGCCGTTTTGAATGGCCTGGTAAGTTAACTGCAGGATAGGAATGGCAAACGCCGCTGTTTTTCCTGTTCCGGTTTGGGCACAACCCAGCACGTCCCTGCGCTCCAGCGCCAATGGAATTGCCTGTTGTTGAATGGGGGTAGGCGTTGTATAGCCTTCAGTTTCGAGCGCCTTTAAAATAGGCTCGATGAGTTGTAATTCTTTGAATAACACAATATGTATTTTAAAATGAACATCCGGTTTTCCAGATGCTATATAACCTAACTTTTGATGGGATTACCTTGTCACTGAAGTAGATTCCAGTCGAACCGAGAGAGTATATGAATAGTGCAAAGGTAGGTGAAATCTCCGGAACTGCCAATTGGGGCGGTTCCCCGGTACCACAATTAACAATTCAGCAACGCCACAACCTGTTCCAGGTATTGTTGGTCAGTTTCATCGAAACGGTTGTATTCACTGCTGTCGACATCCAGCACACCCATCACTGCTCCGTTCTTTACCAGGGGTACAACAATTTCAGATCTGGATAAACTGCTGCAGGCTATATGGCCTGGAAATTGCTCCACATCCGGAACAATTAAAGTGGATGCACTGGCCCAACTGCTGCCACAAACACCCCGGCCTTTACGGATGCGTGTGCAGGCTACCGGCCCCTGGAACGGACCCAATACCAACTGATCCTGCTTCACCAGGTAAAAACCTACCCAGAACCATCCGAACTGTTCTTTCAGCGCGGCTGCAATATTGGCCAGGTTGGCAACCAGGTCTGTTTCTCCTTCCAGCAATCCTTTGATCTGCGGAATCAGCGCTTCATATTGTTCGGCCTTACTGCCTTTGATAATCTGTAAGTCTTCTGCCATGATATTTTTTTTACTCCTTGCTCAGGCAATGAATCGTTGCAGGAATGGAATCTTCTGCAGTTCTTTTTTCTCTGCCCAGCCAATCAGTGAAGTGAATAATCCGATGAATAACACGCCAAGCAGTATGCCGAGCCACAACACCGGAAAGAAATGCAACACCGCTTTATGAATGGCATAAAACAGGCATACTATAACCAGGTATGCGGTCAGTTTTTTTACTGCATAGGGAACGGGATAAAACCGCTGACCCAGGATATAACTGGTGATCATCATAAAGAAATAACAGGTGAATGTGGCCAGCGCCGCACCCAGGTAATGCAGTTTGGGTATCAGCAGGATGTTCAAACCGATGGTGATCAGGGCGCCCGCTACGGTAATAACTGCACCCATTTTGTTTTTATCGGTCAGCTTGTACCAGACGCTCAGGTTGTAATAGATGCCCAGGAATATATTGCCCAGTGCCAGCAGGGGTACAATGTACAGGCCTTCTGTCCACAAAGGTTTGCCGATGGCATTGAAGAACCAGGCAAAGATTTCAATGAATAAGCTGATGAACAAAAACATATAACAGCAGGCAATCACGAAGAACTTCATCACCCGGGCATACACTTTCTGCGCATTTTCTTCGCCCCGCTGTTTAAAAAAGAAGGGCTCTGCCGCCATGCGAAAAGCCTGGATCATAATGGTGATCAGAACAGCCAGCCGGTAAATATTGCTGAAAATACCGAGTTCGTGTTTGGCCGCTTCTACCGGAAGGTCTACCACATGCTGATAAATCAGCCGGCTCAGCATATCATTGACCATCCCGCCCATGCCCACAATGATCAGCGGATAACTGTATTGCATCACCCTGTTCCAAAGTTGGATGTTGAACAACAACCGGATCTGCTTAAACTCTTTCCACAGCAATAAAAAAGTGAGGATGCTGCCGGCCAGGTTTCCCAGGAGGTAATATCCGATACCGATGCCATTGTTCACAAAAACAGCCAGGCTGCTTTCGGGGTGATTGATGATATAAGAAGGGATCAGCCCTAAAAAAATCAATACCGACAAAAAGTTGACCAGCACGCTGGAAAGCCGTACCACTGCATATTTGCGGGGCCTGTTCTCCAGTCTCAGCCGGGCAAATGCCAGGGTACTGATGGTATCGAAAAACAGGATGGCGATCATCCAGTTAATGTATTCCGGATGCGCTTCCAGGTTGGCCCATCCCACCAACTGATCCCTGAATAATACAATAATGCCGGTCAGTAATATGGTAGAACCCATCAGTGAAAGTGAAAGGGTACTGTAGAGTTTGGCAGGATCTTCTTCCTTGCTGAAACGGAAATAAGCGGTTTCCAGTCCGTAGGTGAACAATACATTTAAAAAGGGGATCATTGCATAGATCTGTGTGAGATCCGCTGTTACCGCCGGTTGTGCAAAGAACAGCGGCAGGGAGAGGTTCATCAGGTATCCCAGGAACCTGCTTGCAATGGTAGGAACCCCGTACCACATTGTTTGCCCCGCTAATTTCTTTAATTCACTCAAGTGATGCTGATTTATACTTTGCAGGGTATGCTACCCCTTGTTTGCCTTATCAGGCGCCTGTAAAAATAATGGTTCTGCTACAGGTTGCGGGTATCAATTTTCTTTCTGAAAATTTTATTGAAAGCATGTTTCTTTTTAGACTCAATCCTTTTTTCCTGAGACGCCCTGGTGGGTTTGGTGGCCTTCCTGGGACGCTGCTTCTCCAGCGCCTGTGTTACCAGCCGGTTCATTTTTAGAATCACTTCCTGTTTATTGCCCAACTGGGATCTTTCGGTTTGGGATTTTACCAGCAGAAAGCCTTCTGAAGTGATCCGGTTCTGCAGGCGTTCGGCCAGCAGGGCTTTTTGCGCTGCATCCAGCAGGGCAGAGCGTTGTACCTCCCAGCGTCCTTCCACCATGGTTTCCACCTTGTTGACGTTCTGGCCCCCCTTTCCACCGCTGCGTGCCGTTTGAAACTGAATTTCACTGCTTATATCTATCTTCATTCCATCAAATTTCGGATAAAAGAACATTCCATGCGTGTAGTTATTCAACGGGTTTCTTCGGCAAGCGTAGCCATTAACGGAACAGTGAACGGCGCTATCCATCGGGGCCTGATGGTGCTGGTGGGCATTGAGGAAGCTGACGGGGCGGAGGATATCGGCTGGCTCTGTAATAAAATGGTCAACCTCAGGATTTTCGACGACGAGGCCGGCGTGATGAACCGCTCGGTGAAAGATATTGACGGAGAGATCCTGCTGATCAGCCAGTTTACCCTGCATGCCAGCACCAAAAAGGGGAACCGGCCTTCTTATATCAAAGCTGCCAAACCGGATATTTCCATTCCGCTGTATGAGCAACTGGTCCGGCAGTTGTCCGCAGACCTGGGCAGGCCAGTGGCCACCGGTATTTTTGGGGCGGACATGAAGGTCAGTCTTACCAACGACGGCCCTGTAACCATTGTAATAGATTCTAAAAACCGCGAATAATGACAATTTCAGCAGCACAACAACAGGTGGATGAATGGATCAAAACCATTGGGGTTCGCTATTTTAACGAACTCACCAACCTGGGCATTTTAATGGAAGAAGTGGGCGAACTCAGCAGGATCATGGTGCGGAAATACGGGGAACAGTCTTTTAAGGACTCCGATAAAGGGCATGAAATGGCCGATGAAATGGCAGATGTATTGTTTGTCCTGATCTGCCTGGCCAACCAGACGGGGGTAGATCTAACGCAGGCCCTGGAGCAGAATATGGCCAAAAAGACCCTTCGCGATAAGGATCGCCACCAACAGAATGAGAAGTTGCAATAGGGTTTCCAAAAGAAAGCCGAAAGACCTATTTTTGCCGCTCTATGAGCACAATATCAGATAATAATTTTCAGGCAATTATTTCGCATGCCAAAGAATATGGCTTTGTATTTCCCAGTAGTGAAATCTACGACGGCCTGAGCGCCGTTTATGATTATGGCCCCAACGGATCTGAGCTGAAGAAAAACATTCGTGATTACTGGTGGAAAAGCATGACGCAAATGCACGATAATATCGTGGGTATTGATGCGGCTATTTTCATGCATCCCACTACCTGGAAGGCCAGCGGACACGTTGATAATTTCAGCGACCCGATGATTGATAACAAGGACAGTAAAAAAAGATACCGGGTAGATCACCTGATAGAAGCCAAGGCCGATCAGTTGCGGGAGCAGGGGCAGGAAGCTGCCGCAGATGCACTGATTGCGCAAATGGATGTACTGTTGTCTGCCGATGATTATGCAGGATTAAAACAACTGATCGAAGATCATAAGATTGTTTGTGCGGTGAGCGGTACGGGCAACTGGACCGATATCCGTCAGTTCAACCTGATGTTTTCTACCCAGTTGGGTTCTGTTGCGGAGGATGCGGACACCATTTACCTGCGCCCGGAAACGGCACAGGGTATTTTTGTTAATTTCCTGAACGTGCAGAAAACGGCCAGGATGAAAATTCCTTTTGGTATTGCGCAAACGGGGAAAGCCTTCCGCAATGAAATTGTAGCTCGCCAGTTTATTTTCCGCATGCGCGAATTTGAACAGATGGAAATGCAGTTCTTTGTTCGCCCCGGCACACAGATGCAGTGGTACAATTACTGGAAGGAAGAAAGACTGAACTGGCACCTGAGCCTGGGTATACCCAGGGAGAAATACCGTTATCACGACCATGTGAAGCTGGCGCATTATGCCGATGCCGCATTGGATATTGAATTTGAATTCCCCTTTGGTTTTAAAGAGGTGGAAGGAATCCACAGCCGTACAGACTTTGATCTGAAAAGCCACCAGGAGTTCAGCAAAAAGAAACAGCAGTACTTCGACAATGATATAGATGAAACTACCGGAAAGCCTTATGGCAACTACATTCCGTACGTAGTAGAAACCTCTATTGGCCTCGACAGGATGTTCCTGCTGATCCTGAGCAACGCCTATGAGGAGGAAATTATTCCGAAGGAAGATGGTACAACCGACAGCAGGGTGGTATTGCATATTCCTGCTAAAATTGCTCCCAATAAACTGGCCATTCTTCCGCTGGTGAAGAAAGACGGGTTGCCCGAAATTGCAAGGCAGTTGATGGACGAATGTAAATCTTCCTTTAAATGTTTTTATGAAGAGAAAGATGCCATCGGAAAACGTTACCGTCGCCAGGATGCCATTGGAACGCCGTTCTGTGTAACCATCGATCACCAGACCAAAGAAGACAATATGGTAACGATCCGCCACAGGGATTCCATGAAGCAGGAAAGAATACCATTAAGTGAAGTGAAGGAACTGGTGCTGAACGCCATCAGATAACAATGACCGGACAATATTAACCGTACAACTCCAGGTGGATGGCTTTTTTATCGAAGCCTAAATCCTGGAGTTTTTGTTTGGCATGATCCACCATGTTTTTCCAGCCGCATAAATAGAAGTGAGCGGGTGCAACGGAACCATCGGGTAACCTGCTTTCATTGATCAGTTTTTCATATACATCATGTACATAACCGGTATGCTGGCCCGGACCAACCTCGGTTTCCCTGGAAAAACAGGAATGAAAATGAAAGCCCGGGCATTCTTTTTCCAGTTCCCTCATTTCTGCTTCGTAAAGAGCGTCGCCCAGTTTTCTGCAACCAAAAATAAGATGTACCTGCTGGTGAGGCACTTTATAAGTATCAATGTACTGAACCATGGAACGGAAAGGCGCAATCCCTGTTCCGGTGCAGATCAGGTACAGGTCTCTGTCCAGTATTTCCGGCATGGTAAATTTACCCTGGGGTCCGCGAAGGGTGATTTCAGATCCCTCTTTTACTTCATTGAACAGGAAGGGCGTTCCCTTACCGTGTTCATTGAGTACAATCACCAGCTCAATGGTATTGGTTCCATCGGGCGCAGAGGCAATGGAGTAGCTTCTCCAGCGCTTGTTTTTCTGTTCGTGAATGGGGAGGTCCAAGGTCACAAACTGACCGGGTTGAAAGTCAAAACGCTCCAGGTCGGGTACCTGGATCCAGAATCTTCGGGTAGCAGCAGTGGCATTCTCTATTTTAGTAATGACCGCTCTATGCCAGGGTAAAAGCATGCTCAATTTTTTTTCGGAAGGTACATAATTAAGCTACCGCATAATAAGAATTTTCTGCAGGTAAGTTTTTTTATAATGCTGGATCTTCAGCAGGTAAAATTCGCTGCTGATCCGGGGCAGGTTGATCTGTTTGGAATACCTGCCAATGAATCCGGATTGAGATTGTGCATATACGCGCTGACCCGCTGCATTTAAAATTTCGATGGAGAGGTCACTCCGGTTGCTTACTTCAAAGGAGAGCTGGAATACCCCATTGTTTGGATTGGGGGAAACGCTCAGTTTGATTTCTTCCGGAGAAGCTGTATTCAGACCGGTTACGGTGTAGTTGATATTGGCAGATGTTCTGGCACATCCCAGCGCATCGGTTACAATCACTTTATAATTCCCCGACTTGACGGGCTTGATCGAAGAACCGGAAGCTCCGCTTACCGTAGCGGTATCATTGAATACCCACTGGAAGAAACCGTTCCGGATGCTGCTTACCAGTGAGTCGCCCACCTGTGAAAGAGCAACATCGGTGTTGGCTGTTGCAATCACGGGGGTACGGTCGCTGGCGCAGCCGGTGGAAACGCGGGTATCATAAAAGAAGTAGTAAAACCCATTGGCGTTGGTGGTGCCATCCAGTGAAGCGCTGTTGCCGGTGAAAGACATCAGGTTGGAAACCTGGGTAGGATAGATGGTACCGCTGATTCCATTGTTTCTGAAAATGGTTGCCCCATTCAGGCACTCTGCCATCAGGAAGCCTTCTCCGCTTACAGGTACGGGCAAATTCAACGCATATACGGCGCCGGAATCGGTTGGGCTGTTTCCGGATACAGCACCCGGTGCAGGGTTTGGTTTGGTGGCATACACATCGATGGTGGTGGTGGCAAGCGGCCTGTAGGTGAAGCTGCCGCTGGTACCGGAGGCAGTCAGGTTATTCCCTACGGTAAAACGGATCTGCCCCGGATTGCCAATATACAATCTGGCGGTTTCTATCGTCAATGGAACCGATGCCTGGAATGTCATAAAATTGCCCGTAAAATTGTTATAGCCTCCTGAGGGGTACGTGAGTTTGGAAACAGCGCCGATGGATGTTCTTGCTTCTGTAGCCAGGTAATAGGTACGATCGGCTGTGATGGTACCTGCCTGGATACTGGCGCCATACCCTATTGGGGTACTGCCTGTATTGCTGGTATACCAGTAGTAATTGGCTGTAGTAGGATTTAGTACATTCAATAATACGTTGTTGCCACAAACCACACCCTGTCCGGACGGAGCTGCCGGTTTGGCTGCAATGGGAATGCTGGCTGTAAACTGGTCGTTGCCATTGTTCTGGTCTGTTGCCAGGGATACAGTGGCTGTAAAGCTATAGGTGGTTCCGGCGATACTGCTGAATGATTGCTGGAAGGTATAGTTGGCAGAGGAAAGCGCTGCAATGGCTCCGGGATAGGTTTCGGTAAGCGTTGCAACAGTGGTGGCGCCGTTTTTAATGGTCACGGTCAACGGAATATTGCTTTGGCTAACGGAGCCGTTGTTGGTAATGTTTACCGTTACAAATTGTGCATCATTGGAACAGGCATTTGCTTCGGGCGATACGATATTGCTCAATGCCATATCGTTGGTGGGCGGTACGATCCGGATGCCGAAATCCTGTGTTTCCCCTTTCGCAAAATCGTTGCAGGCACTGATATCGGAGGCATTCAGGGTCTCCTGCACTATCACCCTCATCCTGGTAAGGTTGCCGACGGTTACATGATCAGGCACCGCAATATTGCCGGTATAATTAACCGTTGCACTGCTCAATACACCGCTGGTTGCTGCCAGCTCACCGGCATCCAGAAAATCTCCGTCATTGTTATAATCTATAAAGATTTTTACCATCCTGCTATTGGTTGTGCCATCGCAGGTGCTCACCCGAACGGTAAACGGAATGTTCTGCCTTGCCTGGATATCGCCTACCAGGCTGGTATTGTTGGTATAGGATTTACATCCCGCCGTACTACCGAAATTGATGGTAGAGAATTTTACGCTGTCAATTTTAGGTCCCCCGCCGGGAGTGGATTTGGAATCGCAATAGGCTACCCCGCCGGCACCGCTGATGATCAGGGAATACGCCTGTGTACCCCTTACCAGTGAACCTTTATTAGACACCGTGATGGTATAAGTTTCACCGGGAATGGTGCTGTCTACATCTATGCGCTCCACATTGTCGGTAATATTGTCTGCTCTCAAAGCATCTGATGCCGGGCTCAACGGGTTTAATGTCCAGGGGGAAAATGTTTGCGTGGCACGGGTGATCCGGACATCAAGGTCATGCACCAGTTTTTTGGTTCTGTCGTTCAGGTTGGTAGCGGCATTGGTGTTCACTGAACCAATCGGGTCGGTCCATGCAATGGTGGCCTTCAGCGGGCCTTTACCACTCGCTACCACTGTTTTAGTAAAAGCAGCTCCGGTGGTCAGTGTATGTTCATACACCAGGTCGCTGCTGGTAGTGGCATTGTTAGAAGAAATGGCATTATTGAGTACGGTGGCGGCACGGCCTACGTTCAGCAGACCCCAGCCAAACTGATAATCCGGGCCTTCCGTTGTGCCGGCTTCATCGGTGGTATGAATGGCCAGCCCCTTTAATGTAGCGGAACGCATAAAACTGCCCGGCTTGAGCTTGGTATACAGTTCCTGCAACAGCAGCAGCGAACCGGTGGCATTGGGCGCAGCCATGGAAGTACCGCTTAAACTTGCATAAGCGCTGTTACCGGTACTGGTGGTAGAGGTAACATTTACACCATCTGCAACAAAATCCGGTTTGATCCTTCCGTCATCTACCGGCCCCCATGCACTGAATGCACTCATCACTACATCGGAGGGCTTGTTGTATCCGCCCGCAATTCCGCGGACTGCGCCAACGGTAATATTGTTTTTAGCGGTTCCTTTTCCTGCAACAATATCATATCCGTCATTGCTGTTGATTCCCGCAGGCCTGTTGCCGGCATTGATCATTGTATTGGAGGCATCGTACCTGTAATAAGGCTCTCCTACTTCAGGTCCGTTGTTGTTCCGGTCATTACCGGCAGACTGAACCATAATGTAATAGGGCGCATTGTACATAATGGAGTCGATCAGGGAGGCTTCGCGGCTATAGTACCCGTAACGGTAATCTTCATTTTCCCCCACCCTTCCGTAAAATTCCCAACGGGTGTTGGTTGTATTATAGTTCCAGCCGGCCAGGATTCCATATGAGTGATTGGACAACAGCATACCGGAAGCGGCCTCTGTAGTCATTTCGGAGAGATCGCTGGTATTATCGTAAGAAACCAGGTTCGGGATCTCAAAAGCCATTCCCTTTGCAATGGGATTGATCCCTTTTGCAATCATGGTTCCTGCAACATGCGTGGCGTGAAAATCACTGCTCCTTCCGGCAGGTACATCTTTCTGGAGAATCCTGCCGTTAAATTCCACATGGTCTTTGAGTGGCGCACCGTCAAATTCCCAGATTCCCAGCCTGTTTTGCATGGCGGGAGTGCTTCCGGATAAATTTAATCCGCTGATACCTCCGGGCCATAACTGGCTGGCCCTGGTAGTGGCTGCTGCGATGGTATTGTTGTTGGAACGGGTATATACCGGAAATCCAAATTCGTCTACCCCGGTTAAACGGGCCTGGTTACCGTTGTGCAGCAAAATAGACAGCTCCCATTTTTTTTCTTTGGCCAGTGCCATTGCCCTTGCATAATTGCTCACCTGCTCCAGGCCTAATTTGCTTGCGGATAACCTCAATATGTTTTCATTGGTTCTGACCTGCGCATTCAGTATATTTACGGTGAACAGCATCAGTACAAAGGGAACAATAACTCTTTTCGTCATAAGGGAGATTTTTTTTCGGCGCATTGGCTGAACCTGGCTTTAGTCTGCTCTAAATTAGATACTTTCCCACTTTAAAATGTAGTATGCGATTGATTCTTTTTTTAATGGCTTTTGGATGGGTGGCATCTGTTTCCTGTAAGGCACCGCAAAAAGCCGGCAAAAATCAGGTGAAACAAGGCATTTCCGGAACGGTGGCTGAAGCGGTGGGCAACCAGATGCCAAGGGTTGGTCAGGCTCCTCCTGTACCCAGGCCATATCCTACTACGGTCTTTTTTTATGAGCCCACCAATATCCGGCAGGTGAACCAGGTGGAATCTTCCCCGGTATTTACTGCTGTCTATACCAAACTGGTGGCTTCTGTTCAAACAGACAGCGCCGGCGCTTTTAAACAGGCTTTGCCTGTTGGCACTTATTCTGTTTTTGTACAGGTGGGCCAGCAGTTCTTTGCCAATCAATTCGATCTCCGCAACAATATTTCACTGGTAACGGTAGAGCCGGGTAAGCTGACCGAAGTGAAGATTGTGGTGAATAATGCCGCAACATATTAGGCTTGTTGTATCTTTGCGCTTCTTTTTTTGCAAAAGGGATTGGGAGTGTATATGAATCTGCAGACGCTTTTGGATCAATACCAACAATCACCCCTGGTTTTACAGCTGGTGAACAGGCTGTCTTTTGCCGATACCCAAAAAGTTTACTTAAAAAATATTCAGGGTAGCGGGGCCGAGTTCCTGGTGAGTGCTGTTTTTGCGCATCCCGGGGCCGAAGGACTGAACCACCTCATTGTACTCAATGATGCGGAAGAAGCCGCTTATTTTCATAATACCATCGAGAACCTGACCAGTGCGCTGGATCTTTTTTATTTTCCTTCCTCCTTCAAAAACAGGAAGAATTTCAGGTTACTGAACAGTTCGCACCTGATGCTGCGAACGGAAGCCCTTACCAAATTATCGAGGGGCGGGAACAAGAAAATCATCGTTACCTATCCGGAGGCCATTTTTGAAAAAGTGATTCAGCCCTCTACGATCAGCAGCAATATCATCAGTATCAAAACAAATGATACCATCAATCCGGAAAGCCTGATGGATCTGTTTGTGATGTACGGATTTGAGCGGACGGATTTTGTGTATGAGCCGGGACAGTTTGCATTGAGAGGAGGGATCCTGGATATTTATTCCTTTGGAAATGAAAAGCCCTACCGGGTAGAGCTGTTTGGGAATGAGGTAGACAGCATCCGGATTTTTGATCCGGAAACACAACTGAGTGAAAGGAAACTCCTGCAGGTCAATATTATTCCTAATGTAGACCAGTTACCGGAAGCCTTTGGCGACGGGGTGGGAGATAAAATTTCCCTGTTGGAATTTCTGCCCGAAAATACCGTAGTCTGGTTAAAGGACTGGGATGTGATTGAAGAAAAAATCCGTGTACAGGAGGAAGACCTTGTGGGTTTTATGAGCCTGCTGCGCAGCGGACATTTTCAGCAGAACAATGAGGAGGCAGAGGGGCAATACATATTGAAAGATATTCAATGGACCGATTTTATCAAAGCCCCTGCACTGAAAGAGCTGCTGCAACAGAAAATGCTGGTGGAGTTTGGGTATAAACCATGGTTGGCCAATGAGGAAATAACATTCAATACCAAACCTCAACCGGCTTTCAACAGGCAGTTTGACCTGCTGATTAAAGACCTGAAAACCCATGAGGCTGCGGGATACCAGATATACCTGTTTGCCGAGCAGATAAAACAACTGGAAAGACTCAATAGTATTTTCACCGACCTGAATACGGAGATTCAATTCATACCGGTTGGCACGGGAATTCATGAGGGGTTCATCGACCATGCGCTGAAAGTGGTTTGTTATACCGATCACCAGATATTTCAGCGCTACCATAAGTATAAGGTAAAACAGGCCTATAACAAGAACAAGGCCTTAACACTGAAAACACTTCGTGATCTGCAACCTGGCGATTATGTAACGCATATCGATCACGGTGTTGGTACCTATAGCGGTTTACAGAAGCTGGAGGTAAATGGAAGAATACAGGAAGCCGTCCGGATCATTTACAAGGACAGTGATATCCTGTACGTGAACATTAACTCGCTGCACAAAATCTCCAAGTATACCGGCAAGGAAGGAACGGTTCCGAAGGTGAATAAACTGGGAAGCGATGTTTGGGCCAGGCTGAAAGAGAAGACCAAAGTACGGGTAAAGGAAATTGCATTTGACCTGATTAAACTGTATGCGCAAAGAAAGGCCCAGCATGGTTTTGCGCATGCTCCGGATAACTACATGCAAACCGAGCTGGAAGCTTCCTTTATATATGAAGACACCCCCGATCAGAGCAAGGCAACAGCCGATGTGAAGAAAGATATGGAGAGCGAAGCGCCGATGGACAGACTGGTATGCGGGGATGTGGGATTTGGTAAAACGGAGATTGCCATCCGGGCTGCCTTTAAATCGGTAGTGGACGGGAAGCAGGCAGCCGTACTGGTGCCCACCACCATCCTGGCTTTTCAGCATTATAAAACATTTAAAGACCGGTTGAAGGATTTTCCGGTTACGGTAGATTTTATCAACCGGTTTAAATCTTCCAAAGAGAAAAAGGAAACCCTTCAGAAACTGGCAGAGGGAAAGATCGATATTATCATTGGCACACATGGATTGTTGGGCAAGGACGTGAAGTTTAAAGACCTGGGTCTCATGGTGATTGACGAGGAGCAGAAATTTGGGGTAGGGCATAAGGAGAAACTAAAAACCCTGAAGACCAATGTGGATTGTTTAACCCTTACCGCCACACCGATTCCAAGAACGCTCCAGTTCAGTTTGATGGGCGCACGGGATCTGAGCATCATCAATACGCCTCCGCCTAACAGGCAACCGATCCAGACCGAGGCGCATGTGTTCAACGATGACTTTATCCGCGATGCCATTTATTTTGAAACAGAGAGAGGCGGGCAGGTATTTTTTATCCACAACCGGGTGCATGGGTTGGCAGAGATGAGCGCCCTGATACAGGGACTTTGCCCCGACCTGAGTGTTGGGTACGCACACGGGCAACTGGAGGGCCATGAACTGGAGGAAAAAATTCTTGACTTTATTGATAAGAAATACGATGTACTGGTTTGTACCAATATTGTGGAGAGTGGGGTAGATATTCCGAATGTAAACACCATCATCGTGAATAATGCCCACCATTTTGGACTGAGTGATCTGCACCAGTTAAGAGGAAGAGTGGGCCGGAGCAATAAAAAAGCATTCTGTTACCTGCTGGCGCCGCCTATGAGTACGCTGCCCACCGACTCCAGGAAGCGCTTGCAAACGCTGGAGCAGTTCAGCGACCTCGGTAGCGGATTCCAGATTGCCATGCGCGATCTCGATATCCGTGGTGCGGGAAATATGCTGGGGGGGGAACAGAGCGGGTTTATGGCAGAGATCGGGTTTGAGATGTACCAGAAGATCCTGGAAGAAGCCATCCGCGAACTGAAGCGCACCTCTTTCAAAGACCTGTTTAAAGAAGAGATCAGTAAACAGGATGATTTTGTAAGCGACTGTACCATTGACACGGATCTGGAAATCCTGATCCCCGACGACTATGTGGAGAGCATCACAGAACGTCTTTCGCTCTATACGCGACTGGACAGTTGCAATAAGGAGGATACGCTGCAGGAATTCCACCGCGAAATGATCGACCGTTTTGGACCAATGCCCGCTTCCGTAGATGACCTGTTTACTACGGTCAGGTGCCGCTGGCTGGCAGTGGACCTGGGCTTCGAAAAAATGACCCTGAAAGACAATACCCTGCGTTGTTATTTTATCAATCGTCCTGACTCGCCTTATTTTGAATCGGAACTCTTTAAGCAACTGCTGGTCTTCCTGCAAACCGGCACCAATAAGGCCAGGCTGAAACAAACCGGTAAAATGTTCCTGCTGGTGGTGGATTCCGTTCGGGATATGAATGAAATGCAGCGTTTCCTGGACCGGATGCACAAAGAAGTGATTGGGGGGAAAGCCGTACAGGCATAAAAAAACCGGTAAACATCTGCTTACCGGTTGCTGTTCAGTATATTGAATTACTTAGAATCCTTTTTTAGCAACGCCATCAGTGATTGCCTGCAAAGCCTTCGCTTCACTCATGATAGCGGCCATTTTATTGCCTTTCCCATCATGACCGGCAGCCATGTAACCGCCTTTAGCAGTTTTGGTAATTACAGCATCCTGCATGGGAACGTTTTTTTCTTTAGTTTTCAGGCAATATGCTTTGATCATTTTTGAAGTGTCCATGTTGTAAGAATTTATTGTATTAGTTAATAGGGAACGTTTGAATCCCGTACAAGATAATGTTTTTTTAGATTATACGTCTATTTTGGCGTATTTGGCATGACTTTCAATGAATTCCCTTCTGGGGGCCACATCATCGCCCATGAGCATGCTGAAGATACGGTCTGCTTCGGCAGCGCTGTCGATAGTTACCCTTTTCAGGGTTCTGCGGGCCGGATCCATGGTGGTTTCCCATAGCTGTTCGGCGTTCATTTCACCCAAACCCTTGTATCGCTGAATGGTAACGCTGTCTTCCTTGCCTGCGCCCAGTTTTTCAATCAGGGCTTTTCGCTGCTCTTCACTATAGGCATATTCATGCTCCTTGCCTTTTTTTACCAGGTACAACGGAGGCTGGGCAATGTAAACACCGCCCTGTTCTACCAGCTCCTTCATATAACGGAAAATAAAGGTAAGGATCAGGGTGGCTATATGGGAACCATCCACATCGGCATCGGTCATGATGATCAGCTTGTGATAACGGAGTTTAGTGGTGTTCAGCGCCTTGGGATCGTCTTCAGTGCCAACCGTTACACCCAATGCCGTATACATATTGCGGATTTCCTCGTTCTCGTAGATCTTGTGCTCCATGGCTTTTTCCACATTCAGGATCTTACCACGCAGTGGCAGGATGGCCTGGTAGCTTCTGTCGCGGCCCTGCTTGGCGGTACCACCCGCAGAATCTCCTTCCACCAGGTATAGTTCACATTTTACCGGATCACGTTCGCTGCAGTCGGCCAGTTTACCGGGTAAACCGCCGCCGCTCAATACGGTCTTCCGCTGAACCATGTCGCGGGCTTTCTTGGCAGCAACACGAGCCTGCGCGGCCAGGATGATCTTGGAGATGACCTGCTTGGATTCCCTTGGGTTCTCTTCGAGATAGGCTTCCAGTACGCGGGCAACGGTGGTTTGTACCACGCCGCTCACTTCACTGTTACCCAGTTTGGTTTTGGTCTGACCTTCAAACTGCGGTTCAGGAACCTTCACGGAAATAATAGCGCTTAAGCCTTCTCTGAAGTCGTCCCCCTCCACGGTTACCTTGGCTCTTTCGAACAGGCCTTCTTTATCTCCGTATGCTTTAAAAACACGGGTAAGCGCCTGCCTGAAACCGGTTACATGGGTACCGCCTTCAATGGTGTTGATATTGTTTACGTAGGAGAAAATATGCTCTTTAAAATCGTCGTTGTAGGTCAGCGCTACTTCAACCGCCACATTGGTGGCTTCATCCAGTCCTTCCACATAAAGTGGCTGGGCGATGATGGGAACCCGGTTGCCGTTTTTATCCAGCATCTGAACAAATTCCACGATGCCGCCTTCGCTGTAGAAGTTTTTGCTGTAATGGTTGCCTTCCTCATCTTTTTCGCGCAGGTCGGTCAGGGTGATATTGATCTTTCTGTTCAGGTAAGCCAGTTCTCTCAGCCTTCCTTCCAGGATATCCCTTTTGTACACAGATTCCTGGAAAATGGTCAGGTCGGGCCAGAAATGCACTTTGGTGCCGGTTACTTCACTGGTGCCGATCTCCCGAACCGGGTAATTGGGAATACCGATATGGTACTCCTGCTCAAATATTTTTCCTTCGCGCTGAACGGTTACGAGCAGTTTGGTACTGAGTGCGTTCACGCAACTCACCCCCACACCATGCAAACCACCGGACACTTTATAGGTATTCTTGTCGAACTTACCGCCGGCGTGCAGAACGGTCATAACCACTTCCAGGGCGCTTTTCTTTTCCTTGCTGTGCATGGCGGTAGGAATACCCCTGCCATCGTCTTCAACGCTGATTGAATTGTCTTCGTGGATGGTAACCTGGATGTTTTTACACCATCCGGCCAGGGCCTCATCTATGGAGTTGTCTACTACCTCGTATACCAGGTGGTGGAGACCTTTTACGCCTACATCTCCAATGTACATGGCCGGTCTTTTCCGAACCGCTTCCAGCCCCTCTAAAACCTGTATACTATCCGCTCCGTAATTCTTGTTTTCCGCTTCGTGTTGTTGATCTAATTCTTCACTCATAAATGCTGATCTGTCTTGCGTTTTAGTTAAAATTAGCAAGCTGGCAAATGTACTGAAAATAAGGGCTAAAACCGGGTTAAAATAGCCTTAGTTTTCCCCATTTTAACAGAATGGAAGAAGGGATATTTGCCAATTAGATGTTTATACATTAAATTTGCATATTGATGAGTCAGGTAATGGACATATTAAAGTTGGCGCAACGGAACGGAATTGATACCGATATGACCGTATTGTACCAGAAAGAGCAGGATATTCCCGGTTCTATCCAGTACAGTATCCGCCGATATTATGCACATCATGCTTGGGTGGCGGAAGATACCGGAATGATGGTGTACCACTTCAACGAAAACAAGCCCCGGGAGAATTATCTCGAGCTCCGTTTTTGTACAACCGGTAATCGTTATTGCGCCGAAAGGAGCTGTGCTGAGTGCAATGAGTCTCCCACTTTCAATTGTAACGGGAAGCACCAGACGGTAGATGTGTTTACTTTCCATTTTACGGCCACTTTCCTGTACCAGTTTGTGCACAATGTGAAACTCAGTAACCGTAAGGACGAGGTGCTGGCATTTAAACACCCGCATCCTTTTACCAAAGTGTTTCCGCTCTGCAACAAGAAAAGAAATGCACTGGACGCCCTGCTCAACCACAGTTATTCCGGGTCGCTCGAAAATATCTTTGTGAACGCCAAAGTGCACGAACTGCTGCTGTACAGCATTGAATGCCTGGTAGACGAGAAGGAAGAAGGGTTTACCTGTAAGTTCCTGGCCGATGAAAGCGGAAGGGACCGGATCTACCAGGCACGTGAAATACTGCTGCAACATATCGGAGACCCCATTACCATTAAGGAACTCAGCCGTAAAGTGGCTATGAACGAGTGCTACCTGAAGAAAGGGTTTAAGGAAGTGTTCGGTACCACCATTTTTGATTTTTACCAGCAACAAAGAATGGAGCATGCCAAATACCTGCTCTACGAAAAAAGCCTGAGTGTAACAGACGTGTCGGCCCTGCTGGGTTATTCCTCCATTTCCCATTTTTCTGCAGCTTTTAAAAAGCATACAGGACTGAAGCCTTGTGAATTATTGAAGTAATTGGCCGGAGCCGCTAAAGGCCTTTGTACCCCTTGATAAACATTCGCTGTATGAGTACATCTTGCCCGTTAACGAGAGAGTAGATTTTTTGTTCCACCATCCCGATCCCCTTCGCATAACTGATTTCGGCATAGAGTACTACCTGGTTATTGCCGTTGTCGGGCTGGAACCACATTTCCCGCTTTAACCGGATGATATTGTTGAAGCTGAGCCCCAGGTAGGAGGCTGTTTCGTTATTGGCCAGGATGGTGAATTTCAATTTGGCCTGTCCGTAAACTACGGTTGTGCCATTGGAAACGCCTGCCCTGAGCGCCGGGGATTCCCAGGTTTCACCTACGGCTGCATTTTCCCTGAGGTATTCGTATTCGATGGTTGCATTATTAACAATGGTATCATATACATAGATCAGGTCAAATTCGGGCGTGCCTTTTGAAAGATACTTACCATTGGTTTTGCTAAAGAACAGGGCTTCGTAGGTAGGCGTTGTTTCGTACAGGTGATACAGATTTCCGTTGGAGGTGGTGGTGATATTGGTGATGGTGGTCCTGAACGTATCCAGGCTTCCGCCGTTTTCCAAAGTAAGGGCAGGATCCAGGCCATAGCGGATCCATCCATCCACCGTAGTGGGTAAATAATCTGTAGAACTGCTGCCGTTATTGGGACCCCCGGTAGTAACACTGAAACTGCACTTACTGGTGCCGTAATGGAGCACAAAATCTGCCGTACCACTGGAAAGCGGCATCCCCTTTCCCTTTAACCGGATGACCGCCGGACCGGTAATCTGGTTAAAACCCGAATCGGCGAACCACATACCATTCACCGTATCTGTATAAATTTTGTATTTGCCAATTGAAGAGAATGTTACATTCACTTTCACGTAGTTGCTGTCGGTCAATTGGGTATTGATCTCATAGTCGCCCTTCACTTCCGAGTTCCTGCAATTGCCCAGGCTGTCGGTCAATGTGCCAACAGCCGTGCCCGTGCCACCGGTCTCAAAACTCAATTCTTTACTGCAACTGAATACAAAAAAACTCAGGGAAAGCAGTAAAAAGTAGTGTATTAAAAAACGCTTCATGAATCCGGGTAGTTTATGGTTCAAATATCAGATAATTTTTATACCAATAATGCTGCCTGGTTGGTCAAATTCCCTTTTTGTGATAGCTGGTCAATGCTGGTAAACGTAGTCATGGCGATCTGGCTCAGGGCTTCTTCCGTAAAGAAAGCCTGGTGTGCTGTAATCAGTACATTCGGAAAGCTCATCAGCCGTTGAATGGTATCGTCTTTAATGATATGTTCGGAAAGGTCTCTGAAGAACAGTTTTTCCTCCTGCTCATATACATCAATCCCCAGTGCGCCGATCTGCTTGTTTTTCAGGGCTTCGATCACCGCATTGGTATCAATCAATCCACCCCTGCTGGTGTTGATCAGGACTGCGCCTTTCTGCATCATGGCAATGGTTTCGGTATTGATGAGGTGGCGGGTCTGGTCGTTGAGCGGGCAGTGCAACGAAATAATATCGGCCTTCAATACTACTGTTAAAGGATGGAATTCCACGCCGGCGGCTTCCAGGTCCTTATTGGCAATCAGGTCAAAAGCCAGTACGCGGCAACCAAATCCGAGCATGATTTTAGCGAAGGCCTTGCCAATATTGCCGGTACCGATGACCCCCACTGTTTTACCGTGCAGGTTATACCCCAATAATCCGTTCAGGGCAAAATTCTGCTCCCGTACCCGGTTATAGGCTTTATGGATTTTACGGTTCAGCGCCAGCAGCATGGCCACGGTGTGTTCGGCCACAGCTTCGGGAGAATAGGCCGGTACCCGGCAAACTTTGATTCCCCTGGCTTTGGCGGCCTCCAGGTCCACGTTATTGAATCCGGCACAGCGCAGGGCAATGATTTGTACTTTTTTGGCAGCCAGTTTGTCCATCACAGCCTCTGTAACCTTATCGTTTACAAAAACACATACGGCTTCGGCGCCATCGGCCAGCTCTGCTGTTTCTTCGTTCAGGCGGGCCTCCTGGAAACTCAGCTCAAACCGGAGGGTATTAAAGCGGGTAAAAAACTCCCGGTCGTAGGGTTGCGAGGAAAAGAAAACGATCTTCATAGGCTAAATATAATGCTGCTTTGCGATTGATCCGTACCTTTGCCACTATTTTTTAACCCTTGACTGCATTGGTAAAGCCAATCGAAATGTATGAGTGCGAAGTATGCTGAGTTTTCGGGATTGAATCTCCCGGGTATCGAAGAGGAAATTTTAGCTAAATGGACTGCGGAGCAGGCCTTTGAGAAAAGCGTGTCCCTGAGAGAAGGGAGCAGGCCCTTTGTATTTTACGAAGGCCCCCCCAGCGCCAATGGTATGCCGGGTATTCACCACGTTATTTCCCGTACCCTGAAAGATATGGTCTGCCGGTATAAAACCATGCAGGGCTTCCAGGTAAAACGAAAAGGCGGATGGGATACCCATGGGTTGCCGGTTGAGCTGGGCGTAGAAAAAGAACTGGGCATCACCAAGGAAGATATCGGTAAGAAGATTTCTATTGAAGAATATAATAAGAAGTGCCGCGAAGCGGTATTGAGGTATAAGAAGGAGTGGGATACCATTACCCGGAAAATGGGTTACTGGGTAGATCTCGATCATCCCTATGTAACTTTTGAGAATGACTATATTGAAACACTTTGGTGGATCCTGAGCGAACTCTATAAGAAGGGGTTCCTCTACGAAAGTGTAAGCATACAGCCCTATTCACCTGCTGCCGGAACCGGGCTGAGCTCACACGAGCTGAACCAGCCGGGAACCTATAAAGATGTAAAAGATACCTCGGCGGTGGCGATGTTTAAGGCGGTGAAGAACGAAAAGTCGCAGTTTTTGTTTGATGCGGCAAAATCGGAGGAAGTATTCTTTATGGCATGGACCACCACGCCATGGACACTGCCTTCCAACCTGGGTCTGACCGTTGGTCCGAACATTGACTATGCGCTGGTGAAAACCTTCAACCCCTATACACACCTGCCGGTTCATGTGGTACTTGCCCAATCGTTGCTGGGCAAATATTTTAAACCCGAAGGAGAAAACGGCGACTTTGAAGGATACAATGAAAAATCGAAGCTGCTTCCCTGGAGTATACTTACAACGTTCAGGGGAACGAAGATAGAAGGCGCCGAATACGAACAACTACTGCCTTACGAATCCAATAGTTTAAAAGCCATACTGGATATTACACCAGATGCAAAACCATTCCGCATCATCTCCGGCGATTTTGTTACCACGGAAGATGGTACCGGGATTGTTCATACTGCACCTGCATTTGGTGCGGATGACTATAAGGTAGGAAAGAAATACAATATAGGTATACTGACCATGGTAGACCGTCAGGGTAAGTTTGTAGACGGCCTGGGTGAATTCAGCAACCGTTATGTAAAGAACTACAAGGATGAAACAGATTACCAGGATGTAAACGTAGATATCTGCGTAAAACTGAAGAAAGAGAACAGGGCCTTTAAAGTGGAGAAGTACGAACACAGTTACCCGCATTGCTGGAGAACGGACAAACCCATTCTCTATTATCCGCTGGATGCATGGTTCATCAAAACCACCGCAGTAAAGGATCGCATGGTGGAACTGAACAAGACTATTAACTGGAAACCCAGGTCCACCGGGGAAGGCCGTTTTGGCAACTGGCTGGAGAATATGGTAGACTGGAACCTGAGCCGCAGCCGTTACTGGGGTACCCCGCTTCCTGTTTGGAGAACCGAAGATGGTAGTGAAGAAGTATGTATTGGTTCCATTGCAGAACTGAATGAGGGAATCCGCAAGGCCGGCGCCGTACTGGGCGGTGATGTAAATAAAAATTACCTGCACGAAGGTATCCTGGATTTACACAAGCCTTATGTGGATGATATTATACTGGTCAGCGCTTCGGGTAAACCCATGAAGCGCGTACCCGATCTGATTGATGTGTGGTTCGACAGCGGCGCCATGCCGTATGCACAGTGGCATTATCCGTTCGAGAACAAAGACCTGATCGATAAGGGCGCTGCATTCCCCGCAGACTTTATTTGCGAGGGAGTCGACCAGACCAGGGGATGGTTCTATACATTACATGCATTGGGCGTAATGCTGTTCGACAGTGTAGCCTATAAAGCAGTAGTGAGCAACGGGCTGGTGCTCGACAAGAACGGAAATAAAATGAGCAAGCGGCTGGGCAATGTGGTGAACCCCTTCGAAACCATTGAAAAATATGGTGCAGACGCCACCAGGTGGTACCTCATCACCAATGCCTCTCCCTGGGATAACCTGAAATTTGATCTGGCAGGTATCCAGGAAGTACAGCGTAAATTCTTTGGAACCTTATACAATACCTACCAGTTTTTCGGACTCTATGCCAACGTAGACGGATTTGCTTTTAAGGAAGCCCGTCTACCGCTGGAACAAAGGCCCGAGATTGACCGCTGGATCCTTTCTTCCCTGAACACATTGGTGAAAAAAGTAACAGAAAGCATGGATGATTACGAGCCAACCATGGCAGGACGTGCGGTGGAAGAGTTTGTGGATGCACAGCTCAGTAACTGGTATGTTCGTTTGTGCAGAAGAAGGTTCTGGAAAGGAGAATATGAAACAGACAAGATCAGCGCCTATCAAACACTGTATGAGTGCCTGGAAACCATTGTTCGCCTGATTGCGCCTATATCGCCCTTCTTCAGTGATGCCGTTTTTGCCAACCTGAATGCGGTGACCAAACGTTTTGATGCGGCATCGGTTCACCATATAGGCTTCCCGGTATACGATGCAGCAGCCATGGATCCGATGCTGGAAGAAAGAATGCAGCTGGCACAGGAAACCTGTTCCCTGGTATTGTCACTGCGTAAGAAAGTGAATATTAAAGTGCGCCAGCCATTGCAGAAAGTGATGATCCCTGTGCTGAATCCGCAGATGAAAGTGCAGTTGGAGAAAATGGAAGAACTGATCATGGCCGAGGTAAACGTGAAGGAACTGGAATACATCACCGAAACAGCAGGGGTGATCCACAAAAAGATCAAAGCCAATTTTAAGACCCTGGGCGCCAAGCTGGGGGCTTCCATGAAGGAGGCCGCTGCAGCCATCGGCGCATTTGACCAGCAGCAGATCAGCGCCATCGAACAAAATGGTCATATAATGCTGAACCTGAACGCAGGCAGCTTCGAAATTGACCTGGCTGATGTAGAAATTGTAGCGGAAGATATCCCCGGATGGAGTGTTGCCAGCAAGGGCCCCCTGACCGTGGCGCTGGATATTACCATTTCTGAGGAGCTGAAACAGGAAGGGGATGCACGGGAGTTTGTAAACCGTGTACAAAATATCAGAAAAGAGAGCGGTTTTGAGCTTACAGACCGTATATTCGTACAGGTGCAGGCTGCTGAAGCAATCCAGCACTCTATTATTAAATTTAACGACTATATTTGCCGCGAAATTCTGGCAGATGGAATTGATTGGGTACCTGAAATAACTGATGGAACCGATATAGAAGTCAATGACATTGCAATGAAAGTGGTAGTAAACAAAAAAGGATAAACCCTATGGCTACGAAGAAACCAGCCCCTAAAAAGGCGGCACCAGCCAAAAAAGCAATTAAACCAGCCCCTAAAAAGGCTGCTCCGGCTAAAAAAGTAGCAGCCAAACCGGCTGCCAAAAAAACTGCACCCGCAAAACCGGCTCCTAAAAAAGGGGTACCGGCTAAAGTTGCTCCTAAAAAAGCCGCTCCTGCCAAAGCAATAGCCAAACCAGTAGCCAAACCGGCTGCTAAGAAAACCGCTCCAGCCAAGCCGGCTCCAAAGCCTGCAGCTAAGCCAGTAGCCAAAGCAGTGGTTAAACCGGTTGCCAAACCGGCAGCTAAACCAGTAGGCAAGCCTGCAGCCAAACCGGCTGCTCCTGCCAAAGCAGTTGCGAAGCCTGTAGCCAAACCGGTTGCCGCAGCCCCTGCAAAGCCAACGCCACCGCCTGTTCCATTAAAACCCGCAGTAAAAGCCCCCCCCGCCCCGCCCGTGAAGCCTGTAAAGAAAGACCCTGGTCCGATAAAAGATGTGAAAGTGCCTAAGATCAATGTTAAAACCAGTGTCCCGTACAATCCGGGTTATACGCCATTGGAAAAAAGGGTAGAAGCCGCAAAGCCACAGGGTCCGTTGGTAAAATACAATGATGCTGATCTTGCCGAATTCCGCGATCTGATTAATAAAAAGCTGGAAGCCGCTAAAAAAGAGCTGGCCTACCTGCAGGGATTGATCACCCGTAAGGATGAAATGGGTGGAGACAATGATGATTCCCGCTACATGACCATGGAAGATGGTACCATGAGCATGGAAAAAGAACAATTGAGCCAGATGGCCAGCCGCCAGATCACCTATATCGATCACCTGGAAAAGGCCCTGATGCGCATTGAAAACAAGACCTATGGTATTTGTCGGGTAACCGGTAAATTAATCGATAAGGCCCGCCTTCGCGCAGTGCCGCATGCTACCCTGAGCCTGGAAGCAAAACTGGGCCTGGTTAAGCCATCCGCAGAATAATCCCGGACATTCCGGATACATTATACAAAAAGGCCGCATGAATTTCATGCGGCCTTTTTTAATTTCTGATAACTGTATTAGGTCATTTCAGTAATTTTTTTTATAATGTGTATTTGTTGCATGTATCAACACGCCCCAAAAGTTACTCCCAGAAACTGCAATGCCGATCATCAACGGATATGGCATTGACTTATCCCATTGGTGGGACTGAGATGGCGCGAGCGTGTGTAGGTAATGAGGCCGGATGACCCCAACAGGCTGACCTGCGCAATTTTATAAGTAGGTATCTCGCATGATTTTGGGCACTTCTACATCGTCTACCCAAAATTGTGTAGAAGCAACGTGAAACGAAAAGACGTTTTGGAACGACTGAAATAATAAACGAAGAGAATATGGGGAAGAAATTAATAGCCGAAGGCGTTTTGCACAAAGTGCCAGACGATATGAAAAAGGCATTGAACACTGATGCTGATATTCTTGAGCGTTGGAACAAACTTACGCCCATTCAACGCAATGAATGGATTTGTTGGGTTACCATTGTCAAAAAAACGGAAACAAGAGCGGAACATATTCACCGAATGAGGGAAGAACTTATAGAAGGGAAACGGCAACCTTGTTGCTGGCCAGGTTGTCCGCACCGCAGACCTTCGGCTAAAAAATGGTTTAATAAACTTGACAAATGAAAACAATACCCGAACACTACAAACGAGTAGATGAGTAAAGAATTATTTATAAATAAATTAAAAACATGGGAAAGAAATTCTCAAATCTTGGTACAATTTTAACAAGAAAAAATATTAAAGCATTTAAATGCGGTGATGGTACAAATAAATGTGCAGTAGCCTGTTCATCCAATAATGATTGCGATTCTGTTTGTACTAGTTGTGAAAAAGGTGCATGGGGAGATCAAAAAATCTGCTTTAATGCGGGTGGATCTTTCGAACAGTTACAATAATATTAAATCCTGGCATACTGGATTATTGCTATAATCCAGTATGCTTAGTTAGTAAAACGGTTCCAATGAAAATATTTACTTTGCTGCTTTTATTCGTTTTTTCAATAAAAGGTAAAGCTCAATTTAAAAAACAGCCCTTTATAATTAATGGTGAAATGAAACATCAGTCTGCTGGCTATGTAAAGTTGGATTATATTGACTACAAAGGTACATATGTAAAGGATAGTGCTAGGATTAAAGATGGACACTTTAAGTTTAAGGGTTATATTTCTCACCCTATAAATGCAGATATCTATGGAGAAATCAACTTTAACAATACGAATGATATTAATTTTCATACAATTTTCATTGAACCGGGAATAATGCAGCTTATAGTAGAAAAAGACAGATTCAAACAACTGCAACTGAAAGGTTCTGAAACGCAACGACAAATTGATTCGATCGATAATTCTTATAAATATAAAACACTGGTAGATTCTTTAGATCGACGAATCTATTATCTTGACTTGACATGTAGATTGAATCCAGCCAATAAATATTTAAAAGACAGTGCAAAAAATATCCGTATTCAATTAGATCCTTATTATCGTGAATTGAATCGAAAGCATATGGATTTTACTAAAAAGAATACCAAATCTTATTTCAGTGTTTATTATCTACAAATTCTTCTGCACAGACTTCCATTAGATTCTGTAAAGCGAATATTCAATTCATATTCTAATGAGCTCCAAACAAGTTACTATGGCCAAAAAATAGCTGAAGGTATTCGGGCAATTGAAGGAGGAGGACCAGGGGCCAAAGCAAAGAGTTTTGTTGCTGCTGATCAAAATGGGAATATAATTTCTCTTGAACAATTCAAAGGAAAAAGCTACGTCTTGTTAGATTTTTGGGCCACCTGGTGTAAACCTTGTAGAGCAGAATCTCCATTTTTAGTTGAACTAAATACAAAATTTAAATCAAAAGGTCTTCAGATTATTAGTATTGCTGATGATGACGATAGAAAGTTGGCCTGGAAGAAAGCTATTCAGGATGATAAAACGGGTGATTGGATTCATATTTTAAAAGGGGTAGGAACAGACAATGATTTGGGAAAGCTGTATGCTGTTCAACCAATTCCTACTAAAATACTTATTGGGAAAGATGGGACAGTTTTAACGCGTTATGAAGGCACTGATGGGAATAAGGCTCTGATGGAAGCATTGACAAAAAATCTAAAATAATTTCTTTCGATTAGTACTCGGAAGAATAGCTCAACGGTACTACACCTATTGACGAATCGGTGGTTGAGCGAGCCAATAATCTACTGATGCTTTAAGCTGCGGAAACATTTTTTTAACCACTACTTTACAATTGAGTAGTAAAATAATAAGTTATGAACACTAGCGTTGCGTTGTTTATAATAAAAGTTCTTTGAAACACTTGATGGGTCATTTTTTTTAGCCGAATTTAGGTTGGCTTTGATTTGAAATTGGTTCTTTGTCGTCCTTTGCGGAAACGATGGATAATGAACAAAGGACGTATGGCGTTTACTCAAATCATGGATTTTGCTTCTCAGGATATTTTTAAGGTTTGTGTTAAGAGATATAATGGGAACCATAAATTGAAAGAATTCACCTGTTGGAAACAATTTCTTTGTTTGGCTTTTGGTCAATTAACACATAGAGAGAGCATGAGTGACACTATGTTATGTTTGAAACTAAATGCCGATAAAGTCTATCATTTAGGAATTGGTAAGGTTGTAAATAAATCAACTTTATCAAAGGCAAATGAAAAAAGAGATTGGCATATTTTTCAAGATTTCGGAATCAAATTAATCGAACAAGCTAAATCGTTGTATGAAAGTGATAACCAATTAGAGATTAAACTAAAAGGAGGTGTATTTGCTTTAGATTCAACAACAGTAGATCTTTGTTTAGAAGTTTTTATGTGGGCTCCGTTTCGTTCAACAAAAGCCGCAATAAAAATTCATACATTGCTTGATTTGAAAACATCAATTCCTGAATTTATTTTTATCTCAGAAGGTAATGTTCATGATGTTAATGTGATGGATATAATCCCTGTTCAAAAAGGTAGCTATTACATCATGGATAAGGCTTACGTTGATTTTGCCAGGCTATATAACATAAAGCAAGACAAAGCATATTTTGTTGTTCGCGCCAAAGAAAACCTTCAATTTACACGAATCGAATCTAGACCCAAAAACAGAAGCCTTGGAATACTATGTGATCAGGATATTTTACTTACTGGAATTCAAAGTAGCGAACGATATCCGGAACGCTTAAGACGGATAAAGTTTTATGATTCAGAATATGATAGGACTTTTGTTTTTTAACCGCCTCGTTACTATAATTTAGGGTGCTTCGAAATATGGGAGGAGGTTAAAAAATACACCTTCCATTTTAAGTTCTGGGCATGAATTTACCTATGAACTAAAATCAAAAAGATATAAAAACTTTCTTTCTAACTCGAAAGAAGTTAACTCATTCTTTTGCTTAGTACCCAAAAGAATAGCTCAATGGTACTTCACTTGCTGATCAACAAGTGATTGGGCGGCCAATTAGCCTGCTGATGCTTAAAGCTGTAGGATCAAATTTTATTAACCGCTATTCAAAAAAGAATGGCATAAAAACTTAGTAAATGAAAAAGATAAAATTGGAATCAAAGAAACTTCAATTTTTAAAAGAAAAGGTTGTAGACTTATCAAATGAAGAGTTGAAAAGCGTTAATGGAGGCGTTAGTAATTGGATGTGTGATACCTGGGCTGAATGCACCATGGGGGCTTGCGTAACACAAGCGTGCGGACCAGGCCCAGTATTTTTACCTACTTTACCTACATTAACAGGTAGTGTTAATTGTAATACTTTTACACGTGAGGTTTAGTCCTGAGCCTGAAACGCTAGGGTAAAGAGAGTAATTATATTTGATTAAAGTATTATTATCATTGAATGAATACATAATTTGTATTCATTCAATGATTTTGTATATTTAGAATAAGTCAAATCAACATCCGTTTTATCGATGAATTAATTTAATATCATTTTTAGTATGAATCTTATTCGTTTGCATTTTGTTTTTTCTTTTTGTTTTCTTCTCTTTTTTTTCTGTAAATGCACAACTAATGAATCCTATTCTGATGAAAATAATTTAGGGTTTGAATTAATTAATTCGGGAAAACCTTTAAAATGGACACTTTATACAAATGCAGCAAATAAAGTCTATTCTAATTTCTTGGATTCAACAAATAAAAAAACAGGTAATTACTCAATATGCATTTCAAAAATTGATTCCTTACCTAACTGTTTTGAATTTTTCACTAACACAGTACCTGCTGTTCTCTACGGAAAAACAATAAAATTATCCGCTTATATAAAAACTCAAAATGTGTCAGAAGGCTATGGCGGTATTTGGATTAGAGTTGAAGGAACTAATGGGAGTATAATTTCATTTGATAATATGAATGATAAGGGAGTTATCGGTACATCTGATTGGCATAAAGTTTCAATTACGGTACCTTATGATTCAGAAAATAGTGAAAGTATCTATTTTGGTGGATTGTTGTCAGGAAAAGGAAAAGTTTGGTTTGATGATTTTACTATGCAAATTGATGGAAAAGATTATGGCACTTTAAAAACCAATTTAAGAAAGAAAAAAATAAATTCATTTGATTCAATCTACTCCCAAAATGTAATTCTAAATCAAACTCAAATAAATCAACTTGCAAATATTTGTAAAGTATGGGGGTTTCTAAAATACTATCATTCAAATATTAATTCAATTAACTACAACTGGGATTTTGAATTGTTAAACGCCTTGTCAGAATTTACTTATTGTAGCAATAATACAGAAGTTTCAAATATGTTAGAGCGAATGACAGATAAGTTGGGAAAGGTTAATATTAGTGTAAATACAAGGGCTATAAATGATAGTTCAAAAACATTACTACAACCTAATTACAGTAACTTATTTACAGAAGGTAATTTAAGCAAATCTTTAATCAATAAACTTAAAGAAATAAAAGATAATTATCAAACTAATTTGGATAGAAAATATATAGAACTTGGTAGTGCTGGAAATCCTGTGTTTAAAAACGAATTAATTTATAAAAAGAATTCGCCAGATCCAAGTGTTCGATTGCTTTCATTGTTTAGATATTGGAATATGATTAATTATTTTTATCCATATCGTAATCTTAGTATAAAAGATTGGAATAGCCAATTAAACGAATTTATTCCAATTTTTTTAAATGCTAGTGATAAAAATTCTTACACTTTATCTTGCCTGAATTTGATTTCCAAAATTAATGATTCACATGCTTCAATTTGGAATAATAAGAATCTTGATTCTTTAAAAGGGTTATTTGTTTTGCCTTTTCAAACTTCTTTTGTTGAAGGAAAATTAATAGTAAACGGTTATCTTGATTCTTCAAACTCAAATACTAGTATTAAAATTGGAGATATTATTGAAAATATAAATAAGGTTAATACCGATAGCCTTGTTAAGAGATTTATTCCGTATACTTCAGGATCTAATTATGAAGCTATTTTAAGAGAACTTGCATCATCAAGAGGATTTCTAACAAGGTCTAACCTAAATGAATCAATTTTAAAATTAAGAAGGAATGAAGTTTCTAGAATAGTCACTGTTCGTAATTTGCCAATTGCAACAGTAAACCAAATGTCAGACTTTAAAAATAAAAATGAGAATAGAGGTTATTTTTTATTTGAAAATGGTATTGGGTATATAAATACTTCACGACTTAATGAAATGGATTTGATAAGTATACAAACCTCATTTAAAATGGCGAAGGGCATCATTTTTGATTTGAGATGTTATCCATCTACTTTTATGCCATATACTTATGGTCTATTTTTAAAAAAGAATAAAACTCCATTTGCTTTACTTACTGGACCCGATTTGATGTTGCCAGGTTTGATAAAAGTAAAGAGTATCCTAAAAAATGGAGGCCTGTCTGTAAATCAATTTGAAGGAGATGTTGTTTTGTTGGTTAATTCAATAACACAAAGTCAAGCAGAATTCACAACAATGGCATTACAAAGTAGAAAAAATACAATTGTTATTGGCAGCCAAACAGCTGGAGCAGATGGTGATATTTCATCATTGGTTCTTCCTGGAGACATAAATACTGCAATTTCTGGATTAGGAGTTTATTATCCAGATTTCACGCCTACTCAAGGGAGGGGTGTTAAAATTGATTATGTTATTAATCCTACCATCAAAGGAATTCAAAAAGGTAAAGACGAACTACTTGAATTTGCATTTAAAATAATTTTAAATTAAAAAATCATAGCAAATAGAAATTTAAAATGAAAGAAAGAATTATTTCAATTCTTAGCAAAATATCAAGTGAGCTTGCTTCTCATTCTACTGATTTAACATCTATAGCTTCAGGAGAAACTGGAATACTTTTATTTGAGGTATTATACCAAAAATTCAATGGGGGAAATGAAGATTCATCTAAGTTTGAAGAAAGGATAAAAAAACTAGCGGAAAAATCTTTTTTACCAAATTCAATGCTCTATAAAGCCTCGATAAATTGGTTTTTTGAATGTCTCTTTAAGCATAAACTTATAAGTAAAGAAGACTTAAAAATTTTAAATTCTGATGAAAAAAGTTTAGCATCGTACAGTATCAAACTTCTTGAATTAGGTAATTATGATTTTCTCCATGGGTCATTAGGAATAGCATACTATCTAGTGGATTCAAAAAGGAAATCATTGATGTCTTTTTACAAAGATTATTTTATTATTTTAGATCAATTAATATCAAAAAGTTCTTTTAAATGTACAGTCCCTTATTTCGATTTCCAAAAAAAATCGATACATCCTGAGCTTTCAAATTTCGGTTTATCTCATGGAATACCTAGTATTATTAAATATTGCATTCAGTGTTATAAAAAGAACATATTTCCAGAACAGGCAAAAAAAAATGCATATATACTAACTAATTTTTTATTAAATAATATTAATGATGATCATTCTCAATGTTATTTCCCAAACATGGCAGAGTTCAACAAAAAAAAAGACGGGATGAGTAGACTTGCATGGTGTTATGGTGATTTAGGAATTGCATATATTCTCTTTCAAGTTGGTAAAACATTGAACGACACAAATATTAGAGATCAAGCATTGAAAATATTATTTCATTCCACAAGTCGCCAAGATTTCAAAAATACGCTATTAAATGATGCAGGTTTGTGTCATGGAAGTGCTGGTATTTCTCACATTTATAATCGAATGTGGCATTACACAAAGGATAATCGTTTTCTTGAAAGTAGAAACAAATGGTTAGAAGTAACACTTTCAGATGCTGAGTTAAATAATCAAATCCCTGTATATAAGAGTTATAACTCTATTCAAAAATCATATACTCCAAATTATGGATTGCTTGAAGGTTCTGCTGGAATCGGCTTGATTTTATTAAGCTTACTTACTGAGGATTTCAATTGGGATTACTGTATTATGCTGAACGACTAAAATGAGATTATGCTAAACAACTTTTCTTTCGTCCTTTTAAGAACTCCATTAAATAATTTAAAAAGTGCTTTTAAAACTCCTGATGATGATAATATTTTATTCCAAGAAGGCATCTATCTTTCCTCAAAAACTTTATTTAGTGAGCTAGAGAAAGAGAGAATTATTGGTAAAAGCAGTAATAAAATGGATCTCACTTTATCTAAATATTGGATTAGATGTTCTACAAGAAGTACACCATATGGAACTTTTGCAGGAAGTTCAATTGTTACAATTAGAGATGAACCTACAAAGATTACTTTAAGAGAGCAAAAAAATCATTACAAGTATGTTCGATTAGATATGACCTGCATTCTCAGAATAATATTAGCTTTAAATAATTTACCAATAATTTACAGTCAAGTAAAATTCTTTGTAAATAATAGTCTTTATGGTCTCCCCAATGAATTTCGATATGCTGAATTTATAGATGAAGGTGTTAGAAAGTATCAACTTACTTCCTTTGAGTTAACAGAT
>JAECQP010000031.1 GCA_015999745.1 Sphingobacteriia bacterium | reverse complement strand
TACAGGTAAGCCATGTAAGAGGTCCTTTGATGGAAGAGACGCATTATTATCCGTTTGGGTTAACAATGGCGGGGATTAGTTCTAAGGCGGCAGGGAAGTTGGAGAATAGGTATAAGTTTAATGGGAATAAGTTAGAAAACAAGGAATTCTCTGATGGATCGGGATTGGAAATGTATGATTTTAATGCCCGAACTTATGACCAACAGATAGGAAGGTTCATGCAGGTAGACCCTGAGTTGGAAGATGGTCAGGAAAGTTGGACACCGTATCATTTTGGATTTAATAACCCGCCTTTGCTCAACGACCCAGATGGTAAAAATCCTATTTGGGGAGCATATAGAGCAATCGGAATCCTTGCTAAAATCGTTGAGTGGTCAACAAACCAAAGTACTGTAGCCCCTGTAACCATGACGCCAACGTTTCTTCGTGATGGCACTTCTGTGGTTAAGACGATTATGGATTTAAAAACTTTTCAGGAAGTCAAATCTGTGAACGCGCAAGCAGAGAATAAAGAAGAAACTGCGAGGGGAAGCAATAATCAAAAGACTAGAGAATCAGCAAAAACAGGACAAGAGGCACATAGGCAAGAGCAGGCAAAATTGAAACAAGAAGGCGCTGAACCAGAAGTTACAATGCAGTTAAAGGATGGTACTGTTGTGAGGAAAGATGCAGTGCGTCCTGACGGAACTTCGGTAATAATCAAGCCTGATACAAAAACAGGTAGGGCCTCTGCTGACAAACGTGCAGAGCTAATGGAGAAAAATGGACATAAGACAGAAAAAATACTCTATGACTCCAAAGACCCAAAATATCAACCTGGCTCCCCTTCATATATAGGGCCTAAAAAAACAAGTTAGAATGAAATTGAATAAGAAGAAGCTATTGAATATAGTAGGACAGGATTTAATAGGCTTAGGTTATAAGAAATTTGAAGATGGATTCTTTGGCTCTGATGGACTATTTATAAAGCAAGTATCAGAGGGGCTTTTCTTAACACTAGGACTAACTATTTCCAGATTCTATGATTCGAGTTTTACTGGCTCATATTATTTATCTAAGAGTACGCGTTGGGGCGCAGTGTGGGGGGATATTCCTAAAGAAAGTTATAAACGAATTGGCTTTTTTATAACTGATGAAGAAAAGAAGTCTCTATTTGACGAAGCCGATAAGCTCGAAGGCGTAAGGGATGCGTGGTGGGATGCTTTTAATACAAACAGTGTAATGAGGTTTTTACACGCAGTTAGGCTGTCAGAAAAAAGATTTGTTGAGCAACCTATGTTAATTCAGAATGTGGAGAATAGTATAGATGGAAACATGTTAGCTGAATATATCTCAACGGTTCATAGCGTATTCAACACTGCAGGGGATATAAAACATGACTTCAAATTTATACCCCCAAAGCCAATTAAAAATATTCCGATTGAATGGTTCAAGGCTGCAGAACTAGCTATTATAAAAAATGGTAGTATTTTGAATGCTAACACAGTTAAACTTTTGGCAGCCGATGCTTGGTTCGTAAGTAAGATGAATTAATAGCAAACTACCCCTAAAGGGTGATCGTTATCTTTTTTATGCTGCTATCATCCAGAAGGTTGAAATGCCTTTTTTCTTTTCAATTGAACAATAAAACGATTATTTTTAGGGAGTAGAAGAGTTCTTTGATTGGCCAAAATGGAGTTCCCAAAAAAGTTGCGACATGGCTGAAAAGGTACGGTAGTTACTATCCGTTCGGGTTAACAATGGCGGGGATATCATCAAAGGCGGCGGGTAAATTAGAAAACCGTTACAAGTACAACGGTAAAGAGAAACAGGAGAAGGAGTTTAGTGATGGTAGTGGGTTGGAGTTGTATGATTATGGTGCAAGGATGCAAGATCCGCAGATAGGACGGTGGGGCGGTATTGACCCACTTAGTGAGCAGTACAGAAAATGGAGTCCGTATAATTATGCCATGAACAATCCGATAAGGTTTATAGACCCTGATGGAATGTCAATTACTACTTTTGATGGTGGTGTGAGATTCGATGGAGAAGACGCTGCTGCTGCATTTGAACAAATTAGAGGACAATCTGGAGGAGGTGACAAAGGACAAAAAGATGACCCTAAACCAAGTATTGGTGCAAGACTGAAAGAAATTTTCACCAATTTTTTTACTTTCGGTAACGGCAGTGTTCCTAAGAACGACGATGAGAGCAGAGAATCAGACGAAGCAAAAGCAGCTGTTCAATTAACGTTGGATAATGCAAAGAAAATAAACGATGCTCAAGACTTGATGTTTGGATGGATGCCAGGAGTAAATGCGGCTTTTATTGGAAAGGATTTTGGCGAAGGTAACTATAGCCAAGGAGGGCAAGGGTTGCTTTTTGCAGGTATTCCATTATTGCACTTTGGAAAAATATCGGTAAGTCGTAGTTTATTCCATCAAACTATCAAGCCAAGCATTCTTAAAGATGCGGGAACAGGGTTTGAAAAAATTGTAGGCAGAAATCCAGACATTGCTGTTGAAAATGGAATGGTTATCTTGAAAGGAACAGGTCCATATAAGGGAAAAACTTTTTCCACAGGGTTGGATGCTACTAAATATTTTAAAAACTAAAGCAATGACATTATATATTTTGAGAATTGATACAGACATTAAAAACTTTTCGAGGTTAAATACATTGTTTGAAATATCAAGTAAACAAAATTTAAAAGGGTTTTGGGAGTATAAAATATCAGATGAAGATTCTTTTTTTCAAAATGCTGTTGAACATATATTAACTAAGTTGGAACATAATCTTAACGCCTTAAAAACATTAGGTGTGAGGAAAAGAGATTTGTCATTATGGTATCTCTATGAATATGATTCGCAGTGTAATTTTGAATTCTCTTCAAAAGAGTTAAAACGAATAAGCCTCTCTGGTCTACCACTTTGTATAAGTTGCTGGCAAGGCTAACATAAAAACAATATTTAATATAGCCATCCCAAAACGGGGTGGCTTTTATATTGCGGTAGTATTTAGATCTTTGCGATGTCCGATGGTAATAACGGTAACGATTAGTTTGTTATCCTGTATCTCATAGATAGCTCTGTAATCGCCGATGCGTATGCGATAGGCATCACGTCCTTTGAGTTTTTTGCAAACCAGGCGCATTCTATCTTTTCATTCTGGAGACAAATTTCAACTCTCCCACAAGGCACGTATAAAGTTGTAAATGGACAAATAGTACCCGATAAATGAACTAAAATATTATGAGAAAAGACGCTTCCTGTAATTATTGCATCTGTTATCACACTGGTTTTTTATTCATTGGTGTTATTTGGTAGCAGTACATTCAACATATTGCCATATTACATACACGAATCAATATCACCCAGGGGTGCTAATGAAACGGTGTTTATAAGGGTGTTTGACATTCTTTTCGGATTATTATTGTTTTGGATTGTATATAAAATGTCCAAAGTATTATTCAAATAAATGCAAATATGAGTTTAGCAACCACCCCCAGCGGGGTGGTTTTTTTGTGCCCTGCCCCTTACTGAAAATTTTTATTCGTAAATATCTTTTCTATGCCCGAGCTCGATAACATCAACGGAGAGTATGTTATCGAATATATCGTAGATAATGCGGTAATGAGCAACCCTTATGCGGAAACCATCCCTTCCTTTTAGTTTTTTGTAACCCTGTGGGCGTGGGTTGTCAGCGAGGCTGAGGATGGCGGTTTTTATTTTGGAGTAATAGGGTTCATCAATTTTCTCCAAAGCTTTTTGTACAGATTTTTCAATCCTCAGTTTATACATTCTTTTTTCTTTTGGCATCTATCTGCTTAAAGGCGGTGGCAGCGTCTACAAAAACCTGTTTCTTTTTTTTAGCGGCATCATAAGCCTTGATATCGGCGAGTTCTTCAAGTTCTTCAAGCAGTTGCTTGTAAGCTTTGATAGGAAGTATAGCGGATATTTTGTTGCCCTTTTGGTCTGTTATAAAAGTGGTGGATGTCATAGCGTTCAAATTTATAAATTAATGAGCGTAAGCTTTTCTTGTTTTGGCATCTCGAACATAAGTATCAATGAGATCGAAGAGTGTTTTTTTCTTATCCTCTTCGAGTAGTTGCAGATCGTTAAATCGTTGTAGCGTTTTTTTATCAAAGCTTTTATAGACACCTTCGCCTACCAGATTATCCAGCGATACTTCGAGTGCATCGGCAATCTTCTTGGCGGCATCAATGGAGGGTACGGCTTCCTTACGTTCATACTTGCCGATCATAACCCTAGATACGCTGCTATGGGTAGCTAGGTCAGCCTGTGACCATTGTTTTTTCTCCCGTAGTTCTGCGATAATTTTGCCTGTGTTCATATCTGAAAAGGGATTTTTAGCTATAATTATTCAATAATATCAGCAAAATTAGAAACTATTGGGGATAAAATAAAATAAATATCAAATTTAATAAATGATACCTTCTCGTCAATACCACTTTTATTGTGCGAGTTGTTGTACTTGTCGTTTGGTGAGGAATGCGTCGATAAAAGTTTTGATGAGGTTTTTATCTTCTGGGTTCATGAGTTCGACCTGTTTGAACTGTTTAAGGCGTTCTTTGTCGGTGAGTTAATTTTATGTAGTATTATTACTACATAAAAATCGGTGATTATATAATTAATATCCTGCTACTTTTGGCGCCCCTTTTATGCGCTTTTGGTAATTCCATTTAAAAATGTGCTTATGAAAAGAATAAAATTAATTAGCAGCTTATTTTTCCTGCTGGGTTCATCAACAGTTTTTGGCCAGAAACAGATTCAAAAGGGTTGGGTGGTGGCCAATACCGGTGATACCCTGAGAGGTGATATCGTTGTGAATGAATGGGGCAGGAATCCTGAGAAAATCACATTTAAGTCTACCAGTGAAAAAAAATATGAAGTAGCCGATTTACAGGCTTTTGGTGTAGATGGAGAAAATCTGTTGTATAAGCGGTATACGATAGAAAAACACCTTACGCCGGTAAACGAATATGATGAGGTTCCATCCAACGAAAATAAAACAGAAAGCATAACGGCCTGGTTAAATATACTGGTGCAGGGTAAGATTTCCCTGGCACACTATATGAATAGTGAAAGGTCGTATTTCTATTATATCAGGGATAATCAACCTGTTGAGCTGATATACAGCAAGGGTATTAAAAAATTCAATGGCGAAAAGGATAAAAATGATCCTCGCTATGGTACTTCCTCTGTAACAGAGAACCTGGAATATAAAAAACAACTCTGGAATCTTAACATTGCAGAGAAGGAAATGGGGGATATCTCAGAACAGCTTAACAGAACAGGATATAATGTCTATGAATTAACCAATGTTTTCAGTAAGCTGAATAATGTAAAACCCAAAAGTCCTGCAAAAAGCGGGGGAACCTTTTTTGTTGGCCTGGGTGTTGCTGCTTTCTCAACTACCGTAACAGGATCCGGTACATTACTGAATAAGGATTCTGAAATCAAGAGCGTCACTTCACCCCTTATTAAATTCGGGTACCTGATAAAATCTTCAAGCCCTTATGCCAAGTTAAGCTTTATGGTGGAAGGCGCTTTATTGTTTTACAATACAACCGGAACAAAAAAATCCGCAATCAGCAATGGAATTAAATATGATTTTAAAAATACATTTGCAGGCGCCGGATTGTCTGTAAAATATACATTGAACCCTTTGGCCCGGGCCCGCGTTTCATTGAATGCAGGGGTAATGGGATTGATTAATGTGAGTAAAAAAAATCAAACCTCCGAGGAGAGTTTAAGCGGATCGGTTTCCGTTTATCAGAATACCCCAAAGTTTAAAAATGTGGTTGCATCTCCTGCTGTTGGAGCGATGGTCAGCTTTTCTAAGTTTGATCTTTTTGCAGATTACCGGTTTGGAAGCAACATGACTGAATATATCAATACGAACTATAAAGTGAATATATTATCCGTTGGGGTTGCCTACCGTTTCAGGTAGAGGGCCTGGTGGCACTGCCATCCGGCTTTAACCCTTCTGTGTAAGCAACCTTCGCTTCACTTTTTCCCATAATGTACTGAACGGATTTTCTGCTGCAGGCTCCCATTCCAGGATCTCTTCCTGTATGCTGCTTTTCCTTTTAGCGGAGGCTTCTGCAAAGAAATGCCGGATCATATCCGTATCCTGTTCGTATGCCGTGCGTTGGGTGATGGCTTCCATTTCCTCCTGCAGTTCCACCTTCAACTCATAGGTTCCTGTTGGCAGCAACAGTTTGGCCAGTACGGGCATCAGTTCTATCAACAACAAAATGGCCACCAGCAGATAATACCGGAATGCTACGGCATTGCTGTTTTCTATCAGGTGGTTCAGCGCCTCAATACGGGTGATGAATCCATTGTTCAGTAAGGATGCAAAGGATTGCTGTTCCTGTTGTATATGTGCTTCCATTGCTTTCAGCGCACTGTCTGCCCGGGCTATTTCCGGTGCAAGTTCGGCGGCCTTTTGCCGGTAGTCCTGGTCCAGTTTCTGGTAGGCAGATTGTTTGGCCTGTGCAATGGTTTTCAGCCCCGGTTTTTTACTGCCCCCGGTTCCGTCTGCTTCCTGGATAAATGCTTCCCGGGCTTTGCTTACCTCGGCATAGCGATTCTTCAGCTCTGTTTCTGCCACCTGCTTCCGCATCTGCACCGCGGATCGTTCTGCGGCATATACACTATCCTGCCTGTTTCTTTTTTCCTTTTTCCGAACCTCATTGTCGAGGGAAATCTGCAGGTTGATTTCCTTGTCAAATAAAAATACCAGGGCGGGCTGCGCCATAAACAACCCGATGGATACGGCCAGCAATCCACGGAATAGGAGGGGGAAGAACTTTTGTTTGCCCTTTCTCATGCCTTTGATCAGGGCCCGGTCTATCTGCAGGATGATCCACCCCATCAGCAGTCCCAATAAAATGGCCGTATACACACTTGCTACCACCGTACTGAAAAAATAGGCCCAGGCCAGGGTGGCAAAGGTCCAGGTGCCCAGTACCAGCATTCCAATGATGGCATACCTGCCCCGGTCTACGGTACAATCGGTTAATAACTGCTCATCTGCGGTGGAAAGCCACCAAAGAAAACGGGTTCTGCGGGAGGGGGATGTGTTTACCACCATAACAACGATTTTATCGGGTTATCCGTTGCCGGTTATGCTTTTAAACCGGTTAAAAGGAGGTTGGTGGTTGGTTGGAAGGTCAAAGGAACGATATTTTGGCCTATTTTAACCATTTTGTTCAGGAAACGCCCAGTTCTCATTCCAAATACTACCTTTGCCGCTCAATAAAATTTAGTATGAAGACGGACAAGAATTCGGTCATTGGGTTTGTGTTGCTTGGTGCATTGTTTATTTTGTATTTCTGGTACACCGGACAGCAACAATCATCCATACTTAAATTGAAGCAGCAGCAGGAGGATTCTTTGACGAAAGTTGCCGCTGCTAAAGTTAAACTGCAAGACACTGTTGCAGCCAAACTCGACTCCTTAAAAAGAGATACCGCAGTCAGGAAAGCGGCTGCCGGTAATTTCACCGACGCTGCCGTGGGTACGGAGCAAACGGTTGTGCTGGAGAATGAGGTCATGAAAGCCACTTTTACCAATAAGGGTGCGCAGATTAAGAGCGTTCAACTGAAAAAATACAAGGACGGTTCCGGTAATCCGGTCGTGTTATCCGATAAGAGCAGCATCAGTTACAATATCAATACCGGCGCTGGTCTGAGCGCCCGTTCCGAGTCGCTGTTCTTTACTGCGGCCAGTGTGGAGAAAGGTGCGCAGGGCACACAGATCGTGAAGTTCTCTATTGATGGAGCCAATGGACAGCGGGTAGTACACGAGTTTACCGTTAAGCCCAATGAATATAATATCGACTGGAAGCTGCAGATGAACGGAGCGGATCAATTGCTGACCAATAATTCCCTGAACTTCAACTGGAATGTGGCTACTACGCAGATGGAACGTACGGCCGGTTACGAAAGGCAGGTGTCCAATATCTGTTTCTCTGAAGGGAATGATTTTGATTATATCTCTTCCAAAACGGAACATACTTTCGGAAAGCCGGTCCAGTGGCTGAGCGTGGTACAGCAGTTTTTCAACAGCACCCTGATTGCCGATAACAGTTTTACCGGCGGTGATGTAAAATGGGAGCGCAAAACAGATACAACCCATCACCTGGCAACGACTGCGGCTAACCTGCAAATGAAGGTTCCCGCTGCTGCTGCTATCAGTATTCCTTTTCATTTTTATATCGGCCCAAGCGATTATGAAATGCTGAAAAAGCAGGCTCCTGAAATGGATAAGATCGTGAACCTGGGTAGAGACATGTACTCTTTTGTTCGTCCGATCAACAAGTACATTATCATGAAAGTGTTCGATTTCTTTGCAGGATTCGTTACCAACTATGGTTGGGTGGTATTGCTGCTGACACTGTTCATTCGCCTGGTTACCGCCCCGCTTACCTACAGCAGTTACCTCAGCGGCGCCAAAATGAAAGCGATGCGTCCTGAACTGGATACCCTGAAAAAGAAATTCGGCGATGATCAGCAGGGTTTTGCCATGGAGCAGATGAAACTGTTCAGAGAAGCCGGTGTTAATCCGTTGGGTGGTTGTATTCCTGCATTGTTGCAGATCCCGATCTTCTTTGCCCTGTATAGTTTCTTTAATTCCAATATTGCATTGAGAGGCCAGGCATTTCTGTGGAGCAAGGATCTTTCTTCCTATGATTCCATTGCAACACTGCCTTTTACGATCCCTGCATTTGGCGATCATATCAGTTTGTTTACCATTACTGCGGTCATCACCAGTTTTGTGATTTCCATCTACAATATGAGCATGACCCCCACACAGGATAACCCTGCTTTGAAGTACATGCCTTATATCTTCCCGTTCATGCTGTTGTTTATCTTTAACAGCCTGCCTTCGGCGCTTACCTGGTACTATACCGTTTCCAATATCATTACATTGCTGTTGCAGTTTGTGATCCAGAATTATATTATTGATCACGATAAAATACTGGCAAAGATTGAGCAGAAGCGGAAAACGCCTAAAACCAAGAGTAAATGGCAGGATCGCTACGAGCAGATGATGGAGAGTCAGAAAAAAGTGCAGGATTTGAAAAACAAAACAAATAAAAAATAGTGGCTAACTTTAAACCCTTCCAAACCGGAAGGGTTTCTTGTTGAAGTAAACTGATGAATTATGCAAAAGTTACTGTTTCTTGTATTGCTGGTGACGGGTGGTTTGCATGCGTTTGCCCAAACCCGTGTGGTAGCAGAATGCACGGTTACATACAGTATCCAGGCGGCCGTTTCCGGGCAAACCGATCAGGAGGCCGCGGAATTATTAAAAGCCAGTTCCAAAACGGTTTATATCAAGGGAAACAACAGCCGGGTAGACCTGGTCAGTCCCTCCTTTCTGCAAACCATGATTTACGATAAGAGTACAGGTAATGCGGTAATCCTTCGCGAGATGGGCGCCAATAAGTTCATGACCAAACTGAGTGGTAAGGACTGGATAAGCCAAAACAGCAAATTCAGCGGCATGACCGTTACTTATCTGAATGAAACCAGGAATATCCTGGGCTATGATTGTAAAAAAGCCGTCCTGAAGCTGCAAAATGGCAGCCAGTTCACGGTATTCTATGCTACAACCATTGCACCTTCTGTCAGGGAGTTTGAATACCAGTTCAAAGATATTCCGGGTTTTGTGCTGGAATACGAAGCCATGGAAGGCGGTGGCCAAACCATTACCTATACCGCTACCCGGATCAATCTGAATCCCGTACAGGCATCAAAATTTGATATCCCTTCAAGTGGATACAGGCTACTGAATTAAAGCGGTGAAAAATTAGCGAACGGGAGGAGCAGGTGTCTTGAACTTTGGAACCTTCACTTTAAACTTATAGGGGTATATATAAGTGGTGTTCCCGTTTTCGTAGTGTAACATGCTGTTTACCTCGTTGTTCTGAAGGGTATTGGCGTTGGTGGGAACGTGAAGTCCTTTGTATTGAAGGTTCGATTTTACGGCGTTCAGAGAAAGTCCTTTTTTGGAGAATTTGCTGAGATTGCGAAGAGAATACTTACTGTTCCTGGTGCTTTCATCAACAATTCCAGTGAAGGAAAGCGCAGCATAAGTCAGATTGGCACTTAATACAAGTGCAATCGCCAGACAAAGGTTCTTATGCTTTAACATACTCTTCACTTTGCGAAGATAAGGATATTCCTCACTTTCCAAATATTTAATTTTTATTAACAATCGTGAATAATGGCCTAAAAATTGATAAATTTTATAGAAAGTTCCCTTTAATGGGCTAAATTAGAATAACAAACGTCCAATGCGAGATAATCCCTACCGCGAAGATCGTGAAGAGCTGAAGGAGCTGATCATTCAGTACCAGAACCTTAAACACGGCAGAAATCACAGTTTTTTAGAGGAAGATGCCTTTGAACGGATCATTGACTACTATGACGAAAAGGATGATATCCCCGAAGCCATGGAGGCAGCAGAGACCGCGTTGGCGCAATTTCCTTATTCTGCCAGCCTCATGATCAAAAAGGCCGATTTGCTGCTGGCCACCCGCAAATACCAGGAAGCCCTGGATATCCTGGAAACTGCCGAACTGTTCGACAGTACCGATCTCAACCTGTACATCCTGAAGACCGATGCCTACCTGGCCCTGGATCTGCAACCCAGGGCGGTGGAACTGTTGGAAGCCGCTTTAACCCAGTTTGAGGGAGATGAGCGCCTGGATCTCTTGTTTGAGCTGGCTGATGTGTACGATGATTATGAGGAATTCGACAAGGTTTTTGACTGCCTGAAGCTGATCCTGGAAGCGGACCCTACCAATGAGGAAGCCCTGTACAAGATCTGTTTCTGGACCGATTTTACCGGCCGTAACGAAGAAAGCATCCGGCTCCATCAGCAGATTATTGAAGAACATCCCTTTAGCGAACTGGCCTGGTTTAACCTGGCGGCGGCTTACCAGGGAATTAAACTATACGAAAAATCCATTGACGCCTATCAGTACGCGGTAGCCATTGATGAGAAATTTGATTATGCTTACCGGAACATGGGCGACGCCTACCTGCGGCTGAGAAAATACAAGGAAGCGATTGAAGTGCTGGAAAAGGTATTGGAACTGACCCGCCCGGAAGATGTGATTTACGAAGCCATCGGACATTGTTATCACCGCATGGGCAAATTTGCGCAGGCGAGGTTCAACTATAAAAAAGCGGTTCACCTGAACCCCGACGACAGTAAACTGCATTATAAAATTGCCGTGACCTATATGCTGGAAGAACAGTGGTCCGGCGCTGTGAAGCAACTGGAAAATGCCATGCGCATTCATCGCTCTGTGCCCGAATACAACCTGGCTATGGGGGAGTGCATGATGCACCTGAATAAATTCAGGGATGCCATCCAGTATTTTGGAACAGTGGTTCGTCATAAACCCAAAAACACGGCAGGGTGGGAAGCGCTGATCCGTTGTTTACTCAAGGCCGAACTCTTTGCAGAAGCGCTGGAGCAAAGTGTTGCTGCATTAAAAGCTACCGATGGTAAACCCTTGTTTTATTTTTATGCAAGTACGGCCCTGTTTGCCATGGGTAAATCAAAAGAGGCGTTGCTCCGGCTGGAAAATGGAATGGAGAAATCTCCCAAACTGCTCAAAAAGTTTATGGAATTGAATCCGGGTATACTGCAGAATAACCAGGTGGTCGATATCATTGCACGCTATAAGAAAGGGAAGAAAATTTAGCAATTAATTTCAATACACCCGGGTTGTTGTAAGGTGCAGATTGATGGCTTTAGCGTATTTTTGCCTCCGAATAAACAGAAAGGTATGATGAATTTCAATTTGACACAGATTCCGGAGAGAACAAAACAACCACGTAGCGCCGGACTGACAATGGTGATGGACAAGGGACTGAGCATTAACCAGGTGAAGGATTTTATGAGCATCGCCGGTCCTTATGTAGATATTGTGAAGCTTGGATTCGGAACATCGTTTGTTACGCCCAATCTGAAAGAAAAAATTGAAGTTTATCAGACTTATAATATTCCCCTTTATTTCGGAGGTACTTTGTTTGAAGCATTCCTGATCAGAAACCAGTTTGATGATTATCTCAATGTGTGTAAAAATTTCGGGATCAGCTATATTGAGGTAAGTGATGGTTCCATCAGTATCCCGCATGCAGAAAAATGCGGATATATCGAAAAATTAACGAAGTATGCCACTGTATTAAGTGAAGTGGGTAGCAAGGATGCAACACATATCATTCCTCCTTATAAATGGATTGAGCAGATGCGCGCAGAACTGGAAGCCGGTTCTTCCTATGTAATTGCAGAAGCCCGTGAAGCGGGTAATGTGGGTATTTACAGGGGAAGCGGTGAGGTAAGGGAAGGCCTGGTTCAGGAAATCCTCACACAGATCCCTGCGGAGAAAATTATCTGGGAAGCGCCGCAGAAAGCGCAACAGCTCTACTTCCTGGAACTGATCGGTTGCAATGTGAACCTCGGTAATATTGCGCCCAATGAAGTGATTCCGCTGGAGGCCATGCGCATTGGTTTAAGAGGAGATACTTTTGAATTATACCTCGATAAAAAATAGTGTATGCGCACATTTGGCCTGATCGGATACCCGCTGACACATTCCTTTTCTCAAGAATATTTTACCCAAAAGTTTGAGGAGCTGGGTATTACCGATGCCGAATACCTGAATTTTCCCATACCCGGTATTGACCAGCTTCCTGCGATCATGGCGGCGCATCCCGGTCTCTGCGGTTTCAATATCACCATTCCTTATAAGAAGCAGATACTCGAATTCCTGCACAGCGCTACGGACGCTGTAAAAGAGATGGGGGCCTGTAATTGTGTGCACATGGTGAATGGTCAGCTCAGAGGATATAATACCGATGTAACAGGATTCAGACAATCCCTCGAACCATTTCTGCAATCGCATCATACACGTGCATTGGTGCTGGGTTCAGGGGGCGCTTCTGCTGCGGTTACTTATGCGCTGGAAGAAATGGGTATTGGGTATACGGTGGTATCCAGAACGCCGGATATTTCCCAGTTCAGTTATGCTCAGATTAATGAACATGTAATGATGGAGCACACGCTGCTGATCAATACCTCTCCTGTTGGTCAGTACCCCGATATCCGGGCATTTCCTGAAATTCCCTATCATTTCATAACTGGCAGGCACCATTTGTTCGACCTGATCTATAATCCGGAAGAAACAGCTTTTCTCCAAAAGGGGAAAGCGCAGGGCGCCACTGTACAGAATGGATATGAGATGCTGGTATTGCAGGCCGAAGAGAGCTGGAGAATCTGGAACTCAGCTTAGTTTTTGAACAATGACCTCTGTCATGGAAGCTTTTTTCTGTGTGCCGTAGTCATACAACATCATCCCGCTTTTTGCTTTTACCGCAAGTACAGGCCCTTCGGAACTGATCAGTTCAATCTTATAAAAAATATCAAACCCCATTTTGTCAAAATCCTGCGCATTCACCGACACCAGTATATTGCCGGGGTATTTGATTTCTCGCTTGTATTCAACCACTGCATCGGCCATGATCAGGCCGTATCCTTCCATATCCAGTTCCCTGTAACCCCTTGATGCCAGGAATTGCTGCCGGGCTTCCTGAAGGATGGAAAGAATGGTATCGTTGCCCACATGATTACCGTAGTTAAGGTCTGTAACCCGGATCTGCATGCTGGTGCTGAACGAAAACCGATCGGGTATGCTGAGTTTAATTCTGTTCATGATTAAAGATGTTTCTGCAGAAACGCTACCAGCTGGCTGATGGCTTTCTTTCTGTGACTGTACTGATTTTTCTCTTCCATACTCATTTCTGCAAATGATTTTAAAGCGCTTTCCGGAACAAATACAGGATCATAACCAAATCCGTCCTGCCCTCTTTGCTCCTTCAGAATAGTGCCTTTGCAGATTCCCTCAAAGAGGTATTCCTTTTCGTTCCAGATCAGTGATACAACCGTTCTGAACTGTGCGCTTCTGTCGGTTTGCCCGTGGAGGTTGTTCAGCAACTGGTCAATATTGGCCTGGAAATTTCTTCCGTCACCTGCGTACCTCGCACTTTTTACACCCGGCGCGCCATTCAATGCAGTCACTTCCAGCCCGGTGTCTTCGCTGAAACAGTTTTTGCCGGTAAGCGTATGGATCACAAAGGATTTTTCAGAAGCATTGGCTTCCAGCGTATCGTGGGGTTCCGGAATATCAATGTCTATGCCGGCATCTTCCAGCGAAATGATTGCCAGCTGTTCTCCCACAACAGATTTGATCTCTTTTACTTTATTGGCATTGTTGGTAGCAAAGATTAATTCGGTAATCAGCATGGGGGATATTTAGAGATTGAATATTTTTTTGAGACTGACCCATAATTTGGTTTTCTCCAGTTTGGCATCTGCAGCCTGCTCATTGAAAGCAGTAAAAGCAGGCGCCAGTAAAAAACGCGTGCCCCCAAATTGCTGTACCTGGTAATGCGGTACGGTAAAGGGTAATTCTATGTTTCCGGATGCAACGTTAAACAGGATACAAACTTCCGGATCAAGCTCTTTTTTAATTTCATTGAATGTTACAGGTTGATGCAGCGTGTTCACAATGGCCACATCGCCAATGTTGAGCTGGCAGGCGCCCAGTATCTTCGTGAGGAAGTTCAGGTGATCTTCGTTGAGGTACACGGCATCGGGCTCACTGACCAGTATGGTAATTTTTTTGCCGTTGTTCCCGAGAAACCATTGTTGCGGTTTTGCCGCTTTGACGATTGGGGTTGCTTTTGCTGGTGCGCCTGGTGTTGTTCGGGCTGCTGTTGCCGGTGCGGCTGTTAAAGTCCCCGTTGCACCCGGTGCTGTTTCGGCTGCCGCTGCCTGGTGAGGCGTGTGATTGCCCTCCACCAGCACCAAACTGTTGGGATATAGGTCAGCCAGTATAAAATCCGGTAATATGTTCTGCATTATTTTTTTGCTTTTGCAATATTAACAAGCGTTAGCTTTTTATTTTTTTGTTTCTTTGCACCAAATATAAAACTATGAACGCAGTGATGGACATAAACATTAAACGCACAACCCGTTCGAGGTTGAATGATCAGCCGCTGGAGAATGCACCTTTTGGTCACTATTTTACAGACCATATGCTGGTAGCAGAGTATGCAGACGGAGCCTGGAAAAGTGTGGAAATCATGCCTTACCAGGCATTGCAGTTAGAGCCATCCCTGGCAGCCCTGCATTACGGTCAGTCTATTTTTGAAGGAATCAAAGCCTATAAGGATGATCGGGGTAATGTTGCAGTTTTTCGTCCATTTGAGAATTTTATAAGATTCAACCTGTCTGCCGAAAGAATGCAGATGCCGCAGGTTCCGGAAGAAATCTTTATGGATGGTATGAAAACCCTGATAGATCTCGACAGAGACTGGGTACCTGCCTATGAAGACCATTCTTTATACATCCGTCCCTTTATGTTTGCGACAGATGCCGTACTGGGTGTTAAACCTTCTGAAACCTATAAGTTCATTATACTCCTGAGCCCTACCGGTCCATATTACAGCGCGCCGATGCGTATTTATGTGGAAGAGAAATATACCCGTGCCGTTGCCGGTGGGGTCGGCTTCTCCAAGAATGCGGGTAATTATGGAGCCAGCATGTATCCTACCGCCAAAGCCCGTGAACTGGGTTATGATCAGGTACTCTGGACCGATGCTTTTGAGCACAAGTATCTGCAGGAAGTAGGCATGATGAATGTATTCTTTGTTGTCAACAATGTTGCCATTACACCATCTTTGGAAGAAGGTACCATCCTGGCGGGTGTAACCCGTAACAGTTCTCTGCAGGTGTTGAAAGACATGGGAATTGAAGTGGCTGAGAAGCGCATCAGTATTGATGAGTTGATTGAAGCTTATAAAGCAGGCTTGTTTACCGAGGTATTCGGGGCCGGAACTGCCGCTACCATTTCCCTGATTAAGGAACTGCGTTACAAAGATTTTATCATGAACTTTGATACAGACAAATGGACCGTTGCTCCCGAACTCAAGAAGCGCCTGGATGCTATCCGTAAAGGCAAATCAGCGGATACGCATGGTTGGTTGTACAAGATCTGATTGCCTTTTAATAATCATATATCATAAATGCCCCATTGGGGCATTTATTGTTTCAGGAAGGGGATGGTTTTCTGCTGGTCTCCACAGATCAGTTGCAGCAGATAGGAGCCGGGTGTTAATTCTTTGAGTGGAACCTGCGCCGTTCCTTTTTGCAGGTTGCCCAGGCTTACCGATTTGACCAGTGCGCCGGAGAGCGTGTATATCTGCAATGTTGTTGGGCCGCCTGCATTTGCATCAAATCCTACGGTTAACCAATCCACCGCCGGATTAGGAAACAGTTTTAAGACCAGGCTCCGGATCAGCCGGCGAAGATCTCCCATGGGTATCAGCCGGCTGATTTCAAAACGGTCGGCCATTCTGCTTGCAGGGTCGGCGGAGAAACTGAAATGAAGCATGCTGTCTTTTTGGAGCGGCATCCATTGATTGGTATAATGATCGTGTAGCACCAACTGGTTATTGGCAGGAAGAAATGCCTGCTCTGCTTTAAAGTAGAAAGACTGGTTCAGGTCTGTTTCTACCCTGATGAAAATTTTTGCGGCGCTGTCCAGCTTCCTGGCATCCACTGCCAGTTTTTTTCCGTCACTGCTTCTGCTGTAACAGTTCAGGTCGGGATTGTACAGTTTCAATGCGTCCAGCGAATCTGATGTATTTCTTGCTCCCGGATTTTCCAGTAGTACCAAACGATCCCAGAATTGTTGTCCGGAATAAATACCCAGTTCAATGCAATACCCGTTTTCTTCCCGGAACAAAGGCCTGGTCCCTTCGCTCCACCGATCTGTTTTACTTTCTTCCGGCACCTGCAACAGGTCTTCGCTGCTGCCGATGCAGGCCGCAATGAAGGCTTCGTATGGATTAACTACAACAGATTGCGTAGCGGGCAGGGGTATAAACCCGCCCTGTATTCCCTGGGCTTTGTTCCATACCCAGTAATAACGGGAGGTATTACTTCCTCTGATGCAGGCAGACAAATCTACCGGTGCCGGAAAGGGATTGGCAATTACATTGAACCCTGCATATTCATTTCGCTTCAAGGGAATTTGTTGTAATCCCGTGTTGAGCGCTCCATTGAATAAAGCCGGTACAACCGGATCGTTTAATCGGGCCGTATCTTCTGCCCGGGCAGGTTTCAGCAACACGCCCTGGTAAGGCTTCCAGCGATTGACCGGTAAGGAAGGATCACTGTTTCCCGTTTTCCAGTTTTGCCAGATGCTGAAAGAATCCCTGTTGGTCATTGGGTCGTTGTAATAGATGACCACTGCATTGTTGGGCATAGAATCGTTCATGGAACTGTTGAAAGGATGTCCTGCAAGGAGCGGTTGGTTGTAATACCTGCTGAACGGATGCCCGGCCCATACTGTTCCGTTGATGGAAGCTCCATTGGAAATGGTACCAACGGAAGAACCGTATTTCAGGTGCAACCGGTTGTTGGTTTGCAACTGTCCTTTCAGGAGTTGCAGAGACTGACTGATTTTGATGGTGTCCGTAAGTAGTACGCCCGAAGGATTGTTGATGACCAGTTGCCCGACTGTTTTTTCTTTCAAACAACTGCTGTTGAAGGACTGTGGATTGGCTCCGTTTAAAATGATTGTTCCGTTTAGGGCATTTACTGCAGCAGTATCGCTCAGGATCTGTTGACCGATCCGCAAAGTGCCGGTGATGTTAAGTGTAGCGTTTACAGGCAATAACAATACACTGCAGCCGGCCGTTGAACGGATCTCAGGGTGGTGTATGCAGGCTGATGAAATGTATACGGTGTCTGTGTTGGCCGGCAATGTTGTTCCGCACCAGTTGTTTTTATTTTGCCAGTCGTTATCGGCTTCTCCTGTCCAGAATGCTTTACTCCTTGCCTGAATTTTCAGGGTATTGGAAAAGCTGGTACAGGAACCGTTCATACCCTTTCTTCTGAACCAGGTGGTTTGGGTGATTGCAGCAGGTTGATAATTTTTTTCCCGGTTTGGTCCCGTTGCTGCAACAAATCCCATACTGTCCGAAACGGTACTGTATTCCCACAAAAAGCCGGAGCTGCTATCGGGTGTTCCGGAATCGAAACCGATCAGCAATTGAGGTATGGAACCACTGCAGATTTCCTGTTGCCCTTCAATCCGGTTTTCGGTTATGGGAGGGCTGATCCGGAAACGGATTTTTTTAAAAACGGTATTTCCTCCATCGGTTAAAAGGAATACACAGGAATCAGCTCCTGTGTATCCGGGTTGGTTTTCATAGAAAATATCCTGTGGTAGCAGGGTAGGTGAACTGCTGTATTGCTGATCTGTGTTTTTTGAAATGCTTACCTGGTTGGGTGCATGGTATAATTTCCAGGTGAGCAACTCGTCTGAATTGTTGTTGGCTTTCAGGTATGGGTCGAGCCTGTAACGCTGTGTGCCGGCACATAGTTCAATGAGGGTATCGGCTGCCGCATAAAATTCCGGTGCAATGGCATCCACCCTGATATGCCGGATAGCGGTGGATTGAACGGATAGCGTTGCAGGATTGCCTGCAAGGTCTGTAATCCGTAATTTCTTCTCCGAAAAAACGGAGGAGATCCGGATTCCGTCTTTGTCGTTTTCATTAGGTTGAATCACATAGCGGAACAACAGTGAATCGCTGTTGCTGCCTCCGGCATAAACAATATTCCTGATCCGGTTGCCAATGGTTACCGGAATAAAAAAAACAGCAGTATCAGCCGCAAGCATCACCCGTTCGCTAAAACGGAGCACCAGTTGAAGCGTATCGCCCGAATATAACAGACTATCTGCATTGGCATAAAAAGATACCTGCTGCGGCAGGTTGATATCAATGGGATCATTCCCTTGTGCGATGCCTGTATGGTATGCATTACCCTTGTTGCCCAGCGAATCCTGCAGTTGAATGTCTGTTGCAATATTTTCCGTTGCAGCCAGATCCGTTCCTGCATCGGGCAGCCTGATATACGCCGTGCAGGTGCTGTCGTTGATTTTTGTGAAACCGTTTAAAGGCAGCTGGTGCAGGGTGCCTTCCCGTAAACTGCAGCTGCCGGTTTCCTTCGCTATGCGAATGGTTACAGGAATGCTGTCTCCACACTTCATGGGTTGATCCGGGATATCAACCTGTACAATCTCCGGACCCGTTTTATCGATCCATTGCGAGTCGATGGCATAAAAAGGAATTTGCTGTAATCCGGGTATAAGGTTGCTGTCGTTGGCAATACCGGGTAACAGTAAGCCGGCTCCTTCGCCGGTATAAATGGTTGCCGTATAATCGGCTCCGCTGCCCTCCAGCCGGGTAATGGCCGCAGAACGCAGCCCGGTTGTTTTCAGGGCAAAATTACCGGTCGTTAATCCCGAAATGTTCCCATCAAACCGGATTGCATAACGGATGGTATCTGCATTGGTTGTTTGCGGGGAGAGGCGCAGGAATTCATTCACCGAAACAGCTTCCGGTTCTGCATAATCCGCGGAAAACTCAAACTGGTCTATTGCTACCAGGTCATCGCTTCCGGATTCATCCGCATCCTCCCAGCAAAGCAATAATTGTTCTCCCGGATTCCAGTTGCTGATGCGGACGGTTTTGCTGATCATTGCCTGGTTGGCAGGAAGATTCCCGTTCAAACTGCCCGCACCCGTACTGGTAATCACTGAGCTGAAATTCAGCAATGGTATTTCCTGCAAGTTGCCCAGGTCAATCTGCTCCATCCGGCCGGTCTTGTATTTGCAGGTCCATTGGTTGGGTTTCCCCGAGCCACCTTTACGCCATTGTTCTGCAGTAAAAGAAACGGTAATGCTGTTCAGCACCGCACCGGTGTTATTGATCATCACCAGCCCAATGGTATAATTGCCCGAACCGGAGGCCAGTGTGCCCAGCGCTCTGTCTGTACTGCCCGGACTTCCGGCACTGTATACTCCCTGGCCGGTGCCTGTTCCGGATCCCACCAGGAATACCGCATTGCTGCCGGTTCCGCCGGTTTGCCGGAATATCCATCCATCGGTTTCTGTAGCCTGGATGGGCGGGGAGGAGAGCAGGTGAGGACCCTTGCCGCTGAGTACATAGGTTCCCGCGGCCGGGATTTCGTCAAAACTTTGCCGGCAGATCGCTTTTTTCTGCAGATAACCGGCCCCAACAATTTGCTGGGCGGGAGTTCCAATTGTTTTACCGGCAAGGACCAGTAAAAAACAATACTTTCGCAGCCTCATTCTATCAATGGATGCGGAGTTACGGGTTCAAAATAACAGGGTTGTGATCAAATCCACAAGCCTGTTGGTCAAAATGGGTTAAAAAACGGGGTATTCAAAAGGAATAAATACTTTTTTTTTCAAAACATTTTGGATTCTCAGTCAGAGCCATTACCTTTGCCGTCCGAAATTTTAAATGGTTTATAATGCCTACAATACAGCAATTAGTTAGAAAGGGCCGCGAAATTATCAGGGCTAAGAGTAAGTCAAGGGCTTTGGATGCATGTCCTCAGCGTCGTGGTGTTTGTACCCGTGTATACACTACCACTCCTAAAAAACCAAACTCAGCCTTACGTAAAGTGGCTAAAGTGCGTTTGACAAACAAAATCGAGGTGATTGCGTATATCCCGGGTGAAGGGCATAACCTGCAGGAGCACTCCATCGTACTGATCCGTGGTGGTCGTGTGAAGGATCTGCCAGGTGTACGTTACCATATTGTACGTGGAAGTCTGGATACTGCCGGTGTTAAAGACCGTAAGCAGAGCCGTTCCAAGTATGGTACGAAGAAAGAGAAAGCCAAGAAATAATTTATTCCTCATGAAGGCTGAGTAAAGTTTTAATACTTGAAGAAGATCAGCCTTATATAAAAATTAAACAATGCGTAAAGCACAAGCCAAAAAATTACCCTTAGCGCCAGATGGCCGTTTTAACGACAAACAGGTTACCCGTTTTATCAATAACCTGATGTGGGATGGTAAGAAAAGTACCGCAATCAACATCTTTTATGATGCAGTAGATAAGGTTTCCAAAACTACCGGTGAAGACGGATATGAAATATGGAAAAAAGCGATTGCGAACGTAACTCCTGCCGTTGAAGTAAGAAGCCGTCGTATTGGTGGCGCTACTTTCCAGATTCCTGCTGAAGTACGTGCCGACCGTAAAATCTCTTTGAGCATGAAGTGGTTGATCCGCTACAGCCGCGAAAGAAACGGTCGTACAATGGCCGACAAGCTGGCCAATGAGATCATGGCCGCTGCAAAAGGTGAAGGTGCCGCTTTCAAAAAGAAAGAAGATACCCACCGTATGGCAGAAGCGAACAAAGCCTTCTCTCACTTTAAGATCTAATCTTTTCAAAAGATATATCGCCCCGGAAAATTCCGGGGCTTTTTTTTGCCCCAAATAGCAGGCGAATAAAAATATTGCTTAAATTGCTTACTTACTGATAAGTAAGCATATGAACGAAAAGCCGGCAGACACGAAATCCTCCATCTTATCCATTGCCCGGAACCTCATGCGGCAACTGGGTTACAACGCGTTCAGCTATGCAGATATCGCACGGAAACTGGATATCAAAAATGCGGCCATTCACTATCACTATCCTGCCAAAGCAGACCTGCTGGCTGATGTAATGGAAACCTATATCAGCGAATATCAGCAACTGGGAAAGCAACTGGCAGCGGCTAACCTGGACCCCTGCCAAAAGCTGCAACAGTACATCGCAAAATATTCGGTATTAACCAGCCAGGACAGTATTTGCATCATCGGATCGGTAGCTTCCGATTATAACACCCTTCCGGAATCCGTGAAGGCCAAAGTGGCGCAACTCATTAACCTGGTGATCGGGATGGTGGAAAAAACGCTGCAGGAAGGAAAAGAAGAGGGCGTGTTCAGATTTCCGGAACCCCCAAGAGTACGGGCGCTCCTGATCATGACAAACCTTGCGGCCGGAGTACAACTCGCCCGGATTAGTGGTAAAGCAGATTTCGTTGCTATCGAGAAAGCCATTGTTGACCAATTAATCAAATAATTTTTTTAACCAGAATACTTACTTATCAGTAAGTAGAATATTGAACTACCTAAAACATATCATCATGAAAAAAGCAAGTTTTTTACTGTTATTGGCTGTTTCCGCGGCGCTGACCGGTTTCGCCCAAACCAAGGGTTCCGCTGAGTTTTTACCTGGCAGCATTCTTCGGGTGAACAACGAAACGGCAAACGGCACCATTAAAACACTGTTCAAGGCAAGAGGGGTGATTTTATTTGCTCCCGCTACCGGAAAAAAAGAACAGCTGACTCCCAACGACCTGTCTGGTTTCCTGGTGAATAATGAAGACTTTATTTCTTACGCCAGTGATTTTTACCAGGTATTGGTAAAAGGAGATAAGGCCCGCCTGCTGCAAAGGGCTACTGCCAACAATGGTAAAGTGTTTTACAATGGTTCCCAGGCAGTTAGCAGCACATCCCTGGCTGGCAGCATCGGTGATTTTTACATTCAGCTAACAGCCGGCGAGCAATTTAAGCTGGTCTCTGCCGATAATTTTGAACAGGTTGCCTCCGAACTCTTTGCCGATTGCGCAGTTCTTGTTGCCGAGATCAAAAACAAACAGCTGGATTTTTCGAAACTGGCCGACGCCGTAACCCGGTATAACAGCTGTAAATAAGCTAAATAAATTCTGGCTATCCCTTTGTGGGTTCGGTAGAATGTGTACCTTTGCGGCCTCTAAAAAACAAGAATTCTTTATGGCTGATTTGAAATTTCAACGAAACTTTGGTATTGCCGCGCACATTGATGCTGGTAAAACCACCACCACTGAGCGTATTCTGCGCTATACAGGCATGACCCACAAAATTGGGGAAGTGCATGATGGTGCTGCAACCACCGACTGGATGGAGCAGGAAAAAGAAAGAGGTATTACCATTACTTCAGCAGCTGTAAGCTGTCAGTGGAAATTCCCTACCGATAAAGGCAAGGCGACTCCGGAAACCAAAAGCTACTATTTCAATATCATCGATACTCCTGGACACGTGGACTTTACCGTAGAGGTAGAACGTTCTATGCGTGTGCTGGATGGTTTGATCGCACTGTTCTCTGCTGTAGACGGTGTGGAACCTCAGTCTGAAACCGTATGGCGCCAGGCTAACCGTTACAAGGTTCCGCGTATCGGTTTCGTAAATAAGATGGACCGTGCCGGTGCAGACTTCCTGAACGTGGTTAAACAGGTGAAGGAAATGCTCGGAGCAAACGCTGTTCCATTGCAGTTACCCATCGGCGCCGAAGACAACTTCAAAGGCGTGGTGGACCTGATTAAAATGAAAGGTATTGTTTGGCATAACGAAACAGAAGGAATGACCTTCGATGAAATTCCTGTGCCTGCAGATATGATGGAAGATGTTCAGTTGTGGAGACAGAACCTGATCGAAGCAGTTGCTGAATACGATGAAAAACTGATGGAGAAATTCTTCGACAACCCGGATTCAATTTCTGAAGACGAGGTTCACGAAGCCATCCGTAAAGCTTGTATTGACCTGAGCATCGTTCCAATGATGTGTGGTTCTTCTTTCAAGAACAAAGGGGTACAAACTGCACTGGATGCAGTTTGCCGTTACCTGCCTTCTCCTGTAGATGTTGAAGATACCGTTGGTACCGATCCTGACAGCGGTGAAACCATCACCCGTAAGCCTGATGCAAAAGAACCTTTTGCAGCCCTGGCTTTCAAAATCATGACCGATCCTTTCGTAGGTCGTCTGGCGTTCTTCCGTTGCTATTCCGGTCACCTGGATGCAGGTTCTTATGTATTGAATGTAAGAAGCGGTAAGAAAGAGCGTATCAGCCGTATCATGAAAATGTTTGCGAACAAACAAAACCCGATCGATTTTATCGAAGCAGGTGATATTGCAGCAGCGGTTGGTTTCAAAGAAATTAAAACCGGCGATACCCTTTGTGATGAAAACCATCCTATCACGCTTGAGAACATGTTCATTCCTGAGCCTGTAATTGCGATTGCCGTTGAGCCTAAAACTCAGGCAGACGTTGATAAAATGGGTATGGCCATTGCCAAACTGGTAGAAGAAGATCCTACCTTACGCGTTAACACCGATGAAGATACCGGTCAGACCATCCTGCGCGGAATGGGCGAATTGCACCTGGAGATCATTATCGACCGTATGCGTCGTGAATTTAAAGTGGAAGTAAACCAGGGCGCTCCTCAGGTTGCTTATAAAGAAGCTTTCGGCAAGTCCATCGAACACAGGGAAGTGCTGAAAAAACAGTCTGGTGGTCGCGGTAAATTCGCCGATATTCAATTTGAGATCGGACCTGCCGACGAGGAGTGGCTGAAAGAGAACGAAGGAAAACATTTCCAGTTTGTAAACGACCTGTTTGGCGGATCTATTCCTAAGGAATTTGTTCCTGCCATTCAAAAAGGTTTTGAAACATCTATGACATCCGGTGTATTGGCAGGATATCCTGTAAACAATATGAAGGTTCGTGTATATGATGGTAGCTACCACGATGTGGATTCCGATGCAATGAGCTTTGAATTATGTGCGAAATCCGCTTTCCGTGAAGCCGGCCGTAAAGCAAAACCAACATTGCTGGAGCCTATCATGAAGGTGGAAGTATTGACCCCGGATCAGTACATGGGAGACGTAACAGGAGATCTGAACCGTCGTCGTGGTATGCTGGAAGGTATGGACAGCCGCGCCAACCTGCAGGTGATCAAGGCGAAGGTTCCTTTGAGCGAAATGTTCGGTTATGTAACCCAACTGCGTTCTTTGAGCTCCGGTCGGGCATCTTCTACCATGGAATTCTCTCATTACTCTCCGGCTCCTAACAACATCGCTGAAGAAGTGATTGCAAAGAGCAAGGGTAAAGTGAAGATTGAGGAATAATTGAGTTCTTCCATATAATCGGATCCCGTCCTTTAAGAGAGGGCGGGATTTTTTTTAACAGGGAAGACTGAATATATTATATATATAATGCATATAATCGGCTTCCGGGAGGGGATTATCAGAAAAAATGGAAAAATATTGGGTAAATCCCAAAAAAAGGTTCAAAAAAAATATAAAAAACTTGTCTGTTCGGGTGCGGGTACTTACCTTTGCAACCCCAACGTAAAAATTGGATTTTGGCTATGTCTCAACGAATCAGAATTAAATTACAATCTTACGACCACAATCTGGTAGATAAATCTGCAGAAAAGATCGTAAAAACAGTACGTAGTACAGGTGCAGTAGTAACAGGTCCTATTCCTTTGCCTACTCACAAGAGAATTTTCACTGTATTGCGTTCTCCGCACGTGAACAAGAAGAGTCGTGAACAGTTCCAACTGGCTACGCACAAGCGCCTGATGGATATCTACACTTCTTCTTCCAGAACTGTAGATGCACTGAGTAAGTTAGATCTTCCATCTGGTGTGGAAGTTGAGATCAAAGCCTGATTTCCGGCAGCTCCGCTGGAGCAAAGGGAATAGTAGTTCTTATTAAACAGCATAGTTCATCTGCCAACTTCCTCCGGGAAAGAAAGCAGCTCTGAGTAATAGAAAAAAGCTCAACGCAAAAGTGTTGAGGTACATATAAACAGGCCCTTCGAGGTTTGTTTACTTCCGGTACTTCCTCTCCCGATCTGATCGGGAAACAACGGAAAAGGTCGGCAGCAGACAAGGATTGAATTCCGCTTCATCGGCGGAATGTCCTCATAACCAAGCGGGGCATAAACCGCAAAACGATGAAAGGTATTATTGGTAAAAAAATCGGGATGACCAGCATCTTCGCCGCTGATGGTAAGCAAACTGCTTGTACCATCATCGAAGCAGGTCCAAACACCGTGACACAGATCAAAACACAGGAAACCGATGGTTACACTGCTGTTCAATTAGGATTCGGCGACAAGAAAGAAAAACACTCCATAAAGTCCGAATTAAATCACTTCGCTAAAGCGCAGACTGCTGCTAAGAAATTCGTTAAAGAATTTCGTGACTATTCCATAGAAAAGAATTTAGGCGACACCGTGTCCGTTGACATCTTTGAAGAAGGTGACAGCGTTGAAGTTGTTGGTACCACAAAAGGTAAGGGTTTCCAGGGTGTTGTAAAACGTCATGGTTTCTCCGGTGTGGGTGAAGCTTCCCATGGTCAGCATGATCGTCAGCGTGCTCCGGGTTCTGTAGGTGGTTCTTCTTATCCTTCAAGAGTATTCAAAGGAATGAGAATGGCCGGTCGTATGGGCGGTGACCGTGTTAAGATGAAAGGTTTGAAAGTGGTTAAAATATTTCCTGAAAAGAACTATATCCTGATCAGTGGCTCCGTGCCGGGTCATAACGGTTCTATCGTTTTAATCCAGAAATAATCACCCCGTTTAACAGAACGATTAATTGAAAGATCATGCAAGTAGATGTATTAGATATAAAAGGACAGAAAACCGGCAGAACGGTAGAATTACCGCAGGAGATTTTTGGTATTGAGCCAAATGACCACGTAATCTACCTGGCTGTTAAGCAATATCTTGCTGCACGCCGTTCCGGTACACATAAGGTAAAGACCCGTGCTGAAGTACAGGGTGCGAGCCGCAAATTACACAAGCAGAAAGGAACCGGCGGTTCCCGTAAAGGTAATATCCGTAACCCTTTATACAAGGGTGGTGGTACCATCTTCGGACCTAAACCGCATGCTTACGATTTCAAACTGAACCGTAAGGTGAAGGATCTCGCTAAGATCTCTGCTTTGAGTCATAAAGCCAAAGACGGTGCAATTGTAGTGGTAGAAGAGATCAGCCTGGCTGCTCCTAAAACCAAACAGATGGTTGAAATCATGGGTAACCTGAAAGTGGCTGATAAAAAAGCGCTGATTGTTTTACCGGAGTACAATGATAACCTGTACCTGAGCACCCGTAACGTACCTAATATCGCCAGCACTTTACTGGCTGATGTGAATACTTACGACATCATGAATGCTGATGTACTGGTTATTACAGAAAATACTGCAAAAATCTTCGCAGAAGACGAAGCAGGAGTAGAAGCTTAATTTAAGTAACGTTTCAATAATAAAAAATGAGACAGTCAGAAGTTTTAATAAAGCCGATCTTAACAGAGAAAGCAAATGCCCAGCAGGATTCCCTGAGAAGATATGCTTTTAAAGTTAACCGTAAGGCGAACAAATTAGAGATCAAGAAAGCAGTAGAGGAATTCTATGGTGTAAATGTTATTGATGTAAATACTGCCGTTGCTCCGGGAAAAAACAAAGCCCGTTATACAAAGGCTGGCTTTATCCAGGGAATGAAATCTGCTTATAAGAAAGCATTCGTAACTGTAGCGGAAGGCGAAACAATTGATCTTTACGCAAATATTTAATTTATAGCCGCGGAGCTGAAAAATCCGCATTAAACAAATAAGAAATGGCACTAAAAAAGTACAAACCAATCACAGCAGGAACACGTTGGAGAATTGGAAATGCTTATGCTGAAATCACTACCAACAAGCCTGAAAAGAGCTTGCTGGAGCCTCAGAAAAATACCGCCGGACGTAACTCTCAGGGTCGTCGTGCAATGCGCTACATGGGTGGTGGTAATAAGCAACACTATCGTATTATTGATTTTAAGCGTAATAAAAGAGATATCGCTGCTACAGTAGTATCTATTGAATACGATCCAAACCGTACAGCGTTTATTGCTTTGCTGCAATATGCTGATGGTGAAAAAAGATACATCATTGCCCCACAGGGAATTCAGGTGGGTGCTTCTATTATCGCCGGTGATGAGGTTGCTCCGGAAATCGGAAACGCTTTGTTGATGAAGAATATGCCTTTGGGTACTATGATCCACAACATTGAACTGCAGCCGGGTCAGGGTGGTAAAATGGTAAGAAGTGCAGGTGCTTCCGCCCAGTTGGCCAACAAGGAAGAAAAATACGCTGTATTGAAAATGCCTTCCGGTGAGCTGAGAAAAGTATTGATCAACTGTTATGCAACCGTAGGTGTTGTTTCCAACAGCGATCATAACCTGGAAACTGCCGGTAAGGCCGGTAAGAACCGCTGGAAAGGTATCCGCCCGCGTGTACGTGGTGTTGCGATGAACCCTGTAGATCACCCGATGGGTGGTGGTGAAGGTAGAGCTTCCGGAGGTCATCCAAGAAGCAGAACCGGTAAGTATGCAAAAGGTGAGAAGACTCGTACTAAAGGAAAAGGCAGCGATAAGCTGATCATCCAGCGCAGAGACGGTAAAAAACTGGCTAAGTAATTTCAAAAGCCGGTTGACTAGTAAACAAATAAACTAATAGACCAGTAAACTAAAATAATTATGGGTCGTTCGATTAAAAAAGGTCCTTACGTAGACGCAAACTTAGAAGGTAAAGTTGTTGCAATCAACGATGGTAAGGTGAAGAAGAATGTTATCAAAACCTGGAGCCGTCGCAGCACAATTACACCTGACTTTGTAGGACACACTTTTGCTGTGCACAACGGTAACAAGTTCATCCCGGTTTATGTAACAGAATTCATGGTAGGTCACAAATTAGGTGAATTTGCCCCTACCAGAAACTTCAGAGGACACGCAGGAACTAAAAAATAAACAGTCTGGAGTAACATGAGGGCCGGAATAAATCTTTGCCCCGTCTAGCTCCGATTAAACAAAAAAGAAATGGAAGCAGTAGCTAAACTGAACAATTATCCGACAGGGCCGCGTAAGATGCGCCTGTTAGCCGATGTGATCCGTGGAATGGAAGTGGAGAAAGCCCTGGCTATTCTGGAACATCATCCTCAGCACAATGCCACTCCATTGGCAAAATTGCTGAAGAGTGCAATCAGTAACTGGGAGCAGAAGAACAATGGCGCAAGTGCTGCAGACAGCAGTCTGGTTGTAAAAACCGTATTTGTTGATGGCGGAAGAGTATTAAAGCGTATGCGCCCGGCACCTCAAGGCCGTGGTTACAGAGTACGTAAGCGCAGCAACCATGTAACATTAATCGTAGATTCTAAAACTAATTAGTAAAACCATTATATGGGTCAGAAAGCAAATCCAATTGGTAACAGGTTAGGCATCATCCGCGGATGGGACAGTAACTGGTATGGTAGTAAGAAAGACTATGCATCCAAACTGATCGAAGATCATAAGATCCGTACCTACCTGAGTGCCCGTATCAACAAAGGTGGTATCGCAAAGATTGTAATTGAGCGTACACTGGGTAAATTGATTGTAACCATTCATACTTCCAAACCAGGTATCATTATCGGTAAAGGTGGTAATGAAGTAGACCGTATCAAGGAAGAACTGAAGAAGTTAACCGGTAAAGACGACGTTCAGATCAACATTCTGGAAATCCGTCGCCCGGAACTGGATGCAACTATCGTAGGTGATACCATTGCCCGCCAGATCGAAAACCGTATCAACTTCAAACGTGCAACCAAAATGGCCATTGCCTCTACACTCCGCATGTGTGCAGAAGGTATCAATGTTAAACTGAGCGGTCGTTTGGGTGGATCTGAGATTGCCCGTAGCGAAGAGTTCAAGCAGGGACGTACTCCATTACATACTTTCCGTATGGATATTGACTACGCCAGTGTGTTTGCTCAGACTGTTTACGGTAAGATCGGTATCAAAGTATGGATCTGTAAAGGGGAAGTACTGGGTAAGCGCGAATTGAATCCAAACTTTGTAGGCGGTAAGAACGATATGAGCGACAGAAGAGAAAGAACCGGCGGCGACGAAAGAAGAGGCGGTGGTGATAGAAGGGATGACAGAAGAGGCGGAGGAAGAGGAGAACGCAGAAATTAATCAATCACAATTAGTAGTTAGCAATAATTACAGTTTGTAATAACCATGGTCTCAGGACCATCGACTAAAAAGCTAAGAAATGTTACAGCCGAAAAGAAGCAAACATAGGAAGCAGCAAAAAGGACGCATTCGCGAAGTGGCAAAGCGTGGAACTGCTATATCATTTGGATCTTATGCCTTGAAAGCACTGGAACCAATTTGGTTGACCAACCGCCAGATCGAATCTGCCCGTCAGGCAATGACCCGTGCCATGAAGCGTGAGGGTAATGTATGGATCAGAATTTTCCCTGACAAGGTGATCACCCACAAACCTGCGGAAGTAAGGATGGGTAAGGGTAAAGGTAACCCTGAGTATTGGGCGGCTGTTGTTGAGCCAGGACGCATCATTTTTGAGTGTGATGGTGTAACAGAAGCTGTAGCAAAAGAGGCAATGGGCCTGGCAGCACAAAAATTACCAATTGCTACGAAGTTCATCGTAAGAAGAGATTTGCAAGCATAACCAAAAAAAGAAATTGCAATGGCTAATAAAAAAACATACGAATTCAACAAAAACCTGAAAGATCTTGCAGTAGTAGATCTGAAGGCTAAGATCCAGGAAGATCAGTTGCGATTAAAAAAACTGGAGTTTGCTCATGCAATCTCTCCATTGGAAAATCCAATGAATATCCGCGGTCTTCGTAGAGATATCGCCCGTTTGAAAACGGAATTGAAGAAAAAAGAAATGGGTATTTAAACCATAAATTAAACACAATGGCTGAAAGAAATTTGCGTAAAACAAGGACAGGGATCGTTACCAGCGATAAAATGGATAAAACCATCACTGTTGCGGTTGAAAGAAAAGTAAAACACCCTATCTATGGTAAGTTCGTAAAGAAAACGACCAAGTTCCATGCTCATGATGAAAAAGGGGAGTGCACTATCGGTGATGTAGTGAAGATCATGGAAACCCGTCCGCTTAGTAAAACGAAGCGCTGGAGACTGGTTGAAGTAGTTGAAAAAGCGAAATAAGGTTAAGCTGTTGTAAATACACCAGCCAACAAAGAATAGTAAAAACTGCTCAAGGCAACAATGCTGCGAGCCCAAAGCTTAAATAAAATGATTCAGCAAGAAAGCAGATTAAACGTAGCTGACAATAGTGGTGCAAAAGAAGTGCTCTGTATTAAAGTACTGGGTAACAGCGGACAGGATTATGCCAGGATCGGCGATAAAATTGTTGTTACGGTAAAAGATGCAATCCCTGCAGGTGGCGTTAAAAAAGGAACGGTTTCCAAAGCGGTTATTGTTCGTACTAAAAACAAACTTCGCAGAAAAGATGGTTCTTATATCCGGTTTGATGACAATGCAGTAGTGTTGTTGAACAACGCAGATGAGCCCCGCGGTACACGTATATTCGGACCAGTAGCAAGAGAGTTGCGTGATAAGGGTTACATGAAGATTATTTCTCTTGCTCCTGAAGTATTATAAAAAAAGCTAAAAGCTAAATAAAATGAGTACAAGATTTAAAGCCAAATTCAGCATCAAAAAAGGTGATACCGTAGTGGTAATTACCGGAGATGACAAGGATTTGAAAAAGCCACGCAAAGTGTTGGAAGTGATTGTTGATAAAGGACGTGTAGTTGTTGAAGGAGTGAACATTGTTACCAAGCACACCAAGCCATCTGCACAGAACACGAAGGGTGGCATTGTAAAAGTTGAAGCTCCGATCAACATCAGCAACGTTATGTTGTGGGATGCTAAGAAAAGTGAACCAACTAAAGTAAAGCGTACCCGTGAAAATGGTAAATTAATACGTGTATCTAAAAAATCTGGGGAGGTAATCAAATAATGAGTACTGAAAAATATACACCGAGATTAGCAGCGAAATACAGCAAGGATGTTGTACCTGCTTTAATGAAGAAGTTTGCTTATAAAACTATAATGCAGGCTCCTAAGTTGGAAAAAATCTGTATCAACCGTGGTGTTAACGGAGCGGTGACAGATAAGAAACTGGTTGATATAGCAGTAGAAGAGCTGAACACCATCACTGGTCAGAAAGCTGTTCCTACCATGTCTAAGAAAGATATCTCCAACTTTAAGTTGCGTAAAGGAATGCCAATCGGCGCCCGCGTAACCCTGAGGGGAGAGAAAATGTACGAGTTCCTCGACAGACTGGTTTCAGTAGCCCTGCCACGTGTACGTGATTTCAAAGGTATCAGCGATAAGGCTTTTGACGGAAGAGGTAACTATACACTGGGTGTAACCGAGCAGATCATTTTCCCTGAAATCGATATCGATAAAGTGAACAAGATCACCGGCCTGGATATCACTTTTGTTACAACTGCAAACACCAATGAAGAAGCATTTGAATTGCTGAAAGAACTGGGTATGCCGTTTAAAGGAACCAAGAAAGATTAATTAAACACAGAATTTTACAACATTATGGCAAAAGAATCAGTAAAAGCCAGACAAAGAAAGCGCGAAAAAATGGTAGCGCAGTATGCTGAAAAACGTGCAGCCCTGAAAGAAGCGGGTGACTATGCAGCGCTGGATAAGCTTCCTAAGAATGCTTCACCGGTACGTTTAAAGAACCGTTGTCAGCTTACAGGAAGACCTAAAGGATACATGCGTTACTTTGGTCTGTCCAGGGTTATTTTCCGCGACATGGCTTTGAACGGAATGATCCCTGGTGTTAAAAAAGCAAGCTGGTAATATTCCGGTTTGATAAACAAAATTTAGAACTAGTATAATAAAAATAATATGGTAACTGATCCTATAGCAGACTTCTTAACCAGAATTCGTAATGCTCAGTTGGCTGGTCATAGACTGGTTGAAATTCCTGCTTCTAATCTGAAGAAGCGCCTGACAGAGATTTTGTACGACCAGGGTTATATCCTGAAATACAAATTCGAAGATGACAACAAGCAAGGGCTGATCAAGATCGCATTGAAATACGATCCATCTACCAAGCAACCTGCCATTCGTTCTCTGGAAAGAGTAAGCCGTCCGGGCCTACGTCAGTATGCTAAGCCTGCTGAAATCAAGCGCGTAATCAATGGATTGGGTGTGGCTATCTTAAGTACCTCTAAAGGCGTACTGACCGATAAGCAGGCCAAAGCGCAGAATGTTGGTGGTGAAGTGTTGTGTTATATTTCATAATTAATCTGTTCCGACAATTAAGCCTCTTAGTCGTGGCTGAACACGGAACGCAGTTCATAATAAATAAATAAAAATCGACTATGTCTCGTATAGGTAAACAACCGGTAGTTATCCCAAGCGGGGTTACAGTTTCAGTAAACGCTGAAAATGTGATCACTGTTAAAGGACCAAAAGGAGAATTGAAGCAGGCAATTGATAGAGATATCAAAATTGAGCAGAAAGAAAATGAAATCATCTTTACTCGTCCTACAGACCAGATTCGTCACCGCGCTATGCACGGTTTATACCGCGCACTGGTAGGTAACCTGGTTAAGGGTGTTACCGAAGGGTACAAAAAGGAACTGGAACTGGTGGGTGTGGGTTTTAAAGCCGCTAACACAGGTAATGTACTTGACCTGGCTTTAGGGTATTCTCACAACATCATTTTTGAAGTTCCCGGCGAACTGAAAGTTGCAACAACCACCGAAAAAGGTCAGAACCCCAAGATTTTCCTCGAAGGAATCGACAAACAACTGATCGGCCAGGTTGCAGCCAAATTGCGCAGCCTGCGTAAGCCTGAGCCATACAAAGGAAAAGGTGTTAAATACGCCGGTGAGATCCTGAGAAGAAAAGCAGGTAAAGCAGCAGGTAAATAATAACTAATCAACAACGCCTCCGGCCGTATCGGGGGATACAAATAAAATAAAATGGGTAAACTAATTCAAAGGCAGAAAATCAGATACCGCATCCGTAAAAAAGTTGCCGGTACAGCTGTAAAGCCCCGCCTGGCAGTATACAGAAGTAATGCAGAGATTTACGCTCAGTTAATCGATGATGATAATGGAGTTACACTGGTAGCTTCTTCTTCCCGCGAGAAAGACATCGCTGCGCAAAAAGTTACTAAAATAGAGAAGTCTAAACTGGTTGGTGCTGCTATTGCACTGAAAGCAAAGGCGCTCGGTATAGAAACATGTGTGTTTGACAGAGGTGGAAATCTCTATCATGGACGTGTGAAGTCTGTTGCTGACGGAGCAAGAGAAGGTGGACTTCAATTTTAATTTGCTAACATCAATTAATCGCTCAATAAATGTCTAAAGTAAGCGTAAATAAAGTAAAAGCGGGTGGCGACATCGAACTGAAGGATAAAGTAGTTGCCATTAACCGTGTGGTAAAAACCACAAAGGGTGGCCGTACATTCAGCTTTTCCGCACTGGTAGTTGTGGGTAACGAGAACGGTGTTGTTGGCCAGGGCCTGGGTAAAGCGAAGGAAGTACAGGAAGCTATTGCTAAAGGAATCGAAGATGCTAAGAAAAACCTGGTTAAAGTGCCTATTATGCATGGTACAATTCCTCACGAACAGTGGGCAAAAGACGGTGCTGCTAAAGTACTGATCAAGCCAGCTGCTCACGGAGCCGGTGTAATTGCGGGAGGCAGCATGCGTGCTGTCCTCGAGAGCGCAGGTGTTACCGACGTATTGGCAAAAAGCCTTGGTTCTGCTAACCCACATAACGTGGTTAAAGCTACCATCAAAGCATTAAGCCTGCTGAGAGAGCCTGTTCAGGTTGCAAAGAGCCGTACCATTAAATTGAGTAAAGTATTTAACGGATAAGAGTTATGAAAAAAATTAAGATCACACAAATAAAGAGCGGTATCGACAGATCCGAGCGTCAAAAGCAAACTTTGATTGCCCTGGGTTTAAGAAAAATAAACGCTACTAAAGAGGTTGAAGCAACTCCTCAGATCCTCGGCATGGTGAATAAAGTGAGCCACCTGGTGAAGGTTGAAGAGATCGCTTAATTTATAAAATTATTAGTCAGTAGTTATGTATTGTCAGTTTAATCCCTGATAATCCCGGCTGCTGATTTTTAATTGTTACCTATTTATTAACAACGCGAGGGGTGATACCCCGTAAGTTCAAAATCAACGAACATGAAATTACACAATTTAAAACCTGCTGAAGGTTCCGTAAAAAGAGAAAAAAGATTAGGTCGTGGTGAAGCATCCGGTAAGGGTGGTACATCTACAAAAGGTAACAAAGGTGGTCAGAGCCGTGCCGGTTATAAGAGCAAAATGGCCCATGAAGGTGGTCAGATGCCCATTCAGCGTCGTGTACCTAAACGTGGTTTCAAAAACAACAACCGTATTGAATACAAAGTGTTCAACCTCGGTCAGCTGGATCAGCTGGTAGAAAAATACGGTTTCACCGAAATTTCCCTGGAAAATCTCTATATCAATGGTTTGATTAACCGCACTGACAGTGTTAAAGTACTGGCGAATGGCGAACTGAAAGCCAAGCTGAGCTTTAAGATCAATGCGATCAGCGAAAAAGCAAAAGCTGCTATTGAGGCTGCCGGCGGTACAGTTGAAATTATCAAGTAATTTATTGTAAATTGCCAGACGCATCCAGTATGCGTCTTTTTTGGTTCTTGAGTTTTAACGCCATTTAATTAAGCTAAGTGAAAAAACTAGTTCAGACTTTTAAGAATATTTGGGCCATCGAAGAGTTGCGCAATAAGATTATTGTAACACTCGCGTTGGTAATGACCTACAGATTTGGTACGCATATTGTGCTTCCTGGTATTGACCCTAACAAAATTGAAGCTGCCCAGGCTGCTTCAAAAAGTAACGGCCTGCTGGGTATCTTCGATATGTTTGCGGGTGGCGCCTTTTCCCAGGCTTCTATCCTTGCACTCGGTATCATGCCTTATATCTCTGCTTCCATCTTTATGCAGCTGATGACCATCCTGGTTCCTCAGTTGCAGAAAGTACAGAAAGAAGGAGAAAGCGGCCGTAAAAAAATCAACCAGTGGACCCGTTACCTGACAGTGATCGTTACAGCTTTTCAGGCGGGCGCCTATGTTGCCTATTTAAATAGTCCCGGTTATGCAGAAGCCATTCTTCCTGCATACAAAGATTTCTTCTGGTTCTCCACCGTTATCACCTTAACTGCAGGTACCCTGTTTGTTATGTGGCTTGGTGAAAGAATCCAGGACAAAGGATTGGGTAATGGTACTTCCATCATCATCATGGTGGGGATCCTTGCACGTTTGCCTCAGTCCATCATCCAGGAATTCGGAGCCAAAGGTGTAAGCGGTGGCGGTGGTTTGCTGATCTTCCTGATTGAGATCGCCATCCTGGTTACTATCATCATGGGATTGATTGTATTGGTTCAGGGTGTAAGAAAAATACCGGTGAACTATGCCAAACAAATTATTGGTAACAAGCAGTTTGGCGGTGCACGCCAGTTCCTGCCTGTTAAAGTAAACAGTGCAGGTGTAATGCCGATCATCTTTGCCCAGGCAATCATGTTCCTGCCTACGCTGGCTTCTTTTACCAACCTGGATTCTGCACAAGGTATCGTTAAGATCTTCAACGATCACAGTAATGCCTGGTACATGGTTATTTATTCTGTAATGGTGATCGGATTTACCTTCCTGTACACCGCGCTGATCTTTAACCCCAAGCAGATTGCGGAAGACCTGAAACGCAACAACGGATTTATCCCCGGTGTAAAACCCGGTCAGCCTACGGCCGATTACATTGGCGCTATCATGGACAGAATCACTTTACCCGGTGCCATTTTCCTGGCCCTGGTTGGTATCCTGCCCGGTTTCGCCCAGCGTTTAGGCGTTACCCAGGGTTTCAGTACCTTCTTCGGAGGAACCTCCTTATTGATTATGGTAGGTGTGGTACTGGATACTTTACAGCAGATCGAAACCTATCTCTTAATGAGACAATATGATGGCTTAATGAAGAGCGGAAGAGTTCAGGGAAGACAAACAGTTTCTTCTTCCGCTATTTAGTCATAAATAATTACGACCTTTGTAAACCTGTTTGGCCATGCTGAACGGGTTTATTTTTTATCATGACCAGAAGAAATAATATGATTATCTACAAAACAGAGGCTGAAGTTGCAAAGATGAAAGATGCTGCGATGCTTGTAAGTAAAACACTTACAGAAGTTGCTAAAGTGCTGAAACCCGGAATGACAACGCGCCAGATTGACCAGGTATGTGCAGATTTTATCAAACAGCACAATGCTGTTTCTTCCTTTTTAAATTACAGAGGTTACCCCTTTACCATTTGTTCCTCTGTGAATGATGTGGTTGTACATGGTTTTCCCAACGATGTACCGCTGGCTAACGGGGATATTGTTTCCATCGATATGGGGGTAATCCTGAATGGCTGGCATGGAGATCATGCTTATACTTTCATTTTAGGCGATGCTGCACCTGAAGTGATTGAACTGGTTAAAATAACCAAGGAATCACTGTATAAAGGAATTGAAAAAGCGGTCGTCAATAACCGCATTGGAGATATTGCGTATGCCATACAGGAGCATACCGAATTCAAACATGGATATGGTGTGGTACGTGAACTGGTAGGCCATGGCCTGGGAAGAAGTTTGCATGAAGATCCGCAAGTGCCTAATTACGGTAAACGTGGTACCGGCCCCAAACTGAAAGAAAACCTGGTGCTGGCCATTGAACCCATGATCAACCTGGGCTCCAAAGACGTTTATACCGACGATGACGGCTGGACAATCAGAACCCGTGATGGCAAACCTTCCGTGCATTTTGAACACGATGTTTGCATTAAGCGCAACACGGCATTGATATTGTCTGACTATAGCATTATTGAAGCTGTAGAAAAAGCCAATCCGTACCTCAACAGCTCTTATTATTAATGTTTACCTATATTAGAGAAAAGATTGCCATGAATAAATTCCTGCTTGCCTTTTCTCTGTTGGCTGTTTCCCTTGGAAGCTATGCCCAGTCCGCTGAAGTTCTTGCAATAAGAAAAGTAAGAACCGCTTCCGAACACAAATGGCTGAAACAATATGTTTCCTTTCTGTCTATCCCCAATGTGGCGGATGACGAAAATAATATTGCCCGGAATGCTGCGCGCATCATGGAGCTCATGCGTGAGCGCAACATCGGCAATGTTCAGTTATTGCGCCCTTTAACCAAAGACGCGCCACCCGCTGTTTACGGCGAGGTAAAAGTTCCGGGCGCTACCAAAACCATTGCGTTCTATGCGCACTACGATGGTCAGCCGGTAGACAGTACCAAATGGGCCGATGGATTTCATCCGTTCAAACCGGTGCTGATTAAAAATGCCTTACTGCATCAATCCAATATCATTGCTTTTCCGGAGCAGGGCCAGCCTATTGATCCGGAATGGAGAATTGTTTCCAGGGGCGCCTCCGACGATAAAGGTGGTGTACTGGCCATTCTGCTTGCCTATGAAGCTTTGCGGCAATCCGGGCAAACTGCGGGCTGCAATATTAAATTCTTCTTCGAGGGAGAAGAGGAAGCCGGCTCTCCTCACCTCGGCGAAATCCTGCAACAGCACAAGGCTTTGTTAAACGCCGATATCTGGGTAATCTGCGACGGACCGGTACACCAGTCGGGGAATAAACAGATTTCTTTTGGCGTAAGGGGAGATGTAAACATGGACATCATCGTTTACGGCAGCAAGCGTCCCCTGCACAGCGGGCACTATGGCAACTGGGCCCCCAATCCGGCCCTGCAGTTGTCCAGGCTGCTGGCTTCGATGAAGGATGAGGATGGCAAAGTGCTGATCAAAGGATTTTATGATGATGTGGTTCCTTTATCTGCCGCGGAGAAAAAAGCACTGGCCGAAGTGCCCAAGGCAGATATTCAACTGAAAAAAGAACTCGGCTTTATCCGGAATGAAATGCCGGGCACGGATCTTTCCGAATCTCTCTTGCTTCCTTCTTTAAACATCAATGGCATCCAAAGCGCCAATGCCGGCAAACTGGCGGCCAATGTGATTCCGGTACAGGCCATAGCCACACTGGATCTCCGGCTGGTAAAAGGAAACGATCAACTGGTTCAGCAGCAAAGAGTAGTGGAACATATCAAAACACTGGGTTTTTATGTAACAGCACATGAACCAACGGATGCTGAAAGAGCGCAGTATCCAAAAATTGCGCGTGTAATAAAACAGGAAGGATACAATGCACAGCGTACCCCGATGGATCTTCCAATTGCAAAAGATGTTGCTGCTGCGGTAAGAAAAACCACTGCGGGCAACCTCATTCTGGTGCCTTCGCTGGGCGGAAGCCTTCCCCTGTTCCTCTTTGAAAAGCTCCTGAAAGTAAATACGATTACAGTTCCATTGGCCAATCACGATAATAACCAGCACGCGGAAAATGAAAATATCCGCCTGCAGAATTTCTGGAATGGCATTGAAACAATGGCCGCCATCATGATGATCAAATAATATGCATTCAAAAAAACTGGTGGTCATTGGCGGTGGCGCTGCAGGATTTTTTCTTGCGGTAAATGCTGCCAGGCTAAATCCGCAACTTAAAGTGATCCTGCTCGAAAAAACAGGGAAGCTTTTATCGAAAGTGAAAGTGAGTGGCGGTGGAAGATGTAATGTTACCCATGCCTGTTTCAGCATTCCCGAACTGGTTAAAAAATATCCGCGCGGAGAACAGTTCCTGAAAAAAGCTTTTCATCTGTTTAATACAAAAGATACCATTGAATGGTTTTCGGAAAGAGGTGTGCAACTGCATGCGGAAGCCGACGGAAGGATGTTCCCGGTGACCAATGATTCCCGGACCATTATCAACTGCCTTTTAAAAGAGGCAGATACCTATAAGGTGGATGTACGCCTGAACTCCGACGTGAACCGCATTGAAACAACTGCCGATGCATTTCGTATCCATATTACCGGGCAGGAAATGATTGCGGCCGATTTTGTTGCAGTGACCTGTGGAGGCTTTTCCAAACCGGCGATGTTTCAATGGTTGAAGGATACCGGCCACGAGATTGAGCCACCGGTACCGTCTTTATTTACGTTTAATATTCCGCGTCATCCGATTACTGCATTGATGGGCCTGTCTGTTTCCAATGCGGTGGTTAAAATTGCCGGTACCAAATTAAAGGAGCAGGGCCCTTTATTAATTACGCACTGGGGACTGAGCGGCCCGGTTGTATTACGCCTCTCCGCCTGGGGCGCAAGGGAACTGAGCAAAGCAAATTATCAGTTTACTATCCTGGTGAATTGGCTGGGTGATTGCGCTGAAACAGATCTGCGGCAAGACTGGGCCGGTTACCGCGAACAGTTTGCCGCACAGAAAATTTTGAACAGGAATCCCTTTGGATTACCCGGTCGTCTCTGGCAGTTCTTTCTGGAACAATGTAATATTCCGGAAACCACCCGTTGGGCGGAACTAAAAGCGAAGGAGCAAAATAAGCTGATTCAGTTGCTGACTGCCTTCCCGTTTACGGTTAGCGGTAAAACCACTTTTAAAGATGAGTTTGTAACAGCGGGTGGTATTGCACTTTCCGGGATCAATCCCCAGACCATGGAGAGTAAAAAAGTTTCCAACCTTTTTTTTGCCGGAGAAGTAATGGATGTGGATGGAATTACCGGCGGATTCAACTTTCAGAACGCCTGGACCAGTGCATTCATAGCCGCTACAACCATTGCTACGAGGCTTAATGACCGTTTATCATAGTTTGGCCTCCTAAAGCCGGTCTTAGCGGGAAATCAATTAATTTGTTGTTCTTAAATAATTACTATGAATAAATATTTCCTGGGGTCAGGAA
>JAECQP010000061.1 GCA_015999745.1 Sphingobacteriia bacterium | reverse complement strand
ATTGGATTTTAAAACGGGGCTGGATTTTTATCCTGGCCCTTTTTATTTTACAGAATACCCCATTGCAAGCATGCTTCTATGCTTCCTTCTTAAAGTATCTGGCAAGAATTCCCGCTTTTTGTGCACCAATAACTGTTGCCAGCGTCTCCTCTGTTTGTTCCTTTATATTTTTAACCGATCTGAAGGTTTTCAGCAACTGACTCACCGTTTGAGGCCCAATGCCCGGAACCTGTTCCAGTTCATTCTTAAAAGTTCCCCTGGAGCGCTGGTTGCGGTGAAAAGTGATTCCAAAACGGTGTACCTCATCCCTGATCCTTCTGACCAGTTTCAGTGAATCGCTGTTCCAGGGGAGTTTGATGGATTCCTGGTCTCCTGCAAAAAAAAGCTCCTCTTCATTCTTGGCCAGGCCAACCAGTGTAGTTGCGCCGGTAAGGCCCAGTTCGCGGATGCTTTCCAGCGCGGCTCCCAATTGTCCTTTGCCGCCATCTATAATCACCAGCTGAGGGAAGGGTAGCCCTTCCTCCTGCAGGCGTTTATACCGACGGTGAACCACTTCTTTCATGGTGGCAAAGTCGTTGATCCCTTCCACGGTCTTTACATTAAACCTGCGGTAGTCTTCCCTGGACGGAATCCCGTTCTTAAAACAAACCATGGCCGAAACCGGGTAAGCTCCCTGAAAGTTAGAGTTATCGAAGCATTCAATATGAACAGGCAACCCTGATAACTGCAGGTAATTCTGCAATTCGTAGAGCACTTTTTTCTGCTCCAGGTCTGTTTTACCCTCCAGGTGCAGGATCTTCTTTTTCCTCAATTCATCTTTGAAGTAAGCAACATTCTTGATGGAAAGGTCCAGCAATTTTCTTTTATCTCCCGCCCTGGGTACCGTGATGGTAACTTCCGGATCGGGATAATCCATCGGGAAAGGAACAATGATTTCATGCGCCATGCTGTTGAAGGAGCTACGCAGGTTACCAATTACGAACTCCAACACTTCTTCTTCCGATTCCTCCAACTTGGTTTCAACAGGAACGGTATGGGTCTGAACAATGGTGCCATTCTGTACCATCAGGTAGTTTACATAGGCTTTGTCGTCGTCCTTTACGATGGAGAACACATCGAGATTGGTCAGGTGCCTGCTTACAATCACCGATTTAGCCTGGTAATTTTCGAGGTGTTCAATTTTCTTTTTTACCAATGCTGCTTTTTCAAAATCCAGGTTGGATGCATGTTGCTGCATCAACTGTTTGTAATGCTGTATCACCGAACCCAGGTTTCCTTTCAGCACATTGCGTACCATCTGGATCCCTTCCTGGTAGTCCTGAGCGCTTTGCAGACCCTCACAGGGGCCCTTGCAATTACCCAGGTGATACTCCAGGCAAACCTTGAATTTGCCCTTCTGAATATTGGCATCCGTCAGGTTCAGTTTGCAGCTCCGTAATGGAATATATTGTTTTACAAACCCAATGAGCTCCCTGACTTTCCCGGCAGAGGTAAACGGGCCGAGGTATTCGGAGCCATCATTCAATTTTTTTCTGGTCAGGAAAATACGCGGAAAAGGTTCTTTCTTAACAACGATATAAGGATAGGTCTTATCATCCTTCAGATCGATATTGTATTTGGGTTGGTATTCTTTGATCAGTGCATTCTCCAGCAAAAAAGCATCCTGCTCGGAATCCACAATGGTAAATTCAATCCGGTGAATCCGCTGAACAAGTTCATGCGTTTTATAACCGGTGAAGGTTTTGGTGAAATAGGAACTCACTCTTTTTCTCAAACTCTTGGCCTTACCCACATACAGCAGCGTACCTCCTTTGTCGAAGTACTTATAGATACCCGGATTCAGGGGTATGGTATGGGAAATCTGTTGAAAAGCTTCCTGTGTCATTTGCCCGAAGGTTTATTCCAGTCAATAGCAATGGTTTGGGTATGGTTGTATTCCGGATGATTTTTTGTGGTGACCACCTGAAAACCATGGTCGGCCAACCAGCTGTATTGTTTGGTATACAGCGTGTCGTTTAATGTCCAGCTTTCCCGCAGGAACAGCCTTTTGATGATATTGGTTTCCTCGTTCAGGAGGATATCAATACGCTGCAACTTTATGGCAGGATCAATGGCCGTATAGTTGATGGTATAACTGGCGGTAGACAAATCCTGAAATACGGATTCTTTATACAGGTGCTTTTTACTGTTCCAGTCTGCAGCTACGTTCAACACTGTATTGGCCAGCTGAATAAACTGTTGCTTGTTGATCAGGGTACTATCCGTTGTTGAATCAACAGTGATCTTTTGCTGAATATCAAAATTGCGCAGGTCCACAAAACGGATCTGTTCGCTGATAAATTGATCGAAGGGATAAAACTTAGCGGTATCTGCAAGGGGAGTAGTAGCAGGTTGCTGCCGGTTCCCTTCACCGCAGGAAGAAACGAAGATGCCCAGTAACAGTAGAAAAGAAACCGAAATTTTAAACATGATGCAAAACTATCCAAAATCGGGCTATTTCCACTGACGGGTGATACCTAATCTGATACCGTAATCCATCAGGTGCTCCTTGATCGGGTATTGATTGGAGTAGGAAGGCAGGTGCTGGTAGCGGATCTGAGGGCCAATCTGCCAGATATTATTGCCGCTTTTATAAGAGAAGTTGAAGCCTGCGCTTGTATTGATATTCCAGCGGCGCATGAGACTGTTGCCATCGGTATAGTTCTTATAGTCGGTAGAAAGCAGGTAGCTACTGTTGTTGAGAATATAAGTGGGTTGAACAGAGGCTTCTGCATTCAGGCCCAGGGTTCTGCCCTTCAGGATTTCCCACTGGAAGCCAACCGGAATAGCCACCTGGAAAATGGTGTTGTTCAGTTGTTCGGATTTATAACCTGCATTGTTATTATAGGAAGAAAACAGGTTGATGGTTTGAATGCCGGAATTATTGATCAGGGAAATGGTGCTAAGATCCCTGGTGATGGTTTTGAATGTTTCAATATGATATTGACGAATATTGAGCTGAACACCTGTTTTCAGTTTAAGGCGACCTGAAATATTATAGAGTCCTGCCACACCCAGCTCCAGTCCGGTTGAAGGGCGGTGACGGACCACATCATTTACAGTGGCTGAATAGTTGAGGCCCATTGGCACATTCTGATTGCCGGAAGCCTGTGCAGTAGCATTGGGCTGAATAATTTCTTTAACATCGGCATCGGATAAAGTTCTGTAGCTTCTGGAAGGAGTTACGTAAAACTGAAATCCAACCTTACTTAATTTATTCCAGGGCAGGGTCTTCTTTTTGGAAACTATGTTTTTCAGGTAAGCATCTTCCAGTACAATCGGCTTCATATTGGAAGGAATGGTCTTCAGCAGGTTGGGTTTTTCCATTTCAACCTCCGCTTTCTCCTTTACAGGAACCGGCGCCAGATTCAATGGTTCCAGGCCGGTTACCTCCATGCGGGCCTGTTCTGCTTTTTTGTTCAGGTCTGTATTGTTCCGGAGGGTCAGCCTTTCCTCTCTTTCAACAACAACATTGGCTGCAATGAATTCTGCATTGGTCCTGTTGTGTTCCTGTTGGTTGAATTCCGCTATGAGCTTACTTTCTGCAATGTGAGAGATAGTGGCATCTGTAATTTGTTGCGGCTCAATTACGCCGAAATAGGATTCGTCATCGGCGTCTTTTACCACTTTACTGTGAGCGGCATGTGCAATAACAGCTGATTTTTTTACCTCGGTAATCAACCGGCTGGCATGTAATTGCTTGCTGGCTGAGGGGGCCATGAGTAAGGTAGAAACAGTAAGGGTAGTGATGATCAGTAAAGAAATAAAAGTGAGTGCCGGCCATGCAGGATTCCCATGCAACTCGGTTCGAATGTTCTTCCACACGTGGTCGGAAGGATACATGCGATGCTGATTCGCCTCATCCTGTAAGATATGCTCAAAATCGTTGTCTTGGTAATTCCTGAAATCCATATAAACAGCTCAACACTTACTAACTACTTATTATTTCTTGAATGCAGCCACCCAGTTGAAATTTTCCCTTGGACGGTCGATGATGCGCTTCTTCACTAAAATCATTTCAAGCATCGACTTGGCCCTGGTATACTGGCTTCTGCTGGTACTTTCTTCAATATCAAGCATCTCCCCGATTTCTTTATGACTGTAACCCTCCAGTGCATAAAGGTTCAAAACCGTTTTATAACCCAAAGGCAGCAACCGGATACATTCAACAACCTGTCGCGCCTGCATAACCGAAGGCATGGTTTCCTCTTTTACTTCCAGGAACCCCGCATGTTCCAGATCCACATTGTCTGAGAACTTTTTGTTCTTCTTCAGAAAATTGATGCAGGTATGAACGATGATCCTGCGGATCCATCCTTCAAATGCACCTTTGTTCTGAAATGTATGAATCTGGGAGAAAACCTTGATGAACCCTTCCTGCAACATATCCTCCGCATCTTCCCTGCTCTGGCTGAAACGATAACATACACTCAACATCTTAGGACTATACCGGTTGTACAGTTCCCGCTGTGCGGAAGAATCATTTTGTAAACAGCCTGCCAGAATCGATTGCTCTGTCATGAAGGGGATCTATTTATCCCTAAATATAAGACAATTTTAAAATTGCGCATGCTGCATGTTTCTGCGGCTTTTAACGTCCTTTTGGGGATTAAATCATTGATTTAGCGCATTTTAAAGCAAAATTAATAGCTAAGACATCGGCGAAGCCATAATTTGAATCTGATTTCAATATGCCCTACATGAATAACCTAAACCCGGCAACACCTCCTGCCTCAGGACTTGGCGTTTACAGCGGCAGCTGGACCGAACAGGAACTGGTACATCTGCTGAAGCGAACCATGTTCGGTGTAAAAAATACAGATCTACTTTATTTTAAAAATAAAACCTTGTCTGAAACGGTAGATGAACTACTGAATCCGGTTTTGCCCATACCCGATCCGCCGGTAAAAGAATATACAACAGGCAATGCAGCGGTACCTGATACGCAGGTTGCGGCGGGAACAACATGGGTGAACGATCCCTCTACCGATGGAACCATCGCGTCGCTGCGAAGGGCTTCTTTTAAAAAATGGTGGATGGGCGTTATGATTAACCAGGACAGAAGTATCCGCGAAAAAATGACTTTGTTCTGGCACAATCATTTTTCAACAGAGTCCAATGATGTAGGTAATGCTCAGTATGTATATAAGCACCATCATTTGCTGCGGACAAATGCATTGGGTAATTTTAAAGCATTAACAAAGGCGGTAACTACAGATCCGGCCATGCTTGTGTATCTCAACGGGCAGTTGAATACCAAAACAGCAGCCGATGAAAACTATGGGCGGGAATTACAGGAATTATTTTGCTGTGGAAAAGGGCCGGACTCTTTATACACAGAAGCAGACGTAAAAGCGGCAGCCAAAGTGCTTACGGGATGGAGAAACAATGCAGCCGCCATCAGTTCTTATTTTGACGCCAACAGGCACGATACTACCAATAAAAGTTTTTCCGCTTTCTATAATAATACCTTGATACAGGGCAGAAGCGGCGCAACTGCGGGAGATCTTGAACTGGATGATTTACTGAACATGATTTTTTCAATAGATGAGGTGGCAAAATATATCTGCAGAAGGCTGTACCGCTGGTTTGTATACTATGATATTGATGCTGCAGTAGAGGCTAATGTGATTGAGCCAATGGCCAACCTGTTGCGTGCCGCTCATTATGAAATTAAACCGGTACTGTCTGTATTATTGAAGAGTGAACATTTTTACGACACGCTCTCCAGGGGATGCCAGATCAAAAGCCCGGTGGATCTGGTGGCGGGTATGTGCAGGGAATTCAATGTGGCTTTTCAACCGGGAACGGATTATATAACCAATTACGGGTTCTGCAATTACCTCGTAAACTGGTTAGCCAATATGCAGCAGAGTATCGGAGACCCACCGGATGTGAGCGGATGGAAGGCTTATTACCAGGAGCCGCAGTTTTATGAAATCTGGATCAACAGCGACACGTTGCCCAAGCGAAACCAGTTCACTGATAGTATGATTGTGAACGGCTATACGTTTAATGGAAAGAAGTTGCAGATAGATGGTGCTGAATTTGCAAAAACCTTATCTGATCCCGGCAACCCGAATCAACTGATCGATGACCTCACTGCTGCCATATACAGGATTAATATATCCGCCACATCAAAGGCACAACTGAAAAAAGATATTTTGCTGAGTGGTCAGTCGAATGATCAGTATTGGACGGATGCCTGGAATACATTTATAACTACGCCCGGAAATACATCCAATACCACGTCGGTGAAAAATAAGATCAGGGACCTGATTAAATATCTCATGAACCTGGCTGAATACCAGCTGGCATAATCAATGCATATGAAAAGAAGAGAATTTTTGCGAAAAGCAGTACCGGCGGGAGTTGTATTGCCCTCCCTGGTAGGCGGATTTTCTTTTAAGGTATTCGGAGCAGATTCTCCTTTTGCACAATCCCTGCTGATGCCGGTATCGGAAACAGATCATATCCTGGTAATAGTACAGCTCAACGGCGGCAACGATGGATTGAATATGGTGATACCACTGGAGAATTTCAGCAACTATGCCAATGCACGTTCTAATATATTTATCCCGGAGGATAAAGTGCTTGCACTGGCTGATACCAATAAAACAGGATTGCACCCGGCCATGACGGGCATGCAGGAATTGTACAACAACGGGCAATTAAAAATCATTCATTCGGTAGGCTATCCGCAGCCCAGTTTTTCGCATTTCAGGGCAACGGATATCTGGATGAGTGCAAGTGACAGCGCTACCGTAGTGAATACCGGGTGGGCGGGAAGGTATTTGAATTATGAGTATCCGAACTTTCCGTCCGGATATCCCAATGCCAGCATGAAAGACCCGCTGGCGATACAGATCGGCTCAACGACCTCACTCACTTTTCAGGGGCCATCGGTGAGTATGGGCATGAGTATCAGCAACCCTTCCAACTTTTATAACCTGCTGAGCGGGGTGCAGGACCCCGTGCCGGATACACCTGCCGGAAAAGAACTGAACTTTGTAAGACAGATCGCACAGCAAACACAGCAATACGCTTCGGTAATAAAAGATGCGGCGTCAAAAGTACCCATGCAGGTAACCTATCCAGCGGGGAATTCACTGGCAGATCAGTTGAAAATTGTAGCCAGACTGATCAAAGGGGGCTTACAGACCAGGGTGTATATGGTGAACTTTGGTGGATTTGATACGCATGCCTCGCAGGTAAACGGTACCGATAAAATCACCGGAACACATGCCAACCTGTTGATGCGGGTAAGCGATGCCATCAAAGCATTTCAGGACGACCTGAAATTTTTAGGGGTAGACGATAAGGTCACAGGTATGACATTCTCCGAGTTTGGACGAAGGATCAGGAGTAATGCAAGTACCGGAACCGATCATGGCACAGCCGCACCGATGTTTGTATTTGGCAAACAGGTATTGGGCGGTGTACTGGGAACCACACCAAACTTCGGTGCCAATGTAACGGTGAATGAGAATCTTCCGTTTCAGTACGATTTCAGAAGTGTGTATGCTACTTTACTGGCCAACTGGCTTTGTGTAAACGACAATGACCTGCAGCAGGTAATGTTGAAGAATTACCAGACCCTACCATTGGTGAATACCATCGACTGCAGGAAAGCAGTGAACCTCTCGGGAGAGCAGTTGATCAGCAATTACCCCAATCCATTTACCACCAATACGGTTATTACATTTAAAACGGCCGGAGGCCATACCCTGGTACAGATTATCGATACCTCCGGAAGGGTCATTGCCCATTTGACCGATAAAGAATACCCTTCCGGCACTTATACCGTTGTTTTTAACAGCGGGAACCTCCCCTCTGGAATTTACTATGCCCGGCTTCAAAACCTTGCCACACAACAGGTTCGGGCGATGATCAAAATAAAATAGCCCCGGCGGAAGATGCCGCTCTTCCTTTTTTTTGCAACAATGATGTATTTTTTCAAATACCTCTCTATATTTGCAACGTTGTAGCAAAATAATATTACATGAAAATGATCACACTGTGCCTGTCAGGCTTGCTTTTAGTCAGTTATCATCCTGTTGTTGCCAATGTAGGAACAGGAACCAATGCGGCGGTACCGGCTAACCGTGGAAGCCTGCAGGGAAAGGTACTGGATGTATCTACGGGAAAACCACTGGCGGGTGCAACTATCTATCTGCATGAGGCCAAAACAGGTACAATTGCAGGAAATGACGGAACTTATAAAACACCGGAGGTTCCGGCAGGGAAATACCTGGTGGAGGTCTCCTTTGTAGGGTATTCATCCTACCTGGAAGTGATGAATATTGAAGGGGCGGTAAAGCATGATTTTAAATTGAAATATTCGGTATTGGAAAATGAAGCTGTTACCGTAACCGGTGTTGCTTCTGCAACAAAAATCAGGCAATCTGCGCAGCCGGTATCCGTATTGAAAAAATCCGACCTGCTGAAAAACAGCGCTACCAATATTGTGGACGCATTAACAAAACTGGTGCCGGGAGTGGCTTCTCTCAGCACGGGACCGGCTATTTCCAAGCCCATTATCAGGGGATTGGGCTATAACAGGGTTATCACCATACATGATGGGATTCGTCAGGAAGGACAGCAATGGGGGGATGAGCACGGTATTGAAGTGGATGAATACAGCATCCAAAAGGTTGAGGTATTAAAAGGACCGGCTTCCCTGTTGTACGGAAGCGATGGTATGGGAGGGGCCGTTCACCTTATAACCAATACACCGGTAGAGCAGGGAACGATCAAAGGAAATCTGAACGGACAACTGATCGATAACAATGGATTGAATGGTGCCAACGCCAATCTGGCCGGGCATCTGAAAAACGGATTCAACTGGAATGCATACGGTACACTCAAGTCTGCCAAAGATTATCAGAATAAGTATGATGGAAGGGTACTCAACAGCCGTTTCAGTGAGAATAATTTTGGAGGGTATATTGGTATCAATAAATCGTGGGGTTACAGCCATTTACTCGTAAGCAGTTTTAATCAGAAAATAGGTATTGTAGAAGGAGATCGTGATGCCGCAACCGGAAAGTTCACCATTTTCACCGGCTCCCCCCTGGAAAGAATTGCAACAGATGCTGATCTGAACAGCAGAACAGCAACCACACCTTACCAGCAAATCAATCATTTTAAAATTGCTTCCGACAATAATATAGCAGTGGGTACAGGGCGCCTGGCTGTTAACCTGGGTTACCAGCGCAATCAGCGAAAGGAATTTGCGGATCCCATGGCACCGCATACGCCTGAACTCTTCTTTGATCTGCAAACGATCAACTACAATGTACAGTTACAACTGGCGGAAAAGAATGGCTGGAGAACAGCAGTTGGGGTAAACGGAATGTATCAGCAAAACCGTAATAAGGCAGAGGAGGTATTGATACCGGAATACGATCAGTTTGATGCAGGTGTATTTGTGTATACCCGTAAAACATTCAACAATAAACTGACTTTGAGCGGAGGAATAAGAGGAGATGTAAGAAAACTGAACAGTTATGGGTTTACCGATGATAACAACGAAGTAAAATTCACGCAGTTCAACAAAACATTTGGCAATTTCAGCGGAAGTGTTGGCCTGACTTATAATACCTCAGATGCAGTTACCCTGAAAGCCAATATATCCAGGGGATACAGAGCGCCATCGGTTTCTGAACTGGCCAGCAACGGAACCCATGAGGGAACCAACCGTTACGAATATGGAGACCAGCAACTGAAAACAGAAACCTCCCTGCAAGTGGATGCAGGAATAGAAGCTAATACAGAGCACGTAGGTTTTATGGTAAATGCTTTCTACAATCATATCAGCAACTACATATTCTACAGTAAACTGGAAAGTGTGTTGGGGGGAGACTCATTGGTTACAGTGGGTGGCGAAGACCTGACTGCATTTAAGTTTAAACAATCCGGAGCAGCCTTGTATGGCTTTGAAGCAAAACTGGATTTTCACCCGCACCCCCTGGACTGGTTGCATTTTGCCAACACTTTCTCCATGGTTGCAGGAAAGTTCAATGAATCATTTGAGGGAACCAACCGGCTGCCATTTATACCGCCGGCAAGATTGCTGACAGAGCTTCGTGGAGATTTCAAGAAAGTTGGAGCGGGTATCAGCAACCTGTATCTGAAACTGGAAATGGATAATGTTTTTAACCAGGACCGCGTTTTCACAGCCTATAACACAGAATCCAAAACATCCGGTTATACCCTATTTAATATTGGAGCGGGAACAGAATTCAGCAGTAAAGGCAATACCCTGTTCTCTGTGTACCTGGCGCTGAATAACAGAACAGATG
>JAECQP010000030.1 GCA_015999745.1 Sphingobacteriia bacterium | reverse complement strand
CTGCATCCGGAAATGTCGTTGACTCATGAAAATTCATTCGATGTTCCAGTCTGATTGATTAGGTAATAATTTTTGAGAAATGCCGATCCTGTACCGGGTAAGCGTATTGAGCGATTGTTTAAGTTCTTTTACTCTTGACCCCGGTATATATTTTTCAAATATTGCTCCCGTAAGCGCCCTTGTGGCCGCACTGTATTGCATAGCCAACTGCATCATTTTTTTTTGCTGGATAGTTGTCAGTTCCTTTATCATGTCCACTATACGGGCAAACGACCATTCGATCTTTGTATCCGGGATGACCTTGATATCCTTTATTACATCAAGGATCTGTAGCAGGTATATGTTTTCTTCACTTATCGGAACATTGCGTTTGCTGTATTTGATCTTGTAGTTGTTGATTTTTTTAGCTGGTAAAACATGATTAGTGCCGATCACCAGTACATTGGGTACCTGCATTGTAAAGCCCATTTTATTATACTGAGTTACCCCCGTCAGATATCCTATCAATTTATCGCCTCTATAGGTCACTGCTCTAATTACTTCATCTTCCATCGGTTTTATTTTGCCGAACTGGGTATTGCGGGGTTTATAAAACTTCCCTTTGGCAATTCTTTCTATCACACCTTTTTTACTAAGCCTGCTTAGTGCTTGGGCCAATGCTGCTTCATTGGCGGGCGGCAGATCAAAATATTTGTAATCAAATACCTCCCCCTCCGGTATCTTAGTTACCCTATTAGCTATGCTTCTGCTTAGAGATTGAGTTTTCACAGGGTAAAAGTAACCTAAAGTCAGCAATATGTCAAGTTTTTAACATTAAAAACTTGACAAGACAGTCTATATAATTTCAGCGTAATTCCTGACATTCAATCCCGAGTTTGCTTTAGAGTCCGTTCATATTGATACTGATTTTCTTTTCTGTTACACTAGCATATAACTCTGTAGTTTTAATCTTCCTGCGCCCTAACATCTGGCTAACTGTTTCAATTGGTACATCATTTTCAAGAGTTACAGTAGTAGCAAATGCATGTCGGACAACATATATATATATTAGTGTATTGGCTGTCTTCTGCCGCATTGAACTTACTCAAACCCTTCGAATGCCAACCTTGGCCTGTACGGTAAACTCGTAACGTTCGCAATCTAAAAACCCCCGCAGCTTTTGCTGCGAGGGTTTGTGGTCCCGCCAAGAATCGAACTTGGATCTGGAGCTTCGGAAACTCTTATACTATCCATTGTACTACGAGACCAATATTTGGAACGGCAAATGTAATAGAACCTGATTAATCCTGATTCAATAAAGTAAATATTTGTTCAGTATCTTCTTTTTTGCACAGTTCGGTTCCCGGATGAAGCGTGGCCGCAGTTCCGGCAGCCACCCCATAGCGCAATATTTCTTTCCAGCTCCGCCCCTGCGACAAGGCGCAGATCATCCCGGCAACCATACTGTCGCCCGCTCCTACATTGCTCAGGACGGTTACTTTAGGCGGTTTAGCCTGGTACTGCTCATTGGCAGTAAATAACATGGCACCTGCTGAACCCATGGAAACCACCATCACTTCGCAGCCGCCCCCGGTAATTATTTTTTGGGCGGCCGCAATTATTTCTTCCTGCGATAGCTTTTGTTTACCATACAAACTGCCTAATTCACCCAAATTTGGTTTAATCATATAAACACCTTCCTTCACGGCATATTTCAATGCCTCTCCAGAAGTATCTACAAATAGTTTTGCCCGCAGGTTTTTTGCAATCGCTGCCAACCGGCCAAAGAAATCAACCGGAACCCCGGGGGGTAAGCTTCCGCTTGCAACAATATAAGTAATACCCTTCCTGCTGGCCGTATAATCAAGAACCGCTTTCCATTCGGCCTCACTAACCCGGGGGCCTTCCATACCAAAGCGGTACTGCAACTTCTTTTCGTCATCAAAAACAACAAAATTCTCCCTGGTTGGTTCCTTAGTTGGCAATGGATGCATCATTACCCCTTCTTTTAACAGGAGCTCTTCCAAATATTTTCCGGTATAGCCTCCTGATAAAAAAACAGCTTCCGACGCGCAACCCAGCTTATGCAACGCCCGGGAAACATTAATACCGCCACCACCCGGATCTACTTCAGCAGAAACAGCACGTAGTTTTTTATCAGGCACCAGTTCAGGAACAACGATGCTTTTATCCAATGCAGGATTCAGGGTAATGGTAATAATCTGTGACATTGCATTGAAATTACAGCAAATGTTTCAGCTCCTGAAGGGCGGCAGGCAGAAAAACAGCGGTCGGAACGCTGCTCATGATTTTGAGGTCGGTGAGCAGGGAACTTTCATTGTCAAGGAAAGCCAGTACATCTGAGGCCCTGTTCTGCCTGAAAATCCGGGCGAAAATATCGCTACCGGCCATTTTACGATGGTGGAGCACATGTAACAGGGTACTGTCGTACAACAGCCCTTTTGCGGCAGCGAAGCCGGCTTTTACCGGAATGGGCTTACCTTTTTTCAGGGCATCCGCTATGGCTGCAGTTCTTTTTTGAATAAACCGGAACGCATATCCGCTGCTTGCTTTGACCTGCCCCCCGGCTATCCCAATGTACACTACGGCACCCTCTGTTTTCGGAACAAGTGCATTGGTCATTGGGATGATACCAAATTCCTTATGTACAATTTCGTACTGGGTAATATGCAGGTATTCGGAAATATACTGTTTTAAAGCGGTATCATAAGATTCCTGGTTAAGCAAGTCTGCTGTAAATAAGGTATATTCCACCAATGCCGTGGTGGCAGATGTTGGCAGTAGGTACATAAATGTGGCGCCATGCTCCTGGCCTACCCTGAAATCCATGAATATGGCTTTGCCGGGATCAAAACAAGGTTGTTCCGTTTGGATGGTCCAGCCTTTAAAATGCTGCAGCAGGTGGTATTGGTGAGCTTCTGGCCGAATAGGCTCAAATAAAATACTGTTGAATAGATATTCTGCATAAATACTGCGATCCTGTAAAACAATTCCTGCCAGTGCTTTCCCGTCTGCACCCTTTGCGGCAGGAGCCAGGCTCACTATCGTTTCCTTCAGCCAATGAATATTGGAATGACTTTCGGCGGCGGATTTTACATAGTTGTAAAACTCAAGCCCCTGAATCATTTTATAAGAATAGGGTCTGATGGAGAGTTCTCCTGAATAGGTTTCGGAAAAAAAATCCAATGCATTCCACCGGTGATGCACAATCGGTTCAAAGATATCAGGTTCTTTTTCCCAAAAACACCAGGTCCGGTCGTTTTGGTTTTTCCCCGATGCATCCACTACCAGTATATTCTTTTGGGAGAAAAAGGGGTCCTTCATCATTCGCATTAACAAGCTCAGCCCCGCACAGCCTGCTCCGGCAATAATATAGTCATAGGATTTGGTCACTGTTTAAACGGGCTTTAGTTTTTCATCTCTCCGGATCTTTTCCCGGTATTTTTTGGCCACAAGCAACATACCAAAACTCTCGCCCTCTTCTTTTCCGGTGTGTTTGTGATGCATTTTGTGCGCCCACCGGATAGCCCTGATGTACCGGTTATTGCTGCGGGTAAATAATTTGAACCGCTGATGGATAATGATTTCGTGAACCAGGAAATAGGCTGCTCCGTACATAGCGATACCCGCACCTATACTAACCGATACGTAATTTTGATTCATGCTGCCCAACATAATACAAAGCCAGCTGGGTATAGCAAATATGACAAAGAACCAGTCATTCTTTTCAAAGAAACCCTCACCTTTTTGATGATGATCTTTATGGAGCACCCATAAAAATCCATGCATTACATATCGATGGGTCAGCCAGGTGACGCCTTCCATCAGTACAAATACCAATAATGCAACGAGTATGTAAATCATTTTAAGAATATTCTGAGTGCCAGGAAGAAAAATGTTTGTATCACCAACAGCTGTACTGCAAATGGATTGTATTTATGAAAAGAAAGCTTCCTGGAGGCTGCGATCAGTGCACAACTGATCAAAAACCAGCAGGCGTAGTTGAGGGCAGGAACCGTCTGACCCTCCCACTGCCAGAACCCCAGTTCCATGGCTATAGGTTCCATCAGCCAGTCGAAGGCTGTTGCCAGTATGGCTCCATCCACTATTACAGAAAGGGTTTCCAGTGTAACAGGCGGAGGAGGCATATGCTCCGTCAGGTATTTGGTTTTTACCCAGTGGTGCATCTTTTCCATGAATACCAAACAACAAAATACAATAACAAACCAGTTGACTCCAATCAACAATGGCACTCCCATCCACCTGATACCCATCATCGTTCCATATGAATAGTTGCCAAATAAAATTCCGGTGTTCACTCCAATGATCTCTGTAATCATCCCTGTAGCAAAACAGATAAGGATAAAATAAAGGAAGCCCTTGTTGGGCTTCTGCTGGTTCCAGATCAGTAGTACTGCCATTAGTAGCAGGTTCAATGGTGTATTACTGATAAACCACTTCTTATGGGGTGTATACAATATGCCAACCAGCCCGCTCGCATGGAACAGGATCGCGAGATAGATACTGATATTTTTTTTGGTTAACATCAATGCTGCTGCGTTTTATAATCCTTTGCTACCAGTTCCGCCATAATTTTGGCGCTGCTCAGGCAGAGTGGTATTCCTCCACCCGGGTGAACGCTTCCTCCTACAAAATAAAGCCCCCTGGTTTGCTTGCTGAAATTAGGATGCCGCATAAATGCGGCTAACCTGCTGTTGGAGCTGGTTCCATAAAGAGAACCCATATAAGATGCGGTTTTTGCTTCGATGGTTTCCGGAGTAAGCACCTCCTCTTCTTCAATCAACGTTTCAATGTTTTCTCCCAATATCCTGCTCAGTTTTTCGATAACCGCTTTTTTACAGGCAGCGCTGTAAGCCTGCCAGTCCTGGCCGCTATTGGCAGGGGCATTCACCATTACAAACCAATTCTCTTTTCCTTCGGGAGCCTGTAATCCCGGTTCGCATTTAGAAGTAATGTTGATGTATACAGTCGGGTCGCTGAATACTTTACCGGTATTGAACAGGTGATTGAATTCTGCCTGATAATCTTTGGTAAAGAAAATATTATGGAGTATAAGCTGATCAAAGCTTTTACCAATTCCCCAATAAAAAATACAGGCGCTGCTGCTTCTCTCCTGTTTTAATACCTCAGTCGCTTTCCATTCATCCCCCAGCAGGTTCCTGTAAGTAAAATAAATATCCATATTACTCACCACCACATCCGCCGGAATATTTTCGCCTCCTGCCACAATCCCCTGCACTTTGTTGTTCGCACGTATGATCCGCTCTGCCCTTGCATTAAAATGGAACCGCACTCCTTTACGAAGCGCCAGTTCATACAAAGCATTGGTAATACTGATCATTCCTCCTTTGGGGTAATAGCTTCCCAGGTTGTGTTCCAGGTGAGGTATCATGGTAAGCATGGCCGGCGCCTTGTACGGGTTACTGCCATTGTAAGTTGCATACCGGTTAAACAACTGAATCGTTTTTGGTGACCTGAATTGCTGTTCGTGCAGCTCATTCATGGATTTAAACAGGTAGGATAGCCGGGTATATTTCAATGCCTTTTTGATACCTGCATGAAGCAGGGTGGATGTTTTATGCAGGGAGTTCTGCAAAAAAAGTGTTCCGATATGGTTATAGATATCTGCAGATTGTTGTAAAAAACCGATCGTATTTTCTATTGGTTCTCCCAGTTTATCCTGTAGCTCCTGCGCCAGTGCTGTTGTATCTGCATATGCCTGAACAAAGGTTCCGTCTTCGTAAAAATAATTACAGGATACCGGCATTCGGTTATAAGAAAAATTACCGGCCATCTTTTCACCGGCCAGTTCAAATAATTCACGGATAAATCCGGGCTGTGTGAACAAGCTTGGGCCCGCATCAAACTGATAGCTGCCGAGGCTGAAAGCGCTCAGCTTACCTCCGGGATAGCTGTTCTGTTCAAACACTTGCACATCAAATCCCTGAACCCTCAGCCGGATGGCTGCAGCAATACCAGCTATGCCGGCTCCGATTACTATTGCTTTTTGTTCTGCTGCCACCATGCTTTTACTTTTGGAAATGCGATCCGGAACCAGGCGGTAAAAAACTGAGGATTCCGTTGTAATAATTGCGTTATTCCTTCCATAGACTGGTACGCATAATTTTCCACCTCTGTCAAATCGGGCATAACAGGTCCGTCATAATGCCCAATAAATACGTGGTCAAACTCATGTTCCGTCAGGCCGTTAACAAAAGGAGCTTTATAGATGAAGTCAAATACTTTATCCAGCTTCGTTTCAAAGCCCATCTCCTCCTTTAAACGCCTGGCTGCCGCCTCAGCAACAGGTTCACCCGGCTTGGGATGACTGCAACAGCTATTGGTCCATAACCCTCCGCTATGATACTTAGCCAGGGCTCTTTGCTGCAATAGCAGTTCACCCTTACTGTTGAAAACAAATACACTAAAGGCTCTGTGCAATAAAGCCTTCTCATGTGCTTCCATTTTCTCCATCAGGCCCAGTTCCTTATCCTGCTCGTCTACCAATACTACCTGTTCCATATGTACCTAATGTGTTCTATAACAAATTCAACTGGCTTCTGATCCCTGCTTTTGCCAGGATAAACATTTTCCCGTAATCGGGAATCCTGACACGCTCGTCCAATATGCATTGCGGTTTTATTTTCCTGATCTTTTTAAATAGAGAAAGATAATACTTATATGCAACATATACACCAAACCTCGCTTTCAACGGTAAATGGATAATGCCCTCATAAGCATGGTCAAAATCTTTCTGAATATCCGCTTCAATCATTGCCTTGTCGTTCGGGCCGAAATTGCTGAAATCACAGCCCGGAAAATACAATCTGTCAAGGCGTTCATAGTCCGCCTTCAGGTCCCTTAAGAAATTAACTTTCTGAAACGCAGCTCCCAGGCTTCGTGCAGCGGGTTTCAGTTTTTCGTAGGTGTCTTTATGACCATCGCAAAATACTGTCAGGCACATCAGCCCCACTACTTCTGCACTCCCATATATATATTCTTCGTAACCATTGCGGTCATAGTTTTTTTTATTCAGATCCATCTCCATGCTGTGCAGGAATGCATCAATCAGTTGATGGTCTATCTGGTATTGATTAACCGTCAGCTGAAAGCTGTTGAGGATCGGGTTCAGGCTGATCTTCCGCTCTATAGCCAGGCAGGTTGCCTCCCGGAATTCCTTCAGCAATACCTCCTTATCATGCCCATGAAAAGTATCTACAATTTCATCCGCAAAACGAACGAAACCATAAATATTGAAGATGGGTGCCCGGAGATCCTTGTGTAGCAAACGGATGGAAGAGAAGAAACTGGTACTATACTTCTCTGTCGTAATTCTGCTGCAGTCCTGACTAACTTCATGAAAAATATTTAGCATAGCTGAATTTGCACTTTAAATATATAAAATGTGCGCTATAGTCCGAAAGCTTTCACCACCTCTTTGGCAACTACTTCACCGCTGATCAGGCTGGGAGGCACACCCGGACCGGGAACCGTAAGCTGACCGGTATAAAACAGGTTGCTGACCTTTTTACTTCTGCACGACGGCTTAAGAACACCTGTTTGCAGCAAAGTGTTCGCTAATCCATAAGCATTTCCTTTAAAAGCGTTGTATTGGCTAATAAAGTCGCTGTAAGCAAAGGATTTTTTATAAATCACCGCATCCAGAATAGGCTGGCCGGTCAGTTTTTCCATTCTACGGATAATCATTTCAAAATAACGATCGCGCAAGGCTTCCGTGTCGCCCGACAAGCCTGCGGCTACAGGAATCAACAGGCAAAGATTTTCGCAACCTTCAGGAGCAACAGAAGCATCCGTCACCGAAGGAACGCTCACATAAAACAGGGGATCAGAAGGCCACTCTTTAGTAGTATAGATTTCTTTACCATGTACGGCGAAAGAAGAATCAAAAAACAACGAATGGTGCAATACCCCCTTTAGTTTTTTATTCAACCCTACATAGTATAGGATACAGCTTGGCGCCATCACTCTTTTTTCCCAGTATGAGGAAGAATAACTTTGGTATTCCGGATCCAGCAGCCTGGTTTCCACATGATGATAATCTGCGCCGCCAATCACCACATCTGCATCAAAATGCTGCGGAAGGGACTGGTCATTGTATCGCTCTAAAGATTCCACCCCTGTTGCTTTTCCGTTTTTCACGGTGATATGCTGAACATCCTGGTTAAAATGAAACCGCACTCCCATGCTGATGGCAAGGTCGTACATCGCTTTCACAATACTGAACATGCCTCTTTCGGGATACCAGGTTCCGCCCTTTATATCGGCATAATTCATAAGACTGTATAGCGCCGGTGTTTTTTCAGGAAGCGCTCCGAGAAACAGTACCGGGAACTCCATCAACTCAACCAGTTTAGGGTTTTTAAAATGCTTTGAAACGTGATTTTTCATGGAATTGAAAACATCCAGCTTAAACACTCCCCTGGCCAGATCCCAATCCAGGTATTCTGTTACAGACTGGCCCGGCCTGTAGACCAGGTCATTGATGCCGACCTTGTATTTGTATTCGGCCTCCTGCATAAACTGATCGAGCTTTTCACCACTTCCGGGTTCAATTTGTTCAAACATGGCTTTGAAAGCCTCGTAGTTGGCGGGAATATCGGTAGTGCCTTCGGGCCAGTAAACCCTGTAAGAAGGATCCAATCTTTTAAGCGCATAATAATCAGAAACTTTTTTCCCAAACTGCTGAAAGTACCGTTCAAAAACTTCGGGCATCCAATACCAGCTTGGTCCCATATCAAACGTAAACCCGGACCCTGTATATTGCCTGGCCCTGCCACCCGGTGTGGATTGCTTTTCCAGAACAGTTACCTCCCAGCCGGCTTTAGCCAAAAAAGTAGCAACAGAAATGCCTGCAAATCCGCTACCAATAACGACTGCTTTCTTCTTAGAATCTTTGTACATGTGACTTCAACAACTTTCGGGCAAAGTGAATTCTACTTTTAATGGTACCTAATGGCTCATCAAGCATCTCAGCTATTTCATGGTATTTATATCCGTCAAAATAAAGCAGAAAAGGATTTTTAAAGATCTCCGGCAGATTATGAATCGCCAGTTTTACTTCCTTCAGGTTCATATTCGCAACTGCATCATTGGTTACAGCACCCTGATTCAAATTCAGCAAATACTCATTGGGGGTATGATCGAATATAGTGGATTGTTTGGCCTTTCTCCTGTAATTGTTAATGAAAATATTGCGCATGATCGTATACAACCATGCTTTGATATTGGTACCTGCATTGTATTTATCCTTGTTCGTCAGCGCCTTGAACAGGGTTTCCTGATACAGGTCTTTTGCCGCTTCCTGATCCCGGGTAAGCGTAACCGCAAAGGGTTTCAAAAATTCGGCGTTGTTCAGCAGCATCTGGTCAAAATTGATTGCAGCCATTTTTGTTTAATTAATTATATATCAAAACTAAACAAAAGCAATCGAAACGACAAAATTTTGTTTAAACATTGAATATCAAATATTAAACAAAAACCGGATTGGCACCTAGAGGCAAGAAATGTACTCCCTGACTTCGGCAAGCGACTTTTTAAGGGAAACATTGACCGGAACCCGCTTCTTATACTGCTGGATCAGGGCCCCGGAAACTATAAACTGTTGGTCAGGCATCTTATTATGGACCTGGATCAGGAATTTTTCCAGGTTAAAATTATTGCCCACAGAAGTAAGGTGGGAATATAGAAAAGCAGGCTTCGCATGCCGGGCAATAGACTCAATATCTTTCAACGGAATATTTGCACCTACATAAATTACTTTAATACCACGACTCTTCAACAGAAAACAGGTGAATAACAGGCCCATTTCATGATGCTCCCCTTCGGGTAAAAACAGTAATACACTATTTTCCTGATCCTGCTTTACACGAACGGAATCAATACCAACAATCAGTTTTTGCCGGATCACATTGGTGACCAGGTGTTCTTGTCCGGGATTGATATGGTTGGTCAGCCAAAGGATTCCAATCCGCTCCAGAAAGGGGAAAATAATCTGGATGATGGCTTTCTCAATCCCCTTTGACGCAACATAGTCATCAATCTTCTCCTCAAAGGCATCCATGTCCATTTCTGCCATACAGCCGATCAGCTCGTTAACCAGTCGTTCCTGTTGCGCCTGTGCCTGAGACAGGGAAAGGATCTTCTCCTTTATCACCTCAGGGCTCATTTTATCAATACGGGATATCTTGAATCCATACTTATTCAGCAGGGCTATGTTCAATACTTTCTGCAGCTCTGCATTGGAATAATAACGAATATTGGTATCCGTGCGCTGTGGATTGAGCAACGAGTAGCGCTGTTCCCAGATACGGATGGTATGGGCCTTAATACCGGAGAGGTTCTCCAGATCCCTGATGGTGAAAGCGTGCATAATAAAAAAGCTGTTCTAAATTAGAACAGCCTTATGATTAAAAAGTTCAACAGACTACAGATTATTTCAGTTTTAGCCTGCGCAGGTATTCCCCATAACCGCTTTTGGCATACTGATCCGCCAATTCCATCAGCTGCCCGCGGTTGATAAAGCCCATCCGGTAAGCCACTTCCTCAATACATCCCACTTTCTGGCTCTGGCGCTTTTCAATGACCCGAACAAACTCACAGGCGTCCGCAAAAGAATCAAAAGTACCCGTATCCAACCAGGCTGTTCCCCTGTTCATGATCCCCACTTTAAGGAGGCCCTTTTCCAGGTAAACCCTGTTTACATCCGTAATTTCATATTCCCCGCGGGGAGACGGCTGGATATTTTTGGCAATTTCCACCACACTGTTGTCGTAAAAATAGAGCCCCGGAACCGCATAGCTGGATTTTGGTTTTTGGGGTTTTTCCTCAATTGAAATGGCTTTCTGATTTTCATCAAATTCAACCACGCCATACCTTTCAGGATCATTTACCTCATAGGCAAAAACTGCGGCCCCTTCCACATCATTGAAAGACTGTACCAGTTTACTGAACCCGGCTCCGTAAAAAATATTATCCCCAAGGATCAGGCAAACCTTGTCTTTTCCAATGAATTTTTCACCAATCACAAAAGCCTGTGCCAGGCCATTGGGTTCATGCTGTACTTCATAAGAAAAGTTGCAACCTATTTCATGACCATCTCCCAACAGCCTTTTGAACTGGTCTGCATCCTGTGGAGTGGTGATAAATAAAATGTCTTTGATACCCGCAAGCATCAATACAGACAAAGGATAATAAATCATCGGTTTGTCATAAACCGGCATCAGCTGCTTGCTGATTCCCTTGGTAATCGGATACAACCTTGTTCCTGAACCGCCTGCTAGTATAACCCCTTTCATATATTGGATTTTGGATGGTTAAAATTGAAGTGTGGCCGCAATATCCTTTAATGCGGGCAACACCCGGTCTTTGTCCGATAAAAGCAACTCCCCTGCATCTATTTTCCAGTCGATCCCCAAGTCAGGATCATTGTAAATAATACCCCCCTCAGATGCCTTATTATAATAGTTGTCGCACTTATAGAAAAATGTAGCATCCTCACTCAGCACCACAAATCCATGCGCAAAGCCCCGAGGCACATAAAACTGGGTATGGCTGTCCTCAGAAAGTTCAACCGCCACATGCCTCCCAAAGGTTGCAGCGTTGCGGCGGAGATCTACGGCAATATCCAGTACCTTTCCTTTCAGTACACGGACCAGCTTTGCCTGCGTATGCTCCCCATGCTGAAAATGCAATCCCCTCAATACGCCTCTTTGTGAACTGGATTGATTATCCTGTACAAAGTCTACATCTAATCCGGTCTTCTCTAAAAATGTTTTCCGGTTGAAGCTCTCAAAAAAGTAACCTCTGCTGTCTCCGAAAAAAGTATCATGGATAATAAAACATCCCGGTAAACTGGTCTCCTCTACGCGCATTGTTTATCTATTGTGGTACATGGATTCATAATAGTGCTGGTAATTGCCGCTGGTAACGTTCTGCAACCATTCCTGATTATTGAGAAACCAGTCGATGGTTTCACTCAGCCCCTGCTCAAATGTAACGGCAGGCTTCCATCCCAGCTCGCGGTTGATCTTGCTTGCATCAATTGCATATCTTCTGTCGTGGCCCGGTCTGTCTTTGATATAGGTGATCAGCTTTTCGCTGTGACCTTCTTCTCTTCCCAGCTTTTGGTCCATCTGTTTACAAAGCAATTTCACCAGGTCAATATTCTTCCACTCGTTGAAGCCGCCAATATTATAGGTTTCTCCGGTTACTCCCGTATGAAAAACCAGGTCAATAGCCAATGCATGGTCTTTTACATAAAGCCAGTCCCTGGTATATAAGCCATCGCCATAAACCGGCAATGGTTTTTCCTGGATGATATTATGGATGAACAGCGGAATCAGTTTCTCCGGAAAATGATAGGGCCCGTAATTATTGGAACAATTAGAAACCACTGTTTGCATATGATAGGTTTCGCCATATGCCCTTACAAAATGGTCGGAGCTGGCTTTACTGGCAGAGTAAGGTGAGTTTGGATCGTAGGGTGTTTTTTCAGTAAACAATCCGGTATCGCCCAGGCTTCCATAAACCTCATCTGTGGAAATATGGTAAAAGCGGTTGTTGCTATAATCAGGCCCCCACTTGGCTCTTGCCACATTCAGCAGGTTCACTGTTCCGATAATATTGGTATATACAAAATCCATCGGAGACACGATGGAACGATCCACATGCGATTCTGCCGCCAGATGAATGACATCGGTTACCTGGTACTTATCGAACACTTCCTCCAATCCCTTCACATCCAGGATATTCACTTTTTCAAAATGATAATTGGGTTTGGTATCAATATCTTTCAGGTTTTCCAGGTTACCTGCGTAGGTAAGCGCATCCAGGTTGATGATGGTACACTCAGGATATTTATTAACAAAGAGGCGAACAACATGCGAGCCAATAAAACCAGCGCCGCCTGTGATCATGATTTTCTTACTCATATAAATTGGATATCGTTCTGCAAATTTATCAATTATAGGTTCCTGCCCGAAATCTGATTTAGGCGCTCCATGACTGGTCCTTTATCAGTTCATAGACCATCTCAATGCCTGTTTTCAAATCAATTTTCGCCCTCCAGCCGGCAGATGCGAGCTTACTTACGTCCATCAGCTTCCTGGGTGTTCCGTCGGGCTTGGTTGCATCCAGTACAATCTCTCCCTCATATCCGGTAATCTGCTGTATCAGCTCCGCCAGTTCCAGGATCGTTACATCTATACCAGTTCCGATATTCACCAGCCCTTTTTCATTGTAGGTCTGCATCAGGTAAAGACAGGCTTCCGCCAGATCATCTACATGCAGGAATTCCCTTTTAGGCGTTCCGGTACCCCAGATCGTTACCGTTGGCGCCTGGATTCTTTTGGCTGTAATAAACTTACGGAGCATCGCCGGTAATACATGGCTTTTCTCCAGATCATAGTTATCGTTAGGGCCATAGAGATTGGTTGGCATGGCAGAGATATAGTTGCAGCCATACTGCGCGCGGTAACTATCGCAGAGCTCGATGCCTGCTATCTTGGCAATTGCATAGGGCTGATTGGTTTCTTCCAGGTAGCCGCTCAGCAGGTATTCTTCTTTCAAAGGCTGGGGAGCCAGTTTGGGATAAATACAGGAGGAACCAAGGAACAATAATTTCTTTACATCGTTCACATAACTCTGGTGAATGATGTTGCTCTCCATCATCAGATTATCATAAATAAACTCGGCCCTGTACGTGTTGTTGGCAACGATTCCACCTACTTTAGCGGCTGCCAGAAACACATAATCGGGTTTTTCCGCAACAAAAAAATCAGCTACCGCCTGCTGGTTTCTCAGGTCCAGCTCTGCAGAGGTCTTTTTGATGATATTGGTATATCCTTCTTTTTCCAGCTTCCTTACAATGGCACTTCCCACCATTCCGCGGTGGCCTGCCACATATATTTTGTCCTGCTTATTCATGTTCCTTATTTATAGTAAACCCACTATCCTTCAGTAATTGTTCTTTCCTAAACAATTCTATATCTGCCGCAACCATTTCCCTGACCATTTCAGCTAAAGTATATTTTGGTTGCCAGTTCAGTTTCGTCTTTGCCTTGGTTGGATCACCAATCAGCAGATCCACTTCCGTTGGGCGATAATATCTCGGATCCACCTTGATGACTTCTTTTCCTATCTCCAGTTTGTATTTGCCTTCCGAGGATTTTACCTTACCGGTTTCATGCTCCTCCTTACCGCTAAACTCCAGTTCCACACCAATCTCCGCAAATGCCATCCGGACAAAATCACGGATATACGTGGTGATCCCCGTTGCCAGTACATAATCCTCCGCCTTCTCCTGCTGCAGCATCAGCCACATTCCTTCTACATAATCTTTTGCATGGCCCCAGTCCCGTTGCGCGTTCAGGTTCCCTAAATACAACGTGTCCTGCAAGCCAAGGGCAATCCTGGCAACAGCCCTGGTGATCTTTCTCGTAACAAAGGTTTCGCCCCTTAAAGGCGATTCATGATTAAAAAGGATTCCGTTGCAGGCATACATATTGTAGGCCTCCCGGTAGTTTACCGTAATCCAGTAGGCATACAGCTTGGCTACTGCATATGGACTCCTGGGATAAAACGGAGTGGTTTCACTTTGGGGTACTGCCTGTACCATGCCATACAATTCAGAGGTAGATGCCTGATAAAATTTCGTTTTTTGGGTGAGGCCCAGCAAACGGATGGCTTCCAATATCCTTAATGCCCCAATCCCATCTGCATTGGCTGTGTATTCCGGTGTTTCAAAACTCACGTGTACGTGGCTCATGGCACCCAGGTTATAGATCTCATCCGGTTGTACTTCCTGTATAATCCGGATCAGGTTCGTGCTGTCGGTCAGGTCTCCGTAATGCAATACCAGGTGACGGTCGGGGATATGCGGATCCTCATAAAAATGATCAATCCGCTGGGTATTGAACAGGGAACTCCTGCGTTTAACCCCATGCACTTCATAACCTTTCTTCAACAACAATTCCGCCAGATAAGCTCCATCCTGACCCGTAATCCCTGTAATTAATGCTTTCTTCATCCTAAATGAATTGTGTAATTTTTCTGATGGGTTTAGCGTACAAGGTGAACCAATAAGGTTTTAATCCATTGATTTTCCGGGCCATCCGATCCCCTTTATTGGCCAATATTCGGCTGCGGATCGACTGGTTGCAGGCACCTCCGGTGCGCATTTCCACCATAACTTCCTGCAAATATGCAACCTTAATACCATATCGGTATAAGAAACGCAGCATCAATTCATAATCCGCCTCGGTGAAAAGGTTCAGATTAAAGCCCCCATATTGCTCGTAAACCGATTTTTTAACAAAAAAAGTAGGGTGGGAGCATCCAGCCGTATAAAAACCCTTTGGGAAGTACGGACCGGCAGCCCACCGGCGTTTCACGACAGAAAAGGTATATAGTATCTCCCTTCCACAGACAACCCTATAAAAACATAAGTACCAAAATAGAGCAGAGAGAAGCGCCTCAGGAAACGGAGCTGGAACAGTATATAGCTTCGATCTGTCATCACGGCAGCAAATAGTCAATTCAGTGAAGAGCAGGCGGGGAATGATAATTTATTGGTATTTTCATGGCAGATAACCATTTATGCAAAACAGATACTACTCCCTGGATGTATTCAGAGGCGCTACGGTAGCACTGATGATTTTAGTGAATAACCCCGGAAGCTGGGGACATATATTCGGCCCTTTAAAACATGCACCCTGGCATGGGGTAACCCCTACCGACCTCGTATTCCCTTTCTTTCTGTTTGCAGTAGGTAACGCAATGGCATTTGTGATGCCGCGTTTTGAAAAAGCAGGGCCCGCTGAATTCTGGAAAAAGGTCATCAAAAGAACCGTTCTCATCTTTGTGATTGGCCTATTGCTCAACTGGAGTCCATTTATTAAATGGAGCGGCGAGGAACTGGTCGCAAAACCATGGGAGCATGTGCGGATATTAGGGGTATTACAAAGAATAGCGCTTTGTTACTTCTTTGCTTCCGTCATTGTATTTTATGGGAAAACCAAAGGCGCATTCATGGTGAGCATGTCCATTTTACTGCTGTATTGGTTTATCTGTTTTGCCGCAGGGCAGGTGGGTGACCCCTATAGTCTGGCTGGCTGGTTTGGCACCGGTATCGACATCAATATACTGGGGGTGACCCATATTTATAAGGGAGAGGGCGTACCATTTGATCCGGAAGGCTTTATGAGCACACCTGCAGCAATCGTACAGGTCGTTTTTGGATTCCTGGTGGGTCAATACATTCAGTTGAAAGGAAAGAATTTTGAAATGCTGACCAACCTGTTGATTGCGGGTATTATCCTGATTGTGACAGGCTATTGCTGGGACCTGAGTTTCCCCATCAATAAAAAAATATGGACCAGCAGTTATACCATCTACACATCTGGTCTGGCTATTTTAACATTAGGCACTTTGATTTACCTGATTGAGTTCAGGGAAATTAAAGGGAACTGGAGTAAGTTCTTTGATGTGTTCGGCAAGAACCCTTTATTTATTTTTGTACTCAGCGGGTTCTTACCAAGAGTGTTGGCTATGTTCAGGTGGAGTACAGAAACCGACCCGGACGGTACCAAACACTACACATCTATCCTGCCATGGTTTTATACAAATATTTGCAAACCCATTGCAAATGACGAAAGAGTAGGATCGCTGGCATACGCAGTTACCCTGATTGTGTTTTACTGGCTGATTGTATATCTACTGGACAAAAAGAAAATTTACATCAAAGTTTAATGATTACACCTCTCTTTAAATGCACCACCTGATTTTTCGTGCCGGGTTACCGGCATAAACACCCGGTTCTGTAATATCTCTTGTAACAACAGCGCCCGCACCAATGACCGCCGCATCACAGATACGTACCGGTAAAATAGTGGCATTACTGCCTATGGAAACATGATGGCCGATCACTGTTTTTTGCCATTCGGCCGGATTGCCGGAAGGACCTCCTTTTTTAAAGAGATCATTTACAAACATGACCCCGTGGCCGATAAAACAATCATTCCCGATGGTTACCAGCGAGCAAATAAAACTGTGAGACTGCACCTTGCAGCGTTCTCCAATCACTACGTTTTTTTGAATTTCCGTAAACGGTCCTATAAATGAGTCCTCCCCAATAGTACATTCATAGAGGTTGCAGGGTGCTACGATCGTTACATTTTCACCAAGCGCCACATCCCTGATCCCCGATTCAATCAATGTAAAGGTGTTTTTCATGGAAAATTATTTAGTCGGTTGCATGATTTGTTCAATCAGTTGAATGGTTGTTCTTGCTTCTTCCGGACTTGTATAATAGGGCTTGTTCTTTTTCAAAGTGCCAATCAGGCTTTCGTACACTTTGTTGTGATTGCGCATGGATCCCTGATAAGTACCGTAATCATTTGCGTCCGCAACTGCTTCTTTATACTTAATCGTATACTTACTGATGGCCTGGTGTTGGAGGGTATTCAGGTATTCACCACCTATTTTCACCATCCCTTTCTCCCCCAAAATAGTCAGGGAGCCTTCCCTGTTTTTTTCAAAAGCATTGATGGTATAATTCATGGCGCCAATCATACCGTTCTTCCATTCAAACAACACTATACCGGCATCTTCAAAAGCAATTTCCCTGCGATGCGCTGTATTTTTCAGGATAGACTTTACCTGCTTCACCGGGCCAAATAACCAGATCAGCAGATCAATAAAATGGCTGAACTGTGTAAAAAGGATCCCGCCGTCCAGTTCTTTGGTTCCATGCCAGCTATCCTTATAATAAGCGGCATTCCGGTTCCAGAAACAATTGAGCTGAATGGTATAAATAGCGCCAAGCCTGTTACCCTGCAATAGTTTCCGGACCGCCACAACCGGAGGATTAAACCGGTTTTGCATGACAGTGAATAATTGCCGGCCTGTTTCCTTCGCAACACGAATCATTTTGTTGGCATCACGGAGATTGAGTGCCATGGGTTTTTCTACCAGCACATGAAATCCCGCCCGCATGACTGCAATAGCCTGCTGGCAATGCAGACCGTTTGGTGTACAGATTACTACTACATCGAGGGCTGGTTCCTGTTTCAATAACTGCTTAAGATCCGGATAGAATTCAGCTCCATGCTTTTCTGCAAAGACTTTCCCTTTGGAAGAGTCGACATCACAAACTGCCGCTAATTGGCCAAAACGCTTTATTTGCGCGGCATGTATTGCAGCAGCGTGTCCGCAACCAATAATGGCAAATTGAATCCTCGGCATGGTTATTTAAATAAGCTGGCTGCTTTTTCGATGTTCTCCGGCTTACCCACATCCAGCAACAGGGTTCCGGTATGGTCAAATGCCTGAATGGAATAATCCGCACAGGCCTCTACATAAACATCAATCATGGAAAACTTCCCTTGCTGCCTGATTGCAGAAAAAATACCGACACTCAACACATGAATACCACTGAACGCATAAGCATGAATGCCGGATCTGTCTTTCATTTCCAATAGGGGTCCCCGCTCTTCTCCCGTGCTGTTGTTTCTCCAGCCTACCATCTGCTTCTTTTCGTTGAACAGCAGGCAACGGGAAGATGCACGGTTGCTGACTGCAAGCGTTGCCAGGGGTTGATGTTCCAGATGAGCGGTTATCATCTTGTTCAGATCCAGCGTGGTGAGTATGTCTGCATTCATCAACACAAAATGTTCCTCCCCTTTAAAATACCAGGCAGCTTTTTGCAAACCACCGCCTGTTTCAAGCACAACATCCGTTTCATCGGAGATGGTAATTGCAGACCCCCATCCTTTACTTTCTTCCACCGCTTCAACAATCTGATCTGCAAAATGATGCACATTCACAATCAATTCGGTGATGCCAAATTGTTGCAGGTAACGCACATTCCGCTCCAGCAAAGTTTTCCCGTTCACCAGCGCCAAAGCTTTGGGATGGTGATCGGTCCATGGCTTTAAACGGGAACCCAATCCTGCGGCGAGTATCATTGCTTTCATCTGCCCTGTTTATTTAACCCAATTATGACTGTTGGTATGTGTGAGGTTTACTTTCAATTTGTATTTGTTGCGCAGGTGCCTGGCGGTTTGTTCCGCTGCATACACACTACGATGCTGTCCGCCGGTACAACCAAAGCTGATCATGAGATGATTGAAATCCCTGCGCAGGTATTCTTCTACCGTAATATCTATCAGATCCCAAACGCTGTTCAGGAATTTGCCCATTTTAGTACGCTGCTCCAGAAAATCCTGTACCGGTTTATCCTTACCTGTCAGTTTTTTGTATTCTTCAAATCTGCCTGGATTTAAAATACCCCGCATATCAAACATAAACCCACCCCCGTTTTCAGTTTCATCTACCGGAAGCGCTACTTTATAACTGAAACTGTTTACCTCTATCACCAACGGTGTTTGTTCATTCGCCTGCGGCACATGAAAACGTTCCATCATATCCGGAGCAACCACCAAATGAAGAACCCGGTCAAATTCCGGCGTAACGATTCCCACACGCTGGTTATCCAGGAAGAACTTCAGGTTCTGCAAGGCCAGCGGGATACTCGATAAGAAATGTGCTTTCCTTTCAAATAAACCTCTGAAACCGTAGGCACCCAATACCTGCAGCAACCTGATCAATACATAGCCGTTGTACTGGCTTACAAAAGTGATCCGGTCGATCGGTTTCTCCAACAACTTGTCCGCCTCATCCATATAATATTCCAACAGGTTTTTTTTCCATTCCTCGCTCAGTTCTGCCTTTGCCTGCCAAAGCATGGACGCCACATCGTACTGCAAAGCACCTTTCATACCACCCTGGTAATCGATGAAATACACTTCATTTTCCTGCACAATGATATTCCGGCTCTGAAAATCCCGGAACATAAAATATTTATTCTCCGTTCTGGTGAGATAGGTACTGAGTGCATCAAAATCATCCATCAGGGCCTGCTTATCGTAAGGCAGTTGCAATGTGTCGAGGAAATAATATTTGAAATAGAGCAGATCGCTCATAATGGCCTGCTTGCCAAATTCCTTTGCGGTAAGGCACCAGTTGTAGTTTAACCCATTGTCTCCCAGGATCTGAATTTGTGCAAGCCGGGAAAGGCTTTTCCGGAACAATTCGTATGTATAATCACTGTGCCCGTATTCTTCCAGCTTGTTCAGCAGGGAAGCGGTGCCCAAATCTTCCTGTATATAAATCGTATTTTCTGCATTAACACCATATACTTCGGGAACCGGCAACCCTGCCTGCTTAAAATGCCTGCTGAACTGGATAAAGGTTACGGTTTCCCTGGTATTGATATCATAAGTGGCGATATAGGTTTTTTCGCCTGCAGATATCCTGAAATAGATCCGGTCGCTTCCGCTTTGTGGAAGTTTTTCAATCCGGTCTGCATTTTTTTTGCAAACATCTGTAAACAATTGCCCGATGGCCTCAATAACGGCTTCCATGTAGTTGGTCTGATTTCAACGAAAATAAAGATTCAGATCGACTTTGCCACTGCCGGATTAAAGGACTATGGCCTTAGCGCAAATACATTGACCGGTTGATAGGTATCAAAATCATGGGTCTTTTTCAGCAAATGAAACTCCCGGATTGCATAAATACCCTGAAAATCGGGATCAATGGCATTTTTCAGCAACCTGGTATTGGGCCGGATATTGAAGTGCATTTCTGCACAATCGCAACTGTTGATGTATTGGCTCACTACTTTCAACTGCCCGGCCAGCCGCTGGAAAAGTGTTTTATCCAGGATAGCTATTTGCAGTTGCCCCGTAAGCGAATCTACGTGCTGAACCAATTCCAGCTGAAACTGTTGCTGGCTGCTGATAATCCGGTGCATCCAGCGGATCATGGTTTCCTCCATCTGCTCCCTGGCTTCAAATAAAGCCAGCTCAATGGGAGGGGCAACCGTTCCGGGACGGTTTAACGCCTCCGGGTAAGTAACCAGCGTATATTGACGGCATTGTTCCGTACCATTCAATTTTCCGGACCTGCCGGCAGCAAATCTTGAAAGCATAAACAAAAGGATTGGTGTTAATTATTTTAGCATAAATTTACTAAATATTTTAGTAAGTCCCGAAATTTATATTCTATGCACAGAGAAAACGGACAGGAAGCCGCCTATAAAGGCTCCAAACAATTCACCCAGTGGGAAGTTCCCACTGCCAATGCTACCGGCTTCGGCGCCGCAGCCGACGACTATATGGAACGGGGTATTGATCTCAATGAGCAGCTGATCCGAAATAAACCGGCCACTTTCTTTTTCCGGATGAACAGCGATGCCATGATCGGGGCGGGAATTTTTAAGGGAGATACCCTGATCGTAGACAGGAGCATCCGGGCGGTAAGCGGTAAGATCATTATTGCCATCCTGGACGGGGAACTGCTCGTGCGGCGGTTTGTAAAGCACCCGAACAGTGTTGCCCTGGTTGCAGAAAATACCAGGTACGGAAATATTGCCCTGAACGGGTTCGATGACAGGGCAAATATTTGGGGAGTAGTCACCTATTCAATACATGCAACAACATGAAAGCAATTATAGATTGCAATAGCTTTTACTGCTCCTGTGAAAGGTTGTTTCAACCTGCACTGGCTACCCGGCCTGTGATCGTACTCAGCAACAACGATGGCTGTATTATATCGCGCAGCGATGAAGCGAAGGCATTGGGTGTGGAAATGGCCGGCCCTTACTTCAAAGCCAAACCATTGATCCTGAAACACCGAGTAGTTACTTTTTCCTCCAACTATAACCTGTACGGAGACCTCAGCTGGCGGGTAATGGAAACCTTACGTACCCTGCTTCCTCCCGGGGCGGTGGAAGTATATTCGGTGGATGAATGCTTTGCAGATCTGGGCCATATCCCCGATGAGCAGCTGCAATCATTTTCCGTTTATCTCAAAGAGACCGTAGAACAATGGACCGGTATCAACGTATCCATCGGAGTGGCCCCTACCAAGGTCCTGAGCAAGATTGCCAACCGGCTGGCCAAAAAGCATAAAGCCCTTACGAATTGCGTACTGGTACTGAATACAAAACGGAAAATTGAACAGGCGCTTCAAAAAACAGCCGTGGAAGATATCTGGGGAGTAGGTTGGCAATATGCCGTTAAACTTCGTTTGTATAACATCAATAATGCACTGGATCTGAGCAGGCAAAATATTGAATGGGCCCATCGGGTAATGGGGGGAGTGGTTGGCGTACGCCTTATACGGGAGTTGAACGGAGAGGAAAGCATCGCAATGAATGAGGAGCGGCTCACCAAAAAAATGATTGCTACCACCCGCATGTTCGGCACACCGGTAGGTACCCTTGCAGAAATCAGGGAAGCCATTGCAACCTATACATCCAAAGCTGCAGAAAAGCTGAGGCGGCAACATGGCGCTGCCTCAGTCATCAGTGTATTCATTGTACCAAAGGAACCTCCCCAGCCCGGACGATTCCGGCATGGCCCTTCCGTGAGCAGTTATGTGCATCTTCCACAGGCCAGTTCTTCCACCAATGAGCTGATTAAACCGGCATTGGAAATTACCGGGCAGATTTTTGAGCATGGAATGTTTTATAAAAAAGCAGGTGTGGTACTGAGTAATATTGTGCCGGATACATCTATTCAGGGCAATTTGTTTACTGCTCCCGAACCCAATAAAAACAGGATGCTCATGAGTACCATCGACAATGTAAACTTCTCCATGCGCAACGATGTGGTAAAGTTTGCAGCATCAGGCACCACCTGCAACTGGAAAATGCGCCAGGAACTCCGGAGCCCGCGCTATACAACACGCTGGGAAGAAATTTGTATGGTGAACTAACCGCTATTGCACCGGAACCGGGAACTGCAAAAACAGTTCCTTCATACCTGCGGTAACAGCCTTGGGTAAATTCTTTTCTGCATCCGGCATGATACCCTTCACGGTTCCCTGCCACAACAGGGTATTCTTTGCTGCATCTACCATATGCAGTGTAACTGCACCTCTGCGATACCGCCCCACTTCTATTTCCTTGGATTCCCATTTATAGTTGCGCTGGCCAACATAGGTATAACGGCCATCCGTTTGCCAGTCTGTTTTCCGGGTCTGGATCTCTTCTTTCACCACTATTCCGATATTAATCAGGAGGTCGGGGTGAGCAGATGCGGTAAATCCCCGTTGGGTCATTTCTGCCGTAACAGCATCTTTCAGATAGCCGACCCTTTCTGCAAAATGAATAGAAACGGTATCTCCCGAAGCCTCCAGTTCATAAAACCCGAATGTCTTGTATTGCCTGAAATCTGTTCCGGGTGCAGTTGTTACATTGGCTACTTTTATGGAGGAGCAGGCAAACAGGACAACAGTTGCCAGTAAGGAGAACAAATAGGTTTTCATATAACAGGTTTGAGATTACTGTTATGAAAATACGCAAATTACCTTACTCCTTAACGGCAACATTAATCACATATTTGGGAGGGGCGCTCTTTTGCAGCTGGTTGGTCTCTTTCGTATTGGATATCACCACATTGGAAACAGGAACGCCTTTTTGTTGAGTGAGGTAGTTGATCACAGCCTCATTCCTTCGCAGCATTAACGACTGCACTATAGGGTCAAGTTTGTCTTTGCCAATCAGCTGCACACATTTTTCTTCAGTAGATTGCAGGCTGCCCGAAGCACCCATTCTTGCATTGATGTACCGTACAAACAGGGAATCGTTATTGCTTACGCTATCTGTGCGATGCTTAAGCTCCCTGCTGAATGCGGCATCTCCAATACCCAGGTATTTTTTCTTGCCCTCATAAACAGCCAGCGCTTCTCTTTCATCCTGAAGATTGGTTACCTGAATCAGTTCCAGTTTAAGATCGGGTTTACCCGCAGCCACTTGAGCAAGACGATCCAGTACGGTCTGCTGGTTAGCCTGAATATCGGTTTGAACGTATTCAAACTGTATCTCTTTAAAGTCCTCTTCCTTTCCACCAAAAAGGTTGGCCAGCAATCTGAACGGAGCGGTGGCAGCTTTTACAATCAGGTTCTTCACTACCTGCCAAACCACTCTGCCCCAACGGAATTTGGGGTCATCCAGGCTTCCTTTTACCGGAATATCCAGGTGAATATTTCCCTTCACATCTTTCAGGAGAGAAACAGCCAACGGCACAGGCAGGTTCATGGCAGTAGCGTTCTTCACCTTTTTACCCGTCCTGATCTGTTTTACATCCAGTACGTTTTTACTATCGAGTTTGCCGCCCATCACCGTAGTCCTGTTCACATAAGTGATGGTCCCCTTCAGGAAAGGAGTGGCCACATAATATTTGGAGTAAGGGTTAAAATCGGTGATCAGCAAATCCTTTACAGATGCATCTATATCAATATCCTTGTAGTGCCTGGGGTCTACTTTTAACGTACCCTGCATTTTGCCCGAAGTATTCAACCTCGCCTTTACAGCAAAAACCAGGAAGGGGTTATTGCTGTTCAACCGGTCGCTGCTCATATTCAGCGAGTCCAGCACATAGCGAAATTTATCTCCATGTGTAAAGTCGGTGAAAATGCACTGCCCGCCGGTAATCCTGAGCCTGTTAATCTTATAATTGTTGACATCATATTCGCGAACGATGTCCTGTATATAGGAAGACATCATGAGAAAAATATTTGAATACGTTTTGGAGGAGGTATCTCCTGATACTGCCAGAGGAGTTGTCATGATACGCTCATAGTTGAATCCCTTGTTGTACATGCTTACTCTCACGAAAGGGCGCTTCAAACTGACCTCACTGAAATTGAACATGTTCCTGGCCGTATTCAGTGTGTCAATTTTTACGGTTGCTTCTTCAATGGCGGTCAATAACTCATTGGTATTGTCTACCAGTGCAAATTTGCCTGCACTGATTTCTCCGGATGCTGCAATTGCAGTAGGTTGATTCAGATTCCCTTTTAACCGGATATCCCCCCCGATCAAACCATCCAGTGATTTTATTTTCAGATAATCTTTCAGATAAGGGTACATAAAACGAATGTTCACCTGATCTGCCTTTGTTGTTAAGACATAATCATAGGTATCGGCATTCAGTAAAAGATCGGCCTGGCCATTTCCGCCCGAGCCAAGGACAAACGAAGCATGAACGCGGTAGAGCGGATCATTCCAGGCAATCTGCGGTACCTTGATATTTACCTTCTTCAATTCAATCCGGGTCAGCGGTTTGGTGTTGGTATACAGCATTTTCGCCTGTTCAACACGGATATCCCTTACCCAATACTTTACGGGAGCAGTGGCAGTATCTTTCTTGGCGGCAGCATCATTATATACAAATCTTTTCAGGAGATCGTCGTAGTTAAAATGATTCCCTTTCTGAATTACCTGAATATAAGGTTGGCTGATCCGGAGAGAGGTGATATCGTATTGCGCAGTCCAGAGTTTGTAAACTGCCAGGTTCAGTTCCAGTTCCTCACATGCAAAAAAAATCGACTTTGATCCTGCTTCATTGATTTTCAGTCCCTTAGACCTTAGTTTCCCATTGAAAATATTGATGGAAAGTTGATCCATACTGATTTTCCTGCCGGTGTATTCCACACTATGTTTCTCAATAAGGTACTTTGTGATCGGGGAAATAAACAGCACCGTCAAAACCAGCAGTACCACCAAAATACCCGTAACAAACAAGAAAATCCTCAGCCCTTTTTTCATAATTTCTCTATTTCTGACCACTGCAAAATTACGAAATCGATCATGGAAAGCCCGGAGAGATCAATAACCTGGCACTTTTTCAAAAAATAACCGGCAAAATTGTTGGGTAATCGTAATTTCGCGCAATTCCTGAAGAAAATGAACCCGACACTCAACTCCAACGAATCAATCCCCTCCAAAAAGAAGAAAATTATTGTTTTAGGCAGTGGCCCTAACAGAATCGGGCAGGGCATTGAGTTCGATTATTGCTGCGTTCACGGCTTACTGGCCATCAAAGAATGTGGCTTTGAGGCCATTATGGTGAATTGCAACCCCGAAACCGTTTCCACCGATTTTGATATGGCCGATAAATTGTATTTCGAGCCTGTATTCTGGGAACACTTATGGGAAATCATTGAACTGGAGCAACCCGATGGCGTGATTGTGCAACTGGGAGGGCAAACAGCTTTGAAACTGGCCAAGCGTTTGCATGAGAAAGGGGTTCAATTAATGGGTACATCTTTTGAAAACATGGATATTGCTGAAGACCGCGGTCGTTTCAGTGACCTGTTGAAAGAACTCAATATCCCTTATCCTGAATACGGCACTGCATACAATGCAGAAGAAGCCATTGAAGTAGCCAACAGAGTCGGATATCCCGTACTTGTAAGACCCAGCTATGTAATCGGCGGACAGAGAATGCGGATTGTAATCAACGACGAAGATGTGGAGAAAGCCGTGATCAGCCTCTTAAAACATATTCCCGGAAATAAAATCCTGATTGATCATTTTCTCGACAGGTGCCAGGAGGCAGAGGTAGATGCTATTTTTGACGGGGAGAACTTCCATATTATGGGAGTGATGGAACATATTGAGCCTGCCGGTATCCACAGCGGAGACAGCAATGCCGTGCTGCCTGCATTCAACCTTACCCCACTGGTAGTAGAAACCATGGAGTACTATTCTGAAAAGATAGCCAGAGCTTTAAGTATCAGGGGACTGATCAATATTCAGTTTGCGATCAAGAACGATAAAGTGTATGTGATCGAAGCCAACCCACGCGCTTCCAGAACCACCCCATTTATAGCCAAAGCATACCAGATCCCTTACCTCAATATTGCTACCAAGGTAATGCTGGGAGAAGCTAAACTCACTGAGTTCGCCATGGAGAAAAAGATGGACGGATACGCCATCAAAGAACCGGTATTCAGTTTTGATAAATTCCCTGGTGTTAACAAGGAACTCGGACCTGAAATGAAGAGTACCGGAGAAGCGATCCGCTTCATCAAGGATCTGAGAGACCCTTATTTCCGCACACTCTACAAAGAGCGTAGTATGAACCTGAGTAAATAAAAGTAGATATACCTTTTTTTAGATCTTTTTTAACGGCCGCAGCTTTTGTTGCGGCTGTTTTATTTAGGTTGGGGGATGCAAAAAGTTTTCAGACCAATCCCCTGGTACCGTTTACCTTTTGTACGCATCACGCTTGCGCTGATTGCAGGTATAATAAGCGGGCGATATTGGGTTGTTCCCGTTTGGTTCCTTACAGTTGCCGCAATGATTGCAGTAGCCATATTCATTGGGTTTCATTTTTTCTTGCTCCGTCATCAGTTCCGCGCGCAATGGGTTGCCGGGACAGCCATTCACCTGGTATTTTGCTGTTTGGGTTGCCGGCTCGTACAACTGCATACAAAAACGTCCAAACCATTTCTTCACCTACCCGTTCCGGTAATTGTACTGGAGCCTTTATCAAGGGCGGGTAAAACATTTAAAACAACAGGAGTAACGCCAATGGGGAAAGCCTTCCTGTATTTTACGGGTAAGCAGATTGATAGCGCTATACAACCGGGTACGGAACTATTGCTTTTTAAAAAACCCGCCACCATTACTGCAACAGGGAATCCCGGCGGATTCAATTTCAGGGAATTTGCAGCAGCGCAGGAAATATTTTATCAGGTATTTCTGCAACCAGCTGAGTTCAGGATCACCGGGAGGAGAACAACCGGAATGGCGGAACAATGGTGTTCTGCGCTAAGAAAAAAAATACTGAATACCCTGAACAGGTATATCCCCGGCAGTAAAGAAGCCGCTGTTGCAGAGGCCCTTTTAATCGGGTACCGGAAAAACCTCAACCAGGAACTGCTACAGGCGTACAGCAGCACGGGTGTGGTTCATATCATCGCCATCAGTGGGTTACACCTGGGAATGATCTACGGCCTGCTGTTATTTTTACTGAAGCCGCTGAAAACCATCAATGGCCATCAGTGGCTCAAACCACTGATAGTGCTGTTGATTATCTGGTGTTTCAGTATACTCACCGGGGCTTCTGCTTCCATTTTAAGGGCGGCAGTCATGTTTAGTTTCATGATTGTCGGAGCACAACTGCACAGGTCAATGCTTCTGTTAAACAGCCTGGCCTCCGCTGCATTTTGTTTGCTCTGCTACAAGCCGCTGTTACTTTGGGATATCGGATTCCAGCTTTCGTATGCCGCCGTTCTCGGTATCGGCCTTTTTGCCAAACCCATTACCCACCTGCTATTCACACCCAACCGGTTATTGCAGCATTGCTGGCAGATGGCTGCGGTAACCATAGCTGCACAGCTGCTGACCCTTCCGCTGTTGTTGTATTATTTTCACCAGTTCCCTTACCTGTTCATATTGACCAATTTTATAGCCATACCCTTATCGGGCATCATCCTTTATCTCGAAATCTTCCTGCTGGTGATCAGTCCATTCAATGCAGCTGCTGTATATGCCGGCCAATGCACGGGTTTTTTACTAAGAACTATGAACCGGATCATCAGTAATGCTGCATTGATCCCCTTTGGCGTTAGTGAAAAGATACAGATCAACCTGGTACAGGTTGTTTTGTTGTATCTGTTGATTGCAATGCTGGCCTGTTGGCTGATGTTGAAGCAACCCCGGGCATTGTTGGCTGCAATGGCTAGTCTGGCAGCATTCGCAGGGGTAGCTTTTTATGGAAAAATAACTGCAATGCAACAGCGGAAACTCATTGTATATGCAATACCTAAAACAACAGCCCTGGACATCCTGGAAGGAAATACGCATCGGTACCTGGGGAACCCGGCAGTATACAAGAGCCCGTTACTGGTCCGCAATTACCTGAACCCAACCAGGACATTGTACCGTGCCACCCGGGCAACCACTCAAACAAGGGTGCTTGTTCGTGCACCGTTCCTCTTCAGCAGCAACAAAACCGTTTTAATCGTCCGGCCCGGTCTTGCCTTTCCTTCCCGGCCTCTTCAACAAAAAATTGACCTGGTGATCATATGCGGCAATCCCAATATAGCATTAAGTGAAATTCACCGGTACACAAATAGTAAATATTATGTATTTGACAGCAGTAATGATTTGTGGAAAATAGAAAAGTGGAAAAAAGAAGCAGAGAACTTACATTTGCGCCGTCATTCAGTACCCGATTCGGGTGCTTTTGAATTCGATCTCTAAGCGACTACTTCCATTTAAACCGGCTTACCGCCGCAAGTAACCACACATGCAAAAGAAAATTCAATCTGCACTGATTTCCGTTTTTTACAAAGACGGCCTGGAACCCATTGCCCGCCAATTACAGCAATTGGGAATTACTATTTACTCTACCGGAGGTACCCAGCAATTCCTGGAAGGCCTGGGCATTACCTGTGTATCGGTGGAAAGTTTAACAACTTATCCATCTATTTTGGGAGGAAGAGTGAAAACCCTGCATCCTGCGGTGTTTGGCGGAATCCTGGGCAGGAGATACGAACCACAGGATCTGGCGGAGATGAAACAATATAATATTCCGGAGATTGACCTGGTGATCGTAGACCTTTACCCCTTCGAAGAAACACTGAAAAATACCGACGAAGAAAAAGCCATCATTGAAAAAATCGATATTGGCGGTCCTTCTATGATCCGTGCAGCTGCCAAAAATTTCAGAGACGTTGCAGTGATCGCTGCCAGGGAAGATTATGCAGCGCTGGAGCAACTCCTGGTTTCCGGGAAAGGGGAACTTTCGCTGGAACAGCGCAGGGCATTTGCCGCTAAAGCATTTGAAGTGGTAATGCAGTATGATATCGCCATCAGCAATTACTTTAACCCTTTACAGGAACAGGTATTGCGTTATGGAGAAAACCCGCACCAGAAAGCGGTATTCAAAGGCAATCTTTCCGAAATATTCACCCAGCTCAATGGAAAGGAATTATCCTATAATAATTTAGTGGATGTGGATGCAGCCATTCAGCTGATCGGAGATTTCAGTAATGCAAAAGAAGCGGTATTCGGCATTATCAAACACACCAATGTATGTGGCATAGCAGCAAGGGTTTCTGTAAAGGAAAGCTGGGACGCAGCGCTTGCAGGAGATCCGGAAAGCGCCTTCGGAGGCGTACTGGTTTGCAACAAAGCCATCAATGCAGCCACTGCACAGGCCATCAACGAAATATTTTTTGAAGTACTGGTTGCGCCTTCATTTGATGAGGATGCACTGGTGATTCTGAAAAGCAGGAAGAACAGGATTCTGCTGCAATTAAAAGACAGTGGCTTCAAAACCACGCGGATGGTGAAATCGGTACTCAACGGTTCATTGGAGCAGGACAGCGATACAGGCAATTATGAAAAATGGGAGGAGGTAGGCGGAAGGCCTGCTACCGAAACAGAGAAAGCCAACCTGGTTTTCGCCAATATCGTATGCAAGCATTTAAAAAGTAATGCCATTGCCCTGGTAAGGGATATGCAACTGGTTGGAAAGGGCTGCGGGCAAACCAGCCGGGTAGACGCTTTGCGTCATGCAATTGAAAAGGCGCACCAGTTCAAGTTCAACCTGGATGGCGCTGTACTGGCTTCTGATGCATTCTTCCCGTTCAATGACTGTGTTCAGATTGCACATGCAGCAGGAATACAGGCTTTCATACAACCGGGTGGATCTGTAAGAGACAAAGACAGCATTGATTATACTGTTGAAAATAGCCTGGCAATGGTGATGACCGGAACAAGACATTTCAAGCACTAATAAATTCATTGTAGCATTGAACAACAGGCAGAAAGCGTATGCAGCGCTGAGTATTACAAGTATTGTTTGGGGTACTTCGTGGATCGGCAGCAGGATTGCCGTACAGTATGCACCCGCGTTTGAAGTAGCCGCGATCCGCCAGGGGCTGGCCGGTCTCTTATTTGTCGGATTCTTCCTGATCAAAGGAGAAAAGCTGCCTACCTGGTACCAACTCAAATGGATGGCGATCATGTCGATCCTGCTGTTTGTTTCTGCCAACGGGCTGGCCACGATCGGACTTAAATATATTTCAGGAGGATTGGGTGCATTGATTGCTGCACTCTATCCCCTGAGTGTAGTGATCATCGAACGCATCTTCTTCAAAAACAATAAAATAACCGGATTTACTTTCCTGGGGATCTTTCTGGGAATTGGCGGAATTGCCCTGGTCTTTTATGAAAATGCATTTCACCAACAGGGGCCCGGCTATATTTTTGGCGTTATTGTATCAATGATTGCCATGCTCAGCTGGAGTATCGGCACCATTCTGATCACCCGGAAAAAACTGAATATCAATCCCTATTATGCAACCGGCCTGCAGATGTTCTGCGCCTCTTTTTTTCTGGCGATCATGGCGGCTGTTTCCGGAGACATGGTGCCCATCAGCAGGATTCCCATGCAAACCTGGTTATCCATCGGGTACCTCGTATTGATGGGATCTGTTGTTGCGTATGCTGCATTCATTTACACCATGAAATACCTGGAACCGTCTGTGGCAGCGCTCTATGCCTATATCAATCCCATTGTAGCAACCATCATTGGTTCATTGCTGATCAATGAAGCCCTCACAACCAATATCATGATCGGGTCTGTAATTACGCTGGCGGGTGTTTATATAGTGAACCAGAGCCTGAAAAAGGAAAGAAAGGCATTGGTAGAACCCATTGAATAGCATCAGTGTGTAAGATTGTGCAGCAGGAAATCTGCATACATTTTTCTCCACCCGGCAAATGCAGCCTGTTTTGTTAAAAAGTTATTGTGGAAAATGGTGATGCATTCCCCGCCTGTTGCTTTGACAGTGTCAAAATAATATTGAAGATCATCCGCTGCTTTCACAGTATCGGAACGCTCCTGGAAAATGGCCGTTGCGTCCATGTAACAGAAAGGATGAATTTCGAGTGCAGTCGTCTTATTAAGGGAAAGATCGAACCAGTAAAAAGGCGCGGCATACGATGCCCGAAACCCATTGACAGCGGGGTATCCCATGGAATAATCCTGCTGAATACCAACAGCCTGCAGCCGCTGATAAGTAACGGGCAATTCCAACTGAATGTAATGTTGCCTCGAAACGGTTATCGCCTTTCCGGTGATTGAACGGAGTGTACCGGTTTCCTCCTGCAACAATGCAGGATTGCTGTTGGATTGAACGGAAGGATGTATTCCCGTTGTATACAATGCTGCATGGTGCCGGATCAACTGTTTGAATACCTCCTGACCCGGATGCAGGTTTTTGTCGGGCCCTTTTCTTTGCTTAGCCAGCAGAAAAAAATACAGCGGCTTCAACTGCAGGCTGTTGTGTAACAGGTCCAGCCATTCATATACATCGTACGGATCCTTTTGCATTCCGCTCAATACCTGCAGCCGTTCAGTGGTTAACTGCATTTTCCCCTGCATGAAGTCTCTGAAAAATCCTGCTGCATTCCTGAAAGTGGAATGATGCAGATAACTGTAAGCGATATCAATATCGTAAGTAGGTATAAAAGAGAAAGGGGGTTTGTATGCAGTTAGTGGTTTGTTTAAACCGGCATTAAAACAGTGTTTGGTTATTTGCTGCACCCAAAGCTGTACCAGCGGCTGGTGCAGGAAGTTTTCCCGGTAGGCCAGGCTGTTTTCATGAGCATATCTGCCAAATGCATCTTTGGTAGGTGGAAAGTATTCTTCGTACCGGCTGATCAGGTAAAAAGAAGCTGCCAGAAAATCGAAGGGAAGATCACCGGGGGTCGGAAAGAATACTTTCAATCCCTGCCATTCGAAACATTCAATTTGCTGGGGGCCAATGCCCTCCTCTGCCAGCAGTCCATGCGGAACAATCCGCAGAACCATTTCATTGGATTGCTGAACGGAGTAATTCATTTTGGGTCCGTTATATGCCAGCAATGTTTCCATTGAATCCGTTAGCGCCGCATCGAAGGGGAAGATGGTGGCTACTATATACTCCAGTCGCGGATGGAGTACATCCGCATAAATCAACAAGGCGGTATCGGGATAGGTTTTCAAATTTGCTCAAAGGTTAGGCCTTTCGCTCTTCTTTCCAGCGCTCATTAAAGGTCTTTCTGCTGAAATCCAGTTCACTTCTGTGTGTGGTCCATCCTTTAAATACTTTATTGACCACCCAGTTCTTCATCTTCGCATTTCCACTATTCATCAATAATCTGCTGAGGCTGGCTGTTTTCCATGCCTGCCATGCAAGCCTTTCCGCCAGGCTGCTGTTGCCCTGTTTCACCGCCTCATGGCGATTATTGAGCAACAATTCGTGTAGGTTAATTCTTACAGGGCAAACCTCGGTACAATTGCCGCAGAGGGATGACGCATAACTCAGGTGCTTGTACTCGTCCATCCCACGCAGGTATGGGGTAATTACTTTACCGATCGGACCACTATAGGTGGTTTCATAAGCATGCCCACCGATATTTTTGTATACAGGGCAGGCATTTAAGCAGGCGCCGCACCGAATGCAGTAGAGCGCCTCTCTTGCAACCGGGTTGCTGAGCAGATTGGTTCTTCCGTTATCCAGCAGGATCACGATCATTTCTTCGGGGCCATCCCTCTCATTGGGCTGACGGGGGCCTGCCAGAATGGTATTGTATACGGTTACTTTCTGACCTGTTCCAAAAGTGGAGAGCAGGGGCCAGAACAAATGCAGATCGTGTACAGAAGGAATCACTTTTTCAATGCCCACCACTACAATATGCGTTTTAGGCCATGCCGACGTTAATCGTGCATTGCCTTCGTTCTCAGTTAATGCAATAGCGCCAATATCGGGCAATATAAAGTTGGCGCCGGTTACCCCCACTTCTGCCTGCACATATTTTTCGCGGAGTTTTTTTCTGGCCACCAGGGTTAATTCCTCCGGGGTTAACCCGCCGGGTGTGCCCAGCTTTTGTGCAAACAGCTTGGCTACATCTTCCTTGCTTTTATGCATGGCGGGTGTAACAATATGATAAGGCGGTTCACCATCCAGTTGCTGAATATATTCACCCAGGTCGGTTTCCACACTCTCAATCCCGTGTTCTTCCAGGTAACTGTTCAGGTGAATCTCTTCTGTTACCATGCTCTTGCTCTTAACGAGCGTTTTGCAGTTCTTTTCGCGGCAGATGGCACCTATATATTCCTGCGCTTCTTTGGTGTCGTTGGCCCAAAGCACCCTGGCTCCCCTGGCTGTAATTTTTTTCTCGAATTCCTCCAGGTATTTGTCCAGATGCTCAATGGCATCCCATTTCTTGTTCTTTGCAGCTTCACGGGTTATCATCACATCGGCGAACTGCTGTTTCCCCAATGGCACTACCGAATTGTATTTGCCAATATTGAAATTGATTTTCCTGCGGTGATCCAGGTCAGCAGCTTTGATGGTGCTCTTGGCGATGAATGAGGCAGCGGTATTAGTCATTGCTTTTATTATTTTTCATCTGCTCTGCCGTTGCAGACAAAGCGTTGTAAAACTCCTCCCCGTATTTTCTGATCAACGCTTCTTTCAGAAAAACATATACGGGCACTTTCAGTTTTTTACCCAGGTTACAGCCGCATTTGCAAAGGTCCTCCCTTGGCTGGTAATTCACATATTCCACATCAGGATCTCTTTTGCTTTTTCTGACAAGAATCGGGAACAGATGACAACTTACCGGTTTTTTCCAGTCCAGCTTACCGTCGTTATACGCCTGCTCAATGCCACACTTAATAATACCCAGATCATCCTTGTAACCATACGCACAAATGGCTCCCTCAATGGTAGGTGTTACCCAACCAAATTCCCGGTCGTATACATATTTACCGGCCCGCTTAACTTCTTCAATGCCTTCCCTCGTCATATACGGCTTGATCACTTCGTAGAATTCATCCAGCTTTTTCAGCTCCCACATTTCCATCGGCGCACCTGCATCACCATCCTCGCAGCATCCACCCTTGCACTTATTAAGGTCGCATACAAACTGCTCCTCCACTACTTCATCACTCACGAGAATATGATCAATCGCAATCATTGTAGATAGTATATTTAGGTAAAGATAAGCGTTTAATGAACCAGGTCAATTCCCACGCCATTTAAAACTGTTGATCAAATGTTTTACATCCTCTATCAGGAACCTGTTCACAATACCCAGGGAATCTGCATTGGGCGCAGCGTCGAAGTATAATGCACCCCGCAGGAAATGACGGGTAGAATCTGTCAGAAAAAACTGGTTGGCGGTAGCCACATCGCCTCCAACAGTAAAGAAAACACCGTTGACCTTATTAGGCGTACTGATCAGTGAATCATCAATTGAATAGGCTTTGGAACTGTGTTTACCGGTAAGGGTAAAAGCATGTTTCACCAGTGTATCAAATTTGTTAGATCCGATATCTTTATAGCTCACATAAATTCTTCCGTTGAATTGTGGAAAGTCCACATTGATCCACCAGGGGTTTTCGGCTGATTCACCAAAGAACATACTGTCTTTGGTAATAGTGGCGTATACAGGATATTCAAACGTATACGGATAACCCGGCTGCTCAAATAACCGGTATTTTTTTTCGGGGAATGATATCCGGAAATACCCGGTGGGTTTGGGGGTAAACGGGCTGTTGCAGGAAACCAGGATGCATCCGGCAACCGAAAGGCAAACCAATAAACTGCTTATGTTTTTAACCACCTTATTCATTGCCCTATTCTCCTCTTTCCTTAATGGTTACCTTAATATGATTGATTCTGTTTTTGGCGACTTCCAATACGGTAAAATCAAAATCGCCTGCATTCACTACGGCAGATTCCGCAGGTATTTCTCCGGCTAATTCCAGCACAAGGCCGGCCAGCGAATCGCTTTCCCCTTTCACCGAATCGAATGTATCTGCAGCAAGGCCCATGATTTTACAAACATCATTGAGCATGGTTTTGCCTTCGAAAATATAATTGAGATCATCCAGTTTTTTATAACCGGTTTCTTCCTCATCAAATTCATCTTTAATTTCTCCGATAATTTCTTCCAGGATATCTTCCAGTGTTACAATACCGCTGGTTCCTCCAAATTCATCCACCACTACTGCAAAATGGATTCGCTTTGACTGAAATTCGCTCAACAGATCATCAATCAGTTTCTGTTCGTGTACAAAATAAGGCGGGCGCAACAGGGCCTTCCAGTTAAAATCACCGGGCTGGTCCAGGTGTGGCAGGAGGTCCTTGGTATGAATCATTCCTACCACATTATCGAGTCCCTCCCTGTAAACAGGCAGGCGGCTGTAATGCAGTTCCCGAACGATATTCACCAGTTCAGAAAAAGTAGTTTCCTCATCAATCCCATGCACATCCACCCGGGTTTTCATGATCTGTTTAACGGTGATATTTCCAAACTTCACAATTCCCTTAAGGATATTCTTCTCGTTTTCAGATGCTGTATTTTCTGTAGTGATGTCGATGGCATGATGCAATTCCTGCAAACTGTAAGAACCATTGGATCGGGTAGCCAGTTTTCGCTCAATGACGTCGGAGTATTTCACCAGTTTTTTGCTTAACCCGGAAGTGAGATAGGTAAGTATTTGAATGATTCCTCCAAAATCTTTCGCAAAGCGGATATTGTTCTGCGTTGCAAGCACTTTGGGCATTACCTCCCCAAACAATACCAGTACAAACGACACTACCAGTACTTTAATTAAGAACTCCACCCAAACAGCATTGAACTGTTCAAAATTAAACAGGTCATCAATCAGCAGATTGGAGATGATAATAATGGAGATATTGATAAAGCTGCTGGCGATCAGCAATGAACCCAATAAAGTTTTGGGATCATCCAGCAGGTCAACAATCCGCTGATATGGCGGTTGCTGCTTGGAACGCAACAGGTTGATGTCTTTGTGTGTCAGTGAAAAAAAGGCCACTTCCGCACCCGATAATACAAAAGAGAGGAATAGCAAAAAGAACAGTACCATAATCAGTATGGTAGTTCCCTGCGCCTGCATAGCGGATAATAAATGAACTGATGAAAGAAATCCAGAAACCGGGTGATAATCCAAAGCTGGTTGTTTTAATTGAATAATGGGCATTACGAAAAAATGCAATATCCTGTAAACATCACAAAAATATTGTTTCTGTAACAATTAAAATGGAAGTGATTCACCGGGGTCGGATAAATTGGGCGTATCGTCGCCAAATCCTTCCAGCCCTTCGCCAAAACCATGAAGTCCTGTACCATCTGCCCGCTTATCGAGCATAATCAGGTTATCGCCCACCACTTCTGTAGCAAATTTTTTGTGGCCGTCCTTATCTTCCCAGCTACGGGTCCTTAATCTGCCTTCCACATAGATCAGGCTTCCCTTATGCAGGTATTTCTGCGCTAATTCAGCCAGCCCTCTCCACAAAACAACTGTATGCCATTCCGTTTGGGAAACCAGTTTACCTGTCCTGTCTTTGTAGGTTTCGGTGGTAGCCAACGGGAACTTGGCCACTGCTATATTACCTTCCAGATGTTGAACATCAGGATCTTTACCCAGATTGCCAATCAGCATTACCTTGTTTACGCCTCGCATAGAAGTACATTTTAGGTAGTTACGGTAAGTATCAGTTTAAAAATACCTTTTTTTTATAACAAAATAAGGGTTCAGGAAAAATTGCAGCGTTATGTTTCCTGTTCCAGGTAGGCGGTAATGAACCGGGGGAACGCCAGCTTCCGCATTTGGCCGGGGTTTACCCAATCCAGCCCTTTCAGGGATTCGGGAATGGTTTTAAGTCTGATCCGGATAAACTGTCCGTTGATTTGCTGATGCGTTAACTGCTGTTTTTGCTGTGTTGAAATGGCCTCAATTATTGCATTTCGGATACCCAACTGCACAGACAACCACTCCACAATGGACCGTTCTTCCCAATGAATCATTTTTTCGGATTCAACCTTGTAAAATTCATGAAGCCCCTGCCAAATGTCTTTTTCTGTTCGCTGCCTGATTCCGATGGCTTTATTGTGCTGAAAAACAAAGTAATAGAGCCACCTGTTTTTCCGGAGAATTGTTTTTGATTTCAGCGGAAGCGTATTGACCCTTCCGGTATGCAGAGCGTTACAGTTTTGATGAAGCGGGCATGCGGCGCAGGAAGGCATTGCGGGTTTACAGATGGTAGCCCCAAAATCCATGATGGCCTGGTTATAGGTGCCGGGTGCTGTAGTGTCCAGTAAATCCGTTGCAAGCGCTGCAAACAGGGTTTTACCGGCTGTTGTATCTGTAGGCTGATCAATACCGAAATAACGCGCAATGACCCGGAACACATTTCCATCCAGCACTGCATGCGGAAGCTGGAAAGCAAAAGAGGCAATGGCGGCGGCTGTATATGGACCTACTCCTTTTAGCTTCAACAAGGCTTCATAGGTTTGAGGGAACCGGCCTCCCAGTTCAAAAGCAATATAGCGGGCCGTCACCAGCAGGTTTCGGCACCGACTGTAATAACCCAATCCTTCCCATAATTTAAAAACAGCTTCATCTTTGGCATTGGCCAAATCAGTAATCGCCGGGTAGGTTTGAATAAAACGATTATAGTAAGACATGCCCTGCTCAACCCTTGTTTGCTGCAGTATTACTTCGCTGAGCCAGATTTTGTAGGGATCCGTTTCTCCCTTCCAGGGCATTTTCCGGGTATTTTCCTGCTGATTCCAGCGCATTAAACCGCCTGCAAAACGCCGAAAGAGGCTTTTTTGTAGTGTTTTTTGGATATTTTTTGTAGCGTCTGTCAATTTTAAGAGAAAATTACCAAATATATAATCAAATTTACAATCGTAACTGATTGAATTATTTGAGAGAGTACGCACAAATTGGTAAATTTAGTTATATCTTTCTTGTGTATTTCAATCTTTTTATTTTACTTTAATCAGTATTCATCGATACAAAATCAATTACAAATGAGAAAATCTGATCTCATCAACAACATTTCCGAAAAAACCGGCATCCCAAAAGTAGATGTTCTGGTGACGTTGGAAACAATGTTTAAGGAGGTAAAAGAAAGCCTTTCGCAGGGCCAGAATATATATATACGTGGCTTTGGCAGCTTTATCACCAAAAAAAGAGCGGCTAAAATTGGCCGAAACATTAAGAAGAATATTGCCGTAGAAATTCCCGAGCATTATATTCCGGCATTTAAACCTGCCAAAGAATTTGTTGGCGAAGTAAAAAGCAGACGCAAGTAAGCTACCTTTGCCAAAAGAGCATAGCTAAGTGAAAAAACAACAACTTATTCTGGCGGCCATAGCTGTAGTAGTATGTGCAGGTCTTTATTTTGGAGGCAGAACCGTTCCTGTTAAGAGCAAAGAAGCTCACTCGGCCGATGATGGTCATGAACACACTCCCGAAAAAATTGATTTCAGAAAGAATATCCTGGCAGAAGCCCTGTCAAAAATCACCCCTGAGCAGGCGCAAAGAATCAACGCATTAGAGAATTCGGTTATACGCGGGGATGTAAAAGACCAGCAAATTCATGTGTATCATCAACTGGCCAGATTCTGGAAAGACTCGGCAGAATTGTTTGAACCGTACGCATATTATACTTCTGAAGCCGCGAAGTTGGAAAATTCTGAAAAAAGCCTCACCTTTGCCGCCCGCTTGTTTTTAGACAGGCTAATGGTAAGCGGGGAGCCTGCTATGCAAAACTGGCTGGCTGGCAATGCGAAAGTTCTTTTGGAAAATGCACTGAAAATCAATCCTGTTAATGATTCCAGCAAGATTGGACTAGGTGCCTGTTATATTTTTGGTAACCTTAGCACAAACCCGATGGAGGGTATTTTACCGATCCGTGAAGTAGTTCAACGGGACCCCGGTAATGTATACGGACAGATGGTTTTGGGTTTGGGAGGCAAAAAAAGCGGTCAGTTCGACAAAGCAATTGAGCGTTTTCAGGCCGTACTGAAAATTGATCCGCAAAATGTAGAAGCTGTATTTCATATAGCCGAATCATATGATTTGAAGGGAGACAAAGCCAATGCAATCGCTTTTTATGAAAAAGCAAAGCAACTGGTTAATATTCCGGAAGCAAAGGAAGAACTGAACAAACGAATCACTGAGTTGAGAAAATAAATTATTGTTTAACTATTTAAAAATGTCCTGGTATGCCTTGTGGTAAGAAGAGAAAACGTCATAAAATTGCGACGCACAAAAGAAAAAAACGTTTAAGAAAGAACCGTCATAAGAAAAAGAATAAATAATTCTTTTTCCTGTTGAACATATTTAAATGGACTGTACCGCTTGTGCAGTCCATTTAATACTTATCTACATACTGTCGCTGAGTCCTTCTCTCCTGCAACTTTACTTCCTTTCCTTCCTTCTTTGCAGCGACGATTTATAGTTTAAGTAGGTAGTCACTGTCCGCAATTGGACGGTGAATTTGTATTTTAAAGTTGCCAAAGTGAACAAAGAATTGATCATAAACGCAGCCCCAACCGGTGTTGAAATAGCCTTTTTGGAAGATAAAAAACTGGTTGAACTGCACAACGAAAGCTCCGACATGAACTTTGCCGTCGGGGATCTTTACCTGGGGAAGGTTAAAAAGCTCATCCCGGGATTAAATGCTGCATTTGTGGATGTTGGCTTTGAAAAGGATGCCTTCCTGCACTATACGGATTTGAGCCCTTATGTAAGGTCCATCATCAAGTATACGCAGATGGCCATGAACGACAAGGACCCCAATGGTTTTGATTTTGCCAAATTCCAAACGGAACCTGAAATAGTCAAGACCGGAAAAATCAATGAAGTCCTGGGCGGAAAGCCAAATATACTGGTACAGATATTAAAGGAACCCATTGCTGCAAAAGGCCCAAGGCTGAGCTGCGAAATATCTCTACCTGGAAGATTTGTGGTGGTTACCCCTTTCAATGAAATTGTAGCCGTTTCCAAAAAGATTCATTCTGCGGAAGAAAGAAAGCGTCTTCACAAGATAGTGGAAGCCATCCGCCCAAAGAATTTCGGCATTATCGTAAGAACTGCAGCCGAAGGAAAAAGTACTGCAGAACTGCACCAGGATTTACTGACCATTATTGAGAACTGGAAGAGTATCCAGGTGAATTTAAAAGGCGCAGTTGCACCTGTACGCATATTGAGTGAGGAAACAAAAACAACCAGCATCCTGCGAGACCTGCTGAGCGCCGATTTCAATAAAGTGGTGGTAAACGATAAAAATCTTTTTACCGTAACACAGAATTACATTCAGCGGATTGCACCCGATAAAACAGATATTGTAACCCTCTTCCAGGGAAACGGTTTACCGATCTTTGATCATTATGGTATTACCAAGCAGGTAAAATCCTCTTTTGGTAAAACCGTGAATCTCCCTAGTGGCGCTTACCTGATTATTGAGCACACGGAAGCCCTCCATGTAATTGATGTAAACAGCGGTTACAAGAGTGTAAGCAATAACCAGGAAGAGAATGCACTGCAGACCAACCTGGAAGCTGCAGAAGAAATATCCCGGCAACTGCGTTTGCGGGATATCGGCGGCATCATTGTGGTAGATTTCATAGATATGAAACTGCCAGATAATAAAAAGAAAGTACAGGAGGCAATGGAAGGTTTCATGAAAACCGACCGCGCCAAACACTCTGTTTTGCCTATCTCTAAATTCGGCTTGTTACAGATTACGAGACAAAGAATGCGTCCGGAAGTTAATATCAATACTTCAGAAGCGTGCCCTGTTTGCAATGGTACCGGAAAGATCTCCTCTACCCTGCTGCTGGAAGATGAAATTGAAAAGCGTTTGTATTATTTAACAACACATGCCCACAGAAACCTTACGCTGGTGGTGCATCCGATTGTATATTCACACCTTACCAAGGGCTGGTTCTTCAACTCTATTGTTAAGAAATGGAGCAAGAAATTCAAGACAACAATTCATGTCAAAGCCAATACCAACTACCATATTATTGAGTTCCGTTTCTTCAATGAACACGAAGAAGAAATAAAGATCTAACCAGACGGAGATCAGCATAAAATTCAGCAAAAAAAAAGCTCCGGTCAGTAATCTGACCGGAGCTTTTGTATCATTAGCTAACACTATTAATAGCCTTCATTCTGCACGATTATACCTTTTGAAGCATCCACTTCACGCTGAGGAATAGGTAATACCATTTTATTGGCATTGTATGCAAATCCATCCGCAGATTTGCGGAGACGTTTCAAATCAGCAACTGCGTGGCCTTCGTGGGCCAACTCCAGTTTTCTTTCAGCAAGGATATCAGTCAGTGTAACTGTTATCAGTGGCAACAGGCCTGCCCTGTTTCTGATCCTGTTTACATCGGCAACAGGCGTAGCGCCAATTACAGTACCTGCCCTGAAGTTGGCTTCAGCACGGGTCAGGTACAATTCAGCTAAACGGATAAGCGGCAGTACTTTAAATTGTTGTTGCCATTTTCCGCTTCTGGTTGCACCGGCGCCGGAATAGAACAAGGCAAGCCTTGCATCGGTTGGTGAATAAAGTGCAAGATGTTTTGCCTGAATGGATACATCCCCGTCACGACCACCATATTCCGGGATAGACCAGAACTCGTGCATGGCATTGGCCCCGTCCTGGGCGCTCACCTGCATGGCAAACAGGTATTCAGTTGCGTTGGATGAATTATTGAATGCGGCTGCATAAGTAGAAGTCAATGACTTACCATTGGCAGTTGCTACAGAAATGGCCCGGTCAGCTGCATCTCTGGCGTCGGTAAAACGCTCCATTTGCAGGTATACCCTGGACAACATTGCAGAAGCTGCTGGCTTATTTGCATAACTGCCATTGGTGTTAGGCAATAATGATTCCGCCTCTGTAAGATCAGTGAGTATTCTGGTATACACTTGTTCAACAGTACCTCTGGCAACATTGTTGCTTTCGTTGATACCCCTGGTAGGGGTCAGGATCAACGGAACACCCAGGTTGGCCGTAACGCTTCCGGCGCTGTAAGGCTTTGCATACAGTTTAACCAGCTCAAAATATACCGCAGCTCTCATGAACAAAGCTTCACCCTTCACCCTGTTTTTATCCGCGGCTGCTACTACATCAATACCGCTCAATACGTTATTGGCAATATTAATGGTGTTATAAGAAGTAAGCCATGTATCACGTACAAAACTGTTGGTAGTGAGGATGTCTTTCCTGTAAACATCACGGGGCTGGTTATACGTACCTTCCCAAAGGATTTCTCCATCGGCGGCCAGTAATTCGGAGTACAACAATACATGTCCTCCATACAGGCTGGTGTTACTTAAAGCATCGTAACAGCCGTTCAGTACTTTCTTAACATTGGCATCGGAACTCAGCGCTACTTCTTCAGCAACACTTTGTTGTGGCAGCAAATCCAGCTTTTTATCGCAGGATGATGCTGTTACTGCCAGAAACATGAATAATGGAATATATTTTTTCATAATTAGTTCAATTAAAAGTTTAGAAACCAAGGCTTACACCAAAGGTGATGGATTTGATCTGAGGAGCTGAGTAGAAGTCAGAACCCTGGTTACGGTTACCCGCACGGTAGTCGGAGTTAACTTCAGGATCCCATCCTTTATACTTAGTGATAGTGGCCAGATTCACAGCAGTCAGGTAGAATCTTGCAGATCTCAGTTTAAACCTGCTCAGCAATTTACTTTCCAGGTTGTACGCCAGTGTGATATTTTTTAAACGTACATAATCACCATTCTCAACGTACCTGCTGGAAGCGCCGATACCGTTGCCATAGCCCAGGCGAAGCTGGGGAACATTGGTTAGGTCTCCTGCTTTCTGCCAACGATCCAGTTGATCTTTGGTTTGGTTATCGAACCAGTCAAAGCTTGCAGACATAAATCCACCGGCGCCATTCATGATCTGGTTGCCAAATACACCCTGGAATAAAACGCTTAACTCCAGTCCTTTCCAGCTTACAGAGTTATTTAAACCGGCGATCCAGTCCGGGTTAGGATTACCTACCACAAATGTTCCCGCATCGTTGTAATCATTGGTAGTTGTTTTACCATCAGCCTTATAATACAATGCATCTCCGTTTGCAGGATCCGCACCGGCGAATTTAGGACCATAGAATACACCAATACCCTGGCCCACCATCAATGAGTTCAGGTAACGGCCATCATTACCGGGAATGAGGGTTTGGGTTTCATCGAGCTTGGTAATTTTGTTGTTGTTCTTGGAAATATTCAGGCTTGTATTCCATTTAATAGCCTTGCTGGCGATGTTTACAGAATTCAACACCAATTCAAAACCCTTGTTCTGCATAGAACCGATATTCACGGTTTGAGTTGAAAAACCGGAAGTTCCGGGAACAGGTACGTCGTAAATCAGGTCGCGGGTATTCCTTACATAGTAATCGATTTCACCGGTTAAACGGTTGTTGAAGAAACCGAAGTCGATACCAATATCAGTCTGCTCGGATTTTTCCCATTTCAGCTTAGGGTTAGCCAGCTGTGTAGGTACCAGACCTGAGGCGTTGTTATACTTGGAAGCGCCCCATAATCCCAATTGAGCGAAATCTCCGAAACCGGCATCATTACCGGTTAAACCAAAGCTACCCCTCAGTTTCAGGAAGCTGAGCCCTTTAACATCTTTCAGGAAATTTTCTTCGCTCAGAATCCAGCCGGCAGAAGCAGCAGGGAAGAAACCATATTTACTGTCTTTACCAAACCTGGAAGAACCATCTACACGGCCACTTACAGAGAACAGGTATTTGTTATCAAACTTATAGTTTGCTCTGGCAAAATAAGAAAGGATGGAAGATTCGGTCAGGGTGCTGGAGCCACCTGTAATGGTACCTGCACTGGCCAGTTTCTTCAAAGCATCTACAGGGAAATCCTGTCCGTTAACTGTTGTGTAATCGGTTTTGAAATTCTGGAAGGACATACCCAGGGTTGCATCAATGAAATGCTTCTCTTTAAAAGTATTGATATAGTTCAGATAGTTATTGGTGTTATAGTTCACTCTTCTGAACCAGGTAGACTGTCCGTAACCATTGGTAGACTGACCAACCGTACTTCTTACACCATAAAACTCATCGTCATTTTGATTCTGAACGTCCAGGCCAAATTCTGTTTTAAATACCAGGTTGTTGGTGAACTTATAGTTCAGGTATGTGCTTCCGATATTTCTGTAAGTAGTAGAAACATAACGGGAAGCCTCCAGTTCAATCAAAGGATTGTAATAAGTAGTCACCGGGCGATCATTGGTGATACCCGCCGCATTTCTTAATGGGGAGATCGGAGCCAAAGCAACAATCTGCATTGGCGTAAAGAACTGGTTATCGGCAGCTACACGGTTGGCAATTGTTCTGGCAACAGAAAGGTTCACCCCTATTTTAACCCTTTCGCTGGCTTCGTGATCCAGGTTGAAACGGCCGGAAATACGCTGGAAATCATTTCCAAACAGGATCCCATCCTGACCATTATAACCTCCGCTAATGAAGAAACGGGTTTTTTCGTTACCACCTGATGCGCTTATATCCATCAGTTTGCTGTTTGCATTATCATTGAACGCCAGTTTTTCCCAGTTGGTATTGGTTTCGAGCGTTCTCCAGTTGGTATGACCGGCATAGCGGGTTAACCTTCCTTCTGCAAACTCCAACCAGGAACCGGAATACTGAGCAGGATCCAGCGGATCAATACCTTCAATGTTATCGCTGTTGATCGCAGCTTCTCTCA
>JAECQP010000029.1 GCA_015999745.1 Sphingobacteriia bacterium | reverse complement strand
TACGAATAATATAGCCCGAACCCGGATAAGAATACAAAAAGATGAACACCTGTCCCACCGAAAAAAATGATTTTATCAAAAGGATTTGGAAGCTGTAAATATTGTAAATAATGAAATATTAATATTGTAAATATTGAATACCCCTTTAAAAAATCTACTATTTCAAATCGTTTCATTTTCTGTTCCCGGTTTATAATTAATTCTGTGCTATAATGAAGTTCTTTTGCCATCATTAAAGAATGCTTCAATTTCTTTTATTCATTTTTTGCTTGATTCATCTGTAAGGACAGTAGTCCGCAGAATGCTTATATAAATTATCGGGTGATGGGCTTTTGAAGAGCTAATTATATGCAATACCTACAAAATATAAAAAAAACACCGGAATAGCCTAATTTCGGGAAGGATTATAATGTAATAGCAAGTATGAAGTATTCACAACAAATAGGAATGATGTTGGCGCTGGCGGTGATTGGCGTATGCTGGATGCCATGGGTGGTAATAGAGAGTAAAGCCATATTGGTGGATGGGTTTCATACAACCGGAACCAATTTCGGCCGTCCCGGGTTGTTTCTTTCCTATGCCAGTGGAATGGCTTTTGTGTTGTTCATCCTGAATAGAATCTGGGCCAAAAGAACCAATGTGTTTATTACCACTTTTGCTTTTGCATGGTCTGTCCGCAATTACCTGATCCTCTCTGCCTGTTATGGAGGAGAGTGCCCGCAAAAACAGCCGGGGCTTTACCTGGAAGTGGCATTAACTGCCATGATGCTGTTGATGAGCCTGCTCCCCAAAATGGATATAAAAAATAAATGACCATATGGAAAGCATCGATGAAATAGACCTGACCATACTCAGGCATCTTCAGAAAAATTCAAAAATCACCGCCAAAGAACTGGCTCAGATATTGAATATTACCATTTCCCCTGTGTATGAACGGGTGAAGCGCTTGGAACAGTTGGGTTATATCAAGGAATATGTGGCCATCCTCGACAAGGTTTTATTGAACAAGTCCATTACGGCTTTTTGCCAGGTTTCCATGCGCTATCACAATGATGCTTTTTTCGATAAGTTCGAAAAGGAGGTTATGACCCTGGAAGAAGTGCAGGAGTGTTACCTGATGGCCGGGCAAATTGACTTTTTGCTCAAAATCAATATTGGCAGCCTGCCCGAATATCATGAGTTTGTCAAAGGGAAATTGGCTCGTTTAGACAATGTGGGTACACTGAATACGATCTTTGTATTGAAAGATATCAAGCAGGGGCACTCTATTGTTATTTAATTTTTAAGGTTTCCTGAGGTTTGTTAAAAACTATAAAATAAAGGAATGTTTGGAAAAACCCAATAAACATTCGGTGAATAGTCTTAAAGATATATTAAAAAAGATAAAATATCTTACCAAAAATCTTATCGCAGGAAAAATATCTGATACTGCATTATTTTACCGTTAATTTTTCTAAAAATAACGGCAATTTGCCATTTTCGTAAGAAAGATTCTTTTGACCATTTGGCGCTGTTCTATTTGGCTCTGTAAAGGCTAAACTTTGGAGGACAAGTAAAAATACCTTGTTGGATATCTTTCCGGCAAGTAAGAGAGGCCAGATAAAGCCTCTATTTTTTCTTGTACAACACCTAACTGAACCTTTAAACCAAACACTGCAACGCTTATGAGATGCTTCATTGTTCTTCTCACGCTCCTTTGCATTTCTGCAAAGACCATTGCACAAGACCGTGCAATTTCGGGTAGGGTAACATCTGCCGATGGTGGATTACCCTTGAATGGTGTATCCATTTCTGTAAAAGGCAAGGCAATTGCCACTACCAACGCTACCGGCTCTTTCAAATTCAATATTCCTGCCGGAGCCGACTCTATCCGTTTTGACTATGTAGGCTACCAGAGTCTGTCGATTAAGGCTGTTCCTGCTGCTGACCTGGACCTGGTACTACAGTCGCTTCCCAATGTAATGAGTGAAGTGGTTGTAACCGGCTATGGCCAACAGAGCCGTAAACTGGTTACCAGTGCAATTACTACTGTAAAAGCAGCCGACATCGCCAATGTTCCGGTAAGCAGCTCCGACCAGTTGCTGCAGGGACGCGCAGCCGGTGTGCAGGTCAATTCCAACTCCGGTACGCCCGGGGGTGGTGTATTTGTCCGTATTCGCGGTACCGCTTCCATTAATGCTTCCAGTGATCCGCTGTATGTAATTGATGGAGTGCCTGTACAATCAGGTAACCTTTCTGCCCTTGGATTGGGAGGAGGTGTAACCAGCCCGATGGCGGATATCAATCCTGCCGATATTGAATCTATGGATATCCTGAAAGATGCGTCTGCTACCGCTATTTATGGAGCAAGGGCCGCCAACGGGGTGGTATTGATTACCACCAAACGAGGTACTGCAGGAAAAGCCAAGATCAATTTGGGTATGTATTATGGTACACAGGACCTCAATAAATATCCTGCTGTTACCAATGGTTCCACTTTTGAAACCCTGATGAACGAATCTGCTGTTAACAACGGTAAAACGGCTCCTTATGCCAATCCGGCTGCTGCCATCAATACCAATTGGGGCGACCTGATTTTTCAGAAAGGGGCAACCCGCAATATCGATATCGGTATCAGCGGCGGTTCCGATAAAGTAAAGTACATGGTTTCTGCCAATACCTTCCTGCAGGAAGGAGTGGTGAAAAAATCTGATTTCAACCGTACCACTGCAAGAGTGAACCTGGAATTTACGCCCATCAAAAATCTGAAGATGGGTACCAATATCCTGTACTCCAATAACAGGAGAGGAAGACTCAGAAATGACGATAATATCTCCGGTAGTTTGGGAAGTGTCTTCTTTTATCCTTCCAATATTCCGGTACTTAATGCAGATGGTTCTTACCTGAAGATTCCTACGTTTGAGCATCCGCTGGCAGCATTGTACGAAACCAAGATCGGCATGCGAACCAACCGTTTCCTTGGATCTGTATTTGCAGAGTATGAGTTTATCAGGGGTTTGAAACTACGTTCCAGCTTCAGTCTCGATTATAGTAATATAGAAGAGAATGTATATGATAACTCGTTAACCAATGCAGGTTCTGCGGTAAATGGCAATGCCCAGGCTTCCAGCACCAATAACAATAACTGGATCCAGGAAAACGTATTGACCTATAACTTTGGCATCGGTAAGCATTCTGTTACCGCCCTGGTAGGTACTACCATCCAGGAATCTAAAACAAACCTGATCACTGCTATTGGTCAGCAGTTCCCGAGTGATGCATTTACACAAATCATTTCTGCAGCGGTACAGCGTTCTTCCAGTTCTGCTACCAGTTGGGGTATTGGTTCTGTGTTTACAAGAATTAACTATGATTACGATCGCAAATACCTGTTCACCCTCAATGTGAGAAGAGACGGATCTTCCCGTTTTGGCCAGGCTAATCAGTATGGTACATTCCCTTCCATGGGATTTGGCTGGTTGCTGACAGAAGAAAAATTCATGGAGAACCTGAAAGCAATCAGTATGCTGAAGCTTCGTGGTAGTTATGGTATTACCGGTAACCAGAGTGGTATTCGCGACTTCCAGTCTTTGGGACTATGGGGTGGAGCTGCATATGGAGACATTCCGGGTATTACTCCTACACAGCCCAGCAACCCTCAACTGAAATGGGAAACCACCAAGCAAACGGATCTGGGCGTGGATGTTGGTTTATTCAACAACCGCCTGAACTTTACAGTGAACTATTATAACAAGCGTACGGAAGACCTGTTGCTGGATGTATCCATTCCACGTTCTACCGGTTTCAACGTACTGACCCAGAACTATGGTATCATTCAGAATAAAGGGGTTGAGTTCAGCGTGAGCGGAGACATTCTGCGTCCTGCCAAAGCAGACGGATTAAAATGGAATGCCAGCCTGAATATTTCTCACAACAAAAACAAGATTGTGAAACTGGCTGCTCCTTTCAACGTGTATAACAGGGACCTCTACCGTTACCAGGAGGGTGGTGAAATGTTCTCTTTCTACCTGCATCCTCAAACAGGCGTGAACCCTCAAACAGGAGCCATTGTATTTGAAGATGTGAACGGCGACGGAAAATTTGATGTGAACAACGACCGCAGAATTGTTGGTTCTGCCAACCCTGATTTCACAGGCGGTTTTACCAATAACCTCAGCTACAAAGGATTTGATCTGATGGTATTCTTCCAGTTCTCTTACGGAAACGAGCAGTTGAACATGAACCGTTTCTTCCTGGAGCATGGGGGTACCAGAAGCACCAACTACTCTTTAAGTCAGCTGGATCGCTGGCAAAAAGCGGGCGATATTACCATGATCCCTAAGATCAATGCCGCCAACTATGCCAGTAACCTGCGCCCTTCCCGTTTCATGGAAGACGGCTCTTACATGAGATTGAAAAACATTTCATTGGGTTACAATCTACCATCCTCCCTGTTGTCTAAAGTAAAGATCTCTTCTGCAAGGTTCTATATTTCGGCTCAGAACATCCTGACCTTTACCAAGTATACAGGTATGGATCCTGAGTTAACCGGAACCGCTTCCAATGCACTGACCCAGGGCATTGAGTTCTTTACCATGCCTCAGGCCAAAACATTTATGGCGGGCTTTAACGTCACATTTTAATCACAGATCAATCAAGAGCTATGTTATATAATACAAAGAGATTACAATTGATCCTGTTCATGTTTTTGAACTTAGGATTGCTTTCGTCCTGCAGCAAAGTGCTGGACCAGCAACCACAGAATGAAGTGGGTGATGGTGCCGCTATCGTCAATAAAAAAGGTGCACTTGCAGCTGTTGCGGGTATGTACAACGAGTTGCAGAATGGTGATTATTACGGAAGGAATTTCCAGATCATCAGCGACGTTTCTGCAGACCAGGCACAGAGTATCGGTACCTGGGATTTTTACCGCGAAATGGATACCTACCAGGTATCGTTGGGTAACCAGGAAAACGGATTTTTCTATGCAAGGGCTTACCGTGCCATTAACCTGGCCAATCATATCATAGAAAAAGTGCCCGGAATTACGGATGCCACTGATGCAGAAAAGAACAAGATGACCGGTAATGCCTACTTCATCAGGGCGCTGGCTTATTTTGACCTGCTGCGTGTATACGGCGGTGTTCCGGGTAAGTACGGAACAATGGGTTTGCCAATTGTGACTACTCCCTTTAAAGGAGTGGACGCCTCTACCATGGTTGCCCGTTCTACACTGGCGGAAGGATATGCCCAGGTGGAAGCTGATCTGCTGAAAGCCGAAACATCTTTACTGGTTTCTGCAGACAGGACCACTGCTTCTAAATCTGCTGCAAGGGCATTGCTCTCCAGGCTGTACCTGTATACCGGCAACAATGCCAAAGTGTTGCAGTATTCCAACCTGGTTATTACAGATGCGAATTACACTTTGCTGCCCAACTTCCTGGAAATCTTTAACGGTAAACTGACCACCGAGTCTATCCTTGAATTAAACTTCAACTCTACTGATCAGAGTGGAATGAGGAACTGGTATGTTCCAACCTCCAAGGGCGGGCGTGGCGATCTTTGCGCACACACCAGTTTTTACCAAACCGCTACTTCCAATCCTAATGATATAAGGGGAACGCTGTTTGCCTATGAGCCTACCGCAAAGATCTACTACCCAACCAAGTACATTAAGGCAGGTAATATAGACAACGTGCATATTTTAAGAATGGCTGAAATGTACCTGAACCGTGCAGAGGCCAAAGCCAATACAGATGATCTGACCGGCGCCCTGACCGACCTGAATCTCGTGAGAAGAAGAGCCGGTATCGCCGATACGGCTGCAGTTACCAAAGCCACTGTGCTGGGCGCTATCTGGAGAGAAAGAAACCTTGAATTTGCCTTTGAAGGACATCGTTTCTTTGACCTGGTGAGAACAGGACAGGCGTTGATTGCATTGGTGAATGTGGAACGTAAGAATGGTACACCGGTAACACTGGATGTAGCGGGAAAACAGGTGTTTCCGATTCCTTCTTTTGAAGTGGATGCCAACAATAAGATTGTTCAGAACGAAGCTTATAAATAACCCCAATAAATAACCAATTATGAAATGTAAAAATCTCTTCATCGGAGTGCTTGCATTGATGACGGTACCGGAGTTGTATGCGCAGGAAGGTACTGTTGCCAAAAAGAAATCCGAATCATCCTTCTTTGCGGGAATGCAATACCGCAATGTAGGACCCAACAGGGGCGGCCGCTCATTGGCTGCTACGGGTTCTGCAGCCAGAAAGAATGAATATTATTTCGGTGCTGTGGGTGGCGGATTATGGAAAACAACAGACGGGGGCAACTCCTGGAACCCGGTAACCGACGGACAAATCAAAAGTTCATCAGTGGGCGCTGTTGCGGTGTCGGCTTCCAATCCGGATGTGGTTTATATCGGAACGGGAGAATCTGAGTTCAGGGGAAATATCATGCAGGGGGACGGGGTGTATAAATCAACCGATGCAGGAAAAACCTGGAAGCATGTTGGATTGAAGAATTCACAGACTGTTTCCAGAATCAGAATTCATCCTACCAATCCGGATATTGTTTATGCGGCAGTTTTAGGACATGCTTTCGGCCCGAACGAGGAAAGAGGTGTGTTCAAATCTACCGATGGCGGTAAGAATTGGAAAAAGGTTTTATACAGGAGTGAAAAAGCAGGTGCAGAAGACCTGATCATTGATCCGAACAACCCCAATATACTATACGCTTCCATTTGGGAAGTTTACCGTACACCCTGGATGATGTGGGGCGGCGGCGGTGGCAGCGGTCTGTTTAAATCTACCGATGGTGGTGAAACCTGGGAAGAACTGACCCGTAAGCCGGGTATGCCAACAGGTTTGGTAGGAAAGATCGGCGTTACCGTATCTCCGGTTGATTCCAAAAGAGTATGGGCAATCATTGAATCCGATTCCGGTGGTGTGTATCGTTCCGATGATGCAGGTCAAACCTGGAAATACCTGAACAAGGATCGTAAACTGCGCCAGCGTGCGTTCTACTATTCCCGTATTTATGCAGATCCGAAAGACCTCAATGGCGTGTATGTATTGAACGTAGGTTTCTTCAAATCACTGGATGGCGGTGTTAAGTTCGATAAAGCATTCAGGGTGCCACATGGCGACAACCATGATCTCTGGATAGATCCGACCGATCCGCTTCGGCTGATTGAAGCAAACGATGGCGGTGCAACGGTTACAGTGAATGGCGGTACTACCTGGACGGATGAAGATTTCCCAACTGCCCAGTTGTATCATATTATTGCAACCAATGATTTCCCTTATCATGTTGCCGGCGCACAGCAGGACAACAGTACTATAGTAGTTCCTTCCAAAGGATGGGGACATATGGTAAGCCGTACCAATTCTGTTAAGAAGGGTATGGGCTATGCTTACGAAGTAGGTGGTGGCGAAAGCGGATACATTGCACAGGATCCCAAAAATCCGGATGTATTCTATGCCGGCAGCTACTCTAACTTACTAACCAGGATCAACCGGGTAACCGGCGAAAGAAGAGAAGTGCAGCCTTACCCACGTTACTTTATGGGAGAGCCAGCCAAAACACTGCCTGAGAGAGTACACTGGACTTATCCGATTGTATTCAATCACAAGGATCCAAGCAGAATGTATGTAACTTCCCAACATGTATGGTATACCAATAATGAAGGCCAGACCTGGGAAAAAATCAGTCCGGATCTTACCCTGGCTGATACCAGTACAATGGGTATCAGTGGTGGCGTAATTACATTGGATATGAGTGGTCCTGAATTGTACAGTACCGTATACGCACTGGCGCCTTCATATCATGATGTTAATACCATCTGGGCTGGTTCTGATGACGGTCTGATCCATATTACCAGGGACCACGGCAAGAGCTGGAAAAATATTACCCCTCCCGATATGCCAAAGCATACAAGGGTGAGTATCATCGAAGCGTCACCGCACAAACCCGGTACCGCTTATATCGCAGCCAAGCGCTACCAGATGAATGATCGCGAACCCTATATCTGGAAAACAGATGATTATGGTGCAACCTGGAAAAAAATTGTAAAAGGTATCCAGCCGGGAAACTATGTTCATGCTATTCGTGAAGATGTGGTACGTCCGGGATTATTGTTTGCAGGAACAGAGTATGGTGTGGTAGTATCCTTTGATAATGGAGACAACTGGCAATCACTGCAATTGAACCTGCCTGTTACACAGGTATCTGATATGGTAGTGAAAGACAATGATCTGGCCATTGCAACACATGGAAGATCTATGTATATTCTTGATAATATTAATCCGATCAGGGAATACAAGCCGGAGCTTGTTGGCAAAGCATTGCACCTGTTCCAGCCTGTTGATGCTTACCGTCGTTTAGGCAACGCTGCCTTCCAGTACTACCTGGGCGGCGAGCCAGACAGCATTACTGTAGAAATTTCAGATGCATCCGGAAACCTGATCAAAAGCTTTGCCGGTAAAAAGCCTGACTCTACTGCTAAAAAAGCGGCAGCAGCGGCTCCTGCAGAAGAAGAGTTTTATTTTGGCGCTGGTCAGAAAAACCCAACTGTAAAAAAAGGGCTGAATGTATTTGAGTGGGACATGAAATATCCAGGAGCGGTGGTATTTGATGGTATCATTCTTTGGGGTGCAAGGCCTCAGAGCGGGCCAATGGCTCCTGATGGCAAATACCAGATTAAGATAACCGCCGGAGGAGAAACAGTCGCCAGTAGTTTTGACATCAGGCTGAACCCTAATTTCAAAAACGTAACATCGGCTGATATCCGCGAACAGTTTGAACTGGCTTCCAAAATCAATAAGGAAGTGAGCAAGGCAAATGAAGCGGTGATCAAAATCCGTGATTACAAAAAGAAAATTGCGGCGCAGAAGAAGATCGGTGCAGACCTGAAAAAGATTGTGGATGAACTTTCCGTAATTGAGGAAACTATTTACCAGGTGAAAAACCAAAGTAACCAGGATCCGCTGAACTTCCCGATCAGGCTGAACAACAAGCTGGCCTCTTTACAACGCACCGTTGAAAGCGGCGAGGCAAGACCAACCGACGACTCTTACAAAGTGTTCAATGAACTGAAAGCCGAGCTGGATGTACAGATTGCAGCATTGGATAAAGTCATTGCCAATAAAGCATTGAGTAAAATCAAATAATGTAGTATCCAATATCTTTTTTTTAGTTTAAGGAAGGTTGTCAAAGTAAAAAGAGAGTAGAATCATTCATTACGGATGATTCATACTCTCTTTTGATTCTATATAGCTGAAGTAAATAGCAGGGACCGATCAGGCCAGGGTTTGCAGTGCATCGCCAATGAGCTGAACGCATTCCAGTATCTGCTCCCTGGTAATCAGCAGGGGAGGCGCAAAGCGGATTTTATCACCATGGGTTGGTTTGGCCAGCAAGCCCCGGTCTTTTAATGCAAGGCAAAGGTCCCAGGAAGCATCCGGGTTATCGTGTTTAATTACAATGGCGTTCAATAATCCTTTACCGCGAATGGTTGTGATAAAGGGTGACTGCAGTTTGGCCAGCTCGCTGCGCAGCAGCTCACCCATCGCTGCTGCATTCTCCGTCATCTTCTCTTCTTTCAGTACGGTTAAGGCCGTAATAGCTACGGCACAGGCCAACGGGTTGCCTCCATAGGTAGAACCATGTTCACCGGGTTTGATGTTCAGCATGATGAAATCATCCGCCAGTACAGCGGATACCGGTAATACGCCACCACTCAGTGCCTTGCCCAGGATCAGGATATCCGGACGTACATTTTCATGATCACAGGCCAGCATTTTTCCCGTTCTTGACAAACCGGTCTGAATTTCATCTGCAATGAATAATACATTGTACCGGGTGCAGAGTTCCCTTACTTTGCGAAGGTACCCTTCATCCGGAACCACCACGCCGGCTTCACCCTGTATGGGTTCCACCATGAAAGCACATACATTCGGATCCTGCAATGCTTTTTCCAATGCAACCGTATCGTTGTAAGGAACCAGGTCAAAGCCGGGCATAAACGGACCAAAATCCTTGTAACTGCTGGGGTCGGTGGAGGCAGAAATGGCTGCAAGTGTTCTTCCCCAGAAGTTTCCTTCTGCAAAAATCACGCTGGCTTTATTTTCCGGAACGCCTTTTTGGGCGTAGGCCCATCTGCGGGCCAGTTTAATGGCTGTTTCGCCGCCCTCAACGCCGGTATTCATGGGCAATACCTTATCGTAGCCAAAATATCCGGTGATGAACTTTTCATACTCGCCCAGGAGGTTGTTGTGAAACGCCCTTGAAGTAAGGGTGAGTTTCTTCGCCTGATCAATCAGGCTGGCAATAATGGCAGGGTGGCAATGCCCCTGGTTTACTGCAGAGTAGCCGCTCAGAAAATCGTAGTATCTTTTTCCATCCACATCCCATAAAAAAACGCCTTCGCCTCTTTCCAGTACTACAGGAAGGGGGTGATAGTTGTGTGCGCCATATTGTTCTTCCAGCTGCAGATACACAGCCGCTTTCGGGGATAATACAGAAGTATCCATTGTAATTGGTTAATGAGGTCAATAAAATCAATAAAGGTCCGGGAACAGCATCCCGTTGGTGCAGCAGGGTATACAATCAGTAACCACCAAGTGGATGATCGAGAAAATCGAGGTTGAAATGCAGAAAATGCAAATTGATCATAGTATCCGCAAATTAATAAATTTCGGTTGTATTACCGGAAATAGTTATTTTCATTATATATAATGATTGTATATGAAAATGATTAAAACAACAATTTATGCACTACTGGTGCTGGTGATTGTCTTTTCTGTATTTTAAACTTAGTATTTTTTAAATGGCTTTTTTAGGGGAATTATCATTGTTACTTATTCCAAATAATATTCTGAGGAATTTGCTCCTTTTTATAAATTCATAACATGTCAAACTGCCACAAATTGTTCCTATCAATACAATGCAAAATTTTATTTGTACATTGATTGCTACTGGCAACACTAAACTGCATGATAACCCTAAAAATATCATGTGTACTATATAAATAGGGTATGCCGCTTTTGAGAAATAGAAAAGTAATCTATGTGGAATATTTAGATATTGCTTTGCAAATGCTAAAATCGTAAACACCCAAAGGCAAGTTTCGATAGGCAAATTTACTTTCTGAGGAAATGATAAATAATTTCCAAGCCTTACTATAAAAAATGTAGTAGCAAGAATCAAAAAAGGCCATCTAAATTTTGCCAGGTTATTCCAAAACGCCTCTCCTGAAAAAGCAAATAAACACCCGAAAATAAATGCTAACCACCCTAAAAAGAAACCATGCGTTGTGGAGGCATACATTTCGTACATAGGTGGATTGACAATAACAGTTTCTATAACAAAACAAATAATTACTAATAGATACATGATTGGGCTGCTAATTAATTTTTGAAGTTTAAGTGCAAATAAATTATTTGACGCCCTTTTTAAATAATATAATGGAACAATACTTAAAATAACATAACACAAGATATTTATCAAAAACCAAAGATGTGATGCCTGTGGAATGTATTGAAGTTTCCAGTCGTAATAATTTTGCAGCATGAGTAGATACACTGGTGCAATAAATACTATTCCGAATGCCAACGGTATACCTATTCTTTGTCCTCTTTCTTTTAACAATTGATGCCAGTTTCTATTTTTAAAGGAATAGAAAACACCGATACCTGAAATGAAAAACAAAATAGGTATTCGCCAAACGTTCAGCATGGTCATAGGAATCCACAATGATTCCCATGATTCTGTATTTACCATGAAGCCAATCATAAGCCCCCATGGTTGGAAAACAATTGCCACATGATATACCATCAATAAGGCAATGGCTATCACACGTATCCAGTCAATAAAATGTTTTCTATCTTGCATTATGTTTTATTTTAGCATTGCTGCGATAACCGGTCTGTTTTTCTTCAGATATTCATAATCTAACTTCAGTCCTAACGGAGCTAATGAGCTGCCTAACATATCATAAATAGGTTTTGCATCTTGAAAGGAAGTTGAAACAGTTTCAAGGGCGGTATTGCCAAATTTGTTTTTTATTGTTTTATCAGCATTTTTTGCCAATAATATTTTCACTAGTTCAGTTCTGCAAAAAAAGGCTGCCGTCATAAGTGCTGTAGAGCCGTCATTATTTTGAATGTTGAGCTTTGCCCCGGCATCAATCAGTAATATTGCGATTTCAGTTTTGCCAAATAGTGTTGCACTGATTAGTGGTGTGCTACCTCCAAATTTTTCTTTTTCGTTTAAATTTGACTTTGCGGCAATATGTTGCTTTATGGCAACAATATCCTCTTTCATAATCGCTGTATGAACATCAGTAGGTGGTGCTACTTGCGTTACACTCACTTTTTTACTTTGACCATTTTGTCCGCAGGCGGGTAATGCAAGGACTGAGATTACCATTACAAGGAATGATAGTTGTTTAATACTTGAAATCGTTTGTAAAATCATTTTTTTATTTGTTTTTAGTTTTAATTTTTCAATGCCTTTTTAATTATTCGCATAAGGGTGCCTAAAATCACAGATTGTGAAATTTATTTTTGAGAAATAAATTGGTAGTTTACTTTAGTGCATTAATGATTTTCTTCATCAACAAATTCTAAAATATCAGCAGGCTGACAGTTTAGTGCCTTACATATAGATTCTAAAGTGCTAAAACGTATCGCTTTCGCTTTTCCCGTTTTTAGAATAGATAGGTTAGAAAGCGTCAGCTCAACTTTTTCTGATAGCTCGTTAAGTGACATTTTTCGCTTTGCCATCATTACATCTAAGTTTACAATGATTGGCATAACTATACAGTGAAATCGTTTTCGTTTTGAATTTCAACACCTCTTTTAAAAATTTGTGATATAACATAGACAACAGCCGACATCAAAATAAAAGCCTGGCTGTCTTCCCAAAACTGATTTAGTTTGTCGGTTTCGTATCCATAATGCAGTAAACTTTTGGCAACCTGACGGGCAATAAGGCTGATGATGCCGATCGAAAATGTACAATAGGCAATGCTTTTGATTTTGTTGGCAACATAGCTGCTGAACGGTTTGGATAAATCCAATTTATACTGTAGCATTATCAAAATATAGAAGAGGGTTGCCTTCAAAATGGACACAAATAATAAAAAGCCATACATGCCAAAAAAAGCCCATTGATTTTGGTGATACATTTTGCTTAAATCTAATTTTTGGTACAGGTTGCCTACAAATTCGGGTTTGACCACACTAAAAATAAAATTGACAATCAGTCCGCCAGCTTCTATGCTCAAGCCGATAAAAATCAACCATGAGACAATGTGCAGGGCGATAAATACGAAGTTGTTTCTTTTTGACATAACGTTTGCATTTAAATTGATTTGGCAAACGTAATAAAAATATATTGATAAACAATAAAAAAACTTTGATAAAGGGAAAATATTTGTTTTTTGCCTTGAAAATCAGACTGATAGCATTAGTAAGGCGGAATTTTGAAAAGTGAGGTTTAGAGATATTCAATTTGGAAAGGTGTCAGAGATGCCGGGGAAGCAGCCCAAATGCAGTTTCAAGTACTGTGATGTGGGGCCTTGTATTAAGGACCTGAAAGGAGCAACCTGCGATTATTACGGATACCAGTGGTGGATTGATCCGGAGCATAAGGACATCTTTTATGCAAGAGGTATTCTGGGCCAATACATTATCGTGATCCCATCCAAAAAGAGAGTCATTGTGCGCCTGGCCCACAAGGCTGCTAAGGAAAGGGTACATACCGTTCCCACAGAAGTCCGCTACCTGATTAACTGGGGGTTGCAGAATTAACCGAACTTCCCGCCGCTAATGACGATTTGATTGTACTTTCGCAAAAATGTATGCGTTGAATCCATTAGTGGCCATTGTTATATTGAATTACAACGGAAGGAATTACCTGGAACAGTTCCTGCCTTCCGTGCTGGCTACCACTTATCGTCCTTTTGAAGTGGTAGTGGCGGATAACGGATCAACCGATGATTCCATTGCTTTCCTGGAACAGCGCTATCCATCCGTTACCCTGTTGAAAAATCCGGAAAACCTGGGATTTGCCGGGGGCTATAACTGGGCGTTGGAAAGGGTGGAAGCCCCATATTATGTATTATTGAATTCCGATGTGGAAGTAACCCCGGATTGGGTGAACCCGATTATCCGGTTAATGGAATCAAATCCCTCCATAGCGGCCTGTCAGCCTAAATTGCTTTCGTATAAAGACCCGCACCTGTTTGAGTATTCTGGTGCATCCGGCGGATGGATCGATTCTTTAGGATACCCGTTCACCCGGGGAAGGGTTTTTGATGTTTGTGAGCCGGACAACGGTCAATACAATGATGCCCGCGAAATTTTCTGGGCTTCCGGGGCTGCCATGTTTGTGAGGTCCGGTGTGTTTCATTCGCTGAAGGGTTTTGATCCTTATTTTTTTGCGCACCAGGAGGAGATTGACCTCTGCTGGAGGATGCAGTTGAAGGGCTTTCATATTATGGTATGCCCCGAATCGGTGGTTTATCATGTTGGCGGAGGTACGCTTCCCAGGGGAGGACGAAAAGTATTCCTGAACTTCCGGAATAACCTGATCATGCTGAGTAAGAATTTACCCCTGAACGAACTTTGCTGGAAACTGCCGGTAAGGTTCTGCCTGGACGCCATTTCGGCCTGGAAGGGCCTGTTAACGGGAGACCCCTATTTTTTTACAGCAATTGTAAAAGCCCATATTAGTTATTTTTATTGGCTGCTCACCCGGTTTAAATCTTCCCAAAGCCCGGTTACGCCTATGTTTGGGCTGCATGGGGTGTATAAGGGGTCGGTTGTATGGAACTATTTTGTGCATCAAAAAAAACGTTTTCTGGAAATTATTCCGGAGAAGCGATGATTTTTTACTGCCAACCCCTATTTTTGCAATGCAATAATTCACTATGTCACAGGAAATCATAGAACACGAGCAAAAAGACTTTACTAAAAACTGGGTAAGTTCTTCCAGATTTTTATTTTACCTGCAGGTATTCTGCATTCTGTCTTTCGTATTGGGCGGATGCTACCGTATGTACAACCAGCGCTACCCTGGTCAACCAAAAGTAGAAGTTCAGAGTAGTTCTAAATTTACTCCTGAATACAAATAAAAAAGTAAAAAAAATTTTGTCAGGAACTAAAGTTGGTTATTTTTGCACTCCCAATTTAGTTCTTACAGATAACGCGGAAGTAGCTCATTTGGTAGAGCACGACCTTGCCAAGGTCGGGGTGGCCAGTTCGAGCCTGGTCTTCCGCTCAAAGAATCCCGCTCCTTTACAGGACGGGATTTTTTATGGCAGCCCCGGTGGTGGAATTGGTAGACACGCAGGACTTAAAATCCTGTTCGCCGCAACGCGAGTAACGGTTCAACTCCGTTCCGGGGCACAATACTTTAAATAAATAATTCAAAAGACCGTCTCAATGTAATAATTGAGGCGGTTTTTTATTATTGGGTGTTGAGGATTAGTTTTAAGCGTATGGGGTGCTTTTTGGGGGTAACCAGCCATTTCAGGCAACTTTCTTCCTCAGGTTATGTGCCAGGGCAAGTAATCCGGCTTCAACATGACCTCCCCTGAAAAAGGGGAAGCTTACATGAGGAATCTGATGACAAATCTTAGGGCAAAAACAATAAATTCCATGATCATTTGCTTTGCAGGCTATCTATAGTGGATAATATTTTTTTTCCCATGGAGGCGCTGCCAGAGTTGCCTAAGAAACGCATAACTTCATGTTCTCTAAAAAAAATTATCGTCGTCGGTATTCCAACAAGTTTGTAGTAGGATGTGATTAAAGCCTGTCTGTCATTGTTGCTGTGATTTGGCTTGACAATATTAGAGATTTCGTCAATTGTGTCGCTGTTAATAAAAACCGGAACGATTGGAAAATTAATTGTCGTGTTTGCCGCTTTAAATTGTTTCCCAATTACATCAGAAGAGCGATGCATAAGGAATCTGTTTATTTCTTCATGTGAATTAAAAGCGACTGTGACTATTGTTACATCTTTTTTACCCTTCGTTTTTTTATATACTGATTCAATTAAAGGCAATTCTTCAATGCAAGGCGCGCAGTAGATAGACCAAAAATTTACTATAACAATTTTATTTTCTTTAGGAAGTTGTACAGCTTTGTCGTTATGATCGCTTTGGAGTTTAGCACAAGATGATGATAAAAAAAATGAAACTGCAATAATTTTTGATAAAAGTTTGTTGCGCATTTGAAAACATTTAAATGAACCGCTATCAATAGAGACCAGAGATAGAGGCTTGTTTAATTGTGCTAAATCTGAGGTGGAACTTTATCATGAAATAAGGTAAAATGAGTAGCTGCTGGCTACTTTACTTTTAAGTTAACAAGAAAAGTTTAGACTTTAAATCCATTTTTATTCGCCTAAAATTAAGTTGGCTGTACGAATGTTTATTTTAAATTAATATTAAGATCAAAGTATAGCCTTTAAATTTGAATCATCTCATTAGGAATAGTTTTCTCTTTATTTCCAATAGAAAACAAATGATGATTGATTATAGCCCCTTGAAGACTTACTATGAACACGTATGAAGGTGGATGGTGTGAAAATATTTTTTTTGTTGCTTATAATTGTGTCAACATTTTTATACTATTATCTTTCACACTACAATCCATTAAATAGAAATGTCAGATCAAGTAGTTTGACAGTTTTAATGTATATTTTTATTTCTTTCATTTTTGCAATTTGGAAGAAGAGAACCCTGGGAATATTTACTATTGTGATCTTCACACTTCTATTTTTGACTGCGTATGTTTCTGGGTTTGGGGAAAACATGTTCTTTGGAAAAAATATTGTCATTTTGTTTTGCATTAATTCACAGTGTCTTTAGATTTGGTATTACCTAATCTTCCTACTCATCAAACCCATTCGGCCACATCACTTTTAATCCATCTGCTTTTTTCAGCACTTCTTCCTGCAGGCTGTTTTTGTATTCATCCAGTTGCGCAGCTACTTCGCTGCGGTTGGTGCCGATAATTTGTGCCGCAAGGATCCCTGCATTCTTGGCTGCATTTAATGCAACGGTTGCAACAGGCACCCCATTGGGCATCTGTAGTATGGAGAGTACAGAATCCCATCCATCTATGGAGTTGGAAGATTTAATAGGTACACCTATCACAGGCAGAGAGGTTAAGGAAGCTACCATACCCGGTAAATGGGCGGCTCCGCCCGCTCCGGCAATGATCACCTGCAGTCCTCTTTCACGGGCTGTTTTTGCATATTGCACCATACGTTCCGGCGTGCGGTGCGCCGATACAACGGTTAACTCATACGGGATGTCGAGGTCGGTTAAGAAGTTGGCGGCTGCCTGCATTACCGGCAGATCGCTGTCGCTCCCCATAATGATTCCGACGATTGCTTGTTTGCTCATACAATGATTATAGTAGTAAGTTAATCAATTTAGTTCAATCAATTGGGTTACTCCGGTTGTTTCAACTGTCGCTGGTACAACTGGATGGTGTTTTCAAATCCAAGGTAAATGGCGTCGCAAACCAGTGCGTGTCCAATGCTCACTTCATCCAGGTAAGGAATCTGTTTGGCAAAGTATCCCAGGTTGTGCAAATCCAGATCGTGTCCGGCATTGATGCCCAATCCCAGTGCGTGTGCTTTGGCCGCGGCGGCAACATAGGGTTGAATCGCTTCTTCTCTTTTTCCTGCTGCAAAAAGCGTTGCATATTGTTCGGTGTACAGTTCAATGCGGTCCGTACCGGTTAAAGCTGCGCCTTCCACCATTTCTATAACGGGGTCTACAAAAATGGATACACGGATACCCGCTTTTTTGAATTGGTTAATCACACTAACCAGGTAATCCTTGTGTTCAATAGTATTCCACCCATGGTTGCTGGTTAATTGCCCCTGCGCATCCGGAACCAGGGTTACCTGATCCGGTTTTGCGGCCAGTACCAGGTCAATGAATTTCTGTTCGGTAGGGTTGCCTTCTATATTGAATTCGGTGGTGAGGACTGCTTTCAGATCGTACACGTCCTGGTACCGGATATGCCGCTCGTCTGGGCGGGGGTGTACCGTAATTCCGTTGGCCCCGAAGCGTTCTGCGTCCAGTGCCGCTTTTACCAGGTTGGGGTTATTACCGCCCCTGCTGTTGCGAAGGGTGGCAAACTTATTGATGTTCACACTAAGCTTAGTCATATTGCAAAGGTAGGCAGCCTGTCATTAACCGGATTAATTTGATAAAACATCTTCCCAAATCAACTTTTGAAGTATAGCTTTGTTCTGTATTCTTATACTATGGCATACGCATCTTTAGAAGCTTGTTTAATTGACCTGGAAAAACATGGTCAACTGGTTAGAATTAAGGAAGAAGTGGATCCCTACCTGGAAATGGCCTCGATTCACCTGCGTGTGTATGAAGCCAAAGGCCCTGCCTTGCTCTTTGAAAACGTGAAAGGCTCCCGGTTCCGGGCCGCCTCTAATATTTTCGGAACACTGGAAAGAAGCAGGTTTATTTTCAGGGATACCATGGAGGAAATGCAGCAACTGATCAATCTGAAGAATGACCCAATGAAAGCATTGAAGTCGCCGTTGAAGCACCTGCAGGTGGGCATGGCCGCCCTGAAGGCGCTTCCGCTTAAAAATCCACGAACCAGGCCGGTGATGTATGAGGAAATTAAGATCTCTGATCTGCCGTTGATACAACACTGGCCCAAAGATGGAGGTGCATTTGTAACATTGCCCCAGGTTTACTCAGAGGACATTGATCAGCCGGGTATCATGAAGGCCAACCTGGGTATGTATCGCATTCAGCTAACCGGGAACGATTATATCACCAATCAGGAAATCGGCTTGCATTACCAGTTGCACAGGGGTATTGGGGTGCACCAAACCAAGGCCAATGCAAAAGGGCTTCCGTTGAAAGTAAGTTGCTTTGTGGGCGGGCCTCCTTCCCATACTTTATCTGCAGTGATGCCTTTGCCCGAAGGAATGAGTGAAATGACTTTTGCCGGAGTGCTGGGTGGCAGAAGGTTTCGGTATGCCTACGAAGACGGATACTGTATCAGTACCGATGCTGATTTTGTGATTACAGGAGAAGTATATCCCGGAGAAAATAAACCCGAAGGGCCTTTTGGCGATCACCTGGGCTATTACAGCCTCACACATGATTTTCCCATGATGCGGGTGCATAAAGTTTATGCAAGAAAGAATGCCATCTGGCCATTTACTGTTGTGGGAAGACCTCCGCAGGAAGATACCAGTTTTGGCGAACTGATTCATGAAATTACCGGCAATGCTATCCCCAACGAAATCCCCGGCGTTAAAGAAGTGCATGCCGTGGATGCTGCGGGTGTGCACCCTTTGCTGCTTGCGGTGGGAAGCGAAAGGTATACGCCTTATAATCCTGCCAGGCAGCCTGCGGAATTATTAACGATATCGAACCATATCCTGGGAACCGGTCAGTTGAGCCTGGCCAAATTCCTGTTCATTGCTGCAGATGATACCAATCAACTGAAGGCAGCTAATATCCCTGCATTTATGACGTACCTGCTGGAACGGATTGACCTGAAGCGGGATGTACATTTTCATACCAATACCACCATCGATACCCTGGATTATTCCGGTACCGGTTTAAACAGCGGCAGTAAAGTGGTATTTGCTGCCTGCGGCGAAAAGAAGAGAACACTCGCCACTGAAGTACCTTCTGTGCTATTTGAGCTGGAAGGTTTTGAAAATCCGCGTATGGCCATGCCTGGTGTTGTATGCATCAGCTTCAGGGCTTTTACCAGTTATCGCAATGCAAAAGAAGAGATGAACCTCCTGAACCTGCTGTTGCACGAACACATGGATCTGTTGAAAGGAATTGTACTGATGGTGGTTTGTGACAATAGTTCATTTGCTGCCGAAACCCTGTCTGATTATTTATGGATCGCTTATACCAGGGCAAACCCTTCGCACGATATTTATGGTATCGGTGCTTTCACCGAGTATAAACACTGGGGCTGTGAAGGGCCGCTGGTGATCGATTCACGGATTAAACCGCATCATGCGCCGCCTCTTGAAAAAAATCCGGAGGTTGAAAAAAGAGTTGACCGTATTTTTGAAAAAGGTGGAAGTTTGTATAAAGCCATATAAACAACCCTCATTGTAGTAGTATGAATCATTACGTTGAACAGTTAGCCAGGATCGCCGGAAAGGATAAACGCACGATTATCGGGCTGATGAGTGGTACGTCGCTGGATGGGTTGGATATTGCCTTGTGTGAGCTTACGGGAAGCGGACCCGAAACAAAAGTACAGGTAAAACATTTCCTGACCGTTCCGTTTAATCAGGCGTTTAAAGAGATTGTCAAAAGTGTTTTCTCCAAACGGATGGTTGACCTGGAGAATATTTGTTTACTGAATCCATGGATTGCTGAACAACACGCTGCCATGATCCTGGAGGCGTTGGCGCAGTGGAAGGTTAGCCCCTCCGAAGTGGACCTGATTGCCAGTCATGGGCAAACCGTTTATCATGCTCCCAAAAGACTTCACGGTAAAAAGGAGTTTGGTAACGGCACCTTACAATTGGGAGACGGGGATCATCTTGCTGTAAAAACCGGTATTATCACCATCAGTGATTTCAGGCAAAAACATATTGCTGCCGGAGGTGAAGGAGCGCCGCTGGCTGTTTACGGCGATTATTTTATATTCAGAAAGGCGGGTGAAAACAGGATCATGCTCAATATTGGCGGTATCGCCAATTTTACTTTCCTGCCCGGAGACCTGGATATGACCAGGATCTTCAGTACCGATACCGGCCCCGGTAATACCCTGATGGATGCCTTTGCCCGGTTCCAGTTCAACCAATCTTACGACGAAAATGCAACGATCGCCCGCCAGGGGAAAGTCAACGAAAGCTATCTGAAAGCGCTAAAAGAGGATCCCTTTTTTCAGCAGGCATTTCCCAAAACAACCGGCCCTGAATTGTTTAACCTGAAATATGGCGAGCAGGCCCTGTTGAACGCCAATATATCTGCTATCAGCCACGTGGATACCATGGCCACCCTGAACAGGTTTAGTGCGGATACCATTGCGGATGCCATTAAAAAAACGCTTTCCGATCAGGAAAGCTATGCCGTTTACAGTAGCGGGGGAGGAATTCACAATCCTTTATTGATGGAGCAGATTCAATTGCAGTTGCCCCATTGCCGGTTTTACACCACCAGTGACCTGGAAATTAATCCGGATGCCAAAGAAGCGGTATTATTTGCCCTGCTGGCCAACGAAACGGTTGCGGGTGGAAACACCTCTTTTGGCGGTGGATCTAAAGATATTCCGGCGGTAACAATGGGTAAGATCAGTTTCCCGGGATAACTGCCTTACCTCTATTGCTTGCCTTCACTCTACTGCGGTTATTTCCTGATTTTGGCCAGTACGGATACTTCTCCATCGGTAGTAATGTCCAGGATCAAACGCTGTTTTGCACTGTTCATGGCAATGAAATAGCGTTTTTCGCCGTAGGCATCCGTGAATTCTATACACTCTTTCAGGTTGTATTCAGGGAAAGTGTACTTAGACGTAATGGTGTAGATCGCATCTTTGGGCAGTTTATCGAACTCATAGTAAGCGGAGGTACCAACCATGTCGCCCTGTCTGTTATAAACAGGCTGATGTACTTTCTGGTCTTTTACACGGGTTTCTGTGGCAAATGAGCTCAATGAGGTCATTAAGAGCGCTGCGAGAATGAACTTTTTCATGATATTTTGTTTTAGTATTTGTTTCAATTGTTTGTCAAAAGTAGAAACGTTACTATGTCAGACGCAGCAGATTGTGATAGGTTACATGCTGGTAGCACCGAAATAGATAAGCGGTAGGAGTGGTGCGGACCCTTTTGCTGAAGCATTCGCTAAACCTCTTTCTGGATAAAGGTTACGGCCGATTTGTGAACGAATTCTTAACGCTGTTTTTCCTGTGATGAGAATTGTTAAGGCGGCTTTCACAGTTGATCAATGGAACTGCTGTCGGTGATTTTTGGCCGCTGAAAGAAGGAGGGTAACTGTTCTGGTAGCCCGCAACCTGATACCTTTATGCGAGTCTATCGGGTGTACCGGGTGCCCGGTCAGGGGCAGGAGTATACGGAGGGTATACTGTATCCACAAAAAGATTATGTTTTTTTATAAAGTGAATTTGTAGCGGCTGTTTTTTCCTATTGGAAATGTGGATAAAAACGGGGATTTTTGCTTTTCCGGGCCGGTTTCTCAGGGTATGTGAAGAAAAATCGAAAAAAAAGATCGATACGTCTTGTTAGTTTGCTCCATTTACTTACCTTTGCCGTCCGAAAAAAATCGGAAAAAATTATTATAGTCATGGCAAGAGTATGTCAGGTAACAGGTAAAAAACCAATCGTAGGTAACAGTGTTTCTCACTCAAACATCAAGACCAAGCGTCGTTTCTTACCTAATTTACAGAAGAAGCGTTTCTTTTTTGCTGAGGAAGACCGTTGGGTAACATTAAAAGTGTCTACCGATGCTCTCAGAACTATTAACAAAAATGGTTTGAGCACAGTGATCAAACAATTGAGAGCTGAAGGAACTAAGATCTAATTAAACACAGAAAAAACTACCTAATAAAATGGCAAAGAAAGGTAACAGGGTACAGGTAATATTAGAATGTACTGAGCACAAGACCAGCGGTCAGCCAGGCACCAGTCGCTATATTACTACCAAGAATAAGAAAAATACGCCTGAGCGTATAGAGTTGAAAAAATTCAACCCTATTTTGAAAAAAGTAACCGTTCATAAAGAAATCAAATAATCATGGCTAAAGTAGCTTCCAAAAACGCGAAAGTAAAAGACCAGAAGGCAGCCGCAGAAGCGAAGAACTGGACTAAAGTTATTAAAGCTGTACGCAGTCCAAAATCTGGTGCGTATACTTTCAAAGAAACAATTATACACAAGGATAAGGTTAAGGATTTCTTATCTGAGAAATAATTCCTTGTATGAAATAACGCTAAAGAGCTTCCTTCACACCAGTAGGAGGCTCTTTTGTATTCAATCATAATCAGCTAATCATGGGTTTCTTCGATAAGTTATTTGGTAAAAAAGAAAAGGAGAGTCTGGATCAGGGATTGCAAAAAACCAAGGAAGGTTTCTTTTCTAAAATCACAAAGGCCATTGCGGGAAAAACCCGGATTGACGATGAAGTATTAGACAACCTGGAAGAAGCATTGATTGGCGCCGATGTGGGTGTGGAAACTACACTGGAGATTATCGAAAAAATTGAAAAGAGGGCTAAAGAAGACAAATACCTAAATACCACCGAGTTAAACAGCTTACTTCAAAAAGAAATTGCATCTGTTTTAGTGGATGCCAGCGATGATGCTGCCACTGATTTCACTGTTCCTTCGGATAAAAAACCCTATGTGATCCTGGTAGTTGGTGTAAACGGCGTTGGTAAAACCACTACCATCGGTAAACTGGCCGCCCGTTTCAAAGCGGCCGGCAACCAGGTAGTACTGGGTGCAGCCGATACTTTTCGGGCTGCCGCTGTTGATCAACTGACTATCTGGAGCGAAAGAGTGGGGGTGCCCATTGTGAAGCAGGCCATGGGATCTGATCCCAGCGCTGTTGCTTACGATACGGTTGCGAGCGCCATTGCTAAAAACGCCGATGTGGTGATTATTGATACTGCCGGTCGTTTGCACAATAAGGCGCATCTGATGGATGAGCTGAACAAAATCAAGCGGGTGATCCAAAAGCAGGTGCCGGGTGGCCCGCACGAGGTTTTACTGGTACTGGACGGATCCACCGGGCAAAATGCCGTAGAACAGGCCAAACAGTTTACCGCAACCACCGATGTGTCTGCACTGGCCATTACCAAACTGGATGGAACCGCCAAAGGTGGTGTTGTACTGGCCATCTCCCATCAGTTTAAAATTCCCGTGAAATATATTGGAGTGGGTGAAAAAGTAGATGACCTGCTGATCTTCAACAAACAGGAATTCGTGAACAGTTTGTTCAGCCTCGAATAGTTACAACATAAAAAAGCCCGGCTACCTGCGGCAACCGGGACCATTATTGTTAGAACGTATAGCGTACGGCTAATCCACCCCATCCACCTTCAAAATAATTGTACCCAATTACATTAAAAGAGGGCTGCCAGTCGAAACTGAGGTTGAGCGGAGCTCCCTGGATCTTGTAATCCAATCCAAGAACGCCATCAACACCTAATGCAACACCACCATCCCTTGTAGGGTATTTGTTTTTCCAGCTATCGCTCCAGATGCCCAGGTGTGCGCCTCCACCTACATACCATTGCAGTCCGTCTACTGATCCCAACGGGAAATGAAGCTCGTATAAGCCGGTAATCCTGAACCCGTCTGAGGAAATATATCCCAGGCCTTCAATGGCCTTGCCCTTTCCTGTAAAATGTTTCACAGTTACGGCACCCGGATAGAGTTTTACTCCCAATGCTGTTTTGTAATCGCTTCCCATAGACTGCGCCGATGCCGCTGATGCCAGCAAAAGCGGTAAAATGAACAAAATTGTCCGTTTCATAGTTTAGTTTTCTTTTAACTTGTCAAAATCGTGCCAAAAATAAATATAAGCGCTAAAAATATTTGTTAAGTAGTATGATTGGTCAAAGCCCGTTTTATAATTAGGTTTGCGCTATGCATTCATTCAAAGATTTAGTTACCGGTTTTAATGAACAGTTTTCGAACCGCCATTTCCCCGAAATGCCCTCCTCATTATATGAGCCCTGCGAATATTTTCTGACCATCGGTGGTAAAAGGATCCGGCCTGTTTTGTGTTTGATGGGCAATGAATTGTTCGATACCATTCAGCCCGATGCCTACAAGGTTGCCAACGCAGTGGAACTCTTTCACAATTTTACCCTGGTACACGACGATATGATGGATGATGCTTCCCTGCGAAGGGGCATGGAAACCGTTCATGTGAAATACAATCAGAGTACCGCACTGCTGTCGGGGGATGTAATGATGATCCGGGCTTACGAATATCTTACCGGTATCGGCTCCGGCCATATTCATAAAATACTGGAACTGTTCAACAAAACTGCCAGGGAGGTTTGTGAGGGACAGCAACTGGATATGGATTTTGAAAAACAACAACAGGTGCTGCTGAATGATTATATTCAGATGATATCCCTGAAGACCTCTGTATTGCTGGCTGCCAGTTTGGCGATGGGGGCTATCATTGGCGGCGCCGGCGAAGGCAATTGCGGCCATCTCTATGAGTTTGGAAAAAACCTGGGGATTGCTTTTCAGATTCAGGACGATTACCTGGATGCGTTCGGTGATCCTGGTAAATTTGGAAAAGAGGTTGGCGGTGATATCAAACAGAATAAAAAAACCTTCCTGTTACTGCATGCACTGGAAGTAGCCAGCGATGAGCAGCGCAAACAACTGGAACAACTGATGGCTGAAAATCCTGCCGATAAAATTGAGCAGGTGCTGGCCATTTATCGCTCCTGCGGTGTAGATGCCTGGGCCAATACCCTTAAAACGCAATACCTGAATACCGCGCTGAAGCACCTGGAAGATATTGCAGTGGTATCTGCACGTAAGCAGCCGTTAAAAGAGCTGGCGGATTATTTAATTCAGCGGGAAGTATAATCGGTGAAACACGCCTGCTGATGCGGATGCCCTTGTTTCAATTGCACAACTTTCCTTACCTTTCGACCTAAACGATTAATTGCATGTCTTCTTCTCTCTTCAGAAAGAAATCATTGGATAAAATAGTGGCAGACGCTGCGGCAGGTCATTCAGATGGTCATGGCACCGGCCTCAATAAAGTATTAGGCGTTCGTGATCTTACTTTCATGGGGATTGCGGCTGTAATTGGTGCGGGGATCTTCTCCACCATTGGTACCGCCGCCTATAACGGAGGCCCCGGTATTGTGTTCCTGTTTGTGATCACGGCTATTACCTGTGGATTCAGTGCCCTCTGCTATGCAGAGTTTGCCAGCAGGGTACCGATCTCCGGCAGCGCCTATACTTATGCCTATGTTTCTTTTGGAGAACTGGTGGCATGGATCATTGGATGGGCATTAATCCTGGAATATGCCATCGGAAATATTGTAGTGGCCATCAGTTGGAGCGGTTATTTTAATAATCTGCTCGAGGGGTTTCATATCAGTTTACCCGGATGGCTGGCCACCAATACCTCCAATGCGCAACTGGGATATGAGGAAGCGCTCAAAGCGCTTGCCGCAGGACAATCCATGGAATCGCTGACCAAGCATGCAAGAATGGGCTATGATGCCATTACCAATGCACCGGTGATTGCAGGCTGGAAAGTGATCCTGAATATCCCTGCGTTCATTATCGTTGCCCTGATTACCGCACTGGCGTATATCGGCATTAAAGAAAGTAAGAAGAGCACCAACGCAATGGTGATTTTTAAAATTGCCGTGATTATTGGAGTAATTATTGTTGGTTTCTTTTATGTGGATACCAGTAACTGGGATCCGTTTCTGCCCAACGGTTTTGGCGGAGTACTGGCAGGCGTGTCTGCCGTATTCTATGCTTATATTGGTTTTGACGCCATTTCCACCACTGCCGAAGAATGTAAAAATCCGCAAAAGGATCTTCCCAAGGGAATGATCTATTCCCTGATCATTTGCACCGTTTTATATATCCTGGTAGCGCTGGTACTAACGGGTATGGTTCATTTTACCGAACTGAAAGTAGATGATCCGCTGGCTTATGTATTTGATAAGCTGCACCTCAATAAAATAGGATACCTGGTGTCTGTAAGCGCCGTAGTGGCTACCACCAGCGTATTGCTGGTGTTTCAGTTAGGGCAACCCCGTATCTGGATGAGTATGAGCCGCGATGGTTTATTGCCGAAAAAATTTGCCAAAGTGCATCCGAAGTTCCAGACACCATCCTTTTCTACCATCATTACCGGTTTAATGGTGGGTATTCCTTCCCTGTTTGTGGGAAGCGGTACCATGACCGATCTTACCAGCATTGGTACCTTGTTTGCCTTTGTGCTGGTTTGTTTTGGCGTATTGGTATTACCCAAACTCAATGGCAAAAACAAAACAGGCGGATTTCAATTGCCGTACATCAACGGTAAGTATATCATCCCTGCCATTGTGTTGCTGGCGACTTACTTTTTTAAAGACAGAATTGTTGACGCATTTGCCAATATTGGTACGGAAGGTTACCAGGAAATTTTATTTCTGATCTTCATGACCATTGCATTGGTAACTGCTGTTTTTAGCTTTTTAAGAGCTTATTCCTTCATTCCGGTTGCGGGTGCATTGTGCTGCCTCTACCTGATGATTGAAATCCCTGCCATCAGTTGGTTCTGGTTCTTTGTATGGATGGCGTTGGGACTGGTGATTTATTTTTTATACGGTAAACAAAAAAGCAAATTAGCAAAACCATGAAGTACCAGGTAGGTGATGATATTTTAGTGTTGCACAGTAATGAAGAAGGTAAGGTTATAGAAATCATCAACGACAAAATGGTGTTGATTGAAGTAAGGGGTGTTAAGTTCCCCGCTTATATGGACCAGATTGATTTTCCTTACTTCAAAAGATTTACGGAAAAGAAGCTGATCCCTTCCAAAAAACTGGAACCCAAAACCTATATAGACCAGGTTCCCAAAGAAAAGCCCCAGCCCAATAAGATCAAAGTGGCCAACGGGGTTTGGCTGAGTTTTATTCCAAAGTTTGAACTGGACGACTTCAACGACGAAGTGGTAGACCTGCTGAAGATTCACCTGATCAACAATACCGATCAGGCATACCAATTTATTTACCGGCAGCAGTTTGGCGGTGAAACCGGTTTTGAACTGCTGAATGAAATAGCGCCCTTTCACGATTTTTATCTGCACGATATTGATTTCGCTGCCGTTAACGACAGCCCTTCATTTTTCTTTGAGTTCAGTTTAAAATCGCCGCTAAAACAGAAAGCTCCGCATTATGAAGTTTCTTTAAAATTGAAACCAAAACAGGTTTTTCAGAAAATTGAGGCGCTGAAAGACAGTAACGAACCCACTTTTTCCTACCTGCTTTTTGAAAATTATCCCGACAAAGAAGCGGATTATTTTCCATTAGACAGCCTGGTGTCCAAAGGATATAAAGTATATGATGCCGGTAAAGCCCGGGAACATTTGCCTCCGGCACGCTCGGTCATTGACCTGCACATCGAAAAACTGACAGACAATCATACCTCCATGAGCAATTTTGAAATGCTGACCCTTCAATTAAAGGAACTGGAGAAATGGGTGGATATTGCCGTTGCCCATCATCAATACGAACTCACCGTGATCCACGGGGTTGGAACGGGTAAGCTTCGCGAAGAAATTCATGAATACCTGAAAACCAGGAGGGAGGTGAAACACTTTATTAACCAGTACGATTCCAGGTTTGGATATGGCGCTACCCAGGTATATTTTGAGTATAAATAAGATTTATAATACCAACTGATTGGTATTTTGCGCCTGCCGTATCATAAACAGCTGGTTCTTCGGTTCCCTTCAAACCCTATTACGTATCTTTACAGGCTACAAACCCGAGCCATCGCTCCGAGTAATCGGGGAGGAAAGTCCGGACAGTATAGAGCAACCCACCGGTTAAGCGCCGGCTTCCCGTTCATTCGGGAAAGAGAGAGTGCCACAGAAAATAACTATCACATCAAAAGTGTGACAAAGGTGAAAACGTGAGGTAAGGGCTCACGGCCGTAGTTGGTAACAGTTGCGGCGGGTAAACCTTGGGTACTGTAATGCCATGTATAGGATCGTAGGAGGGCTGCTCGCCCAAGCTTCCGCTTTATGCGGAACACGGTCCAGGGTAGGCAGCAAGACCGGTTCAGTAATGACCCGGCCAGATAAATGATGGAGTTGAAACAGAATCCGGCTTATGAGGTTTGTAGTTTTTTTCCGCCCCCGGCTATTGGTGCAGCGCATTGTACCATAGCTTGTATCTTAATGTAACTATACGGAAACAGGAAATGACGGAGAAGAACAAATATCGTTTGTCGGGCAGTATCTTATGGGTACTTTTTTTGGCCGTACAGCAGCTGAATGCGCAATGCGTGTTTGTAAGCCTGACCGGACCTAAGTGCACCACAGATGGTAATATTGCCGGCACTTTCAGCAGGAATCCCTATAAGCTTGAATGGCTGTATAACGGAAAGGTCATTCAGACCGCCACTGCCAGATGGACCACCGTTCCGGTAACGCCTGTTGGTGGAAACATCAGTACAGGATCACAAAAGAAGATAACAGGAACAGGCGGCATTGCCATTGACCCTTCGGGCGCCATTGTTGTACCCGATACCCTGAACCAGCGGATCGCGGCGTTCAGCCGGAACAGCCCGGATGGTACAACCATGGCCGCCGGAAATGGCACCGGCAGCGGTTCCAACCAATTGAATAAACCGGCAGGTATTTTCATAGATGCATTTGGTAACCTGTTTATTGCAGATCAGCTCAATCACCGGGTGCTTCGTTTTGCGCCCGGCTCCAATACCGGTTTCCTGGTTGCAGGTGGCAATGGCGCGGGAAACGGCGCTGCTCAACTGAATGCCCCCAAAGATGTGTTCGTGGATGCAAATGGTTCCGTATACATTGCAGATGCAGGCAATCACCGGGTACAGAAATGGGCGCAGGGTGGTTCTTCAGGTGAAACAATTGCGGGCGGCAATGGTGCGGGCTCGGATTCTCTTCAGTTGAACAGTCCTCAGGGCGTTTGTGTAGACCGGTTCTCGAATGTGTATGTGGCGGATTCTGCCAATCACCGGGTTCAAAAATTTTTACCGGGTTCGCTGAAAGGTATTACTGTTGCCGGTGGCAACGGAAGAGGGGTATATGCCGCTCAGCTCAATCAACCCGTTGACGTTTGGGTAGATGGCAACGGGAATATTTATGTGCTGGATGCCGGTAATCACCGGGTACAACGCTGGACGCCGGATGCACTCAGTGTAACAACCATTGCAGGTAGCAGCGCCGGCAGCAGCGGTTCTACCGGCGATTTGCTGGATACGCCCTCTGCATTCAGTTTTGATGCATCAGGCAATCTCTTTATTTTAGATCAGCATAATAACCGGGTTCAGCAATATTCCACTATTCCTTTGTCTACCACCTATACGGCAGATTACCAGGGTGCATATAGCGCCAATGCCTATTCTTTTACCGGTTGTATGCAAACTTCTAATTCTTTGTTTATCCTGGCTAATTTACCCATCCAGGTGTCCGGTAATACAGCCATTTGTAAAGGAGACACTGCGCTGGTTAAAGTGCTGGGTTCCGGTAACTATACCTGGACGCCGGCCGCAGGAGTGATCAGGCTGAACGACTCCATCTATCAGGTAAAAACGGATACCACCGCTGTGTTCAGCATCAGTTCCGATAATATGAACGGCTGCACCACCACTGCCTTGGCAACCATTACCGTTGGCGACAGGATCCTTCCTTTTATCAAAGCTACCGACTGTGTTTCGCTTGCAGCTTCTCAAATTACCACCCGCTTGCAGGGAGGCATTCCCGCTGCATTGGTATGGTATGTGAATAATACGGTAGGTGGTGTGAAGTTTCCTTCCTGGTTGCCCGATGCAACGGTTGTTGCGGGCGCTAACGGCACAGGTGGTACTGCGGCTCAACTGAATTTTCCTTCCGGCGTTTTTGTGGACCATAAGAACTATGTATACATTGCCGATCCGCTGAATCATCGCATTCAGTTGTGGAAACCCGGTGATTTGGTAGGAACAACCATCGCGGGCGGCAATGGCGCAGGCAGCGGCGCTGATCAGCTCAATTATCCAACAGGTGTTTATGTAGATGTGCAGGGCAATATTTATGTGGCCGATCAGAATAACCACCGGATTCAATACTTCCGGTCGGGCAGCGCTACTGCAAAAACAATTGCCGGTATACAGGGGCAGGGTGCTGCGCTGAATCAGCTAAACTTCCCTGCAGGCATATTCGTAGATAATTCGGGTAGTTTGTATATAGCCGATGCAGGTAACCATCGTGTGCTGCGTGTTGCTGCCGATGGTAAAACGATTTCGTCTGTTGCCGGTACCGGCGAGGCGGGCAGTTACAACAACCAACTGATCAACCCGCAGGCTGTTTATGTAGACCGCAATTACAATGTATATGTTGCCGATGCAGGTAATCATCGTGTTGTATATTTTATAAAAGGCTATGAATTCGGGGTAGTTGTTGCAGGCGGTAACGGTGTTGGTTTTAACGCAAAACAACTGAGCTCCCCTTCGGGCGTGATTGCAGATGCGCTGGGTAATCTCTACATCGCCGATAAAGGAAATAACCGGGTACAAAGATGGGCCGCTTATGATACCGTGGGGGTTACCATTGCCGGGAGTGAAACAGGTAATGCGGGTTCCGGAAAGAATCAGTTGAATCTTCCTTCCGCACTCGCTTTTGATTTAACCGGCGGTTTGTATATAGCAGATGCAAGAAACAATCGTATTCAAAAATTCATATTGACCGGAACCAGCCTGGATTCTGTTATTAAAACCGCTGTAACAGGGCAATATGCTGTACAGGCTTATGCGTTCAACGGTTGCGCTACAGGATCCGAATTTGTTCAATTGAGAGTGGCTGCGCCCGTTACCCTCAAAGCCGGCAGTACTGCCTTTTGCGAAGGCGCCGGAACTGCTGTAAAAGCCAGCGCCGATGCTGCAGGTGTATTTACCTGGAGCCCTTCTGCAGGGCTAAGAATCATCAGCAATGATTCGGTGTTTGCCATTCCGTTAAGCACTACCAGGTATACAGTAAGTACTACCTTAAGCAATGGCTGTGTGAGTTCCTCCAATATTACCCTTCGCGTTAATCCGTTACCGGTAGCCAATGTGAATGGCCCCACCTGTATTGGTGGAGAAGATCTTTCCGTAAAAACCTCTGTGAAATTCAGATCAGTCAACTGGGAATACAACAGTACGCCTTTGTATTCCGGTACTACGCTCTGGAAAAAAGGCGCAACCATTGTTGCCGGAAGTATTGTACCCGGCATTGATGCTTCCAAATTTTCCCGCCCCACCTTTGTATTTGTAGATGATAAAGGTGCATTGTATATATGCGATCAGTGGAATCACCGGGTTCAGAAATGGGTGCAGGGCGCTACCTCCGGAACCACGGTTGCAGGCGGCAAAGGGCCTGGCAGCAATGCCAATCAACTGAAAAATCCTTCCGCCGTTTATGTAAACAGCAAGGGGGTGATATATATTGCGGATACCGACAATGACCGTATTCAGCGCTGGGCGCCGGGGGATACTACGGGTACCACCGTTGCGGGCGGAAATGGCCGGGGAAACAGATCAGATCAGCTCTCTTACCCTGCCGGTGTATTTGTAGATGCCTACGATCATATTTTTATTGCCGACGCTCTCAATTCGAGGGTGCAGCAATGGGCGCCGGATGCTGGTTCCGGTACCACTGTTGCTGGCGGGCAGTTTGCAGGCAATGATTCCACCCAATTGAGTATTCCATTGGGTATTTTTGTAGACCCTGCAGGTTATCTGTATATTGCGGATACTCAAAACGACCGGATCCAACGCTGGGCGCCGGATGCCAAATATGGTATCACAGTTGCTGGAGGCAATGGAAAAGGAAATAATGCCAACCAGGTAGTTGCCCCGATGAATGTGTTTGTGGACGACAGTAATAGGATGTACATCGCCGAAGGAGGTACGGCCAACCGCATTAAACAATGGCAGCCAGGCAGCGATACAGGTTTGGTGATTGCCGGTGGCGGCGGCCCCGGTTCCAATGCCGAACAGCTCAATGCGCCGGGTAATGCCATGATCGATGCTAACGGAAGCCTCTTTGTGTCGGACATGAACAATTTCCGTGTACAACGGTTTTCGCTGGCCGATACCTTGTTCACGGTAAAGCCTCCGGATAAAGGGGCGTTTAAATTTACTGGTACCAGTTTTGCAGGTTGTACCATTACTACACAAGCGCATCAGATGGATACCGGGTATATCCCGGCCCCACCTTCTGTTGCCGATGTGGCATTGTGTTTCAAGTCGCCGGCCCAGCCGCTGAAAGCAACTGGCGACAGCCTGATCTGGTACACCGGAGGAACCGGTGGTATAGGTGATACCACTGCACCTACTCCTAATACAATGCTGGTTGGGACCACCAGTTATTGGGTAGCCAGAACCAATGCATTAAAAACCTGTGAAAGTAAAAGACTCCGGATTGCCGTAACGGTTCATGCGTTGCCGGGCGCCTCCTTAAAGATTGCCCTCAACCCATCCATTTTGCCGGGGGATACTTCCATACTGGTTGCCCAAGCAGACTCCGGTAATATTGCCCGAAAATATGGCTGGTACAGGAACAATTCTTTGGTGAGCGGGCTTCCCGATCAAACAGATACACTGAAAGTCTTTTACGGCGGGGTAGGCGCCTATTATGTGGAAGTATCCGATTCCAATCTTTGCATGTCTAAATCGGCAGAGGTGGAAGTGAAGGCCGAAATTGCACAGAATCAAAATATTTACCTGTTCCCCAACCCGGTGCAGACTACAACCAGGCTGATCTTTACTGCTGTACCCAACGTGGTGACCTACTTAAAACTGGTGAACCTGAGCGGTGTGGTGATGATGAATGAAAAAATCGCAACGGCTGCAACCGGTAATACAGTCTACAACCTGGATCTCTCTGAAATGCCAAAGGGTATTTATGATGTGCAGGTGCTGACCGGGCCAGGTCAAATCATCGGTACCCGGAGGATCATCAAATTATAGGGTGCATTTAATAGTGCGCCGTTCACTGCATCTTTCGTATTTTCGCAGCTATGACACAGGAGCAGATTAAAATTATGAGGGACCGTGTTTTAGTCCTGAGGAGGTTTCTTTGACGTTGAGAACCGCACATATAAGGTAGAAACGGACCGCCAACTCTCTCTTTCACCTGGTTTTTGGGACGATAATGCCAGGGCTACAGCAGTGATGAAAGAGATCAAGGTCAATGAATTCTGGCTGAAACTTTACAAGCAGGTAGACAATGCGGTAGAGGATTTTGCTTTGTTGTTCGACTTCTGGAAAGCAGGCGATGCTACCGAAGAAGAAACAAAGCAGGCATATGATTATGCATTACAGCAAATAGAAGAAGCTGAGTTCAAGAGTACCCTCAATAAACCCGAAGATGAATTGCCTGCAGTATTGCAGATTAATCCCGGAGCCGGTGGTACAGAGAGCCAGGACTGGGCCGAAATGCTGCTGCGTATGTATCGCATGTATGGCGAAAAGCAGGGGTGGAAAGTAACGGAGATCGACCTGCAGGAAGGAGACGGCGCCGGTATTAAAAGCGCCACGCTTCAGTTTGATGGTGATTTTGCCTACGGGTTTTTGAAAGCCGAAAGCGGTGTTCACCGGTTGGTGCGTATATCCCCCTTCGACAGCAATGCCAGGAGGCATACCTCTTTTGCATCGGTATTTGTATATCCTTTGATCGACGACAGTATTGAAATTAATGTGAATCCTGCCGACCTGGAATGGGCTTTCTACCGAAGCGGCGGAAGTGGCGGGCAGAACGTGAACAAAGTGGAAACCGCTGTTCGGTTAAAACATATTCCCAGCGGGTTCATTGTGGAATGCCAGCAGGCCCGTACGCAGGGTGAGAACCGGGAACTGGCCATGAAAATGCTGAAGAGCCGTTTGTACGAAGAGGAACTCCGCAAACGCCAGGAAGCCATGAATGCCACCAATGCCAATAAGAAAAAAATTGAGTGGGGCAGCCAGATCAGGAGCTATGTATTCCACCCTTATAAAATGATCAAAGACCATCGCACCGATTATGAAGTGGGGAATATAGGCCCTGTAATGGATGGTGAGATTGATGGATTCATCAAGGCTTACCTGATGATGGAGAAGGAATCTTCCGCACAATAATATTCAACGCTCCGTACGTTCTGTCAGAGCAGTAACCCCTGCAGGAACAAATAGGCGAAGCTGAAATAGATGATCAGCCCTGTTACATCCACCAGTGTAGCAACAAAAGGGGCGGAGGATACAGCAGGGTCGGCTCCCAGTTTTTTGAGCAGCATGGGCAGCATGGATCCGCTGAGTGTTCCCCATAACACAACGCCGATTAAAGAGAATCCTACCGTGGAGGCAATCATCATGTAGTGTGGCCCGTAAATATCCGGAACAATGGAGTGCCATACCATTACCCGAATGAATCCGATAAACCCGAGTACTGCGCCCAGCAGCAAGCCGCTGATCAGTTCTCTTCTCAATACCCTCCACCAGTCGGCAATACTGATTTCTCCGATAGCCATGGCCTGTATGATCAGGGTGGATGCCTGGGAGCCACTGTTTCCTCCGCTGGAAATAATCAGTGGAACAAAGAGGGCCAGTACTACCGCCTTGGCAATCTCATCTTCAAAATAACCCATGGCGGTTGCCGTAAGCATTTCGCCGATGAACAGCACCACCAGCCAGCCGATTCTTTTCCGGAATAATTTCAACAGAGGAATATCGAGATAGGGTTCGTTCAATGCTTCGGTACCACCCATTTTCTGCATATCCTCGCTGAACTCTTCATTGGCTACCCACAACATATCATCGATCGTAACGATACCCAGCAGGATATTGTTCTCATCCACAACCGGTAATGCCACACGGTTATTCATTTTAAATACCTGGCTGGCATTTTCCTGGTCGTCATTCACATTGAGTGAAACAACTCTTCCGTCTATAATCTCTTCTACTTTTTTATCGGTTGCCGCCAGGATCACATCCCTGATCCGGATGTCGTCGATCAATTGTCCTCTTTCATCAATCACATACACCACATCAATGGTTTCGCTGTTGCGGGCATGTTTGCGGACGGTTTCAAAAACCTGCTCCACCGTATTGTGTGCATACACATACACATAATCAGGCGTCATCAAACGGCCCACACTGTCTTCGGGATAACCCAGCAGGGAAAGGGTGATTTTTCTTTCTTCCGGATCCAGTAGTTTAATCAGATCCCGTATAGCCGCCTTTGGCAACTCTTCCAGGAAGTCGGTACGGTCATCGGCAGGCAGTTCGTTGAGCAGTTCGGCTGTTTTGGAAGAGGGCAGTTCCTTTACAATGTCTTTCTGTTGTGCAATGTCCAGGATCTTGAAAACACTGGCTGCTCTGTGGATGGCCATATTGGCAATGATCTGGGCTTCGTATTCGGGATATTCATTGATCAGGTCGGCCACGTCACTGATATTCTGGCTGTTCAGGAATTCCCTGATTTCCAGTTTATGTTCTTTGGCAACGAGTTGCTCGAAGCGTTCGAACAGATCAGGGTGTTCCAGTTCCAGTGACATGGGCGCAATTTAGCCAGAATTCCCTAATTTGTCCATTCTTTGCCTTGAAATGATCTGATTATGATAAGCTACAGGAACCAGTTAAGGGCCTCCGATTTTGGGAGTGATTTTTTATGGGGCGTAGCTATTTCCGCCCTGCAGAACGAAGGTGCCTGGAATGTTGATGGAAAAGGCTTATCGAACTGGGATGTTTTTGCCAGAAAAGTGGGTAAAATAAAGGGCGGGGTAAGACCTGTTATTGCCAACGATTTTTACTACAGGTACAAAGATGATCTGATGCTGGTGAAAGCATTGGGCTTTAAAGTATTCCGGTTCTCCATTGCCTGGAGCCGTATTCTTCCGGAAGGAATGGGCAGGGTGAATAAAGAGGGCCTTGCATTCTATCACCGGCTGATTGATGAGTGTTTGTTATTAGGGCTCAGGCCATATGTAACATTGTATCACTGGGATCTTCCCTACGAGTTGGAGAAGCAGGGCGGCTGGTCGAGCCACCAGATGCAGAAATGGTTTACCCGTTATGTGAAACTCTGCACAGACGAATTTGGAGATAAGGTAAAAGACTGGATTATTCTGAATGAACCTATGGGATTTACTTCGCTGGGTTATATGCTCGGAAAACATGCACCGGGTAAAACCAACCTGTCGATGTTTATGTCGGCCGTGCACAATGCGGCCCTCTGCCAGGCTGAAGGGGGAAGAATTGTTCGTGCAGAAGTGGCGAATGCGCATATCGGTACCTGTTTTTCCTGCAGCGAAGTATTGCCTTACACAGATAAGCCCGAAGATGTGCTGGCTGCAAAAAGAGCAGACGCTTTGCTGAACAGGCTTTTTATTGAACCTGCCTTAGGCAGAGGCTATCCGGATGATCCGGACTTCCCTTTCCTGGAGAAGCTGCACCTGCACAACAAGGCCTGGAAATACAAAGACCGGATGCAGTTTAACTTTGATTTCATTGGCATACAAAACTATTTTGCACTCACTGTTAAATACAGTCCGATTATTCCGTACCTGCATGCAACAGAAGTAAAGGCAAGCACGCGTAAAGTGCCCCATACTGCGCTTGGATGGGAAATCAACGCGGAAAGTTTTTACCGGATGATCCGCCGGTTCTGGCATTACGGAGGCGTAAAGGAAATCATCGTTACCGAAGGCGGCGCTGCATTTAAAGATGTATTGAACAACGGAATTATCAATGATGATCGTCGCATAGATTATTTTAACCAATATATTGCTGCAGTATTAAAAGCTAAAAAAGAAGGGGTGAATGTGAACGGCTATTTTGCCTGGACCCTCACCGATAATTTTGAATGGGCGGAAGGATTCAATGCCAAATTCGGATTGGTGCATGTGGATATCAAAACCCAGTTGCGTACCATCAAAAATTCCGGTTACTGGTTCCGGGATTTTCTGAAAACCTGAGCTGCTGTATACTCCGATATAAAATCAACTCATTGAAGGCTTCAACTAGTTTTCGTATATTCATTCTCCAATTTAACCAGAATATGAGAAAAGTTTCCCTGCTGATTTTATTTGCAATGACCCTGATACAGTTGCATGCACAGAAGCAATCTTCTGTGGCAGCAATGACTGCTGCTGAACCAACGCCTGCCGGAGTATCCGTTACCACTAGCCGGAATTCGGTGATGGTAGGAGGTAAGAAAATAGATTATACTGCTTATACAGGCTACCTGACCCTGCAAAATGATACCGGGAAAGCCATTGCCAAAATGTTTTTCACGTATTATAAAAAAGAGGGTGCTGATGCCGCTAAACGCCCGCTGACCTTTACGTTTAATGGCGGACCGGGTTCTTCTTCCGTGTGGTTGCATATGGGAGGCCTCGGACCTAAAAGAGTATTATTGAAAGAGGATGGAGCTGCCAGCGGACCGCCCTATCAGTATATTAACAACGAATATACCTGGCTCGATAAGTCGGACCTCGTATTCATAGACCCTGTTTCAACTGGTTATAGCAGGCCGGCGCCGGGCGAAAATCCCAAACAGTTTCATGGCTACCAGGAAGACATCAGTTCCATGGGTGCATTTGTACGCGATTTTTTATCCCGTTATGAACGTTGGGGGTCTCCCAAATACCTTGCGGGGGAAAGCTATGGCACAACAAGGGCTGCAGGCTTATCCAAATACCTGCAGGACTATCACCGGATTTACCTGAATGGTATTTTCCTGATCTCTTCTGTACTGAACTTTGGCACCAATGATTATTACGTAGGCAATGATTTACCTCGCGCCTTATACATTCCTTCATATACCGCTGCCGCCTGGTATCATCAAAAATTGGCTCCCGCCTTACAGGCCGATTTGAAAAAAGCCCTGAAGGAGTCAGAAGAATTTGCACTGGGAGCTTACGCCACAGCCCTGTTAAAAGGAGGCTGGTTATCCGATGTGGAGAAAGACGCAGTTGCCGCCAAAATGAGTTATTATACCGGTTTGTCGAAAGAATACATATTGCAAAGTAACCTGCGGGTAGAAGAAAACCGCTTTTACAAAGAATTGCGCAGAAAAGACGGGCTGACCATTGGCCGCCTGGATGCCCGCTTTACCGGGCGGGATATTGATGATGTGGCGGAGAGCAACAGCTTTGATCCTTCTTTTGCCAATATTGACGGACCCTTCACCGCAACCATGAATGATTATTTTCAGAAGGAACTGAATTTTAAAGAGGAAAAGCCCTACAATATTTTCGGGAATGTATATCCCTGGAACTACAACAATGTACAGAACAAGTTTCTGAACGTGGCAGAAAGCCTCCGGGATGCAATGGCTAAAAATCCTGCATTAAAAGTGTATGTAGGCTTTGGTTACTATGATTTTGCTACGCCTTATTTTACTGCCAAATACGATATAGAGCACATGTTCCTGCGCCCGGAACAGCGTAAGAATGTAAAGCCTTACTTCTATGAATCCGGCCATATGTATTATATCCACAAGCCTTCCCTGGTTCAGTTTAAAAAAGATGTAGATGAATTTTACGATTTCAGCGCTGCCAATTAATCTACAACGATCGCCTGAAAATTTTGGTGGCATACAGTTCTGAAAATGGACAATTGAATAGTATATTTGAATTGAAGTCATGCCCGACAACGATTATATTAAACGATTGCTGCATTCCATTGCACTGGATAGTGACCAGGTTGCCTACCGGGAACTCTTTGTCCTGCTGCACCAGCCGCTCAGGCAGTTTGCTTATTCCATCCTGAAATCGGGAGAGGAGGCTGAAGAGCTGGTATCGGATCTTTTTTTGCGGATCTGGCAAAAAAGAGTGGAACTGACCGAAATTGAATCTCCTTTGTTGTATTTCTATGCTACCGCCAAAAACCTGGCGATTAATCGCCTGACGAAACAAAAAAGGCAGGCTGCGCTGGAGGCGAAAGGATGGCTGGTTCAACTGAACCACACCAGCTACGATCCGGAACAATTAATGATGACCGAGGAAATGGTTAACCAGATCCGGAGGACTATCCACGACCTGCCAGACCGGTGTAAACTCATCTACAAACTGGTGAAGGAAGATGGCCTGAAACAGAAAGAAGCTGCCGATTTATTGCAAATTTCGGTCAAAACAATTGAGGCCCAACTGGCTATTGCCCTGCGCCGGATTGCCAGGTGCATGCCTATGGAACTCAGAAACTCCATCCGTACCCGGATCAGCCTGAAAAAATAATTGGATCTGCTTTAAGGGTTTATTTCAGTTCGTAGTGTCTTAGGTAGTACCAACCAAAATACATGAACCAGGAAAAAATGTGGGTACTGCTTTCCAAAAAACTCACCCGTGAAGCCAGTGAGGAAGAACTGGCTGAACTGGAGTTGCTGATCACGGAAAACCCCGAGTGGCAGTATGCTGTTCAAAACCTGGAAGGTCTCTGGGAAAAGCAGCCTGCATACGATCCCTCTGTTTCGGAGGATGCTTTTTTACTCCATTTGAATCGGTTGGCGGAGATGAATATCACCCTGGATGAAGGCGCTCCCCGTTCCAAAGCCCCTGTGGTCCGTTTATGGCGTTCCCGAAATTGGATGTGGGCCGCCGCCGCCGTTATCCTGGCTGTTGCTACCTATTCGGTGATCGGATTGCAGAAGAACAAGGGGGCAGCTTCCATTGCTGCTGTTCAGGAATTCAATGAAGTGTCTACCAGGATGGGTTCTAAAACCAGGATCCAGCTTCCGGACGGAACCGTTGTAATGCTGAATTCGGGCAGTAAACTAACCTATAATAAAGAGTATGGCCTTCAGCAGAGGGAAGTAGCCCTTACCGGTGAGGGTTACTTCGATGTAATAAAAATGAAGGATAAGCCCTTCGTGATCCATACCACCAATATCAATATACGGGTATTGGGAACTGCATTTAATGTAAAAGCCTATCCCGAAGACAAACATACCGAAACCAGTTTGATCCGCGGCAGTATTGAGGTAACGATTAAGAACCGGCCCGATAATAAAATCATTCTTTCTCCCAACGAAAAACTGATTGTGGAGAACAATATGGTTAAGACGGCCTCGGTTGCTGCGGCTAAAACCATTATCCCCACTGTTTCTATTAATAAGCTGAAATACGATCAGGTAGATAAAACATTACCCGAAACCCAATGGGTGGAAAACAGGCTGGTGTTCAGGGATGAAACGTTTGAAGAGCTGGCTACCCGAATGGAAAGATGGTATGATGTAAAAATTGTGATAGAGGGAGAACAGCTGAAGCAGACCCGGATGAACGGAAGCTTTGATAAAGAAACGATTGATCAGGCCCTGGAGGCCCTGAGGCTGATGATACCAGTTAAAATTGAACAAAAAGACCGGAAAATTATTATTCACCGCTAACACATACGCCATATGTACCATTATAAGAACACGTCTTAGTGAAGGGCAAAAACAAAACGGGGGTCCGTTGCACCGGAACCCCCGTAAGGTTAACATTTTAAGGACAGTTTCTCTGACAGGATAACTGCTATTATTAACCCCTTCAATCCTAAAATATGAAAAAAAATGAAACAGCCCCTGTTTCAGACAAGGTTCTTTTGTATTTAAAGCTTACAAGAATTATGAAATTGACGTCTGCTTTGCTGCTATTTGCCTGTTTGCAGGTTTCTGCTACCGGATGGTCACAGGAGAAAATTACCCTGAAAATGACTGCCGCAGAGATCAAGAAGGTTTTATTCGCCATCGAAAGTAAAAGCGACTACCGCTTTCTGTTTACAGAAGAAATGATCAAGGGAAAACCCAAAGTGAATGTGGATGTGGTTCAGGCTTCTGTAAGCGAAGTGCTCGATAAAGTACTGCTGAATACAGGAATCAGTTACAAAGTGCTTGGCACCAACCTGGTTGTGCTGAAAGATGGTGTCACTGCTGCTGAGATTTCGATGGAAGCCATCAAGGTCTCCGGAAAAATAACAGGAGCATCCGGAGAAGCCATTGCCGGAGTCTCCGTTTTTGTGAAAGGAACCAATATTGGCACTACAACCAATAACGAAGGTGATTTTACGATCACGGTACCGGATGCCAATGCCAAACTGGTGATCTCTTCCCTGGGATTTGAAACCCAGGAAATTGCCTTGTCCGGAAGAACGACCCTGAATCTTACCCTCGTTCCTGCGTATACTACGCTGGACCAGGTAGTAGTGATCGGTTATGGTACTCAGAAAAAAAGAGACCTGACCGGTTCTATCACTACTGTTAAAGGAGATGATGTGGCCAAGATGCCCAATACCAACCCGATCAGTTCCCTGCAGGGACGTGTGGCCGGTCTTACCGTAACCAACTCCGGTATTGCGGGTGCAAGCCCTGTGGTTAGGATCAGGGGCGTGAACAGTACCAACAGCGCCAGCCCCGTTTATGTGGTGGATGGTGTATTACAGGATAATATCGATTTCCTGAACCCGGCAGATATAGAAACCATTGATGTACTGAGAGATCCTTCTTCCATTGCCATCTATGGTTTGAGAGGAGCGAACGGTGTTATAGCAGTAACGTCAAAAAAGGCGGCAAGAGGCCAGACCAAAATTAATTTCCAAAGCTCCATTGGGGTACAGTCTGTAACAGATAAAATTGCTGTAACTGATGCGGCCGGTTTCAAGAAGCTGTATGCGGCCCAGCTGGCTAATCTGAATGCAGCTCCGTTTGATTTCACCAATTACACAGCCAACACCAACTGGCAGAATGAAATCCTTCGCTCTGCGCTGATCAGCACCAATAACCTGAGCATCTCCAACAGCGGAGAGAAAAGTTCCACTTATTTAAGCGTGGGCTACAATAAGCAGGACGGTGTGGTGAAATACGATAGTTACGAAAAGTATATGTTCCGTTTAAACCAGGAAGTTCGCTTCAACAACAAGATCAAAGTGGGCGGAGAGGTCAATGCATTTCACTGGATTCAGAATCCTACAGGTGTTAGTTTAACCAATGCACTCTGGGCTGCGCCGATTGTACCGATCCAGGTGGATGCAAATACTTACTACAGCATGCCTTCTTTCCAAAGGGCGCAGGTAGGCAATCCGATCGCTACCCTGAATCGCAACAGAGGCACTTCCATCAACAAGGGATTTCGTTTTATCGGAACCATGTATGCAGAAGTAAAATTCCTGCAGAACTTTACCTTTAAGTCTACGGTGTATGCCGATCTTGGTTTCAACAATGCGAGAAGCTATACCCCGCTTCCTTACTATTTTGTGAACCTTGGAGAAGGTGCTGCACCTACCACCACTACATACGACAATACCATCAGAACCAGTGTAACACAGGAACAGGCGGAGTACAAGCGTTTTCAGCAGGATCACACGTTGACCTTCGACAAAGCGCTGGGCGGCGGTCATAAGATTACCGCGCTGGCCGGTTTCACTTCTATTTACAGCGAGAGTACTTTCATCAATGGAAACAGAAGAGATACCACTGTGAATGTTCCCAATAACCCGGACTTTTGGTATATCAGCACTATTAACTCCAATAACCCCGGTAATTTCGGTGGTGGCGGAGGTAAGAGTTCGCTGATGGGTTTGTTCGGAAGGATCAACTATGCCTATAATAATAAATACCTCGTTAATGCAACCATCCGCAGAGACGGTAGTTCCAAATTCGCTCCTCAGAACAGATGGGGCACATTCGGTAGCGTAGGCCTGGGCTGGGTTGCCAGCGAAGAAAGTTTTATTGAAGCTGTTAAAGCAATTGATTACCTGAAATTCCGCGCTTCCTGGGGACAAACCGGAAATGCCAACGGTTTTGCAGACAACCTGTACAAGCCGGGCATCTCCAATGCATCCACCGCCATCTTCGGAAACAATGTGTACACAGCTATTCAGGCGGCATACATACCGGACCCTAACCTGCATTGGGAAGTGGTTACCGGTACAGATATCGGCGTGGATTTCAAAACACTCCATAACAAACTGAGTGCAGAGATTACTTATTACAGCAGGAAAACAACCGATATCCTTACTGCGGTATCATTACCCAATGAAACACGCAGTTACTTCACCAACCTTGGAAGTATTACCAACAAGGGCATTGAAGTAAGCTTTACCTGGAGCGACCAGGTTGGTAAGGACTTTACCTATTCTGTATCTCCCAACTTCAGCTACAATAAAAATGTAGTGAACTCTATCGGAGACAATACCAACTTCCAGTTGATTGGTAACAGCGGAGCCAACCTTACCGAAACCGGTAAGTCTATCGGTTACTTCTACGGATACCGCCAGATCGGTATTTACCAGTCAACAGCAGAGTTAGGTAAACAACCAAGATTCACCAATTCACTGCCCGGGGATATTGCCTATGCAGATGTTAACGGGGATGGCGTTTTGTCTCCTGCAGACAGAACTTATCTGGGCACACCATTTCCTCCATACAGCTATGGTTTGAATATCAGTGCAGCCTATAAAGGGTTTGACCTTTTGCTGGAAGGGCAAGGCGTAGCCGGTAATAAAATTTACACACAGCGGCGTATTGCCAATTTTGCAACCCTGAATTATGAAAGCAATCGTTTGAACGCATGGACCGGAGGCGGAACCACCAACGTGGAGCCGATCCTGGATAATACCCGCGGCAACAACTTCCTGTTCAGCAGTTATTTCCTGGAGCCGGGCGATTACTTCCGTATCAGAACCGTACAGATCGGTTATACATTCGGTGCAAACGCTTTAAGCAAAGTAGGTATTTCAAAAGCAAGGATTTACATCAGCGGTCAGAACATTAAGAGCTGGAGCAAGGTAACCGGTTATTCACCTGAAGCACAGATCGGCAATATTCTTGGCGGCGGTGCGGACAATGGCGTATATCCCGTTCCTGCTGTTTATTCCTTTGGTTTAAATGTCACTTTTTAATTCAACTATCTAAAGCAATTAAAAATGAAATTATTCAACATATTCAAAACAAGCCTGGCTAAAACAATGCTGGTGCTTGCACTTGCAACCGCATTCACGGGTTGTAAAAAATTCCTGGATACCGCCAGACAGGGCGGATATGATGAGGAAAACTATCCTTATCCAGGAGGTTCCGGCCCTTATGATCAGTACATTTTTGGTGCATACAACAGCCTCCGCGATTACAGTGTACATGTAGACGGATTTGTAAACGCAACCAGTATCCGCAGCGACGATGCCGATAAAGGAAGCACACCTTCCGATGGTGGCGCCGATGTGATCAGCATGGATAATTTTCCCGTACTCCCCAGCAGCGGCCGCGCCAATTCTCTGTGGACCGGTTTTTACGGGCTGATCAACAAATGCAACAGCACCCTTTACCAGATTGGTAACAATACCAATATCGTTACCACTGATGCTATTAAAGTTCAATCACAGGCAGAAGTAAGGTTTATCCGCGGGTACGCTTATTTCATGCTTACCAGGTTCTTTGGCAGGGTGCCGATCATTGATACCCTGTTTGCAGACCCTGCAGCACAAAATAATGTGCCGCAGTCTGGTACTGCACAGTTGTATTCCTTTATTGAAAAGGATCTGACTTTTGCGGCAGCCAACCTGCCCTCCAGTTGGGATGCTTCCAAATTTGCAGGTCGTATTACCAGTGGCGCTGCCAACGGTATGCTGGCTAAAGTATACCTGACCCAGCAAAAATGGGCAGCGGCTATGGGCGCCGCCAGCCTGGTGATGAACTCCGGACAATATGATCTCTCTACCCCTTATGCTACCATCTTCAGTGAAGAAGGAGAAAATTCAAAGGAGTCCATTTTTGAAGTACAGGGAAGGGCCGATGCCAACAATCCTACTGCCCAGGGTATCCAATATGCAAGCCTGCAGGGTGTACGGGGTTCAGGTGCATGGGATATGGGTTGGGGATGGAACACGCCAAGTACAGCGCTGGAAG
>JAECQP010000028.1 GCA_015999745.1 Sphingobacteriia bacterium | reverse complement strand
TGATCCGGCTTCTGCAGTCTGCCGCTTCCTTCAGTTTTGCTTCCAGGTCCTCCATGTTATTGTGCTCATACCTGAAGCGCTGCGCCTTGCAGAGGCGAACACCATCTATGATGGAAGCATGGTTCAATGCATCGCTGATAATGGCATCTTCTTCACTGAACAACGGTTCAAAAACACCACCGTTGGCATCAAACGCTGCCGCATACAATATGGTGTCTTCAGTTCCCAGAAAGTCGGACAGCTTTTTTTCAAGCTCTTTATGAATATCCTGGGTACCGCAAATAAAACGTACACTGCTCATTCCGTAACCATGTGTATCAATAGCTTTATGTGCCGCTTCAATCACAGCGGGATGAGAAGAAAGACCAAGGTAATTATTGGCGCAAAAGTTCAGTACCTTCTTCCCATTTACAGTAATCTCAGGGCCCTGTTCGCTGGTAATGATTCTTTCCCGCTTAAAAAGGCCGGCTTTTTCAATTTCAGCCAGCTCCTGGCCAATCCGGGCAACAAATTTTTCATTCATATTGCGTTCGTTTGAACGGCAAAGATAGGGTAGTTCGGGGTTTATTAACCGGTCACAAAACGGTAGCCAACGCCTTTTATGGTAATGATCCGAAGGTTGGGATCCTCCTTCAGATAGCCTCTGAGTTTGGTGATGTACACATCCAGGTTGCGGCTGTTGAAAAAAGAATCGTTTCCCCAGATATAATTTAACAATTCCTTACGCTGTATCACCACGTTGATATTCAAACAGAAATAACGCAATAACTCCGTTTCCCGGAAGGATAGCTTTCTACCTTCACCGTTCAAAATCAGCAATTGCTTGTTGCCGTCGAAACAGAATTTTCCGATCATTACAGCCATTTCCGCGCCGGAGGTTTGATCTCCTGCCTTTATTTTCAAAGCATTTTCAATCCGCACAATCAGTTCTTCCATACTGAAGGGCTTCCTGATATAATCATTCCCGCCTGTTTTAAATCCCTTCACCACATCTTCTGTCTGGGTCTTAGCTGTCAGGAATATAATAGGCATCATTGTATTTCCCGCCCGGATCTCTTCGGCAATTTCAATTCCATTCCTGTTGGGGAGCATAATATCCAGCACACAGATATCGGGATTAAAGCTGTCGAAGGCATCCATTACCCTGCTCCCATCGGTTTCCATCAAAACATCAAACCCTCTTGAAACAAGTGTTTCAAAAACAATCTTACCCAAAAAGATCTCATCTTCCACATACAATATTTTGATGGCCATATTCGCTTCAATAAGTACTTATGAAATGCTTTGATCACCTACCGGAAACCGCAGTATAAATGTACTGCCTTTCCCCAATTCGCTTTTTACTTCTATCAACCCGTGATGTTGTTCCACAATATGGCTAACATAACTTAACCCAAGCCCATATCCTTTTACGTTGTGAATATCTCCGGAAGGAACACGGAAGAACTTCTCGAAGATTTTTTGCTGAAACTCAGGAGCTATACCAATTCCATTGTCTTTCACCCGCAGTTCAATCACATTGGATAATGGAGTGGCCAGGCTAACCTCTACCACCCCTTTATTACCGGAATATTTCAGGGCGTTATCCAGGAGGTTGTAGACCACGCTGGAAATATGCAGTTTGTCTGCATAGATAGCCATATTTTCCCCAGGCGTATTTTGAGAAACACTTACACCGGTCTTATCAAACTGAAGCCGCATACTTTCAATCGTTTCTGCCACCAATTCCTTCATATCGAACCATTCCTTGTTCAGTACAATGCGACCCGACTCAAACATGGATAATTTCAGCACTTTATCTACCAGCATACTCAGGCGTTGTAATTCGGTGGTAGAAATATCCAGGTATTCTTTTGTTCTCTTGGGATCATCAATGGCATTGAAGTTTTTCAGAGCTTCCACAGCTACCTGAACAGTTGCAATCGGCGTTTTGAGTTCATGCGTAACATTACTGATAAACTCATTCTTTACCACTGCAAGCTTTTGCTGGCTGGCAATATTGCGATAAAGAAATACGAATGCAATGGAGGTGAACAGGATCAGCAAAAGAGAGAACAGGATCTGGGGAATCATTTTTTTAAGTATCAGTGAATCGGGGCTGGCCAATACCGCCTGGTACCATCTTGGCTGCACAAATCCAACCGATGCAAGACTGGTTTTAAATGCACCGGAAACCGCTGTATCTTTCAACGAAGTAGAATCAAAGTTGCCGGTATGAATAGTGAATGGCATCCCAATCCCCGCCTTTCTTAGCCCGGCGGTAAAACCCGAATCAATCTGCTTCACCGGCAAAGAATCGGCAACCGGATTATTGGTATTGAGCATTTGTATAAAAGCCCTGCTGATCTTATTGTTAGCCGCTATGCCTTTTCGGGTAGAATCTCCGCTCATAGGTATTTCTTTCACCGGCAGGGGCCCGACAGGCCCTTTCTTTAGGGAATCCGGAACCAGGGGATTGTTTTTGCCGGAATTAAATACAAATTTCACAACGGATTTGGGTTTAACTAAGGGCCGGGTATTGATCTGCACAATCTGAATGCTCTTTATGCCTGTATCATGTTTCATATTGCGGAGCATTCCATTCAGGTGCGCCTCCATGCTGTCCGGCCTTTTACGATTGACTGCAGCATCTTTTTCTACCAATATGGAATTCACCATGTCCAGGGCAAACAGGTTATTAGCTCCGCCAAATTTATAAACCATGGTGTCTGCTTTGAACCGGTTGAGCTGCAACTGGTAAACCAATTCCTTGAAAATAATATCGGCCTGCTTTTGCATCCTTCCTTTTTCTTCCGCATAAATCCGGCTGATCCAGTAACACTGGAACAGTACGATCATGGCAATAGCCGCAATCATCATTATTCGCGAAAAATATATTTTTTTCATGCCTGTACACAAATATAATCAACCCCTTACCAGTTCAGTTGCCCATTAACCTTAATTAACCTTTGAGAAAGGCTGTTTAACAAAGCCTGATATAGTTTTGATCCAAAATGATGATTATGAAAAAATGGATAACTGCAGCCTTCCTGGTGGCCGCAATCTGTGCAGAAGCACAACAAAAAGAAGGTACGATTTTATACGAGCGAAAAATCAATTCGCACAGGAACCTGCCCAATGAGCAGATGAAAGCGTTTATACCTGAGTTCCGTACCAGCAAACATTTCCTCCTGTTCAGCGACAGTGTTTCTATTTATCGCCTGCAACCCGAAGAAGATGCGCCGGATCCTTTTGCAAGCGGTGGTGGCGGCATGCAAATCCGCATTGGCGGTGGAACAGATGGGGGTGACCTCTATAAAAATTTCTCGAATCAAAAGTCGGTACAGATGGCCGAACTGGGGGGAAGAAATTTCCTGATTATTGATACCATTCAACAGCAGCCCTGGAAGCTGGGCGATGAGACCAAAACAGTGCTGGGATATACCTGTAAAAAAGCCACTAAAAAAATCACACAAGCGGTAAGAACCATGCGAATTGTATCGGGAGGAAGCAATGTGTCAGATACCGCAGTCCCTAAATCAAGGGAAGTGGAGGTAGTAGCGTGGTATACCACCGACTTTCTTACGCCGGCTGGCCCTGACAGCCATGGAATGTTGCCCGGAGCTATCCTGGAGATGGATATAGACAATGGATTGACTGTTTTTAAAGCGCTGGAAGTAAAAAGCACTGTTAACAGGAAAGAGCTGAAAGAACCAACAAAAGGGAAAGTGGTCAGCAGGGCAGAATACCAGAAAATCATCGGAGAACTGATGAATCAGCAGGGGCCGGGAATGTTCCGCATGAATAGAAATTAATCCATACCTCATCCCCCTTATAAAAGAGGCTGTCCCCAAAAGAACAGCCTCTTTTTTTATTTACAAATAGCAGTTTACATGGTTCTGAACATAACCCTCGCCCCGCCATTTGCGTCACCTGATCTGTTCAGGCGGTAGCTGAAACTCAGTTGAAAGTAGCGCTGCAATACATTGTATTTTGTATCCTGTACAAAGTTCTGATTAGCCGTTCTGTTGATCCCCACGTTTTGGTTCAGCAGATCCAGTACGCTGAACCGGATCTCAGCTCTTTTCTGCTTCAAAAAGCTTCTGGAAAGAGATACATTCCACAACAATACGTTGGTATTGTATCCATCTGAACGGCCGCTGTTAACGGTCATATTCAGGTCGTTATTGAGGATGAAGCCCCCGGGGAGATAATTATTCATTTCGAAACTATACACTTTCTGTACATAGTTGTTATTCAACTGTGGTTGTAAAGCGTACTTGGCTCTATTGAAATTCAACCTGGCCCTGAAAGAAATATCAATGGTTGTATCAATGGCAAAATTGTACCCGATATTGGGTGTAATGCTGTAATTGTCAATGGCATTAACGGCCCCATTTACCATGCTCATATTCCGGAATATATTAGCGCCGATACCCAGATCCACCCTCGATTTCAGTTTTTTTAACGGTCTGCCTGCGTTTACGTTGGCAATCAGGAAATAATTGCCGTTTGCATTAACTGGCGTAGAAACCCTGGAACCATTGGGTTTAATGATATCCGAGGTAATCACCGCATCATCTGTTTTTGAATAAGACAGGAATGCAAACAGGTTATTCTGTGTGTAGATATCTACCGAAGACATATTCAGGGTAATGGATTGCGTATAGCTTCTTTTCAGATCAGGATTGCCGACATAGGTATTCAACGGATCGCTGATATCAGCCACAGGCTGCAACTGGAAAGTGGAAGGCTGTGTGGTGGAGGTATTGAACACCAGCCCCAATGTGCTCGTGTTCCTGCGCCTGTATTGAATATTTACCGAAGGAAGGATATCTGTAAATGAGCGCTGTATAAAACCGGCATTGGAATTATTGGTACTCTCCAGCGCAGCAAACTGCAGATTGGCCCCTGTGCTTATACTGAGTTTTTGAATATTGGAACGAAAGTTGATTCCACCGCCACCATACTGGTACCTGCTAGTGAAATCGTTACTCAGCAATAAATTCCGCTGATCATACTTTCCATTTACATCATTGTAATCGTAGGTATTTCTGATACTCTTGCCGGTATTGGTATTGTAAAATCCACTAAACTCGAGCAAAGACTTTTTACCAATGGGCTCGGTATAAACAAGGTTGGCCCCAATGCTCCTGGTATCAGCATCACGGCTATTCACCTGCTGAATGACCGAATCCGGTAAGGCAATACCTCCGGAATAGAACCGGTTGGTGGTATTCAGGCTGCCGTTCTGTTTACTGGAGTTATAGGCCAGGCTAATGGTAGATGAGATGGTTCTTCCCTTCTTTTTAAACCGGTGCCTTAAGAGGAGGTTACTGTTGAGATTAAAAGCTTCCGACCTGGTTGACGAAAAAGTTGAACCTTCGTTCAGCTTAACGCCGGCATTATCCGCTGACGTGTAATTACTGCTACTGGTATTTTCATTTTGCTGCAAGGTAATCTGCGGTGTAAACTTCACCGAAGTAAAACTGTCAAAACGCTGATCCAGTATCGCATTGAGTCGCTGTTGCTGACTATGCCGTACGTCGCTGCTTTTAGAATTGTAGGCAAAACTATTCCCCGGCAAAAGGTTCTGCCTGTTCACTTCCCGGTTGGTAACCAGGTTAACATCCGACCCGATTCCATTTAAGTTAAGATCTGTTTTCTTGTTCCAGCTATTGTTGTAATTTAATCCGCCGGCATAGGTAGTGGCAATCCCCTGCTGGTCAGGCCCCATACCCGAAACAGGTAAACCGCCATTGTCTTCATTAGGCCCGATCCGGATATTGATTCCGCCCCCATTGCGGGCGCCCCTTGCAAGATCTCCGGAAAAATTCATCACATCGGAAAGGGAGAAGCCCTGCCGGTTAGTATTATTACCCATACCAATCAGCGACATTTGCCGGTCCCCTTTAAACTGGTTGATATTGGTTTGCGCATCATAGCGTTCCCGGGTACCGGCGCCTGCAGTGATTTTGCCGAATAGTGAATTGCTGCGATCCTTCTTCAGTTTCAGGTTGATGGCTTTTTCGGACTGACCATCGTCTACACCGGTAAACTCAGACCGGTCGCTTTTTTTATCGAAAACCTGCACTTTATCAATTGCATCCGCATCCAGATTTCTGGTGGCCAGTTTGGGATCACCGGTAAAAAACTCTTTGCCATTGACCAGAAAACGGTTGACCCGCTGCCCGTTTACATTCACTGTTCCGTCTTTATCAACCGTAACACCGGGCAGTTTTTTTAACAGGTCTTCCACTACTGCATTGGGTTGTGTTTTGAAGTTCTCTGCATTAAATTCTACCGTATCATTGTTAATGGTAACAGGGGGTCTTCTTGCAGTAACGGTTACCTCGCCTGCATGCAGCAGATCAGTAACCGGCACATTGCCCAGGTTCAGCTGCCCGCCGGTGTTCAGCTGAACGGATTTCCATACAGGCAGATACCCCACATAGGAAAAGGAAACCAGGTAATTCCCCTTTGGAATACCAGACAATCTGAACCTGCCCGTAGAATCGGCCCTGGTAAAACCCACCAGGGTGGAATCCTGCTGATGAACCACCGATACAGTGGCATAAGCAAGCCCTTTTTTATAGAGGGAATCGTAGACCATACCTGTAATGACGGAACCGGAGGGCTGCGCTTTCAGCGATATCCCGACCAGGAAAAAGAGAATAAAAAAACCGACTGCTTTCATATACAAATTTTGTAAACGAAAGTAGCCGGCTTCTTCAGTATAACGGGTTAACCAACTTTACTCAAAGGTTAACCAAGGTTAATAGTACTATTCAATTCCCAGTAATTCCACTTCAAATATCAGTAAAGAACCCGGAACAATCTTGTCTCCTTTCTGCTGATCTCCATAGGCCAGATCTGCAGGAATAAATAATTTCCACTTGCTGCCTACTGTCATCAGTTGCAGCCCTTCCTGCCAGCCCCTGATCACATTGCCCAGCGGAAAGCTGATGGGTTCGCCTCTGTCTACAGAACTGTCGAAGATATCTCCATTCATCAATGTACCATGGTAATGGCATTTCACTTTACTGGCCAGTGTGGGTTTTACGGTATCTGTTCCTGCTTTGATGATTTCGTATTGCATACCGCTGGGCAGGGTAACAACGCCCTTACGCTTACCGTTGGCGGCCAGGAATTCCACTGCAGCTTTACGGGCTACCTGCGCTTTCTTAGCACTTACAGACTGTTGAAAACTGCCAATACAATTATCGAGCAATTCGTCGGCAATCACCGGCTTTTTACCTTGCAGGGCATCGGTCATCCCTTTCTGAAAAACGGCCAGGTTCAATGGATCCAGCCCCTGTGATTTCAGGTTCTGGGCAATCCGCATTCCCAGCGCATAGCTTGCGCTGTCAGCACTATTTTTTAATACAATCGCAGTTGTAGCTGGTTTTGCAATAGCTTTCCCGGCAGGTTTAGCAGCCGGTTTTGTTGTTTTAGACTGAGCAGAAGCAGCCATTGCAGCTGTTCCCAAAATAAAAGTAAAAACTAATTTTTTCATTGGTTGACTATCATTATAGGTTGCAATATCAGGATAAAAGTGATTGTATCGCTTTTTCCGGTTTATTAAATTCAAAGCCTTCGATGGTTTTCTTCATCATCCCGGCAATCTTTTCGGTACAAAGGTTGCCGATACTTCCTTCATGCGTGTGCTGCACACTGGTAGTATAGGTAAAATTACCCTTTTCAATAGCCTCTCCCACCTGTTTATATGCATCGCGGAATGGAACGCCGCTCAATACCAGTTTATTCACTTCTTCCACGCTGAAGAGGAAACGGTATTTTTCTTCTTCTACAATCGACTGCTTTACTTCAATATCAGACAGCATCAGGTGTACCATCTGCAAGCAGTTTCGCAGTTCGGTAAATGCCGGAAATAAATGTTCCTTCAGCAACTGCAGGTCACGCTGATAACCGGAAGGAAGATTCGTGGTCATCATGGTAATTTCGTTCGGGAGGGCCTTTAAGCGGTTGCAATAAGACCTCACCAGTTCAAAAACATCCGGATTCTTTTTATGCGGCATGATACTGGAGCCGGTAGTCAGTTCTGCAGGGAAAGAAACAAAACTGAAATTCTGGTTCAGGTACAGGCACATATCCATACTTAGCCTGGCCAGTGTGTCCGCAATATTGGCCATTGCCGTAGCAACGATCCTTTCGGTTTTCCCTCTTCCCATCTGTGCATATACCACATTGTAATTGAGATGCTCAAAACCCAATAATTGGGTGGTCAGCGTTCTGTTGATCGGGAAGGACGAGCCGTATCCTGCGGCAGAGCCCAAAGGATTTTTGTTCACTACCTTATACGCTGCTTCCAGCATTACCATATCATCTACCAGGCTTTCTGCATAAGCACCAAACCATAACCCAAAAGAAGAGGGCATGGCCAGTTGCAGGTGCGTATACCCCGGCAATAAATGCGCCTTAAATTTTTCACTCTGCTGCTGAAGCAATACAAAGAGTTGTTCCGTTTCAGTTACCAGGTCTTTGATGGAGGCCCTGAGAAACAATTTGATATCAACCAGCACCTGGTCGTTCCTGCTTCTGGCACTGTGAATTTTTTTACCGGCATCACCCAGTTCTTCGGTAAGCAGGAACTCGATATAGGAGTGAATATCTTCCACCCCGGCCGGAATGGCAAACCCTTCTGCAGAAACCTTTGTATAGATTTTTTGCAGGGCTTTTACCAGCGATTCCGATTCGGCAGGGGTAAGTAAGCCAACGGTAGCCAGCATTTTGGAATGCGCAATGGAACCCAATACATCAAAGGGGGCCAGCAACTGGTCAAACTCTTTGTCTCTTCCAACAGTGAACTGATCTACAGCCGCTGCTGTACTGGTATTTGTTTTGCTCCACAACTTCATAGTACCTGTTTTAAAAGCTGAATATACATATCAATACCCTGCCTGATTTCATCAAGGTAAATAAATTCGTTGGCGGTATGGCTTCTGGCGCTGTCTCCGGGTCCCATCTTGAGGGTAGGAAAATGCATCAGCGCCTTATCACTGGTGGTAGGGCTGCCGTAATAGGATCTTCCCAGTTTGATTCCGGCTTGTATCAGCGGATGATCCAGCGCTATTGAAGTGGATCGCAAACGGGTACTTCGGGGAGTAATGGTGGCGGATACATGTTGTTTCAGCACATCCAGTACTTCATCAAAAGAATACAGTTCATTTACCCGAACATCAATCAGGTAACGGGCATGCACCGGAATTACATTGTGCTGTTTGTTGTCTGTCTGGAAAGAGGTCACCGTCATTTTAACTTCGCCCAGCAAATCGCTCACTTTTTCGAAACGATGGTTTTGAATCCACTCAATATCTTTAACCGCCTTATACAGGGCGTTCTCTCCCTCGTTCCTGGCTGCATGGCCGGCAACACCAAAGGTTTCCGCATCCAGCACCATCAGCCCGCGTTCTGCAACAGCCATATTCAATAAAGTAGGTTCACCCACAATACCAAATTCCAGCGGAGGCAGTTGGGGCAATAACGCCTCTATACCATTGGTACCGGAGATTTCTTCCTCCGCACTTGCTGCAAATACAATATTGTATGCCAGGTTTTCCTGTGCATAAAAATGGAGAAAAACAGCAGCCAGTGAAACCAGGCAGCCGCCGGCATCATTGCTTCCCAAACCAAACAGCTTACCGTCCTGTTCTGCAGGATCAAAAGGATCTACGGTGTATCCCTTATTGGGTTTAACGGTATCGTGGTGGGAGTTTAGCAAAATGCCAGGTTTGGAGGCATCATAATACTTATTTACTGCCCAAACATTGTTCAGGAAACGCTGAGTGGGTATGCCATGCGACTGAAAAAACTGTTCAATAACCGAAGCGGTCTTGTCTTCCTCCTTACTGAAAGAAGGGATTGCAATCAGTTGCTTTAAGAAAGCAACTGCTGCTGTATATAATGTATCGTTATTCATTTAAAATAGTTGTACCTGAACTTCCCTGTATCAGTTGTTCCAGGTGATTTGCGTTACCAATAATGACTTTTGTTACTCCTTTGTTGATAGCCGAAAAAGCATTGTCGAGCTTTGGTATCATTCCGGCGAATATCAATTCTTTTGTTTTTAATTCCCGGAAGTAACCCGGTCGAATTTCCGGGATTACGGAGTTCTCATCATTGGTATCCAGCAATACACCCGATTTCTCAAATGAATAAATCAACGTGGTATCGTAGAAGGCGCTCAGTGCTGTAGCGGTTTCCTGAGCAATCGTATCTGCGTTGGTATTTAACAACTGTCCGGATCCGTTGTGGGTAATCGGAGCAATCACCGGCGTAACATGCTGCTCCAGCAGTTGCTTAAAGAAAATTGCATTCACGGCATCCACATCTCCTACAAAGCCAAAGTCGACGGCTTCTCCTGAATCGCCCGTTTTCTTTCTCTTATGCGCCAGGATCGCATTGCCATCTGCGCCGCAAATTCCAACAGCATTGCATTTGAGCTGCTGCAACTGTGCAACAATGTTTTTGTTGATGTGACCGACATATACCATGGTTACAATCTTCAGTGTTTCTGCATCCGTGATCCTTCTTCCATCCACCATCTGCTGCTGAACGCCCATGGCTTCGGCCAGCCTGGTAGCCAGTTTTCCGCCACCATGAACCAGTATCTTATGCCCCTGAATATTTGCAAACGACTGCAGGAAGGACGAAAGTGCAGATTCATCGTCTACGATATTCCCTCCGATTTTTATAATATACAGTTTTTGCATACAATTTTTATTTGGCAGTGCTCAATATTTCCGACAGTACAGTCTGTGCTGCCCATACCCTGTTTCCGGCCTGGCGGGTCACCAGGCTGTGTTTCCCGTCCAGTATTTCATCACTGAGTTCCACATTTCTTCTTACAGGCAAACAATGCATTACTTTGGCATCATTGGTTGCCTTCATTTTTTCATTGGTAAGCATCCAGGCAGGGTCATTTTCGTAAATCTTACCATAGTCATTATAGGTACTCCAGTTCTTTACATAAACAAAGTCTGCATCTTTTAATGCTGCATCCTGGTTGTGCATAATCGTTGCCCCCCTGGTGAACTGATCGGACAGTTCATAATCCTGCGGGTGTGTAATCACAAAGCTGGCGCCCTGCCATGTATTGATCCACTGTGCAAAACTATTGGCCACACACTGCGGAAGCGGTTTAACATGCGGAGCCCAGGTCAGTACCACTTTAGGTTTGCGGAAAGCAAACTTCTCCGGCTGTATATTCACTTCTTCCTGAATGGTAATGATATCCGTAAGCGATTGTAGCGGATGCAAGGTTGCACTCTCCAGGCTCACAACAGGAACACCGGCGTATTTAATAAACTGAGTAATGTACATTTCGCTGTAATCATCAATTCTGTTTTTGAGAGAGGGGAATGTTCTGATAGCCAGTATATCGAAATACTGTCCCAGGATCGGCGCGGCATCCTTGATATGCTCGGCAGTGGTTCCGCTCATAATGGCGCCTTCTTCAAACTCAAGGGCCCAGCCCTCTTTGTCTACATTAAAAACAACGGCTTCCATACCAAGATTAGAAGCAGCCACCTGTGTGCTCAGCCTGGTACGCAGGCTGGGATTGAGGAACAATAACCCAATCCGTTTACCCTTCCCCAGGTGATGGTCCATGAACGGGTTGAGCTTATAAGCAAGCGCTTTTTTCACCAGCGCATTGATGTTGGTTACATCATTTACGGAAATAAACTGTTGCATATATTATCCTTCATTTTGAAGAAGCTCCTGAATTGATTCCTTTAAAGCATCCAAAAACTCATCGGCCTGTTTTCTGGACAATGCCAATGAAGGAAGCAGTCGGATCACGTTCGGTTTTGCTTCTCCGGTAAATACATTATGATCGGTCAGTAATTTTTTCTTCAACCCCTTCAGGTGTTCAGGAACATCAAATCCAATCATCAGTCCCTTACCACGTACATGCTCAATTCCTTCAATGGATTTCAGCTGGTTCATCAGGTACATACCCCTCTGCTTGGCCATGCTGATCAGGTTTTCCTGTTCAATGACTTCCAGCACCGCCAGTGCAGCGGCACAAGCCAGGTGGTTGCCTCCAAATGTGGTTCCCAGCATGCCATGTTTGGGTTTAATATGCGGGGCAATCAGGATTCCGCCAATCGGGAAACCATTGCCCATCCCTTTTGCCATAGAATAAATATCGGCCTGAATGCCGGCGGCATCATGCGCAAAGAAATGGCCGCTTCTTCCATAACCACACTGCACGCTGTCCGCAATAAATACGGCGCCATGCTCATCGCAGAGAGAACGAATCGCTTTCAGGAAAGCATCGGAGGCAACATTGATCCCGCCAACGCCCTGGATGCCTTCGGTAATTACAGCAGCAATATGGTCTCCCTCTTTCTGAAAACAGGTATTCAATGCATCCACATCATTGAAGGGAAGAAAAATTACATGCTCAGTTTCATTAACGGGTGCAACGATGGAGGGATTATCCGTAACAGCTACGGCCAGCGAGGTTCTTCCGTGAAACGACTTACTGAATGCTACTATTTTTTTACGGCCTGTATGAAAGGACGCCAGTTTCAATGCATTCTCATTGGCTTCGGCGCCACTGTTGCAGAGAAAGAGCTGGTAGTCTTCCTTTCCGCTCACCTGCGCCAGTTTATCGGCCAGTTGCTGCTGTATGGGAATCAGTACAGAATTAGAATAGAAAGCAATTTTTTCCAATTGCTCTTCAATACGCTTCACCCAATGAGGATGGGTATGTCCGATACTGATTACGGCGTGCCCGCCATACATGTCTAAGTACTGAACACCATGATCATCCCAAACATAAGAACCAAGCGCTCTTGTGATAGCAATATTGTTCAGCGGGTATACATCAAATAATTTCATAGTCTTAAAAATAATTGGCTTTCAGTTTTAATCCGGTTGTTTCTTTTAATCCAAAGAGCAGGTTCATATTTTGCACAGCCTGCCCGCTTGCCCCTTTTAGCAGGTTATCAATGGCGCTGTGTACTACCAGTTTATCACCCTGCTTCTCCACGTGCACCATGCACTTATTGGTGTTCACCACCTGCTTCAGGTCTATCATGGTTTCACTGAAATGAGTGAATGCAGCGTCCTGATAAAATTCCCTGAATAACTTTTTAATTTCTTCCAGCGGCAAACCACAATCAATGATGGAGCTCACATAAATACCACGGGTAAAATCACCTCTCCATGGCACAAACCGGACACCGCGTCCTTCTCCTGATGCAGAAAGGGGATCTTCGTTCTGCAACTGGTTAATCGATTGGGTAATCTCGTGGATATGCTGGTGTGCCAAAGATTTGTACGCCTGTATATTGTTGGCTCTCCAACTAAAATGAGATGTGTTGCTCAGTCCCTGTCCTGCTCCTGTAGAGCCGGTAATACCGGTAGCATATACATCTCCCAGGATGCCTGCATTGGCCAGCGGCAATAATCCCAATTGTATAGCGGTGGCAAAACAACCGGGGTTGGCAATATTACCGGCCTCCTGAATGGCTGTTTTATTCAACTCCGGGAGCCCATACACAAAAGTTCTGTTACCAAACTCCGTGTTGGGAGCCAGCCTGAAATCCTGGGAAAGGTCAATTACTTTCACGGTATCCGGAACAGGGTGTTCCGCCAGGAATTTTTTAGCATCGCCATGTCCCACACAAAGAAACAGCACGTCAATATCGGTATTGATCTGATCGGTGAACCGCATGATGGTATCGCCCTGCAGGTCTGCATGTACTTTGTGCAAAGGATTGCCTGCATTACTGCCGCTCAGCACAAAAGATAATTCCACGCCCGGATGATTGATCAGCAAACGGATCAACTCGCCACCGGTATAACCGGCACCCCCGGCAATACCGGCCTTAATCATTGGCAGAAGCTTTAATACTGTTATAAATCACGATCTGGTTAGCAAAAATTTTAGAGAAGCCGCGAACATCTTCACCACTCCAGCCTGTATTCATTTCACCATAATGACCAAACTTGCTGCTCATCAGGTCGTATGCAGATTCAATGCCGATCACCTGGAAACGGTAAGGCATCAGTTGTATAAAAACATCTCCGGTAACATGCGCCTGCGAACTTTCGAGGTAGGCTTCAATATCGCGCATTACAGGGTCCATGATCTGGCCTTCGTGCAGCCAGTTGCCATAAAAATGCGCCAGTTGCTCTTTCCAGCTCAGCTGCCATTTGGTAAGCACATGTTTTTCCAATGCATGGTGTGCTTTCAGAATTACCATAGGTGCGGCCGCTTCAAAACCTACACGGCCTTTAATACCGATAATGGTATCACCCACATGAATATCTCTTCCCACTCCGTATGGACCGGCCAACGTCTGCAGATACTGGATGGCATGTGCAGGATGATCAAAGGCCTGATTATTGATCATCGTGATCTCCCCTTTTTCAAAGTGTATTTTAATTTCCTCTGATCCGGTTTTAGTAACCTGTGTAGGCCAGGCTTCTTCGGGCAGTATGCCTTTTGAATGCAGGGTTTCTCTGCCGCCCACACTGGTACCCCAGAGACCTTTATTGATAGAATAGGCTGCTTTTGCAAAATTCATCTCAACCCCTTTGGCTTTCAGGTATTCGATTTCAGCTTCCCTGCTGATCCTCAGATCGCGGATCGGCGTAAGAATTTCCAGTTCGGGAATCAGGATATGGAAAATCATATCAAAGCGAACCTGGTCGTTGCCGGCGCCGGTACTGCCATGTGCCACAGCTACAGCGCCCATTTTTTTAGCATGTTCTGCAATATGTACGGCCTGGCTCAGTCGTTCCGCACTTACACTTAGGGGGTAGGTATTGTTCTTTAACACATTGCCATAGATCAGGTATTTGACAATCTTATCGTAATAGCTTTTTACCGCATCAATGGTGGTATGCGTCTTTACACCCAGAGAATAGGCATGTTTTTCTATATGCTGCAGCTCGGCTTCACTGAAGCCGCCGGTGTTTACAATTACACTATGTACTTCATACCCTTTTTCCTGCGACAGATAGATGGCGCAATAAGTGGTATCCAAACCTCCGCTGAATCCCAGTACCAGTTTTTTCGATTGCATGTTACTCCTGTTTATAAATTAAAAAAATTGCTGAATAATGTTTTCTTTTTGAAGATATTCATCAGTTTACTTTGCTTCAATTTCATGAAACGCTCATACAGTTTGGAGTTCTGTTTGAAATCGGCAGAGGTTTCCGCAGGTTCAAAATGATCGGCAGGATCGTAGAGCATTGCCGTACACATACAGTTTTTCCGGTTCTTGCTCATCAGAATATCATAGTTCACACAGCTCTTGCAGCCCGCCCAGAACTCTTCATCATCGGTCAGCTCGCTGTAAGTTACAGGCTCATAACCCAGATCACTGTTGATCTTCATCACAGCCAGGCCGGTGGTTAACCCGAAAATTTTCGCATTAGGATATTTCTGGCGGGAAAGATTGAAGATGGTCTGCTTGATCTGCTTGGCCACCCCGCTTTTCCGGTATTTCGGAGAAACAATCAGGCCGCTGTTGGCCACAAACTGCTCATGCCCCCATACTTCTATATAGCAGAAACCTACCCAGTCGCCATTTGTTTCCAGCGCAATGACGGCTTTGCCTTCTTCCATTTTCTTTGCTACATAATCCGGGCTTCTTTTGGCAATTCCGGTGCCTCTGGCCTTCGCAGATGATTCCATCTCATCTGTAATGATCTTTGCATACTGTGTATCGTTGCTGTTTGCTACACGAACAATGATTTGCTGTTCCAACTTGCTAATAATTAAAAAGAATGATCGAGGGGGCGCTCTGCCTAATTCACTTTCGGGGAAATTTCCACTGATAGGGGCAAGTGCCAGTTGCTCGTCCTATCAGAAACCGCGTCGAGGTCGCGGCAATACGACAAACGGGAAACTTACCGGTTCAGCAGAATGTGAACGGCCAGTAAGGATAAAATGGTATGTATTCGCTTTTGCCATCTTTATTTGAGGCTGTAAAATTAGCACTTTTAGCCTATAAATAGTCAATTTTAAGAAAATACAAAAAATTAACCCTCCCAGGGGTAAACCGGGGCAGCGCTTCCTATTGCCGGAAGTCCCGGATCATCCTGTTTCCGCCCGGAGGCCTGTTGCCGCGGAACATCTCCATCATGGGGTTTCGCTGTTGCTGTCCCTGGGCGCCAAACCTGCGCAGGTTATAGGTAAAGCTGACCATAAAATAACGGGAAAGCACCCTCGATGAAACATCCTGAATGGTATTACCGGTAATATTCCTGGTTACACTCACATTTTGGTTCAACAGGTCAAATACATACAATTTAAGTTCGCCCTCTTTCTTTTTAAAGAGTTGTTTGGCAATGCTGGCGCTCCAGAGCGGGATGCTGGTATTATATCCTTCGGCCCTGCCGGTATTCTTCACGTAACTGAAATCGGAAGAGATCACCCATCCGTTTTTGCTGTAAAAAGTAGGTTCTGCAGAAAGGGTTTGAGTAAAATAATCCCCGTTCTGCTGCGGTTGCAGGGTGTACCGGGCAAAAGTGAACGAAGAATTGGAAGAGAAATTCATATCAAAATTCTCTTTCAGATTAGTGGTCCAGGATGCGTTGAATCCTGCGCTGGTATTGCGTGTGTAATTGCTTTGCGTATTCACCAGGGTCTGACTCTGCGACCTGCTGAGATTCAGGGACAGGTTGATATTGCTCTTCGGCTTCTTCAGGGGGAATCCATAATTGAAGAACCCATTGATATTGTAAGTGCCATCCAGGTTTACCGGCTTGGTAAACTGGGCCCCGTTAGCCAGGAAAACCGTGGAATTCTGTATATCATTCGCTGTAAAGCTGGCGTTGATGGTGGCAAATACCAGCCGTTGAGTGAACATATCAAAGGAGTTGTACATCACCCGGAAACTGTGAACGAATTGCTGTTTCAACTCAGGGTTACCTGTTTTGATATTCAGCGGATTGGAATTGTCGATCACCGGCTGTAACTGAGCGGCAGATGGTTGCGCGGTTCTGCCGTTGTAAAAGATCCGAAGGTTTTTGGTTCTGGAAAAATCGTAGCGGAAGTTCATGGTAGGAAAGAAGTTCACAAAATGCTGAAGGATGGAACTGTCTTTGGTGATATTCTTACTGGTCAGATCACCTGCCTGAACACCAGTACCAATACTGAAATTATATTTGGCATGTTGCAGGCGATAGTTCAGTGTTACCCTGTTGGAATTGAATGTATTTTCAAATTCATTGGTCAGGTTGACCACTGTTTTATCGTATTGCCCGCTAACCGGGTTGAACGCATATGTCCTGGTGCCGGAATTGTTGGTATTGCTGTTGTAATTGTAGTTGATTTCCAGGATCTGGTTTTTGCCGATCGGTTCGGTATAAGACAAAGTAGCGTTGAATGTATTGGCGTCCCTGCTGGTAATGCCCCGCTGATTGATGGTATCCGAATAAGGGGTGGCCGTATTGAAGTAATTGTTGATGGAATAATTGGACGTGTTCCCGTCGTTGATATTTCTTCCGGGATTTAAAGCAATGGAATAGGTTCTTCCTTTTTTTGCAAAACGGTGGCGGAAAGTTGCTTCCAGTGAAGCGTTGTAACCATCGCTCTGCCGGTTGGTGGCGGCAATGGAGTTGTTCAGTGATTTCGCAGAACCTTTTGTAGAAAAAGTAGTCTGGTCTGTTTGCGCATCGGTCTGTTGAAAGCTCAGGTTTGGCCGGATGATCAGGGAATTGGAAGAATCAAACTGGTGTTCGATGTTAAAATTGATCCGGTGGTTCTGGTTATGTGTTACAGAATTTTGCTGCTGCGAATTAAAAATAGATGAATCGGGATTACCCGGAATCAGGTTCTGGGTGTAACTGTTCTGGTCTCTGTAGGTTTTCTGATCATTGAAAAAATAACTGCCGGAAACCTGGGTTTTTGTTCCCCATACATCTTTATAGTTCAGGCCCCCTGCCCATGTGTTCACGATTCCTCCGCCACTGCCTGTGCCCAGCAATCCGCTTACTGCTGCTGCACCGCCGCCACCTCTTCCGCCACCGAAATTACCACCGCCGCCCAGGGAGCCCAGCACATCCTGTACACTGAAATTTTGTTTATTGACGTTGTTGGCCTGTCCAATCAGGGTGAGCTGCATGTCGCCGTTAAAATGGCTGAGGTTGATATTGTTATCAAACCGACCTTCTTCAGCGTCGGACCCTGCGCCAATTGTTGCCTTTCCGAAATACCCTTTGCGTTTGTCTTTTTTGGTGGTGATATTGATGGTCTTGATCCTGTTACCATCATCAAATCCCGTAAATGCGCTCTGATCGCTCAATGCATCGAATACCTGGATTTTATCAATCATATCGGGGGGAAGGTTTTTGGTAGCCAGCTTGGGATCATCTCCGAAAAATCTTTTACCATCCACCAGTACCCGCTGTACATTTTCGCCCTGCGCCTTGATCGATCCGTCCTTATCTACCTGAACACCCGGCAGTTTCTTCAACACATCTTCCATCACTGCATTCGGTTTTGTTTTAAAGGAAGATGCGTTGAATTCAACGGTATCTTTTTTGATGGTAATAGGGGATTGGGTTACGGTGACATTACCCAGGTCATTGGCAGCCAATTGCAGGTATACCGTGCCAAGGTCAATAGTATGATTCAATTTTGTAAACTGCAGTTTTCGGGAAAGCGGCTCATAGCCCTGGAACTTAATCTGCAGGATCATCTCGCCCAGGCTGATATTTTCGAGCACAAAACTGCCATCTGATTTGGCAAGCCCAAATACTTCGAGCGTGGAATCTCTCGCATCCAGTACAGTAATGGACGCATCTTTCAATACCTGTTTACCCACTGTATCCACCAGTTTCCCTTTTAAGGTGCCGGTGTTTTGCGCCTGTGCGGAACCATACGAAGCCAACAATAGCAGTATTGCCAAAAAAAATTTCATAATAAGCCTACTTAATAATGTAAAATAGCGGTTGTTTTCCGGAAGAACCCTTCTATTACAGATCAAGGGCAAGCTATCGTGATAATTGGAAGCAGGGCATTCAAAATACTTTAAAATCGGTGAACAGCGCCGAATAAAAGGAGAATCGGCCAACAAGCGTTTAGCTGAACAGGTATTCCACATCTTCCCTGGTCAATGTTTTCACAAACCCTTCATCATCGGCAATGACATCGCGTGCCAGGTTACGTTTGCGTTCCTGCAGTTTCAGAATTTTATCTTCCACCGTATCCGTACAGATCATCCGGTATGCAAAAATATTCTTGGTTTGCCCGATACGGTGTGTCCGGTCAATGGCCTGTTGTTCCACGGCAGGGTTCCACCATGGATCCACGATATATACATAGTCTGCAGCGGTAAGGTTCAAACCCACCCCACCCGCTTTGAGGGAAATCAGGAATACCCGGCAGTTCTCATCATTCTGAAACCGCTGGATAGCGCGTTCCCGTTCATTCACCGTACTGCTGCCATCAAAATATTCATAATCCACCCCCAGCTCTTTCATTTTCTCTTTGATCAACGAGAGCATACCCAGAAACTGCGAGAACACCAGCGCCTTGTGGTTGCTGATATTTTCGGTAATCTCTCTTCCCAGTTCTTCCAGTTTCACAGAAACATTCGGGAATTGCTCTTCTTCTTTTACAATAGCAGGGCTGTCGCAGATCTGCCTGAGTTTCATCAACCCCTGCAGAATGGTCAGCTGCGATTTCTGTATGCCCTGGTTTTCCACTACACCCAGGATCTTATCCCTGTAATCATTTCTGTAGGCATCGTAAATCCGGCGTTGTTCTTCACCCATATCACAAAAGAGGACCATTTCCTGTTTCTCCGGAAGATCCTTGGCCACCTGCTCCTTCGTTCTGCGAAGAATGAAAGGAAATAGGAGTTTGCGCAGATGGTCTTTCTGTTCCTTCTCTCCAAATTTATCAATCGGAATAGAGAACTCCTGTTTAAAGAATTCCATGCTGCCCAGCATACCGGGATTCAGGAAGTTCATCTGGGCAAATATGTCGAAAGTATTGTTCTGCAATGGTGTACCGCTCAAACAAAGTCTGCTGGTTGCTTTCAGCAGCGAAGCCGCCTTGGTCACTTTGCTTGCGGGGTTTTTAATGGCCTGGCTTTCATCCAGGATCACGTAATCAAATTTTACTTCAACAAACTGTTTAATATCGCTTCTCAGCGTACCATAGGTAGTAATGATTACATCGATGTTTTCATCCGAAATCCCCTCTTTCACCCGTAGTCCGCCGTGGTGGATATAATAGGAAAGTGCAGGTGTGAATTTTTTAATCTCGTTCTGCCAGTTGTACAACAAGGTAGTAGGACAAACCACCAATGCTTTTAATGTACCGCTCTCTGCTTTCAGGTGATGCAGAAAACTTAAGGCCTGAATGGTTTTACCCAAACCCATATCATCGGCCAGGATACCACCCCACTGTACTTCGCGTAAATAGTTGAGCCATTGGAACCCGCTCTCCTGGTAAGGACGCAACACCGATTTGAGGTGCTCCGGTGCAGGAATGGGTTTAATAGAATGATGGCCCCTGAGGCGTTCGTATTTTTCTTCGAGCTGAAAAAAGAGTTCCTGCTCGTCGCGTTGCATGTACAGCTCTTCAATTACACTAAAATGGTACTTGCTCAGCTTCATTTCGCCGGCTCTTCCATCTCCCACCCTGAACAGAAGCGCATATTTCTTAATCCATTCCTCAGGAAGAATACCCAGTGTACCATCGTTCAGCTGCACAAACTGCTGTTTATTGGCAAGGGCTTTTTTCACCTCATCCACCGTTACTTTTTGCTCACCAAAAAGGATTTCCACTTTTGCATCAAACCAGTCGGTATTGCTGCTGATGAATATTTTTGTAGATGGCTTGGCGGTGTTGAAACGGAAATTCTTCAACGCTTCAAACCCAAACACCGGAATATTCATGTCTTTCACTGCATCAATGAACAGGAAGAACCAGTTGTTCCGGAGAACCTCTTTTCCTTTTAAAGCCAGTACATTGGTTTCCAGCGGTTTAACAAAGCCGGAATGAAGTCCTTCAATACGTTGCATCAGTTCCTGTTCCGCTGCAATATTCCGGTGAATTACCAGCAGCTTATCGGCAACAGGGAAGAATATTTTTTCTTTATCGGTATTGGCCACATCATAGCCCCGATAGTTGAATACAGGCTGAAACAAAAGGTATTCTCCTTTTTCCTTCAGCAATATTTTCAGTTCTGGTTTGGCATCTTTAATCTCTTCCTTCTTCACATTGGTGAAATGAACGCCATATTCCTTAGACAGGGGGAGGATGAATTCCTGTAAACGATGCGACCAGTCTGCCGTTTCAATCACCATTTTACCGGTGGGCAGGAATTTCTCCACCAGCAAAATATCTTCTGCTCTTTTCCAGATAAAGAACTGCTGGTGATATTGAAACAGGAAATGGGTATCGCTCGCATTTTCCGCAATATTCAGATCGGCCAGCGGCAGTTTAATACGGCAGTCAACAATATACTGGTTGTCTTTATAACTAATCTCAAACTCGGGGCTGATAAATTGATTGGATAAATGCGCCTGATTGAGGTTGGCCGTGGTAAAGCTTTTGTTGGAAGGCAGGTAAAATACAAAGGGGCTGCCGTTCAGTTCTGCAAACAGTTTTTTGTACTTTGGATGCAGGTATTCGTTGATCAGGTGCCTGGTTTCCTCGGGAAGTTCATCGTCGTGCTGCTGAATAATATTTTCCCAGATGCCGCTGAACGGGGAGTTCCTGTTCAGGTACCGGCTGACTTCGGAAGGCATCAGCTTACGCAGTTGCTGTAACAGCATTTTATCATCCTCCGAAAAAACCTCTGTATTAACAAATTTGGTCAGATCCAGTTTGGCAATCCTGGAAACATAGCGGGTATTGGTTTCATCGGGTTCGCCCTGCACCAGTTCCAACTGTGTATAAGGGTACTGCGATTGTTGCGTTGTAATCACCAATCCCATTTTCATGGAAGGCGGCGCAGGTTCATCCATTGTTTCAGAGGCGGTAACCATTGTTTCCACCTGTTGTGGTTTGGGTTCTGCAGCCGGAGTAACTGACAGCCGCTTGATGGAGCCATCCAGTACACGCAGAAAGGGCTTGCCATCTGTGTAAGTAAATTCAAATTTTCCTTTCAGGTCATCATCCAGAGAGTAACCATAGAGGGCCAGCAATTTATTTTTTTCCTTGTCCCAGTTCCGGATACTGTCGAAGTATCCTGCACCATGATTCTTTAGTAATTGAAGAAATACAATGGTTTTGTGTACACACAACGGATGGGCAATCTCGCTGTTGCAGGTACAACTGGTATCAAAATTCCGTTCTTCGTTTTTCTGCAATACCACACGGTGTTTCCCGCCTTCTATATCCACCTCCGCAACCACACGTTCATTCTTTGCCTCCAGCAGGTTGGCAGTATTGCTTCTGAGATATTCCTGCGCTTTGTCGAAGGTTTCAATGGAAGTGAGCATCCTGAACAATTTCAGGTCCAGCGCTTTGATCTTAACTACCGTATGTTTCTGATCGTAGAGGGTTTCCTTGTCGCCCAGCAGGTTTTTGTCGAGCATATCCTGCAGGTGAAAAAGCGCACCAGCCTTGTGCCTGCAAACTTCGGAGAGGTTATACGGACAGGTGCAGCGGAGAGAAAGTGTTTTGGGATCTTTAAATTGGTTGATATGAACTTTATAGAAAGTAGCATAGCCGTCATCCTTTACCCGAAAGATCACGTTACCCATCAGGTCGTCGTGTTCAATCAGTTCAACATTGCCCAGCGCGTGAATCTTTTTCCCTCTCCGGATTACTTCCTCTGTAGCGTTATTGTATATATGTTTTACTAAATATGGTAGTGCCATGCTGATAAATCGGTCAAAAAAGACCAATTTGCAAAATTAAAGAAAAGCAACCCTATTTTGAAGGACAATTAAATTGATGTGGATGAAATGTTTGTTAATCCTTGCTTTTAAGCCACAATCAGGTCCCCGTTCCGGTAAAAAGGAACGATATTGGCCTGATCGGGCGTAACACAGTATTCCAGGTCTTTTTCCAGGCCATATTGCGCCAACCGATGCCAGTGCGTGGTTTTACGTATGAAAGATTTCAGGTCATCTTTGTGCAGCTGGTACATGCTTTCTGCCATCAGGCTGCTATCGCAATGAACGGTAAAATGCTTTTTAATTCTTTCAATAACTGCGCCCGCAAACAAGGTATCTTCCAGGTTAAAACGGTCTTTCCAGGCAGAACAACCCAGGATCACGTTCTTTTTTTCCGCTGCCAGGTGATCACAAATAGCGGAAAGATTCGGAAAAGAGCCTGTAACCACTTCCGATGCGCCGTTCTGTAACGCCATATGGAGTAACCTGGTACCGTTGGTGGTAGTCAGTACCAATGTTTTCCCATCCACAAATTCACGGGGATATTCTGCAGGAGAATTTCCATGTTCCAGGCCAGGAATAATTTTACCATCTCTCTCACCGGCAGTAATGCCACCGGTTGTTTTACCGATCTGGATACATTTATCTACGCTATCAACAGGAATCACCCTGGAGGCTCCGTTGTATAAAGCAGTAGCGATAGTGGAAGTTGCCCTGAACACATCAATGATAACTACGATACTATTGGATACATCATAGATATCCAGCAAACGGGGCGATAATATGGTATGTAATTCTGGCTTTGTTTTCATGGGCCGCAAATATAAGTTAAGATAATTCCACGGCGGGGTCCCAGAATATTTTTTCGAAATCCACAATCTGATCATTCACTATTTTAACTTTTTCTTTTTTCAGTAAGCGTTCCATGCTGGTGGGAGTATCAAAATGCATTTTACCAGATAGCATGCCATTCCTGTTCACTACGCGGTGAGCAGGTACATCGGGCATTCCATGAGCGGCATTCATAGCCCATCCCACCATTCTGGCGCTGGATCTGGCGCCCAGAAAAAAAGCAATGGCGCCATAGGAGGTGACCCTTCCTTTGGGAATCAGCTTTACAACTTCATACACCTGTTCAAAAAAGGAAATATCCCTGGTTCCGCTTGGAAGCACTTGTTTTAAACGGCTGCTATTTTTCCTTGGAGGCATGTTTCGGGTGATTATATCGAACAACAATATCTGAAAATTGAGCAGTATATTACTGACCGGCTATCCTTTTCTGTTCCAGCAACTCGGTTCTTTTGGGTTCGGGTACGCATTCATACGCATAAGGACAGTGCCTGCAGCCATGTCCGCAACAGTATCCTTTCTCCAGGTGGAGCTTCTCGGTAAACACCATGTATCCGTTGTTGTCGTAATAAAAGTCTACCCACTCAACCAGGTTCTTCTTCACTGAAAAGGTTTTTTAACTCAATATCTTTTTCTTTGGGAAGGGGTTGATTGATGCGGAAGCAGATATAGTGAATCCTGCTACTCTGTGCAATATCCAGCCCTTCATAATGTGTTTTAATGGTCAGTTCCGGCTTTACGAAATCAGCCGCGTACACATTATCCGTATGTTCTAACAATTCCAGGCCAAATAAGTTGATGACTGTGCGCGTAAAATTGTACAGGCGCGGACTGTCTGTTTTCAGGTGCACAAGTCCATCCTGCCGCAGAATCTGCTGATACAACCTCAGGAAATGGGGATGGGTCAGCCTTTTCTTTGCCCGGGAAGCCCGTAACTGCGGGTCGGGAAAGGTAATCCAGATCTCTCCTACTTCTCCGGGCAGAAAATAGTCGGTGATCTTGTCAATATGGGAACGGACAAAAGCCACATTATGCAATCCTTCCTCCAGCGCTGTTTTGGCGCCTCTCCAAATGCGGTTACCTTTAATATCAACCCCAATAAAATTGCGATCAGGGTAGATCCTGCCAAGTCCAACGGCATATTCTCCCTTGCCGCAGGCCAGTTCAAGTGTAACCGGATGGCTGTTTTTAAAAAAACCCTTCCACTTCCCCTTCATATCCTGCGGATACTCCAGCACGTTGTCAAAAGACTTAATTGCTTCAAAACGAATGAGTTTTTTCTGGCCCATGGGCGCGAAGATAAAGCGGCCCCTCGAAAAAAAGGGCGTAAAAAAGGTCTGCGGCCCGGCAATCAGGGCTGTTTTTTGTGCATTTTAAAGGAACTGTAACATTTTTCAGCGGGTAACTCACTACCTTCGCATTGTGAAAAAGCTTATCCTCGTATTATTAATCAGCATTTACACTACAGCCACATTTGGTCTGAGTGTGAAGTCTTTTTATTGCTGCGATAAGCTCAAATCTACCAGCATTACCTATACTCCCACTGCAGATGAAAAATGCAGTATGGATGTTAAAATGGATAAGTGTTGCAAAACCACCTACAAATTCTTCAAGGTTAAGGACAACCATTATGGCGAAGGAAATTCCTGGAACCTGGTTAAGCTTTTCACAGAACTGCATTTTGTTGCTCCGGCATTTCAGCCGGTAGCCATCTCACAAAACAGTTTCACTGTTGCCCAATACAGCAACCCGCCGCCGTTGCGAAATGGCATCCCCATTTATCTTTTCGACTGTGTTTACCGGATCTGATACTGCACCTGCAGTATAAAGGCGCTATAAAATTATAGCCGCCCTTTGCCGTTTATACCTATCAGGCATCTTCTTTTCATCATCATAAAACAACAACAAATGAAAAAAGCAATCATGCTGTTCATGGCTGCATGTATCAGCCTCAGCACGTTCGCACAGGCACAACAGCCAAAAAGCGACACCGCTGCTAAAGCGGCATACAGCTGCCCCATGCACCCGGAAATCACCGGAACAGCAACAGACAAATGCAGCAAATGCAAAATGGCCTTAAAGCCGGTGAAACATTATTCATGCCCCATGCATGCCGATGTAACCAGCAACAAAAAAGGTAAGTGTCCTAAGTGCGGAATGGATTTAAAGGAAACCAAAGCAAAGCACTAGTACCAGAAGAATGATCATTCCCGGGGAACTTCCGCTCCCCGGGAATACTAAAAATTTTATGAAGATGAAAGCAATAAAAAATATAATCCTGTTCTGTTTGATATTGCTGTCGGGCACGGTCAGCGCCCAGTCCGGCAAATCAGCAGCAGATACCACGGTACATTTTAAAGTATATGGCGCCTGTGAAATGTGCAAAGGACGCATTGAAACAGCCACAAAAGGAAGAGGCGTAAAAATAGCCGACTGGGGGATTGAATCGAAGATACTGTCTTTAACATTTAACCCATCGGAAACCAGCCTCGACAAAATCAAAAACAGAATCCTGGGTGCGGGTCACGACCTGGAAACAAAAAAAGCAAAGGATGTTGTTTACAACGACTTACCCGAATGCTGCCTTTACCGGGGCAATATTACCGCATCACATGGCAATGAAAAGACCGGCACAACCGATACACCGGCAGAAGGCGCACCGGGGCTGCAAACCATCCGCGGCATTGTACTGGAAGCCAATAACAAAGGGGAATTCAACCCGTTGGCAGGCGCCAGTATATTCTGGCTGGGCACCAATAAAGGCGTACTGGCAGACAGCCTGGGATATTTTGAAATCGGCCATACCGGCACCAACACCAGGCTGGTTGTCAGCTACACAGGGTATACACCCGACACCATTGCCGTAGGCAACGCCAATGAACTGAAAATAGTCATGGCCAACAATAATCAGCTAAGGAACGTTACCGTAAAAACCAACCCGCGTTCCAGCTATATTGCTACCATCAGCCCTATCAGAACAGAGGTAATGACAGCAAAAGAGCTTTTAAAAGCGGCCTGTTGTAACCTGAGTGAGAGCTTTGAAACCAATCCATCTGTAGATGTTGCGTACAATGATGCAGTCACCGGTTCAAAACAGATTCAGTTACTGGGCCTGAGTGGCAACTATTCTCAGCTAACGGTGGAAAATCTTCCCGGCCCAAGGGGAATCGCCACACCGCTGGGATTGAATTCCATTGCGGGTCCTTGGATTGAATCCATTCAGTTAACCAAGGGAGTAGGTTCGGTAGCCAATGGATTTGAAAGCATTGCAGGACAAATTAACGTAGAGCTTAAAAAGCCGGAGACCGCGGAACAGTTGCTGGCCAATATTTATGTGAACGATGCGGGCAAGACCGATCTGAACCTGAACCTCAACACCAAACCAGGCAAACACTGGTCCGCAGGCTTATTGCTGCACGATAATTTTCTAACCAATAAGCAGGTAGATTATAACAAGGATGGTTTCAGAGACCTGCCTACCGGCAATCAGTTCAGCATGGTGAACCGGTACAGATACGATAACCAGAAGGGGCTGATGGCGCAGTTTGGCGTAAAAGTGATGAACGACAAACGTACAGGAGGGCAAACTGCATTTGATGAAGCCGCCGATAAAAATACCACCAATCGCTATGGCCTGGGCATCAACACAGAACGCTATGAAGGATTCGCCAAGATCGGCTATGTGTTTCCGCAGAAAGTATACAAGAGCATCGGCTTACAACTGGCCGGAATCAGCCATACCCAGGACTCCTATTTTGGATTAACCGGCTATAATGCCAAACAGGAAAGCTTTTACAGCAACCTGATCTATCAGTCCATTATCGGCAATACCAATCATAAGTTCAGAACAGGCTTAAGTTTCCAGTACGATAAATACAATGAAAACTTTAAAACCACCAATTACAGAAGAACAGAAGTGGTGCCCGGAGCATTCTTCGAATACACCTACATCGCCAACAGCAAGTTCAGTGCAGTAGCGGGTATCCGGGCCGACCACAACAACCTTTTCGGGGCATTTGTAACACCCAGGTTGAATCTGCGTTATGAACCATTCAAGGGAACAGTGATCCGTGCAAGCGCCGGAAGAGGGCAACGTACAGCCAACATCTTTGCAGAAAACACCAGCGTGTTCGTCAGTGCAAGGCAGGTGAATATCATTACCACGGAAACGGGAAAAGCCTATGGCCTGAACCCGGAAGTAGCCTGGAATAAGGGCATCAGCATAGATCAAAAGTTCAGATTGTTTCAGCGGGACGCAAGTTTCAGTGCAGACTTTTTCAGGAACGATTTTACCAACCAGGTGGTAGTGGATGTGGAGAACGCACGGCAGGTGAAGTTTTACAACCTGCAGGGTAAATCTTATTCCAACAGTTTTCAGGCAGAGTTGAGCATGATTCCGGCTACCAAACTGGATGTACGCCTGGCCTACCGTTTCTTCGATGTCAAATCAACTTACGGAACAGAACTCCTGAAAAGGCCTTTCATATCCGGACACCGTGCATTCCTGAGCATCGACTATACCACCGGGAACAACTGGAAATTTGATTATACCATCACTTATAATGGCCGGAAGCGGATCCCGTACACACAAGACAATCCACCGCCATACAGGCTGGAGCGTTATTCACCTGATTTTATACAGATGAGCGCACAAATCAGTAAAACGGTTGGCAAAAAGCGGGCAATGGATTTTTATGTTGGGGCGGAGAATATCACCGATATGTTCCAGCAGAATGTGATCATAGCAGCCAGTCAGCCCTTCAGTCCTTACTTTGATGCATCCATGGTTTGGGGCCCGGTAACCGGCCGGATGCTCTATGCGGGCTGGAGATTTCGAATTAAATAAATACAATAACCTGGTCGATGAGTACAGTATCTTCAATGTGAATTGGTAGATTTGACTGTATTCATCAATCAGGTTTTATGAGCCCGGGCATTATCTTTCTGATTATTCTTGTTTATTTTCTATTGTTGATGTTCATTGCAAGGTTAACATCAAGGCATACAAAAGACAATAGCTTTTTCGACGGAGACCGTCAATCACCCTGGTTCCTGGTAGCATTTGGAATGATCGGGTCGGGAATTTCGGCGGTATCACTTGTATCTATACCCGGCGATGTAGGCAACAACCATCTCTACTATTTTCAGTTTATCCTCGGCACCATTGCCGGCTACCTGTTCATTGCATTCGTATTAACGCCACTGTTCTATAAATTAAAGCTGGTTTCGATTTATACTTATCTCAATATACGGTTCGGAACCACCACTTACAAAACAGGGTCGCTGTTCTTCCTGGTATCCCAATCGTTCGGCGCTGCATTAAGACTATTGCTCTCCGTTAAAATTTTGCAGGCAGCATTTTTTGATCAGCTCCATATACCTCACTTCATTACCATCATCATTGTGTTGGCTATGATCTGGCTGTACACCAATAAATCGGGCATTAAAACCATTGTATGGACAGACGCGCTGCAATCATTCTTCCTGATCAGCGTGATCATCATTTCTATTGTTTCCATTAAAAATTCGCTGGGGCTTACAGCATCCGGCATGATCCATTCCATTGTCAATCACCCCTATTCCAGGATATTTAATTGGGATCCCCGGGCGGGCTCTAATTTCTATAAACAATTTATTTCCGGGATGCTGATCACCATTGCACTGGTGGGGCTCGACCAGAGTATGATGCAGAAAACGCTTACGGTGAAAAACCCGAAAGACGCTACCAGGAACGTACTCACTTTCAGCTTTTTTATTGCATTTGCACAAACACTCTTTCTTGGGCTGGGCGTACTAATGTACCTGTTTGCAGCACAAAAGGGAATTGCTCTCCCATCGGCCAACGGAATATTCACCGCCACGGATGAAGTATATCCCATGCTTACGCTGAACTATTTCGGGCAGATTGGAATGATTGCATTTTTTGTTGGGGTGATCGCGTCTACTTTTGCGAGTATCGATTCCTGCATTGCAGCATTAACCACTTCATTTAGCTATGATTTTATGGATTATGCCAACCAGCCCCATGAAAGAAAAATAATGATCAAAAACAGGGTATTGCTGGGTGTGAATATCGTGATGTTCCTGATCGTGCTCTTATTCTGGAACAGCAAGGGAGCCATCATCAATACCATTTTCACCATTGCCGGATATACCTACGGCCCGCTACTGGGATTATACCTCACCGGTTTATTTACCAGGATCAAACCAAAAGAAAAATGGGTACCGGTTGTATGTATAACGGCGCCCATTGTTACGTACCTGCTGAACGAATATGCGAACCGGAGCTTTCAGTTCAACTTTGGATTCCTGAATATTCTGATCAATGCCCTTGTTACCATTTTATTGCTGACCATCTTCAAACAAAAAAAGCATGAGCTCACACCCAACTATTAATATCCGGCTGCTATCCGGGCAGGAAGAAGTGCAGGCCTGCGCAGCAATGATGGCAACATCCGACCCCTGGATCACACTTGGAATTGAATACAACCAATGCCTGCAGGCTTTTGAAGGACCGTCGAAAGAATGCTATCTTCTCCTGGCAGGCGAAGCAATAGCGGGGTTTGTGGTATTACAAATAAGCGGATCATTTAAAGGATATATACAAACGCTCTGTATCAACAGCCGGCACCGGGGGCAGGGATATGGAACCCGGTTACTGCAGTTTTGCGAGGAAAGAATATCTGCCATTTCTCCGAACATGTTTATCTGCGTATCCTCCTTTAACACCGGAGCGCTTCAACTTTATCAGGATTTTGGATTCAAACCGGTAGGCGAGCTGGACAACTTTGTAAAACAAGGCTACACAGAAATATTACTCCGAAAAACAAAAGGCCCGATCAACGGCTATCATGTTCAATAAACCCAACACCATGCGCATATCCTATTTTTTACTCCTGCTTACAGGAATTACAGGCATACAGAAGAGCAAGGCACAGCAGATAACGGGGCCGGATCATATAGTAAAAGCCCGCAATGAAGCAAAGCAACGGGTGTTGGTAAAAACCATCGACAGCATCTTTCAATCGCAGGTAAGCCATCAGTTCATCCCGGGTGCGGTGATTATGATTAAACAGCAGGACCAGATCATTCAAAAAAAGGCATACGGAAATGCAGCCCTGTGGAACCGCAACCGCCAATTGCTGGCAACACCCGAAAAAATGACCCTGCATCATTTATTTGATCTGGCATCCCTCACCAAAGTGATTGGCACCACTACCGCCATCATGTACCTGGCAGACAGGCGGCAGCTATCGGTAGATGACCGGGTGAGCAAATACATCAGGGCATTTGATACACCGGAAAAGCGGGCCATCACGATCCGGCACCTGCTCACCCACACTTCGGGCATCCTGGAATGGTATCCCATGTATTACCGGTCCAACAATAAGCAGTCAACATTTCAACTGATCAGCGAGCTTCCCCTCTTCGATTCCATCGGGAAGCAACGCAGGTACAGCGATCTGGGGTTCACCATCCTGGGCCAGATTACAGAGGTTGTTTCCGGCATGCCGCTCGATCGTTTTGTGAAGGAAAAAATCTTTCTGCCACTGGGCATGAAGCATACCATGTACAATCCGCTAAAAAACGGGAACAGTTTACCTATTGCCCCAACCTCCTTCGGAAATCCATACGAAAGGCGGATGGTATACGATTCCGCGTTGGGGTTCCGCAGAAAAGAAATCAATCCGGCTTCCTGGAACGGGTGGAGAACTCACCAGTTAACCGGTGAAGTGAATGATGGGAATGCCTGGTATGCAAACGGGGGCGTTTCCGGGGCCGCGGGAATCTTTTCAACCGTTGACGATATTCAGCGGCTGGTAGATATGTTACAGCACAAGGGAAGGGTTAACGGAAAACAGTTTATTTCCGAAACAACCATCGGGGAATTCCTGACCAAAGACCAATTCAACAACGGGCTTGGCTGGATGATGGATCCTTCCATTTCATTGCTGAAAAACGGGCCGGCCGGCACATACGGACATACCGGCTTCACAGGAACAAGCATCGCCGTGATTCCTGCATACAATATCTCCGTCATACTATTGGTAAACCGCCAGCATACGGGGCTGTCGGCCAAAGGGGAATATTATAATCTCAGTCCGGTAAGGGCCGCGGTATTCAAAGCGGTAATGGATTATTGCCGGTAAAAAGCCTGGCTTCACCCGATAAAACAGAGAAGTGGCGTTCCATTCAAATAGAAAATACTATTTTTAAAAAAAAGGATATGAGCAGCACACAACACAAAATGAGGGTATATCACAGATACCTGGGATTCTTCCTGGCCGGCATTATGGCGGTATACTCGATTAGTGGCATTATTATGATTTTCAGAGAAACCGATTTTCTGAAAAAAGAGAAGCGAATCGAAAAACAGATCAAGCCAAATGTAAGCAGTGAGAACCTGGGAAGCGAATTGAAGATCAAGAACCTGAAAGTGGAACGGGAAGAAGGCAACCTGCTGTACTTTAACAAGGGTACTTACAATAAGGAAACCGGCGTTGCCAATTATACTGTAAAATCGCTGCCGTCCGTTTTGGAAAAAATGACCAAAATGCACAAGGCCACCTCCAAACAGCCCCTGTTTTTCCTGAATATCTTTTTTGGCGTATCGCTGTTCTTTTTTGTGCTGTCGGCGTTCTGGATGTTCCTGCCCAAAACCACCATTTTTAAAAAGGGAATGTACTTTGCGCTTGCGGGTTTGATCTTAACGCTGGTGATGATTTTTATTTAGTCGAAGAAACAATCTGGAGTATTCTTCCTTCGTTGTCTTCGTAGAATGCATTACAAGTTCGCAGATAGCTTTCCATTTCATTACGGTTATCTCCATAGACATTTTCACTGAACGCATGGGCCCGATCCATCATCCTTATATACGGATCGCAATCACCCTGACGAGTGAGTCTACGCAATGCACCGATATAATCGTCCCGGTAAACAGTGGGGATAATGATTTTGGATTCCCCGGCATTCACTAATTCCGCGTTCATCATTACACGGGCAATTCTGCCGTTCCCATCCAGGAAGGGATGCACTTCTGAAATGAGGAACATCATATATAATGCTTTTGCAGATGCTGAGACCAGGCCCTTCGCGGGATGCGTCGCTAATAGAGCGCTGATGATTCTGTTCAGTTTATCAAACCCTGCCTCCATGCCCAGATCCGGTGCAATTGTACGAGCCGTATCCCGAAGTTGATTGATACCCGATCCCTCCTGCTTTATGGGCGAATATGCATAAAATCGGGAAATAAATCTGGCCAGAACTGGCTTAAAAGGCCAATTTTTGGCTGACCATAAAAAAATATACCCAGCCAAAACTTGTTAAAAAATATATACTTTTGGCTGAGTATAAATTAATAAACCCAGCCAAATCCCATTTTGCAATGGAAGAACTAATAGGACGGCGTGCTGAAAAAAAGATTCTGGAAGATGCCCTTACTTCGAAGTCCCCTGAGCTTATTGCTGTGTATGGCAGACGAAGGGTGGGCAAAACATTCCTGATCAGGTCGGTATATCAGAAACATCTTGTGTTCGAGTTTACAGGCGTTCATAATGCCAAAATGCCCGAACAATTGCAGAATTTCAGCTTAGCACTGCAAACTGCAATGAATAGTCCAGCTCAACTTGCTGTACCGGCAAACTGGACGGCAGCCTTTTACTTACTGCAAAATTTCCTAACGCCAATTGTGTCCAGGAAACGGGCTGTTATTTTCTTCGATGAATTTCCCTGGACCAATTCGCCTAAATCTAATTTTTTAAAATGCTTTGATCATTTCTGGAATACCTGGGCATCTAAATATCCGAATCTCACAATAGTGATATGCGGATCTGCAGCATCCTGGATGATACAGAAGGTTGTCAAAAGTAAAGGAGGACTGCATAATCGTGTAACGATCTTATTGCCACTGGCACCCTTTACATTAAAGGAGGCAGAAGAATATTTGAAAAGCAGGTCTATTAACCTTAGACGATACCAGATACTGCAACTGTTCATGGTAATGGGCGGGATACCCCACTACCTGTCGCGTGTTCAGCGAGGCGAGAGCGCTACGGTTGCAATAGACAGGATCTGCTTCACAAAAACCGGTTATCTATTTGAAGAATTTGATAAACTGTATGCATCCCTGTTTGATCATTCATCCAATCATATTACAGTTGTGCGTTTTTTATCAGGCACTTCAAAGGGTTTGACAAGGCAGGAGATAATTGCCAGATCGAAACTGTCATCAGGGGGGACGGTTACAAATGTGCTCGAAGAGTTGGAACAATCCGGCTTTATCACAAGCAGTACTCCATATGGAAAAACAACAAAAGACGCCGTATTTAGGCTGTCAGATGAATTTTCCCTCTTTTATTTAAAGTACATGGATTCGAAGAAAGCGACTGGAAAGGGAACCTGGCAAACGATTAGTAAAAGTGCCTCCTGGACAAGTTGGAGTGGTTATGCATTTGAAGCCATTTGTCTCAAACACAAGGAACAAATCAAAGAGGGGCTTGGGATATCGGGAGCGGTGCTGGATGAATCGATTTGGAGACATGTGCCTGGTAAAGGGTTGCCGGGAGCACAGATCGATCTGTTGATCGAACGTAACGACAATACTATCAATATTTGCGAGATGAAATTCTCGAATGAAGAATACACAATAAATAAAAATTACGCGGAAGATCTGGAACGGAAACGGGATGTGTTTGTGGGTGCAACAAAAACCAAAAAAACAATTTTTCTCACCATGATCACAACGTATGGTACTGTCAGGAATGCATATTATAATAAACTAATACAAAGTGAGCTCACCATGGACAGCTTGTTTGCTTCATAGGGGAGAGACTTACGATTAGTAAAGAATCAGCAGACAGAAGGGGCTGTTATACCGCTAAACTAATTGCTATTTCAGGAAATCCCGAAAGTCCGGGATTTAACTGAAGAACAAATCAATGATAATTATTGCCAGATCTCACAAGACATTCAATAGCACAAGTTGATGGAAACAATAGACTGGCTTGGTGACTTTTACGAAGCGATTTCGGGTGATCAAAGGATCGGTTGCAGTCATATCAGCCTATATATTACGCTTATACATAAGGCTTTTCAAGTGAGATAGCACCAACTTAAAAGAAAAAACGCCTTGCAAATATTTGATTTACAAGGCGTTAGTAAGAGGTGTTGCTGTAGGGGGAGGGGTCGAACCTCCACGAGGCAGTTAGTTGTAGCACAAAGTTCAGTGGTCGACCCTGGTCGCTCGGCTTTGCAGCTAAACGGCTCTATGCTATATTTATCCTGTGATCCTCACCCCCGAGACAAGAGGGCATGTCTGCCAAAAATTTCATCACCCCACAGTAAAAAGAACTATTTGTTCATTTGATAAATCAAAAATACATCAAACCCGCGTTTATTTAATCATTTTCGAAGAAATATTTTAATAATATAGATATTGTTCAATATATTCGCTTATTAATTAAATAAATTCTAATTAAACCCATTAATATGTCCGTTAAATTGAATCTCGACAAACTGGATTTTCAGATCATCCAGGAAATGATGGAAGATGCTGAGATCTCTTACGCCGATCTGGGAAAGAAACTCTTTGTCTCTGGCGGCACCATCCATGTCCGTATCAAGAAGCTGGAAGAACTCAAAGTAGTTAAAGGTAAAAAACTATCCGTAGATCTCAAATCCCTGGGTTACGATGTTATCGCCTTTATTGGTATTTACCTCGAAAAAAGTTCTTTGTACGACTCCGTTGCCAAGGAACTGAAAAAGATCCAGCAGATTGTTCGCCTCAACTACACAACCGGAAATTACAGCATGTTTGCTGAAATCGTATGTAAAGACATACAGGAACTCCGTTTTGTACTGCACGATGAACTGCAGAAGATCAAGGGCATTGAACGAACAGAAACATTTATTTCACTGGAGGAAAGCCTCGACAGAAATGTAGTGGTAGCTCCGCGTTAATCCTTTTCTATGCAATCCTCTTTTAACCTGATCGAAATAGCCGCGGTATTAAAATCCAAATGGCGGTTACTGCTCTCTTTCACGGTAACATCCGCTATAGCAGCAGCCTGTATTGTTTTCATTGTTTCCCCAAAATACAGATCGTCTGCCACGCTGCTGGCTGGCAATTCACTGCTCTCAGACAAGGCCAGCATCTTTAATCAGCAGATCAAGGACCTGTACGGGAGTTTTGGAAACGGCGATGACCTGGACAGGATACAGGCGGTTGCCGAAATGGATATGACCCTGCTGAAAGTGATCAGAGACCGGCAACTGGTTCAATACTATGGATTGAGGAATGAACCGCAGCCTGTTCTGGAAAGCCGCGCTGTGAAGCTGTTGCGCAAAGAACTGCGTTTCACCAAAACGCCCAATGATCAATTGATCATCAGTTGCCTCTCCAAAGAGGGACCTCAGGCGGCCAACATAGTAAATGCCATTGTACAGTCTGCAGAAGAAAGCATCCGGTCGCTTACCCGCGCGCGATACAACCAGATTATTCAACAACTGGATACGGCTGTTGCCAATCTCAGGGTGCAATACAGTGCATTGGAAAAACAACCTGCCACCACCGAAGCGGATCAAAGAATGGCAGATACGGAAAGAACCATCATCCTGTCGCAACTGGAACAGTACAAAAAGATCAGTGCAGAATACAAACTGGCCTTTAAAGCCATTCCTGCCTATATCCAGTTGCTGGAACCAGGCACAATACCTCTCGAAGCCAACTGGCCCAACAAACCACTGGTTGTTGCAATAGCTGCGCTGGCCGGACTGGTGTTCAGTGCGCTGCTGGCACTTCTCTACAATCGCAGTAAGGCGCTCTGATGCATACTGTAATTCAACGATATCAGGTACAGGCGATCCTTGCAGGCCTGTTGTTTTTTACATTTGGCGCCCTCAGCATTCTGCAACAGGAAGTATGGTGGATGGCGATTCCCTTTGCATGGGTACTATTCCCCTTAACCGGCAACTATATTGTTCAACAAACAGGATCTTTATACTGGCTGATGCTGGTGATGCTGCCCCTGTCTGCCGAAATAAATATAACAGATACCCTGGGCATGGATTTCCCGGATGAATTGCTGCTGCTGGCGATTACGGCTGCTGCGGTTGCAAAGATGATCCATCAACCACTGCTTTTCTATCCCGTTTTCCGCGCTCCGCTGCTGCTGTTCATTTTGATTCACCTGCTATGGATTGCATTCAGCACAGGCCTTTCCACCGAGCCATTGCTGTCGACCAAATTCCTGCTGGCTAAAACCTGGTACATCATTCCATTGGTCCTGGTAACACCCCTCCTGCTGCGCAATATGCAGCACTATGGCAGGCTGGCATTTTGCTTATTGATCCCGATGTTGCTGGTAATTGTTCAGACACTGGTTCGTCATGGATTATATGGTTTTGAATTTGCAGCCATCAACAAAACAGTGGGCCCGTTCTTCAGAAATCACGTAAATTATTCAGCCATGCTGGTTTGCCTGCTACCCGCAGGATGGGCAGCCTGGCATTTCACCAAAGCAACTGCTTACAGAAAATGGATTGCTGTTGCCCTGGGTATTGCATTGGCAGGCCTCGCTACAGCCTATTCCAGGGGTGCCTGGCTGGCATTGCTGACCGTGCCGGTTGCTGTGTGGATCTTTCAAAAAAAACGGATGGGATCGTTCCTCATCGCAACACTTGCAGCAACAAGCCTGTTACTGGCAGTGTTCATCAATAACAACCATTACCTGCGTTTTGCGCCGGACCACGACCACACCATTTTCCATACTAATTTCAGGGAACACCTGGGCGCTACGATTGCCTTCAAAGATGTTTCCAATGCAGAGCGGTTTCATCGTTGGGTGGCCGGGATCCGAATGGTGACCGAACGCCCGCTGACCGGTTTTGGTCCCAATAGCTTTTACAATCAATATCGTCCTTATACGGTTTCGGCCTTCAAAACCTGGGTAAGCAATAATCCGGAGCACTCTACTGTACACAATTATTTCCTGCTAACAGCCATTGAACAAGGCATTCCGGGACTGGCCATTTTATGCATGCTGTGGGCTGCCTTATTACTGGCGGCGCAACATTTATATCATGCTTTTCAGAGTGTGTTTTATCGCAGCATTGCATTGATTACAGGAGTGGTACTCTGCATGATTACGGTCATCAATTTCACCAGCGACATGATTGAAACCGACAAGATCGGGGGATTGTTCTGGCTCAGTGCAGGCGTATTGATCAGCCTTCAATTAAGGTTAAAAGAAGAACAATCCACACTGGCAGCCTAGTTACGCACGCTCATAGCGTCTCTCAGCCCGTTACCCAATAAATTAAAAGCCAGTACCAGCAACATGATGGCTATACCCGGCGCCAGTGCCAGCATGGGATTATGCGTGATGATGAAATTGTAATTCTCTTTAATCATCAGCCCCCAGCTTGGTTGCGGGGGCTGTACACCAACGCCCAAAAAGCTCAGGCCAGCTTCTATCACAATGGCCGATGCAAAATTGCTGGCGGCGATCACCATTACCGGCCCCAGTATATTGGGCAGAATATGTTTTACAATCGTTCGTACATGCGAATAACCCAGTGCCCTGGTAGCTTCAATGTATTCTAGTTCGCGTACGGCAAGCACCTGCCCCCTGACCAACCTGGCACCATTCACCCACATGGTTAACCCCACTGCAATGAACACTTGCCAGAAGCCCTTTCCCAGGGCCAGGGTAATGGCAAAGACCAACAGCAGCGTGGGTATACTCCAGATAACGTTGATGAACCACATGATCACATCATCTACCCTGCCCCTGAAGTAACCGGCTAACGAACCAAGCAGTATTCCAATGGTGAGAGAAATTAAAACAGCAATCAGCCCCACACTCAAACTTACCCGCACACCAATGATCAGCCTGCTGGCAATATCTCTTCCAAACTTGTCTGTTCCAATGGAGTAAGTAACCTGCCGGACAGGAGGGTCGGATAATAATCGAAGCGGCATTTCCCCATTTTCGGTAATGCCGTCATCAATAAATTTCTGAAAATAAATACGGTCTCCTTTAATCCGGTAGCCGGTAACCGGTATATAATCAAACCGATCCTCACTGCCCTCCATCAACTGCGTAAACCATCCTGGCACATGAATTGCTCTTGTTTTTTTCACCTGTAATAATCCAATGGTAAATCCCGGTTTTTTACTTCCGATCTCGGGGATCATCCGGTTGGCATTGGGAGATCCGTCTGGCGCTGCAATATAGGCAAAGAGTGCAAGCAGCATACTCAAAGCAATGAGTATCATACCAAGGAAAGCACCCTTATTTCGGATCAGCTTATTGAAAAACCGTGTATCGTTTTTTTGTACCGACAATTTAATCTTTTATTAATGTGCATACTTACCGATAGAAGGTTTGTATTCACCGATGAAAAATAAACAGTTTAAACGAATGTTGAAAATTCCAGTCCAATTCTCAAACCATCATTATATGAAATCAACTATTCGTCTTTTGTTATCCTTTATGATGCTGATTCCTTTGTTGATTTATGCTTTCTTTCCGGAGAACAGTGCACCATCTACCGAACAGGAAAATCTTTTATAATTCAACGCACAGATCTGCCTTTCCACTGGTAGCTTCCAAATTTACCCAACCAGCCGGCTACCACTGTATAAACAATATGGAAGGGTTGCATGAACGGAAAAAAGAACAGTGATTTCCGCTGATGGAAAAACCCTGCTACCGGCCACATAAACAACAATTCCACTACAGTCTTTGCTCCCAGCAAATAAATCATCCAGGGATACAATCCCTGAAACAACATCCCCAGTAACAGTCCGGCCAGCAACAATGCGTTCACGCAATATACCAGGAACAAAACCCAAAAAATATTTTTCTCCGAATAACTATCCGCTTTACTCGCCCAGCGGATGCGCTGATTCAGGAAACTAACCCAGTCTGGCATTGGCGCTGTTTGCACAATGGCATCCGGAGAGAACAGAAAACCCAGCTTCCCCGGATATTGTTGTTTGATCTTATACATGAGTAACATATCGTCTCCGCTGGCAATATGATCAATTCCGCTAAAACCATCTACCGTTTCAAAAGCGGCTTTGCTGTAAGCGAGATTAGCGCCATTGCACATACTGTGGTATCCTGCGGCAACTGCAGAAGCTGTAATGCCCTGCAGGCTCATAAAATCCAGTACCTGGAACAATCCCAGCCAGCTTTTAGTAAGGGTAAACATAACCGGCGCTGCAACAAACACAGGTTGTTTCGCCTGAATATACTGATCGAGCAATGACAACCATTGGGGGGGAACAGTACAATCCGCATCCGTGGTAACAATCCAGTTGCCATTACTTTCCGCAACGGCTATTTCGATGGCTCTTTTCTTGTACGCATTCAGGGTACCATTCAGGTGGTCTGCCAGATTGATCAGCTTTAATGAAGGAAACTGCTCCCTCCGTTGCAGCACAATATCAGGCGTTCCATCGGTAGAATGGTCATTCACCACAATTACCTCCAGCATATCCGGCGGGTAAGCCAGTTGCTGGATACTATTCAGGCAATGAACAATGGAGGAGGCTTCATTCCTTGCAGGAATGATGATGGTGAATCTTGTTTGGGGACTCAAAGCCGTTGAGGGTCGGTATATTTTTAGCCGCAGGAACCAATAACGGTAAATCCCGATCAACAGGCAATAAGCAGTTACTCCCAATATGGTTAATGATAAAAAGATTGCGATCATCTACAACAAAGAAAACCATTATCACGATACAAAAAACGAAGCAATGATTTTAGCATATTTTTCCTGCAGCAACTGGTGGCCTGCTTCAATCTCATTTACCTGTATCAGGTGCTCCATCTTACGACTGAACTGGTGCCCCCGTTTGGAAACGATGATTCGATCGTGCTTTCCGAAAATCAGCCGTACCGGCACTTTATGGCGGCCGATCAATGGCTTCACTTTCCGGAGATCAGGTCTGAACCGGCGGGTGGTGGTCCAGATTTTATACAATTCTTTTCGGGTTACCGCATCGTCCAGGTAATAATGGACAAATTTGCTGATACTCCGGTTGAGCAGGTTGAACCGCTCCGCTGCTCCAAGCAGGCTGAACAACAAACCGGGATGGTGCATGGCATGTTTAAAGATCCGGTTGCCCAGTTTGGTCTGGGTGGTAAACCACTGCCATTTATTTTTATGCAATCCATCCGGCGCTACCAGCACCATACGGCTGACCTGTTCCGGCATCAGTTCAAATACTTTTAAAGCCATCCTTCCACCCATACTGTATCCGAATAAAATCACGGGTTCCCCCGAGCCGCCCATTATTTGCCTCATCAGGTCTACCAGTTCCTCCGGTTGAAAAAGCAGTTCCCCCTGCCAGTCGGTTTGCCCGTGAAAAGGAGCATCCATGGCCACCAGGGTAAATTCACTGCCCAGATAGGGTTCAAAAATGGCAAAACGCTCCGCCAGTTCCCCATAACCATGGAAACAAAATATCCAGCGGGGGCCTGTTCCATAACGCTTGTAATGAAATCTGGAAGGGCCGAATGGTATAAACTGGCTGCTCATGGGCGATCAGGCTAAATTTTACCAATTTATTCTTGGTAGTATCAAAGAAACGAACTTATTTTGAAATTAGTTGCATAACTAACTATATGTCAAACAACCAAATTAAGCGGGGAGAATTTAAAAGAGGGGAATTATACAGCGTTATCAACGGAATGGCGTCTACCGCAGTAGCAAGAAGGCTGCAAAAGAATTTTAGAAATGCAGGGCTGGAAATTACGATTGAGCAATGGAGTGTATTGTACCATTTATGGAAAGAAGATAAACTGAGTCAGCAGGAACTCTGTAACAGAACCTTTCGCGATAAACCGAGCATTACCCGGCTGATCGATAACCTGGAGAAGCAGAAACTGGTTAAAAGAATCGCCTCTCCTACCGACAGAAGAATCAACCTGGTGCAACTGACCGATGCGGCTTATGCTTTACAGGATATCACCATCGACCTGGCCAACCAGACCATGAGTGAGGCGCTGGTAGGGGTAGACAAGCAGGAGATTGAAATTGTAAAATCCGTTTTTCAGCGGGTGTATGATAACCTTACGGGAGGTGTTCCGGATATCATAGACAAATAGCTGTTAACAGGTATAAGGACTTTTAAATAATAAACATTTAAACTAACGACAATGGAAGCCACCAACAAAGCAAAAGCCCTTCAGGGCGGCGAGTGGATTATCAAAGAAAGCAACCCGTATGAAACCTTCATTCCGGAAGATTTCAACGAAGAACAGTCCATGGTAATGGATATGTGCGAGCAGTTTCTGCAAACAGAGATCCTTCCTATTGTGGAAAGGATCGATAAGCAGGAGCCTGGCCTCGTTCCATCTTTGATGGAAAAAGCAGGAGAGCAGGGATTATTGTCTACCTCTTTCCCGGAAGCCTACGGCGGGCTGGGTAAGGATTTTATCACTTCCACCATTGTTAACGAAGGACTCGGGGGTGGTCATTCTTTTTCTGTCGCCATAGCAGCGCATACCGGTATCGGTTCCCTCCCCATTCTCTATTTTGGTACAGAGGCACAAAAACAAAAATACATTCCCAAACTGGCCAGTGGCGAATGGAAAGGCGCTTATGGTTTAACGGAGCCCAACAGCGGGAGTGATGCGCTGGGTGCAAAAACCGTAGCCAAACTCAGCGACGATGGAAAATACTATATCCTGAACGGACAGAAATGCTGGATCACCAATGGTGGTTTTGCGGATGTATACACCGTATTCGCCAAGATTGACGGAGACAAATTCACCGGCTTCATTGTGGAACGCGGCACAGAGGGATTTACACAAGGACCCGAAGAACACAAGATGGGCATCAAGGGATCTTCTACTGTTCAACTGTATTTCCAGGACTGCAAGGTTCCTGTAGAAAATGTACTGGGTGAAATCGGCAAGGGACATATCATAGCCTTTAATATCCTGAACATCGGTCGCCTGAAATTATGTGCTGCCACTTTGGGCGGTGCTAAAAAAGCAACTGATATTTCTGTTAAATATGCCATTACCAGGGAGCAGTTCAAATTATCCATCGCCAAATTTGGCGCCATCAAACATAAAATGGCTGAGATGGCCATTCGTTTATGGGTTTGTGAGAGTGCGCTTTACCGCACTGCTAAATGGATCGACGATAAGGAACATGAACTGGCAGCGGGTGGCAAATCCTTCGCAGAAGCGCTGCTGGGCGCTGCAGAAGAGTACGCCATTGAGTGTGCCATTCTGAAAGTATTCGGTAGCGAGGCGCTTGATTTTGTGGTGGACGAAGGCGTGCAGATTCATGGTGGTAACGGATTCAGCGATGAGTACATCATTTCCAAAGCTTACCGCGACAGCCGTATTAACCGGATTTACGAAGGTACCAACGAAATCAACCGTTTACTGACGGTAGACATGGTACTGAAGCGTGCCATGAAAGGCAAACTGGATCTGATGGGGCCTGCCATGACTGTTCAGAAAGAACTGATGAGCATTCCTGATTTCGGTAGCGATGACGATGGCCCTTTTGCCAAAGAGCTGAAGGCAGTTGCCAATTTTAAGAAAGCCATCCTGATGGTTGCAGGTGCAGCAGTACAAAAATTGATGATGCAGCTCGACAAAGAACAGGAAATACTGATGAATATTGCAGATATGTCTATTGAGTTATTCCATGTGGAAAGTGCATTGCTCCGTGTAATGAAACTGACCAGGGATAAAGGAGAAGCTGCAACAACATTGTATGCCGATATGATGAGGACCTACCTGTACGATGCAGCAGACCGCATCAACAAAGCCGGCAAAGATGCGTTGAACGCATTTGCAGACGGTGATGAACTGCGCATGATGCATATTGGCCTGAAGCGTTTCACCAAAGTGGAACCTTACAACACCAAAGATGCCCGCAGAAGGATTGCAGATCGCCTGGTAGCAGACAACGGATACAAACTGTAATCCGGTTCAATTAATAATTCAAAGCGCCTGCATTGCGGGCGCTTTTTTTATGGTATATGCGGTCGTTTTTTTACCTTCAACAGATGAAACAGATCCCCATTTTACTGGCAGTAATGATCACCTTAAGCGCTGCCGCACAAACCGGCTCTCCGGCGGTTCCCGTATACGGACGCACAACAGGTAAGCTGCCTGCCCTGGCATATGGCCAGGGCGAAGACAGGCTGGGGGGCGCCAAAATGGGGTATATAGACACCAATGTATTGCTGAAGATTGTTGATTCGGTGAAAGGAATGTACACGGTACAGTTGTCCAAATGGCATACTGCATACCTCGATAAATCATTTGTAAAGGCAGATTCCGCCTCCCCTGTTAAAAAGCCGTTCTACCTCACCGGATCATTCGTAGCCAAGGGCGATTCCCTGTTCGATTATGTGAATATGAACCTGGAAGAGAAACTGCCTTACAAAACCTGGATGGAAACGACCCCTTCAAAGATCATGATTGACGTATATGGTGTACAAAGCAATACCAACTGGGTTACCCAGCTCAGTAGCCTGAAGGAAGTAAAAAATGTGTATTACAACCAGGTGGAAGATGACGTGGTACGGGTTACTGTTGAACTGAAACACCAGCAGCACTGGGGATACAGCATCGGCTACAAAGGAAGTATGTTGCAATTGCGCGTGAAACGCCAGCCCGCCGTACTGGACATCCGAAAGCTCACCGTTGCTATTGATGCAGGGCATGGAGGAACCAATGCCGGTGCAACCGGGCCGGTACTCAACACTTCTGAAAAAGAATACACCCTGCGTTTTGCCAAAGCCCTGGAAAAATCGCTGAAAAAATTAAAAGTGAAGAAAGTCATCATGACCCGGACCAGTGATACCAGCTTCGACAATAAAGACCGGATCCTCTGGCTGCAGGAGCAAAATCCCGATCTCCTGATTTCCCTCCACCTGAACTCCAGCGCCAATCCGGCCATTAAGGGCGTCAGTACCTATTACAAGCATATTGGCTTCAGGCCCCTCACCCAGTCAGTTCTCAAACGAATGTTGGAACTGAAACTGGAAGAATTTGGCAACATCGGGCATTTCAATTTTGCCTTGAACTCCCCCACGGAATTTCCGAACTGTTTAGTGGAGATTGCCTTTGTGAGTAATGAGGCCGATGAAAAAAGAATTGTAAAGCCCCTGTTTCATACACAGGTGGCCTCCAAAGTTCAATTGGGTATTATTGACTGGCTGAATGCGATTAAACTGGCCCGTTAATGTAAGCTTACGACCAACATATTTTCGGAAAACCGGACTTTTAAACAAAGCATATTCGGACGTTTAAACAAAGCCATTAAGAAGCAGGCTGTCTAGTTTTGTCTCATCAAAAAACAATTAAAATTTATACAGATGAGACAAAACAATGATCAGGGAGCGTTGCAGCAACCAATAGGCTCAGGCTTTAACGCAACATCAACCGCCAATGATGTAATCAAGGGCATTGACCTTACAGGAAAGATTGCAATCGTAACAGGCGGCAACACAGGCATCGGTCTGGAAACCACTAAAACGCTTGCAGCAGCAGGGGCAACAGTAATAGTCGCTGCAAGAGATATTGAAAAAGCAAAGAGAAATCTGGAAGGAATTGCCAATGTAGAATTGGAAACAATGGACCTGATAGATCCCGGTTCAATTGATGCTTTTGCAGAAAAATTCTTAGCGTCGGGCAGGCCGCTTCATTTGCTCATCAACAATGCGGGCATTATGTGGGTTCCCTTACGCAGAAACAGCCGTGGCATTGAATCACAGTTAGCCACTAATTATTTGGCACAGTTTCAGCTCACGGCGAGGCTATGGACTGCACTCAAAGAAGCCAATGGCGCCAGGGTAATTAATGTATCTTCTCAAGGACATCAATTCGGGGATTTCCATTTTGAAGACCCCAATTTTTTACACCGGGAATATGAAACGCTGCAGGCTTATGGACAATCAAAAACCGCCTGCAATTTATTTGCCCTCCAGTTAGACCATGGTGGCAAAGCATTTAATGTGAGGGCTTATTCATTGCACCCGGGTGCTATCAATGGAACTGAATTAGCCCGGGAGGCATCGTTGGAATTGTTTCTGCAAATGGGTTTCTGTGATGCGGATGGCAATATTTTACCAGAGGTAGCAGCATCGTTAAAAACGATCCCGCAAGGCGCTGCCACCACCGTTTGGTGCGCTACCAGCCCGATGCTCAATCATATAGGAGGCGTGTATTGTGAAGATGCAGACATTGCCGGATTGGCGCCTGATTCATCTACCTCAAAAGGAGTAAGGCTGTATTCATTGGACGAAACCAACGCCAAACGATTGTGGACGTTAAGCGAAGAAATGACAGGCATCCCGTTTGAGCTTCATTGATTTGTTTTTATATAATGCTATTTTTGTAACAGCAATAACCAGGTGGTATGGAATATAAAGCAAAGTATATAACAGACGATATTAAACTTTCCTGTTATGAGGACAAATTTTTCAAATCGGACGTAATGTTCGAGCACCATATGCTGATTTGGTTCATTTCGGGTGAAACAAAAATTGTTCAGGCTGATGCTACTTATTTTTTTAAGAAAGGGGACATTTTTTTAATCCCGAGAAATCAACTGGCAACGATTATAAATTATCCTAAAAACGGTCAGCCGCATAAAACGGTAGTGATGCACTTATCCACAACGAGGCTGAGGGATTTTTACAAAAACCTGCATGTGAAACCAACAGCTTTGGAATCGCCGGTAATAAATTGTTTCAACAATCATCCTTTACTGGAAAGCTGCCTGTCTTCTTTAATCCCCTATTTTGAAATGAAAGAACTTCCCGAAGATCTTGCTACACTAAAA
>JAECQP010000027.1 GCA_015999745.1 Sphingobacteriia bacterium | reverse complement strand
CAATATCCTTGTTCTTATCTTCTATCAGGTTGCCGTTGGCATCGTAGCCGTAATCTGCTCCGCTTGTATTCTTATCCGTAAAATCGCCTAGTTTTTGATCGGCTGTTATAGCGTCCGCTACCGTGCTGAGTTTGTTGCTACTGCTGTTATATCCATAACTCAGGTTATCAATCTGTGTACTGCCGCCTGTCTTCCAGCCCCATTGCTGCATACCCAGTATATTGCCATTGGCATCATAGGCTGTATTAGGGTTCTGCCCGTCGCCCATCTTCATACTAAAATCCAGCCCGGCCGATTTGTTCCAGGCGCCGCCGGTGTTCTGGGTGAAATCGGCCTTTATTATCCTATTTGAAGGGTCATACCCATATCCAAAAGCCCGCTGCTCCCCATCCCCTTTGCTCCGCCATTTTACTCCCGCTATATTGCCATTGAATTGATTTTCCTCAAAGCCCCAGTCATAACTCAACTCCGTCCCAAACCAACGACTGGGACCACCTGTAGCATAATCCTTATTCACACCAGACAACCATCCACGGATATTATAATTGTATTGCAGGTTTTCCAGGGGATTGCTGTTGTTGGCATACTGCCCCAATTGCCTGTTCTTCAATTGACCAAGTTCATCATACTCGTTACGTACAATATAACGTGTGGTTGCAGAATTATCATTCAATGTTTTTTTAATATTTAATAATCTCCCTGCAAAATCATACTCCATATCTGTTTTAGTCCGGGCAACTTCGGCTCCGGCTGGATTATTGTGCAACTGATATACAGATATTGGCCTGTCAGTAAAGTCGTAACGGGTAGTTACTATATCCGTTCCATTTTTATAATTTTCCGATTGCGTTTGTATCACCCGACCTTTATCATCATAATACATAACTGTTTCCAACCAGTTACCAGCGGATAAATCATTGATTTTTTCTATAACCCTGGTTTTAACAACAGTCGGAAGCGCCTTTGTTAATACACTTGCCGATGATGGCAATGATTCCGGATATGCGTTATTGCCCGCCCCTAATTTGCTATTATCAGCGGTACTATATTGCTTTGATGCAGCAGTATAATCATCATATGAATTTAATGTAAGTGCTATAAAATTAGCTCCATCAGGGAATGGATTATAGTTCTGCAAAACAGTTTGTGTATTTACAACAGCGGGCGCCAGTATTGTTTCAAAATTCCCATCCGGTTCACTGGTAAATTCCCCGGTAAACTGTATTTCATTCACCGCCCGGTAAACAGGCTTGCCGGCTTGTCTTTCATTTACATATAAAATATCCGGTGCCGTAAAATTTACAATGGTACTGGTAGACACAGCAGCATCAAAGCGGGCATCCAATAAAGTCTGCAATTGATCTCTTGTACCGCTATATGCAACCATACCTGTAGTAGTTGGCCGGTTCAGGTTATCATATAAACTGACTATCCACTTGCCTTGGTTGCGCATGTTGGCATCCTGTGTGTATGTTAACCTGTCTCTCCTGTCGTACACCATGTACACCCAGCCGGCGCCGGGTACTTTTTTGGCTATCATACGGTTGCGTCCATCATAATAATACCTGAAACTAAGCTCATTCACCTGTTCCGCTGTAAAAGACCAATTATTTACAGCCAATTCAACTGTTGCCTTAGGCGGAATCACGAATCGCAACAAACCCAAATCATCATACACGTAAAATGTACATAGCCAGCCTGTATAATGTTCTGATGGGGCATCGCTTATCTGCACTTTTTTTAAAATCACTTTGCCGTCCTTGTCCTTATACTCCACAACTTTTTTACTATGTTCATCAATTGTATGCTGTTCATGCAACTCACCCACGCCATATACTGCATTAGTGTATGGTATGTCATTTTCCCCATTCCCAATTGTCCATACCCTTACCTGATCATCTATATCATTAAAACGATACTCCGTCTCCACACCTCTGCCGCTTCCAGCCCAACTATTACCGGCTCCCATAATTTTTGTAACGCGACTAAGTGGAGAAGGCTCATACTGTGTTTGACTATAAAATACCTGTTCACCACTGTACTGTGTTTGCATAAACCCTTGCTGTTGCACAAATGGGGTTAATTTAAAGGCTCCGGTTTCTTCGGTTGACGCATACGGCAGATATTTGTACTGTTCCCTGCCAAACTCATCATATACCGTTGCTGATACCAGGTCTTTTAGTAATGGTGTTGCCTGTTTTTGTACTATTTGCAGAGGCCTCCCCAAACCATCTATGTATTGGGTAGCTTCTCCGACCTGCCCGTAACCGGAGGTTCTAAATACAGCCGTATCTGTTATTGGGGATAAGGCTTTACGGGTACGGATATAATTAACCTTAACACCACTGGGGTAGGCCCCAGGCATTGCAACTGCTGTTCCGGAAGGGATTGCTCCAACGCCAGGCTTGTTTTGAGCAAATAGGCCGCTAAACAACAGGAAACAAAAAGACATTAAATAAACCAGATGCTTACGCATAATATATTTTTTGCGGGTTAATTTTGGACTTGCCGGTATTGATATTCGTAGCTCTTGATGATATTATGGTCGTGATCGCGTATATATTGCAGGCGACCCAGTGTATCATATTCATAGTACGTAGTTCTGCCTCTCGGATCCGTTTCACTGGATTTACCAACGATGGGTTTATAAGTGTAGGTAGTCACGATCGCACCGGGGATACTTCTCAACCCATTTAAATGATTCCGCAGAGTAACATCATCAGCAGGATTATCCAGAACTGTTTGAGAAATATTGGAGGATACTGTTGTATAGGTTGAATTAATAATTTCAGCAACAGGATATTGCGAGTTATAGCCCCATAAAATGCTTACTATAGTCCCATCCCTTTTGGTATACTGAATGAGATTTCCTTTTGAATCATAATTGTCAAACAGTATTTCGTTTTCAAGTATTCCATTGCTGATACTTTTTTGTATGGAAGATGGCATTACCAGTTGAGCACCTTGAAACGATCCAAAATTATTCCTGACACGTTGAATTTCCTTATTAGCCGTAACATTGGTTTTAATTTCCTCAACCACTTCCCCTATCCTGTGTTTATTGACCATACTATCATACACATTCAAAGGGCTGGCGGGGGCCACAGCAAAATCATGGGGATATTTCAGGGTGGTTCGTATCGAATCACCCTTACTATCAGTTGTTTCAGTCCTGGTCAGTTGAAGGTTCAAATCATTATCATAAAAATAGTTGGTAAGGGAGCTTAAATATAAAGTTGAATCCTGAAATAGTTTTTGCAGGGTCGATTTTTTGTAAAACCATTTTGTCGAGAGTCGATAATTCTTGAAAATAGTGTTTTGACATTCCCTGGTACCCAAACTGCTATTGGTATAATAATCTACACATCCATTCTTAGCGCCTACTACGCTTAAATAAGTTGTTTCCACGTAATTATAGGTATTTGAATCCTGAGCCGCCAACTCAAACGAAGCTCCGTTCATCCTATACTTCTTCTCATCCAGCACCCACCCCCTTAAATAATCCCTGGATTGTTCATTCACAAACGGATAGGTATAACTATAGGAATCCTGAAAATCCTGAGTAGACAAATATTCAGTTATTGTTTTTTGTTGCTCGGTTGGCGAAACGGAAACTTCCTGGCAGAATTTATATCCGGCAACACTCCCTCCGTTTACAGCCATTGGCGCCACGGAATTAGCCGACATGCTGTACTTTGCGCATAAATAGTTTGGCCCTGTTTCTGTAACATGGTAACTAAATTCAGGATAAGAAGACAAGGTACCGGAAGATGGTTGCAGTAATTTTTCATTTTCAGCCGCCTGCACATTAGAGTGGTAAAAAAATTTCTTAACACCATTTACTCCCGTAGTGGGATTAGACACAATAGAAGATATTCTTAATCCACCCACCTTAACATTGATGGACGGAACTCCATTTACAGTAAATATTTGCGCGTTATTTTTACCTGTTACCTGGCAAATAGTATTATTACCGTTTCCACTACCGTATTTTGTCAGGGAATAAGTTTTTCCGGCCTGCAACCATATCTCACCAGACGAGACCCCATTCACAAAAGTCCCGGCTGCAACAAGGTCAATAATATGGAGGTTATCTGATGAAGTTAATAATATTTCAAGATTACCAGTGCAATCCCTGTTGGTTCCCGGGCAATTAATAGAGGTTGGAAAAGTTATAGTATAATTAAACCTTTTGAGCAGATCATTTCCGTTAATTGAGGCAGGTGCAGTGAAACTTGCCAAATGCTGCCCTGCTGCCAGACTTACAGCAATATCAGCCGGTTCAAAGGTTGGCGAATAAAGAGGTTCATCGTATTTATAAAATTCCGAAACAGGTATTAAAGCGTCATTAGATTCATAGAAAAATTCAGAAGTCCCGTTGGTAGGATAGGTAACTTTCTTTATACTTCCGGCTTTGGCAAATACTTCATTTGTTTTCCTATTGGCATCCCCAAGGGTAGCGCTTGTTTTAGGCAGTAGCGTTTGATTCGCATCAACACCATTATAGTATCCCCATAAGTCCTGGGCCCTGGTGAAATAATATGGCACCCCATCGTTGTATTCAAAACTATAAGGACTTAAACTGTTATTAGCTGAATCTGATTCAGTAACCGACAAGAGTCGCAGCCGTTTATTAGGCATCTGACTGGTTAAAAAGGAAGGATAACCGGATTCTGAACCCACAAAATAATCGTATGCGAAATTAAACTTCTTCAGCACTGAATCTTGTTCATTATGTATTTCTACCGATTGAAGGTTATAATCATTTAATATATCTTCCCTAAAAGTCTGATTCTTTTTAAAGACAACCTTTCCGCCTGCCCATACAATCGACTCAATGCGCTTACCCTGTATCTCTATTAATGAGTAATTTTCGCTGTAAGTCTGTAAACAGCCAGGATCTGTCTGGTTCAGGTTTAACGGATCTACATAATCCTTTGAACTTGAATTTCTAATATAATAAAGGCTACTATATGATTGATAATTAAAAATTATCTCCGCATTGGTATTCGTAATAATTTTTGTTAGATAATAGGTTGAATTAAACGTATGTACGTGCCCGATTCTGTCATCCGCCACAGAAGTTTCCTTTGCATTAAAAATATATTTATTTCCTTTGGCATCAAGAATCTCCCATTCATTCCCGGGCGTTGTTCCGGGCAAATTTACCTGCAAATCATTTCTAGGTACAGATATTGCTTTCATGGCAGACTTATCAATGATAAACTTTCCTGAATTTCCGTTTACATTATACATATATATATCGGGGTCAATATCCAGACTTCCGTTACTGATAAGGGTTACCATATTTTTTTTATCCTGCTCCGACAATGCGGGGAATGTTGTCAGGTCATACGAATGATTAAGAAAACCTGAATTAGGCCTAAAATCCGAAAGGCCAACAGTGCTGATTGCTATTGCTCCCCCTGCATTTAGAGACCAGCCCAATCCAACCCAACTGGCCTGCTCCTCTACTTTAATTCCACTGCCATTATAACTTAACGAAATTGGGATTTGAATTCCTCCTGTAGAAATTGTGTAAATAGGCACACTCAAACTGGCAGCGCCGGTATATTTCCCAACAGGTATTTCCCCATATTTTCCGAGGCTTGACGCATCAGGAGAAGGCGGAATTACTTTAGGGATATAAGGCCCCGTTTGAGAGATACTGTAGATACACAACAACATTTTAAAGGAGATAAAAAGAAGTTTCTTAATCATATATAGTTATTTCAACATCATGAATTGTCACCCGACTACGAAAGCGATGGATTCCTTTCCAACCTTATTTCCTGGCTTTCCTGATCAGAAGGGCGTGTTTCTTATTAATTGCTTTTTGCTGATTCACATCTTTTCGGAGTTGTATAATATATAAAGTGAGTTCTTCTACTTTTTTCAGCAATGCTGCCTGCCCATCCCCTACATCCAATCCTTTTTCTTCAACTGCTTTTGCAGAAGGAACACCGGGTAAGTGTTTATTCGTTTTAATAAATGATTCTACCTCATGAAGCGGCTTTAATTTATAGCCCGCCTCAAAAACATAATCGGGCCAGCCGAGTTGAGAAACTTTGAGTTTCTTGGCTGCAATATCTCCGTTCACTGCAAATTTTGTAGTGGGATTATTTACACCTACCCCAACATATCCAAGACTGCGATTTACTGAAAAAGGAGTACGTATATTGGTTTCATATTGAGCTATTAATGTACCTTGCCATACATTATCAAACACAGAATGCTCCTTTCGGGAAGTGTCAGAAACATAAACAAAATAAGGAATAGCCCCGGCAGTAACGTTGTTGTCTTTTCTCAGCCGGTTATTTTTAACAATAAAGCCTTCTGTATTGTATCCATTAACCTCTACAACACCATTTACAGATGTACTTTGCGACATATTAATATTCCGAAATATATTTTCAGATATTATAGCATCAACGGTGTAGTTAATGTTTGACCCGCTCGCTATCTTGATGCTTGCATTATCTGCATATTCAAGATAATTAGAGGTAATAATATTTTCCTGTGTCTCATCCAGTTGAATATGCGTTCCCACATAGAAAATATGATTATTAATTACCCGGTTATTATAAGACCTGAGTTTTATGGCTGCTTCTGTACACCTTTCAATATAATTCCCCGATATTTCAATATCTGCCGTGTAATAATCAACCATTATTGCGTTATAGAATTTTACATTATCCAATCCTTGCAAAAAATTATTGGTTATGGTATTATTCAAACCAAGATTAGAGCCATTGACACCTTTTAATTCTATACCGTAGGTATAACAGAAACGAATGGTACAATCTTCAATTGTACTACTATGTGCATACAGTGAAATGGCAGTCCATGTTGTTGTAGACCCGTCAAGATACAGCCCTACAATACCCGAATACTGAATTAACGAATCACCATAGTTTTTAGATCTTATTAAATGCCCATTGTAGCCTGCGCTTGGTTTAATACGACTTTGTGTAAGCCCGCGTTTATTATCTCCCAACAAAACAATATTTGAAGGAAGAATAATCGGAGCTGACACTACATAGGCTGCATTGGTAGTTGGGAAATATACGATACCACCTCCATGCGCAACAGCCGTATCAATACAACGATTAATTGCAGCAATATCATCAGTAACACCATCCCCCAGCGCATTAAAATCTCTTACGTTGTATTTTGCCACATCTGCCGTTCCGGCATAATAAGCAAATACCCGGCCGGGCATGCTGATCATAATAGTAATAAACGCAAGAAAAAGAGGTTTTCGGATAAAGTAAGTTGCTTTTTTCATCTTATTGAGTATTGAATTAATTTTAAAATTCTTTGAAACTATATTTAGAATGAGAACCCTGTTCTAAACTGCAAAGCCGGTCCTGTTTGCCGATTCAGAAAATCCCACAATAATTGTAAATTCCCTGTCTTCTTAACAAGCCGGTATTTTTTACTAATGCCAATCAAACCGCTTTCCTGCCATTTAACTGACTCTAACTGACTAATCCTGCCAAAACGCGCCCAGTAGTTTTGCTCATAGCCACCTGAAATCCAAATACTGCCTTTGAGTTTCATTTCAACATAACATCTCAGGCCTATTCCTTCATTTGTAATTTGAATTCGTTGAAATCCGTCCCCCCATCCCATTTTATACGCTGCTCCAATACCAATTGTACTTTTGTCACTTAATTTATATCCTACTGAAAAAGCCCAATCAGTTGTTACAGGTAGCAGGTTATTGCGTTTAGCGCTTTGGACATTCATTCCGTACTCAAGTCGTCTGAAAAATGATTTTATTTTTTGCCCGTTTGGCTTAAAATCCGGCATATCCGACTCATTTTGATCGCCGGAAACTTTCCTTACTTTTTCTTTTAGTTCATTCAATTTTTCCTTTGCCAGATCAGTTTGCTGTTGCATCATCCCCGCCGGGTTAGTTCCCGAGAATCGCTGGCCTATTAAGGCCTGCACTCCAGACTGCGTCTGAAGCCCGGAAATCAGCGAAGCACTATTGGACAATGGGTCAGGCGGTAGAAACAGCCTGGACAATTGACTGTTTTTTCTCAAAAAAGCTTTAAACTCAGGAATATCCCGTACGTATGACATCAGTTTTTTAAAGGCCTTATCCGGATTTTCAAGTACTCTCTTATATTCATTAACCTGCCTTTTATAATAATAATACTGCTCCTGATACTTCCTGAATTCTTTATTTATGCCGGATGCTTCCGCTATTTTACGTAGTTGCTCCTTCCTCTCATTCAGTTGCTGCTGAATACTGGCAGCTCCTTGCAGATTGTTTAATGCAGATTTCAGCTTTCCGGAGAGGTCTTTAATTTTTTCCGGGTTGGGTATGTTTTGCATTCGCCCATTTTCACTTACCTGATTAAAATAATCAGTCAAAACAGTCAAACTATCTATTTGAGGGATATAGACGCCTGAAGAACTAACAGGGGATGCTGACACTACCTGCTGCTGAATTTTTGAATAAAAATTATTACTGCTTTGTGGTAGCTGCTTGCTTATATCCGCACCGTTTTTTTCTATTCTTTTTTGCAGCGTCTTTTCTTGTCGTTTCAATCTTTTAATCCATTTCTCCGATTTCTGCACCAACAATTTTTCGCTTTTTTCATAGGAATTAATCAAATGACCAAATAATCTATCAGGGTCATGAGTTAGATGAGAAGAGTTACTTTTCTGTAATGAGTCACGGGCTTCACTCCCGGCAAAAGAATGATTGTAAAAAAAATAACAAAAAAGAGTTGAAAGTAAAATTGCTTTCACAGTGTCGGATTGAATAGCAAGATTATGCAAATGGAATAAGCTGAGATACAGTTAAAAAACGTATTCTATCCACATAAAAAACAAGCGCAATCAATACCCTATAAAATAAATTTTAAAAAAAAGAACGTCAAAAAACGTTTTTTACCCACAAATGGAATATTACTTTCCGTTAACATATTAAGTATTATTTGCGCTGAATAAACGCCTACCTTTCACCACTGTTAGTAGCCAATAAACACCCTCCTAGTTGGATAAGTAACCTGTTTCCTAAAATCGAACTATAGAATCGTGATCAACCTGGCAATTGTAGATGACCATGCAATACTTAGAGAGGGGCTAATTTCTTTTTTTTCGGGAGAGCGCGGAATAAAGGTTTCATTTGATGCCTCCAACGGGCTGGAATGCCTGGAGAGACTGCCTTCGAAACCTGAAACCAATTTAATCATCACTGATATTGACATGCCTGTTCTGGATGGGATTCAGCTTGCCAAAATTGTGACAGAAAAGTACAGCCATATAAAATTAATAGCCCTCTCCATGCATCATTCAGAGTCAGTAGTTAAAAAGTTTATTCAGGCAGGAGGCGTCGCCTTCATTCTAAAATCCGACTCGGGAATAAAATTGGCAGATGTAATCCGAATAGTACATGCTTCGGGCCGACATCTGGATGAATGGGTGAAAGAAGAATATTTTAATAACAAAGAGCCTTTAACAGCTAAGTTTAATAAAAAGCACGACTTGCATTCATTAAGTGCGAACGAAAGAAAATTTCTGGAAATGCTGCCAACAGATCTCAGCTATGCTGAAATTGCATTCGTTTTGCATGTAAGCCCAAGAACCGTTGAAAATTACAGAAATTCGCTTTTTCAGAAACTAGAGGTAAACAGCAGAACAGCTTTGGTTATTACCGCTATTAAACGGAAATTAATTAAACTGATTGACTGAGATTCAATGTACCAACACATGTGTCTGTTTAATCACCCCCATCACAAATACGGATTGCACATGCCCGATGTTCTCGGCCTGGCTGAGTTTGTTTACATGAAAATCATAATAGGCGTCCATACTCTCCGCAACCACTTTAAGCATAAAATCAAATTCGCCTGAAATATTGTAGCACTCGATCACTTCGTTGAGTTCGTGCATGCGTTTAATAAACTTGCCGCCAGCAGTTTTGTCGTGTTGCTTTAAGGATACATAACAAATCACCATCAACCCTTTTTTCACTTTGGTATGATCCACCAGGGTAGCATATTGTTTGATCACGCCGCTTTCTTCCATCCGCTTGATCCGTTCATGCACCGGGGTGGTGCTGAGGTTGACCTGGTCGGAAATTTCCTTCACGGTAATTCTGGCGTTGTGCTGAAGCAACTTCAGGATCGCCAGGTCTTTGGCATCCAGCGATGCAGGAATAGTGGAATCGGCTTTTTGAGATGGTCTTGACATAAAAAACAAGTTATTTATACTACTAAATGTACAATAATTAGAATTTTATTCTAATTAAATAATTATTATACTCATTTTATTCTTTAAATATACCTTTGCTCCTCATAAAAATTCTACTATGTCTACATTAGCTTCATCACTCGATTTCAGCCTGAAATATAAAGTGGCTGATATCAGCCTGGCCGACTGGGGTCGTAAGGAAATCCGTTTAGCAGAAGCCGAAATGCCCGGTTTGATGGCATTGCGTGCAGAATATGGTGCATCTCAGCCGCTGAAAGGTGCGCGTGTTGCCGGTTGCCTGCACATGACCATTCAAACTGCCGTGTTGATTGAAACACTCGTTACACTGGGTGCCGAAGTAAAATGGAGTTCCTGTAATATATTTTCCACTCAGGACCAGGCTGCCGCTGCTATTGCCGCTGCCGGTGTGGGTGTTTTTGCATGGAAAGGCCAAACCCAGGAAGAAGCGGATTGGTGTATTGAGCAAACCTTGTTCTTTGGCGGCGCTGACCGTCCTTTGAACATGATCCTGGATGATGGCGGTGATTTAACCAATATGGTATTTGATAAATATCCTGAATTGGTGGCCAATATTAAAGGGTTGTCCGAAGAAACCACTACCGGTGTTCACCGTTTATATGAGCGTATGGCAAAAGGAACTTTACCTATTCCTGCAATCAACGTAAATGACTCCGTTACCAAATCCAAATTTGATAATAAATACGGTTGCCAGGAATCTCTGGTGGATGCCATCCGCAGGGCTACCGATGTAATGATGGCCGGTAAGATTGCAGTTGTTGGAGGATACGGTGATGTTGGTAAGGGATCCGCCCTTTCCCTGAAAGGTGCAGGTTGCAGAGTAATCGTTACCGAAATTGATCCGATCTGCGCTTTGCAGGCTGCAATGGAAGGTTTTGAAGTAAAACCAATGATCGAAGCGGTGAAAGAAGCCGATATCATTGTTACCGCTTCAGGCTGCCGCGACCTTATCACCGAAAAACATTTCCGTTTGATGAAAGACAAAGCGATCGTTTGTAACATCGGGCACTTTGATATCGAAATTGATATGGCATGGCTGAACGCCAACTATGGCAATACCAAAGACACCATCAAGCCCCAGGTAGACCTGTACAATATTGATGGCAAGGACGTAATCGTTCTGGCCGAAGGACGCCTGGTGAACCTGGGTTGCGCTACCGGTCACCCTTCTTTTGTAATGAGTAACTCTTTCTCTAACCAAACCCTGGCGCAGGTAGAATTATGGAACAACCATAAGAACTACGAAAACAAAGTATATGTGTTGCCGAAGCACCTCGATGAGAAAGTAGCCCGTTTACACCTGGCCAAAGTTGGCGCTGTACTGGACGAATTGACCAACGAACAGGCTGCCTATCTCGGTATCAGCAAGAACGGCCCTTTCAAATCCGACATGTACCGTTACTAATATCTCCTTACAATACACGTCAGATCCCCCGGTTACCGGGGGATCTTTTTTGATGTAAATGCTCCCAGCTTATTCACAGGCTGCCAATCTTTGGGAAAACTGTTTTATCTTGTAAAGATCAGGCGTACCTTTTTAAAAGCAAGAGAGATGAAAGCAGGGGTGCTTAAACCACTTTATACATATACCACCTTATTCTTTGTGCTTGTGTTTGCTATCAGTTGTAGCAACAAAGGGACATATCTTTCCAAAGAAAGTTCAGCAATAGACAGCCTGATCAACAAGCTGTCTGCCGGCTTACCTGCTTACAGAACCAACTATCTCCCCTATCTAGATTCCGCCATAGCCGGCAAGGAACTCGGTATCAGCGATAAAATCCGGATCTTCGAATACAAGGCCGGGGCCTATAGCTTTCACATCAAAAAACCCGATTCTGCCGAACTGTACGCAGACTCCATGTTACTGATCCTGAAAGGGCTGAGCCCTAACGATTATCCCGATGAATTCACGAAAGCCTATCTGGCCAACGGAGACGCGCATTTTACTAACCAGAAGTACAACGAAGCCTATACTTTTTATTATAAGGCAAGGCAAAATAATACTATTAAGATAGACTCCTGCGCCCGTAAGGAATACAGTTACCGGGTTGCCATGATTCTTTACCGACAGGAAAAATACCTGGAAGCCAAGGACAACTTTAAGCAGGCTTTCATTGAATCGCAGGGATGCCATGATACGCGGTTTGTTAAATTTTTCCGCGAACAGGAATTACTCAACAATATTGCACTCAGTTATTACAAAGCCGGCCTGACGGATAGTGCGCGTCTTTATTACTACAAAGCCCTTGATTTTATTCTTGCCAATACCCAAATCAACCCGGATAATGCCCGGTTCAATGAAATGGCAAGGGGAGTTATTTACGGCAACCTGGGAGATGTGTTGCTGAAAAGCGGCGACAGAAAAGGCGCTGCAGACATGTTCCGAAAAAGTGTTGCCATCAATTTACGAAAAGGAAGTGATGTGAATGATGCACAGTTCAGCTACCTGAAACTGGCCACGCTCTATTACGAAAACAATCAGTTGGACAGCCTGAATCTTGCACTCTCCGATATCAGGAATTCCCTTGCCGGTTTTGAAAACAAAAAGGCTTCCATTCAATGGCACTGGCTGATGTGGAAGTACAACGATCGCAAAAACAATATTGCGGAAGCGTATAAAAACCTGCAGCATTACAATGCCGAAAAAGAAACTTTTGACGCTGCCAGTAAAAGCGTCTACGAAATTGATATCAATAAGCAGTTGGACATTTTTGAGCGGCAAAGAGCGCTGCAGCAGGCGGAAAGCGACAACAAGCTGAAACAGGTTTACATCATCTTATTTGTTGTGCTCCTGGTCTCCGTCATTTCTGCCGCTTTAATTTTATGGTATAACTGGTACAGGAGCCGCAGGAACGTAAAACAGTTACAGTTGCTGAATCAAAAAATCAACGAACAAAATGATCACCTGGAAATCACTGTTTCGGAACTGGAGAAAAACGCCCGGGAAAAAGACAGTATCCTGAAGCTGGTGGCCCATGATCTTAGAACGCCGGTCGCCTCCATTCCTACCCTGGTTCAGCTGATTTTTGACGAGAAGGACGAACACCAGAAAACCGAATTATTACAAGTGATCCGATCCTCGTGTAACAGTTCACTCAACCTCATCAACGATATTCTTTCTACCTCTACATTCAGCAATAAACCTATGGAGAAACAGGACATCTCCATAGAAACATTCATCAACGATTGTGAGAACCTGGTAAAGGTAAAAATTTCGGAAAAAAAGCAGAAACTCCACATTAACAATACAGCCGGCAATAGTATCATCCGGATAGATACCGAAAAAATGAAGCGGGTGATTTCCAACCTGATTACCAATGCGGTAAAGTTCAGCCCCAAAGGCGCCAGCATCACTTTCAGTATTGAACAAACCGATCATCAGTTACGCTTATCTGTCAGCGACCAGGGCATTGGCATTCCCAAAGAACTGCAATCCCAGGTTTTTGATTTGAATACATCTGCCAAAAGAAAAGGGACCGACGGAGAAAAATCTTATGGTCTGGGCCTCTATATCTGCAAGCAGATCGTTTTGGCTCACGGCGGTAAAATATGGCTGGAAAGTGAAGTAAACGAAGGCACAACCTTCTTTGTTGAATTACCCTTATAGCAATTACCCAACTATGTATCCAGATTTACAACCCAGCCATCTTGCCAGCGAATGGGTCAGTTTGTACCCTTTAAAACCGGAAGATTTTGAAAAATTATATGCGGTTGCCTGCGATCCCCTGATCTGGGAACAGCATCCCAATAAAAACAGGTACCGCCGGGACGTCTTTGAAAATTTCTTTAAAGGCGCCATTGAATCGGGGGGCGCATTCCTGATCACCGATACCCAAACCGGCGAAGCCATCGGAAGCAGTCGTTTCTGCAACTACAATGAGGCGGCGCATTCCATTGAAATCGGTTATACTTTTTATGCGAGATCCTGCTGGGGAAAGGGATACAACAGATCGGCCAAGGCGCTCATGATCGGGCATGCTTTTGGCTTTGCCGATGCTGTGATTTTTCACATCGGCGCTGGAAATATCCGTTCTCAAAAAGCCATTGAAAAAATCGGCGCCCTTAAAACCGGTGTAGAAGAGCACCGGTATTTTGGAGAGGCACCCACGCTCAATTTCAACTATACCATCCAAAAGACCGATTGGAAGGCCCTTTCTGCCGGTCAATTGCCCCAATAGCGCCTGTTTATTCAACAGCAGCCTTAACTTTATAACAAACACCTCTGCATGGCCATTGATAACAAAAGAAAGGAACAAGCAAAGACGCTCCGGGTTTTCCGGAAAATACACCGGTATACCGGAGCATTGCTATTTGTATTCTTCTTTGTGATCTCACTGACCGGACTGATTTTGGGCTGGAAGAAAAACAGCGGGGGCATCATTATGTCGCCCACTTATAAAGGCAGTTCCACCAACCTGAAGGATTGGCTGAGTACCGACAGTCTTTACCGGAATGCCTGCAGTTATCTGCGCGATTCCGTATCACCGGAACTTTCCACAGAAATTGACCGGATCGATATCAGAAAAGAGAAGGGGACCGTAAAATTCGTATTTACCCAACATTTTACCGGCCTTCAACTGGATGGCGCTACCGGCAAACTGCTGCACATTGAACAAAGAAGATCTGATTATATCGAAAAGATCCACGATGGTTCCATTTTAGACCATTACTTTAATACGGATGGCATCATCAAGCTGGTTTACACTACCATCATGGGCATTGCCCTGCTTATTTTTACCATTACCGGATTCTGGCTCTGGTACGGCCCCAAACTACTGAGAAAGCATTAACTTTATAGGAGTAACCGAATGGTTATTCACTTTTAAATCTTGCTTTATGAAAACTCCCGCTAAAATTGGCATCTGGATGGATCATGCCAGTGCTCACACAATAGAACCCGCAGGCTCTTCCGATAAGGAAATCCGCATCGTTTCCCGCTTCACCCCCAATGAACAGTCCGAAACCATCCACAAAGGAGAAGAAGTGCTCCATAATAAAGAAAGGGGACAACAGAAAAGCTACTATGAGGCAATCGCCAAAGTGATCCTTGGATATGATCATGTATTGCTCTTTGGCCCTACAAACGCCAAGAACGAATTGATGAACCTGTTAAAAGAGGATGCTCATTTTGCGAATATCCGGATCAAACTGGAAACCACCGATCGCATGTCGGAGCCAGAACAACAGGCCATGGTAAATAAGTATTTTGCCCAACAATCCTGATGAATGCCGACGACTGAATTCTGGAAGCTGCTGGCCGGCCTCGCCTTTTTTTTGTATGGCATGAACCACCTGGAAGAATCGCTCAAACAGGCGGAAGGAAGATCCTTTAAATTATTTCTGCAAAAAAATACCCGCAACAAATTCATTGCCATCATCAGTGGCCTGGTGATAACGGCCATTCTGCAGAGCAGCTCCATCGTAAACCTGATGGTGCTGTCTTTTGTGGGCGCCGGTATGCTTACCATGCGCAATGCGATGGCAGTTGTGCTGGGAAACAATATAGGCGGCACTTTTAACAGCTGGCTGGTTGCCCTGCTGGGGTTTTCTGTTGAGCTGAACCTCCTTACACTGCCGCTCATTGGTATTGCCGGCGTTGCAATGATTGCTTTCAAAAACAAGGCGTTTGTTGCTAAAGCTGCAAAGTTTCTGCTTGGATTGGGATTTCTGTTTCTTGGATTTCAGTATATGAAGGAAAGCATGGACTCCATGTTTAAACATTTCGATTTCACGCCTTATCTCTCTTATAGCCGATTCGTTTTTGTACTGATCGGCTTTGTGATTACCGCCCTCATTCAAACCAGCTCTGCAACGGTGGCGCTTGCGCTGAGTGCCCTTTATGCCAAAATTATCCCGATTGAAACGGCCGTTGTACTGGTACTCGGCGCCGAACTGGGCACTACCATTAAAGTGGTACTGGGTGCTATCGGCGGTATCCCTGCCAAAAAACGGGTAGCGCTGGGCAACTTTATGTTCAACATGTCTACCTCCATTTTTGGTTTTGTATTGCTGGAGCCCATCATCCGTACCATCAGCGGCCCGCTTGGTATCAAAGACCCCATTTTTATACTGGTAGCGTTCCAGACTTTTATCAATATCGTTGGTGTAATTGTTTTCTATTTCTTTCTCAACCGCTTTGGCGATTTCCTCGAAAACAGGTTTAAGGAGGAGAAACTGACAGTAACTGTTTTCCTTCCCCTCACCAGCCCGGAACTCTCCGATACTGCCGTGGATATGATGGAAAAAGAAGCGGGACTGTTCATTGATCGCGCCATCCGTTTAAATATGGATGGATTCCATATAGAACACAAGGGCATGCCCGATACAGAATTTGAACAGTACGAAACCAAACAGACCAAACTCACCGAATCCTTATCGCACAAAGAAAAGTACAACCTGCTGAAAGAAACAGAGGGCGAAATCCTTTCTTTTTATGCCAAAATGCTGGAGCATCACCATCGTAAGGAAGATCTGAGCAGGATGAATAAACTGATAGAATCTGTCAGGAATGCGATGTACTCCGCAAAGGGCATGAAAGATATCTATCCCGACCGGCAGGAACTCAGCAACTCTATTGTTGATGTACAGTACGACCTCTATAACGAACTAAAAGAGCAACTGACCGGGTTCTACAAAGCATTGATTGAAGCATTCAATACCAGTGACCAGCAGGAGTGTATCCGGCAACTGACCAACATCATGGCACAGCTTAAACACTCCTTCGATAACCGGATTGATCATTTTTACACCCATGCAGGCAGGGATACCTTGCAGGAAAAAGACATATCCACCCTATTTAATATTAACCGTGAACTGTATTCCTCCTGCAAAGCAATTGTACAAGCTGTTAAGGACTATAAGCTCAATACTTCTGATACTCCGGACAATGATATCCCGGATATCCCTGCTGTTTAATTTATTTGGTGCAATCTCATGCCATGAGCCGGTCAGAGGTTTCCCCGGCTGTCCTGTTCCCTCTCAAGGGCTTCGAACAGCGCTTTGAAATTTCCCTTACCAAAACTTTTGGCGCCCTTGCGTTGTATGATTTCAAAAAATAAGGTAGGCCGGTCTTCCACTGGCTTGGAGAAAATCTGCAACAGGTATCCTTCATCGTCTCTGTCTACCAGTATGCCCAGCTCTTTCAGCGGCTCCAGGTCTTCTTCAATGGCGCCTACCCTGCTGAGCAGATCATCGTAATACGTGGAGGGCACTTTCAGGAATTCGATGCCCCTGTTTTGCAGTGCTGTTACAGTTGCCACGATATTATCGGTAGCCAGCGCTACGTGCTGACAGCCTTCTCCATTGTAAAATTCGAGGTATTCTTCTACCTGCGATTTTTTCTTTCCTTCGGCAGGCTCGTTGATGGGGAATTTCACATAACCGTTTCCATTGCTCATCACCTTACTCATGAGTGCGGAGTATTCGGTGGATATATCCTTATCATCGAAGCTGAGGATATTGCGGAAGCCCATCACCTCCTCATAAAACTTCACCCATTTATTCATCTGGTTCCAACCCACATTGCCAACGCAATGATCTACATATAACAACCCGGTATCGGTGGGGTTATAATGGCTTTCCCATTTGCGGTAACCCGGCATAAATACACCTTTGTAATTTTCCCGCTCAATAAAAAGGTGTACGGTATCACCATAGGTATGGATCCCGCTCATGACCAGTTCACCGTCCTCATCTTGCAGATGCGTTGGCATCATATAGGATATGGCTCCCCGTTGAGTGGTCTGCTCCCAGGCATCGGTTGCGTCATCCACCATCAGGGCCAGCATCTTTACCCCATCCCCGTGTTGATAAATATGATCGGCCATCGGGTTCTGAGAGGAAAGTGGGGTCGTAAAAACAAAAGTGAGTTTATGCTGACGTACGGCATAGCTGGCCCGATCCTTTACACCGGTTTCCGGGCCGGCATAAGCCAGGCTCTGGAACCCAAAGGCCGTTTTATAAAAATGGGCCGCCTGTTTGGCATTGCCAACATAGAATTCTACATAATCGGTACCATGCAAGGGTAAGAAATCAATAGAAGCAGTGCTTGCTTTTGCAGCAATCGTGTTCATATAAATGGTTTTTAAGTAAATGGTGTTCTGGAAAGAAAAAACAGAGATCCCCCCGGCAGGAGGAAGAGAATGGCTTATCGACCCATGGCCAATGTTTCCATCAGCAAAAAGTACCCGTAACGGGTATCATTGAAGAGCTTATGCGGATAATCGGGTATCATTGTAACGAAAATAGGGATTTGTCGGGAGTTTTTCACCATCCTGTAAATTGGTTGGTTATCTTCGCTGAACATCAGCTTATTATGAAAGTAGGAATCCTCGGAGGCGGTCAATTGGGTAGAATGCTGCTGCAGGCAGCAGCTAACTATACGGTAGAAACATATGTACTGGAGAATGACCCGGAATGCCCTGCCGCACACCTCTGTCATCATTTTACAAAAGGGGATATTACCAACTACGATGCAGTATATGCATTTGGTAAAGGCCTGGATGCCATTACCATCGAAATTGAGTCGGTGAACGTGGATGCACTGGAAAAACTGCAGGAGGAAGGTGTTACAATCTATCCCTCCCCAGCAGCCATCCGCATCATCAAAAACAAAATTGTTCAGAAACAGTTTTACAAAGACAATGGGATTCCCAGTTCCGAATTTATTATTACACAGAACAGGGTTGAAATCGAAGCCCTGTCGGATTTCTTACCCGCGGTGCATAAGATTGGGGAAGGCGGCTACGACGGCAAAGGCGTTCAGGTATTGAATTCCACTTCCGACCTTGTTTACGCTTTCGACGCCCCTAGTGTGTTGGAGAAAAAAGTGGCCATCCAAAAAGAAATTGCCCTGATTGTGGCCATGCATACCAATGGCAGCGCTGCTATTTATCCTGCCTCCGAAATGATGGTGAACCCCGCACTGAACCTGCTCGACTACCAGGTAAGCCCGGCCCTGATTCCGGAGAATGTGCTGTGGGTTGCGGAAGCGGTGGCCATCAAACTGGTAAAAGCATTGCAGAGTCCCGGCTTATTTGCCATTGAAATGTTCATTGATATCAACGGGGATGTATGGGTAAATGAAACAGCGCCGCGTGTACACAATAGCGGCCACCATACCATCGAAGCCAATCATTGCAGCCAGTACGACATGCTCTGGAGAATCATTCTGGGTTATCCCCTGGGCAATACCGCTCCTATTTTACCCGCAGCCATTATTAATATTATTGGCGCGGAAGGACACAGCGGCCCTGCACATTATGAAGGACTGCATGAAGTGCTGAAAATCGACAATGCATTTGTGCATCTTTATGGAAAAAAACAAACCAGGCCCGGCAGAAAAATGGGGCACATAACGGTGATGCATTCCAGTTACCACGATTTAACGCATAAAGCCAATAAGATCAAGAACCTGCTGAGTGTAATCACCGATACCAAGGCTTAAAGCTTTTACACCTTAGCGGCGTTTGATATTGATCGGTTTCAGAAACCCGATACCAACCAGGCTCTTGGATTGCAATCCCGGAGCGTCTTTGGTGGGACCGAATAACCGCACATCATCATCATAGATCAGATCCAGCGTATAGGTTGCAGAGAAATACCTGTTGATCTTGAAAGAGAACAGGTTGGTCATGAACAGATCCACATTCTGCGGCTGATGCTGGTAATTGGAAAATAAATCCACCCTGCCCTTGTAATTGATGTTCTTCGCTATTACTGTATTATAGTTCAATGTGGCAAATGCACCGATCTCATTGTAGGAATGTGCGCCTTTGGGGACACCATAACCGCCTTTTTCAGACAATGTTTTGTTCGCCATCACAATCCAACGGGAAGTAATGGGAGAAAGGAACACGGATAATTTGGTATCCGGCTTATAATCAAATCCGGCAGACAGAATGAAATAACCGGGAGAAAGCAGCGAGGAGGTATAATTTCCGATATTGTTGGAATAGGTATAGCCGTCGAAGAATTGTGTCCGGAAGTTGAACAGGGCGGTCAGGAACCATTTTCCCACGGTATCCATTTTATAGCCGTACTTACTGAGGTAATCGAAACGGTCGTCATTCTTCCGGCTACCCTGGCTGGTAGACTGGATATAACCCAGATTGATGTCTATATTATTGTCCCAGCCATGCCGGTTCTTTTTGTAATAAATGAAGTAGTTAAAGTAGCCGTTCACGGTCAGTGAAAAGTTATCGCCGCCGGCTGCCCAGTTGCTCAGGGAACCCTGGGCCAGGTTAAAACTCATCAGTCCTCCTCGTTTCCAGTTCCAGGTAGTTGATGTGTCATTGTCTCTTTTGATATTCCGGTTGGCTTCCCGCTTTAAAGCGGTTACCACATTGTCCTGCGCCATTAAAACAGTTCCGCCGGAGAGCAAAACCATTAAAAGCAAGACCTTTACATTCATATTCACAACATTTGGGGTGCACAAATATAGGTGAAGGAACTAATTTTTTTCTAAACATTTGCTGACAAACTGACATAAATTCGCCGATTTGTTTACCTTTGACCTCCTAATATAAAGTGGATGGAATTGGTTGATATTGGTCATAAAATACATGATGAACAGCGGCAGGGAGAGGCTTTTGGCGCCATCCTGGCCAGCCACCCCAACAGTAAAAAATTCTATATAGAGAGTTATGGATGTGCCATGAACTTCTCCGACAGTGAAGTGGTTGCTGCCATCCTGAATGCCGAAGGTTTTGGCGCCACCACACAATTTGAGGAAGCCGACCTGATCCTGGTGAATACCTGCTCCATCCGGGAGAAAGCAGAACAAACCATCCGCAAGCGCCTGACCGAATTCAGGAAAGCCAAAAGGAATAAACCCGGTATGCTGATCGGCGTATTGGGCTGCATGGCAGAACGACTGAAGTCTAACCTGCTGGAAGAAGAAAAACTGGTAGACCTGGTCATTGGCCCGGATGCCTACAGAGCCCTTCCCGACCTCATTAAAGAGGCGGAAGGCGGGCAAAAAGGCGTGAATGTGATGCTGAGCAGGGATGAAACTTACGGAGACATTTCCCCTGTACGATTAAACACCAATGGAATCACCGCTTTTGTATCCATCACCCGTGGGTGCAACAATATGTGCAGCTTCTGTGTAGTGCCTTTTACCAGGGGCAGGGAAAGAAGCAGGGATAGCCTGTCTATTATTGCAGAAGTGCAGGCATTGGTCAATGAGGGATATAAAGAAGTTACCCTCCTGGGTCAAAACGTAGACAGCTATTATTGGGTAGATGAACATACCGGTGCCACCACCACATTTGCCCGGTTGCTGGAGCAGGTGGCCCTGGTGAGTCCGGACCTCTGGGTTCGTTTCAGTACTTCGCACCCCAAAGACATTACCGATGAAGTGCTGTATACCATGGCAAGGCATGATAATATCTGCAAATGCATTCACCTTCCTGTTCAAAGCGGCAACAGCCGTGTGCTGCAACTGATGAACCGGACGTATACCCGTGAGTGGTACATGGCCAAGGTGGACCGGATCAGGACACTGCTCCCCGGCTGCAGTATTACCTCCGATGTAATCAGTGGATTCTGTACGGAAACGGAAGAAGATCACCGCGATACACTCAGCATTATGGAATACAGTAACTACGATATGAGTTATATGTATTTCTACAGCGAGCGTCCGGGTACCCTGGCTGCAAGAAGATACCAGGATGATATTCCACTGGAAGTAAAAAAAAGAAGGTTACAGGAAATTGTGGATATGCAGGGCGTGTTATCCAGAAAGAGTAACCTCAATGATATCGGTAAAACCTTTCAGGTGCTGATTGAAAGCAGCAGCAGAAAAAGTGATGCCGACTGGCAGGGAAGAACCAGCCAGAATAAAATCACCGTATTCCCTAAAACGGATGCGGACCTGAAGCCGGGAAGCTATGTATGGGTTAAAATCAATGACTGTACAAGAGCTACCTTGCTGGGAAATATTGTAGACGCCCCCCAACATTAAATATTCTATGGATTTACAAAGTATTAAAAACAGGTTTGGCATCATCGGCAATTCGCCGGCATTGAACCATGCCCTCAACACCGCCGTTCAGGTGGCAGGAACGGATCTGACCGTGCTGATTGTTGGAGAAAGCGGTGTGGGTAAGGAAGTTTTTTCGCAGATTATTCATGCACTCTCTGCCAGAAAACACAACCCCTTTATTGCGGTCAACTGCGGAGCCATTCCGGAAGGCACCATCGATTCCGAATTATTTGGTCACGAAAAAGGATCTTTCACCGGCGCGGTAGACAGCCGCAAGGGTTATTTTGAAACCGTGAGCGGCGGTACCATTTTCATGGATGAAATTGGTGAAATGCCGCTGGGTACGCAGGCCCGTTTGCTTCGTGTACTGGAAACCGGCGAATTCATTCGCGTGGGCTCTTCCAAAGTACAGAAAACAGATGTACGGGTGATTGCCGCTACTAACAGGGAACTGCTGGAGTTTACCCAGAAAGGGCGCTTCCGCGAAGACCTCTACTATCGTTTAAGCACTGTACCCATCAGGGTTCCGTCGTTGCGCGACCGCAAAGAAGACATCTTGTTGCTGTTCAGAAAATTTGCAGTTGATTTTGCAGAGCGCTACAAAACATCACCGGTTCAACTGGATGAGGAAGCCAAACAAATGCTGATTAATTATCCCTGGCCGGGGAATGTCCGCGAACTGAAAAACATCGCGGAACAAATATCCGTACTTAGCCCTAACCCACAGGTCAGCGGCAGGGAAATGCGTGCATTTCTTCCGGAGAGAAAGGAGAACAGGTTCCCTGTACTGGCGGCCGGCCATACGCCTGCCGGGGAATTTGCCAATGAGCGGGAGATCCTGTACAAACTATTCTTTGATATGAAGAAGGATGTGACGGAACTGAAGAAGATGTTCCTGGAGATTCTCCAGAACCCTTCCCTGGCGGGAACTGCAGCCAACTATACCAAAGAATCTATCCTGAACGATTTTACGACCATTCCGGAAAATCCGGCGCCGGTTGTTCCCGGCAACCCCATAATGAGCAGCAGCCAACCCAGTTTATTACCGGGTTCCCCGGCCAGCACACATCCGGTTTTGCTCTCTAATGATGAAATTCAGCAGCACGAAGAAATTGAAGAATCGCTGAATATTATGGATAAGGAAAAAGAGCTGATTATAAAAGCGTTAAAAAAACACAAGGGCAAGCGAAAGGATGCATCACTGGATCTTGGAATCAGTGAAAGAACGCTTTACCGTAAACTGAAAGAATATGATATTGATGAATAAGAAATGGTACCCGGCTCCCCTGCTCCTGTTACTGGTATTGACCGGTTGCAGGATTTATACATTCAATGATGCAGTGATTCCCACCGATGTAAAAACGGTAAAGATCGGCTTCTTCGAAAACAGGGCCCGTTATGTGAATCCGCAACTGAGCCCTAAGCTGACCGATAAGGTTCAAACAAAGATCACTTCCCAAACCAAGCTGACCCGTACCAATAATGATGATGCACATTATATCATTAATGGAACCATCACCAACTATGACCCCAGCCAAACAGTGGGTGTATCTGCACAGCAGGCCAGCACCAACCGCTTAACGGTGACCGTTCATATTGTATTTAAGAAAACGCTGGAGAACAAAGTAGAGGAATTTGATGTGTCCCGCAGCTTTGATTATTCCGCCAATCTCAGCCTGCAGCAGGCCGAAGGACAGTTACTGGATGAAGTGGTAAGAACCATTACCGATGAAATCTTCAACCGCATTTTCTCAAACTGGTAATCCAGTAGTATATTTGATCGTATGAAGTTTACGCAAGAAAAAGCATTGTATCACCTTACGGGTAAAACGGATATTGCCGAGATGAAAATGGACGCCATTGAAAAACTGGTGAATGAATATCCTTTTTTTGCACCCGGACAGTATTTGTTTTCTGCTAAACTGAAAAAAGAAGACCACCCGCTTGCCGTATCGCAGGCAATGAAAACCGCCCTGTTTTTCTCCAACCCTTACTGGCTGCAGTTTCAGCTGGATTCCCTGAAGGAAGCGGGCATTGACCAGGCCCCCAAACAGGAAGTAGATACAACGCTGCTGCGTTCCATCCGAGAAAAAGACAAGGAATGGGATGATATGCTTAACCTTCCACAACTCGAAACCACGCTCGAAGAATCCCAAAAAGAACTGGAATTACCGGCATTACCCAATCCGGATATTGCCATCCCTACCATAGAGTCGGTAAAAGAGCTCATGAAGGGTATTGACAGCTTCAATAAGCCCAGTACCATTGTTCCGGTGATCCGTGATAGCGACACAACAATGCCTGTCCCTAAAACAACTACAAGGCCTTCCATACCCGACGAGCCTTTTATGCCTGTATTCAGTACCATTGCTTCGGCAGAACCTGAAGAAGAATACAACCAGGGACCCGTTAGCAACTACAAAACCTTGCCCGACCAGGATAAAAGCGATGCCAAAATTGCCAGTATCCTGTCCGGCCAGTTGGCCGAATTCAAGAAACCGGTAGAAAAGGACGCGGAGCTGGAAATAGTGCCTCCGCAGGAAAAACTGCATACCATCGACTATTTTGCCTCGCAGGGCATCCAGATAGACCTGAGTAAGATCCCCCAGGATAAACTAACCACCAAACTCCGGAGGTTTACCGACTGGCTGAAGGATATGAAAAACCACAGCCCTAACCCGGTAGACCTTGGCACAAGCCCGGAATCAGAGAAAGCAGTGGCTGAAACGGCCCTGGTTTCCAACGAATCCAGGGAAATTCTGACCGAAACCATGGCAGAGATTTTGGCCAAACAGGGGCAGATTGACAAGGCAATTCAGCTCTATATTAAATTAAGTTTCTCTAATCCTGAAAAAACCGCTTATTTTGCTGCCAAAATTCAACAATTAAAAGGTATTTAACATGATCATTCTGTTCTTGGTTCTGATAGTAATTTCAGCTGTAGCGCTCGGTTTTATGGTATTGGTTCAAAACCCAAAAGGGGGTGGATTAACCGGTAACGTAGGTGGAATCAGCAACCAGTTTATGGGCGTAAAGCAAACAACCGATGTTTTAGAAAAAGGTACCTGGTTATTTGCAGGCATTATCGCTTTGCTGGCATTGTTCTCCACTTTTTTCCTGAAATCAGGCGCTGAAGATGTAGACAACTCCATGATCCAGAAGATCAACACCAATACTGCGGCCCCTGCACCGGTTCAGCAGGCTCCTGCCAATACCACTACTTTACCTGCCAAAGCAGATACCACCAAAAAATAAGATCCGTTCAACGATATCAGGCCCTGTCTTCTTTCTAAAAGACAGGGTTTTTTATTTATTTTATCGAACATAATCGGGAACTTGCAGCATGAAGAAAGCTTCAAAATCAACGAAAAAAAAAGAATTCAGTCCTTTCGGGATCATCGCCCTGTTTATTGCGCTGATCGCCTCATCATGTGCATGGTTATTCCTGGGACCGGCAACCAGTTTCTCAGAAAAGAGCAGAATAGTAACGATTCAGAAAGACGAAACCAATAAAACCGCAGTACTGGCCGCTTTCAGCGAAGCAGGTATTCTTCGCTTCAACGGGCTGCTGGGCCTGGCAGGTGCGCCCATCAATCTCTGGGACCAGTTGAAACCCGGTAAGTATGAAATCAAAAAAGGGCAAAGCATTGTACAGATCGTCCGCATGCTGAAGAATGGCCGCTTTGCCGAAGTGAAGCTGATCATCAACAGGGTCAGAACCAAAGCGGAATTGGCAAGGCTGATCAGCAAAACATTTCCGATCGATTCTGCAGATGCATTGCAATTCATGGAATCCAACGATTCGCTGAAACAATTCGCTACCGACACAAGCCTGCTTTTTACCAAGATCATTCCAAATACCTACAGCTTTTATTACGACGCTCCCCTTACTAAGATCTTCCGGAAATTGACCAATGAAAGCGCTACTTTCTGGTTAAAAAACAACCGGGTTCAAAAGGCAGCTGCATTGCAGATGACGCCGGAGCAGGTGTACACGCTTGCTTCCATTGTAGATGAGGAAACCAATTTTGAATCGGACAAATACAAAATCGCCAGCGTTTACATTAACCGCCTTAAAAAGCAGATGCCCCTGCAGGCCTGCCCTACGATCAAATACGCCATGAATGATTTCACCATTACGCGTATTTATGAGAAGTACCTGAGCAACCCTTCCCCCTATAATACGTATAAGTATAAAGGCCTGCCGCCAGGGCCCATCTGCACGCCTGCACCAAAAACAATAGATATTGTTCTGGATGCGCCGGCAACTGATTATATTTATTTCGTAGCTAAGAGCGATTTCAGCGGATACCATCATTTCAGCAACAACTATCCGGAGCATAACCGGTATGCCAATGAATATCAGAAAGCGCTGGATGCTTATATGTTAAAGAAACAGGAACAAAAAAAATAGCCTTTTGACAAAGCTTGAGAGAATCATCATTACATGGAGCCCCATTGCTTTTCTGATCAGGAAAAGCAAGAATATTACTATTCCCGGATTTCAGGGACTCCCTATTTTTGATGTGGTGATGTTTTTCATCAAGCAGGTTAAAAAACTGGGCATCGACGAGAGGGCTGCAGCCATTGCATTTAACCTGATCATGGCGCTGCCTGCAACAATGATCTTCCTGTTTTCCATCATTCCTTATTTCCCCGAGTCGCTGAATATCAAGGAACAGGTTCTTTCCCTGTTTAAAGACATCAGCCCCAGTTCCAATACCTACAAATTCATTGCCGGTGTGATCAACGATATGATGACCCGAAACGTTGGGGTATTTTCCTTCGGTTTTATATTGGTCGTATTTTATGCATCCAATGCAATGATGGCATTCATCATCACCTTCGATAAATCGATCAAAGAAAAGAAAACCTATTTTATGCACCAGCGCTGGAGAGCCATCAAGCTCACCACCCTCATGATCATGCTGATTATTTCCTCTATGCTCGTATTGCTTGGACAGGAACTGATCGCGTCCCTGATCCGGAAACTCCTCAGCCTCGATAAAAACAACCTCTTACCCTGGCTGAATGCCGTTCGGTGGGTAGTGATTGTGGCATTGTATTTTTATGGCATTGCCTTCATTTACAAGTTCGCCCCATCGGTAGAAAAAAAATGGAAGCTTTCTTCTCCCGGCACCATACTGGCCACTGTGCTGACATTATGCACCACCCTCCTGTTTTCCTACTGGGTAAACAATTTTGCTACGTACAATAAAGTATACGGATCCATCGGAACCGTTCTGATCCTGATGTTGCTGATTTACATCAATGCCCTGATTTTACTGGTGGGTTTTGAACTGAACGTAAGTATCACTTATTTACTCAGGCATGCTGCGGAGCGAAAAGCAAAGGAAAAAGAAGAGAAAAGCCAGGCAATATTGCATGCACATCCACACGGGTAAACAACAAAACGGCTATCTGGAAATTTATTCGGCGAGCCCCCAGGCGGCTTTCAGCGCTTCCCCACCGGGATGGCTGATGGCAGATTGCCCATAGTGCCCGGCATTCTTTTTTTGACGATATGCCTCGTAAATAGTTACTGCACAGGCCACGGATATATTCAGGCTTTGGATCATCCCCACCTGCGGAATGATGAAATTTCCATCCGACAAACGAATGGCATCTTCACTTACCCCCTCGCGCTCATTACCAAATACCAGGGCAACGCGCCCCGTAAAATCGAGATCATAAACGCTAACGGAGCCCACGCCCAGATGGGTGGTATAGATCCGGTCATATTTTTTTCTGAGATCGGCAAAGCAGGTTTCGGCATCCCCAAACTGGTGAACGGTCAGCCATTTGGCGGCGCTGCTGCTGCTTCTTACCCCAAAGTATTTGTGCGGAGGAATGAGGGTGTTTAGTACATAAATGTCCTGAATGCCTACCGCGTCGCAGGTTCGCATGACTGCAGAAATATTGTGCGGATCAAATACATTCTCCATGACTACGGTCAGATTACCCTGCCTGTTCTGTAAAACGTTTTCTATGCGATGCTTTCTTTCGGGTGTCATAACGGAATACCAACTGGTTTGTATATTGCCCCTTCGGGCACCTCAGCAGGCCAAAATTGCGTATTACTTATGAGATTTTGATTTAATTTTGTTCCGTACCCGTTCGTCAAACCCTATGACAACAAAAATTATCCGTGCAGAGCACTTACTCTGGATGGCTCCTGCGTTGTTTGTATTCATGATCTATCTTAGTTCGTCTGTAGATAGGATGATGGTATTTTACCAGGACAGGTACTTCATGATCAGTTACAGTTTGATTACCTTATTTTTTCTTGCCGTTTTACTGATTCCTTATATCCTCCATATTGTATTGCGCCGGATCGGGGCGCGAAACCTGGTTATCAGCTGGTCGCATATTCTCCTCAGCTTTTTGATGGCGGCATCCATCATCTTCATCTTCAATAAAAACCTCCCCATCAATATCAACTGGAGGTACTATGTAGGAGAACTCGGTTCCTTCCGGCTTTGGAGCTATTATAACACAATGGGATTACTGATTGCCCGCATATTTATTATCACCCAACTGCTGTTCTGTATTTATGGCCTGGGAACCATCGCACTGCATTACATCAATAGTGTCAGGAGCCGCAACAGGGAGGCCGCTGATAACCGGGAAAACGATTATGATGGATCCGAAGCCGGTTTTGCACAACAGATGATTGCCTGATCCCGCTTTATTCGTGGTCCTTTCCCATTGCTGCCAGTTTCATTTTATGCGCTGTTTCCGCTCCAACATAGCGGTCAATCCTTTTTTCGAGCAGGTAAATTACCGGGGTTAAAACAATGGCCATGGTAAACTTATACATGTAGTTGACCAGGCAGATGGCCAGCACCAGTTGCCAGCTCCAGCCATTCCCTATCTTAAAGGCTATAAACAGTACCACAAAACTGTCTACCAACTGCGATACAAAAGTAGAGCCGGTGGCCCTCAGCCAGATCCATTTTTGCCCGGTTATTTTTTTGATTTTATGGAAGATCATCACGTCTACAATCTGGCCGATCAGAAATGCAGTGAGGCTTCCCACAATAATCCACATACCCTGGCCAAATATGCCGCCGAATGCATGCTGCATATCAGGAATCCCCTGCTCCTGCTTAGACCCGATCCAGAAATCGGCCGGGGGTATTTCCATGGCAGCGTAGAACATGACAAACGCATAGCTAATCAGGATAACGGCTGTATAGCTGATCCTTCTGACTGCCTTCGGACCAAAATATTCATTCACGATATCGGTGATCACAAATTCAAGGGGCCAGAGCAACACCCCACAGGTAAGGTTGAAGGCCAGGCCCGACTGACCGAAAATGGTAAAATTGGATGGTGCAATCCCCAATAGTTTTTCCAGGGAGAAGATCTTACCCCCTATGCATTCGGCGATCAGGGCATTGGCCACAAAAAAGGCGGTAATGCCCAGGAATAATTTAGTAGGCTTGTCTTTCAGTATGTTGGTGATCATGCAGGCAGTATAAGGTAAATGTATAATTGAAGTAAAAGTATCGCCAGGTTGGCCAGGGCCAGCCAACGTGGTAAGCGTACGGGTGATCTGGCTATTAACAGTGCCGCATACCAAATGTTCGCTACCAGGTTCTGAACCGGGGCAACCATCCAGCCCAGCACAATGACCAACTGGCTGAGATCGGGCTGCTGGATAAAGTTATGGGTACGCTGTATAATAACACAGAGCAGAAAGCACAAATTGCAGATAAATGCCAACTGAGCGGCTAAGCGAAGTGGTTTCATTTCCTAAAGATATACTATTGGCCTTTTTCCTTAGGTTTGCTACTCATAAAATATTATATGAAGCGCATCAACTGGAAAGCTTTAATTCCCCATGCTATTGCAATAGCCATATTTCTCATCATTGCACTTGTTTACTGTAAACCGGCCCTCGAAGGAAAAGTATTACAACAACACGATGTAACCCAGTGGAAGGGCATGGCTCAGAATTCTTTTCAATACAAAGAAAAACACGGACATTTTCCCTTGTGGACCAATGGCATGTTTAGCGGGATGCCGGCTTATCAGATTACCGGAATCGGCAATAACCCCGTATCCGTGGGCTATATCGGCCATGTACTAAACCTGGGACTGCCGAAGCCCGCAGGCGTATTTTTCCTGGCCTGCCTCTGCTTTTATTTCCTTACACAGGTACTAAGGGTAAACCCATACATAGGTATAGTAGGCGCACTTGGATATGCCTATGCTACCTACAATCCCATCATACTTGCCGCTGGTCATGATACTAAAATGAATGCGATTGCCTATCTCCCATTCATTATTGGGTCGCTGCTGCTGATCTATGAACGCAAATATATCTGGGGAGCGGCATTGACCGCATTAAGCACCGCATTACTGCTGGGGGCCAATCACCTGCAGATTACCTATTACGCGGTGCTGATCATCCTGATCATGAGCATTGCATTTGCCATCAGTTGCATCCGCCAAAAAGATTATAAACACCTGATCCAATCAGCGGGTATCGCTGTGATTGCCGGGTTGCTGGGGATCCTGGTAAATGCCACTACCCTGTTTACAACCTATGAATACTCCAAGCGAACCATCCGGGGAGGAAGTGTGCTGGCAGATGGAAAAACCAGCGCTACCAAAACCGGCCTGAGCACAGACTATGCACTCAGTTACAGTGTGTATAAAACAGAGCCGCTGGTCATGATGTTCCCCCGGATTTACGGCGGCAGCAGCAACAATATGGAAATTGCGGAAGAAAAGTCCAAAGCCCTGGAAGCCCTGCAGCAAATGCCGCAGCAACTGGCACAACAGCTACAGGGGGCCATGCAGTTTTATTGGGGTGGTATTGACGGCGTGGGTACTTCCGGCCCTCCCTATGCCGGCGCCATTATTTGTTTCCTTGCTTTAATTGGTTTTGTGGTAGTGGATAAAAAATATACCTACTGGATCGCCGCTGCAGCAGCGCTCACCATCATGATGAGCTGGGGTAAATACTTTGAAGGATTCAACCTGGCCATGCTGAAATTCCTGCCATTTTACAATAAGTTCAGGGCACCCAGCATGATCCTGGTGGTACCCACTTTTCTTTTTGCCATGTTGGCTACCCTGGCATTGCAAAAAATCATCACCGATCAAAATAAGGAGTTGCTTTGGAAGCAATACAAAAAAGGATTACTGGTAGTAGCCGGGGTCTTTGCCATTGCCGCACTTGTTTACTTTAGTTCCGATTTCAGTGCTGAAGCAGACCGCAGCCTGCTTCAGCAGGTGAATTCCATTCCGGATGCAACCCAACGGGAAGCTGTTTTGGCTCCTGTTAAACAATTTGTAACCGGTTTGCAGGAAGACCGCAAGAGCCTGTTCCTGGGAGATCTCCTGCGCACGTTCCTATTCTGTGCTGTTGCCGCAGGAGCATTGTATGCTGCTATCAAAACAAAGATCAGCTCCCTGGCTGTGATTGCCGTGATTGGCGTATTTGCCCTGATTGATGTGTTCTCCATCAACAGCAAATACCTGAACAGCAATAACTACCAGGACGCTGCCGAATATGAAGGAAACTTTACACCTTCTCCTGCTGATACGCAAATTTTACAGGACACTGGTTATTACCGGGTGCTGAACTTATCGCAGGGTATTTCCAATGCATTTAACGGTGGTGCGCTCACTGCGTATTTTCACAAATCCATCGGAGGATATCATCCTGCCAAACTGAGTATTTACCAGGATCTCATTGAAAGACAGTTGTACAATTTTCCCAACTGTTTACCGGTGCTGAATATGCTCAACACCAAATACCTGATCATGCCCGATCAGCAGACCGGTCAGCCGGTGGTGCAGCAAAACACCAATGCCTTGGGCGCTGCCTGGTTTGTGAAAGGAATCCGGTTTGAGAAAGGCCCTGCTGAAGTGATGAATGCACTGACCTATTTCTATCCGAAAGACACTGCGGTGGTAGAAGAAAAATACCGAAGTGTACTGCAAACCGGTTCTGCAACAGACAGTGCTGCTACTATTTCACTGGTGTATAACGACAATGACAGGATATTGTATAACAGTTCTTCCGCTGCAACACAGTTTGCCGTATTCAGCGAAGTGTTTTACGACGCGGGATGGGTTGCTACGATTGATGGTAAAGAAGCGCCGGTGATCCAGGCCAACTATGTGTTGCGCGGGCTGGTGATACCTGCGGGCAAACACCAGATTGAGTTCAACTTTAAACCTGCCTCCTATAAAACCGGGAATATGGCGGCAACCATTTCATCTGTTGCCATCTGGTTGCTGCTGATCCTTGCAGTTGCCGGTAATCTCCGTAAAAATAAAACGGCTTAAGATGGACCAACCGGTAGTACTGGGTATTGTTTCTTATAAGGTATTTCCGGCGCAGATGGGTGGGCAGAAATATATAGTTGATTATTACACGGAACTGTCCAGGCATATCAAAATAGTGCTGGCAGTTTCAAAAGATAACCAGGTAGATAAATATGCCAATTATAAAACCCATCCCATCCTGTTCAACCACTGGTACGGATGGCTGAACATGGTTCATGTATACAGGCTTTGTCAGATCATCCGCAAAGAAAAAGTGAATGTGATCATGGTGGATCATTCCTATTTCGGATGGCTGGGGATGCTGCTGAAAAAGATCACCGGCAAAAAACTCTCGATCAAATCTGCCAACATAGAAACATTGCGTTTCCGGGATATGCACAGAGTCGGATGGCGTACCTACGGAAAATATGAGGGTTGGGTTCACCGGCATGCAGATATTAATTTCTTTATCTCAACCGAAGAAAAACAATGGGCCATCAGTAAATGGAACCTGATTCCCGCTACCTGCGCTACACTACCCTATGGTACCAAAACCATCCGGCCGGTGAGCAGAGAAGAAAGGCTCAACAGCAGGCGGTTTATTCTGAAAGAAACCAATCTGAGCCCTAACACCAAACTGTTTTTTTTCAACGGCACACTGGATTATCTGCCCAATACGGATGCCCTTTATGTAATTGTACAGGAGCTGTTGCACAGAATGGAAGCCTCTCATATTCCATTCTGTATTTTCATTTGCGGCAGCAATATTTCCGATGCGTGGGCACAGGTGCTTCATAAGACCCCGCATATTATTTACAAGGGATTTGTACCGGATATCAACCGGTACTACCAGGGAACCGATTGTTTAATTTGCCCGGTCACCTTGGGTACCGGTGTAAAAACCAAGCTGGTAGAGGCGCTGGCACAGGGCCAACCGGTGATTGCCTGTAAAAGAAGCGGAACTGGTTTGAATGCAACAGAACTCGGCAAACAGCTAATCCTGGTCAACGATTACGACTGGAATACATTTGCAGAAGCAATGCTCAACCTGGATATTCATGAGCCAACGCGAACACCCGATTCCTTTTATGCCAAATACAACTGGCCGGCCATCGTTGAAAAATCCATTTTATCTTTGCAGCGATGAGTAAAACAGGAACCGTCATATCAGTAGTGATCTGCACCTATAACAGGGCCGATTATATTGGTGAAGCCATGGGCAGCCTGTATCGCCAGACCCTGCCCAAAGACCAATTTGAAGTGATCCTGGTGAACAACAACTCCACCGACAACACAGCGGAGGTCTGCCGGCAGTTTATTGCAGCCCATCCCGATGCTTCATTCATCTATCTGAACGAAAACCGGCAGGGGGCTTCCTTTGCAAGAAACACCGGTTCGACTATTGCCCTATCACCCCTGCTTTGCTTTATGGATGATGATGCAGTGGCAACGCCGGACTACCTGGAAAGAATTGTAGCTTTTTTTGTGCAACATCCCGATGCAGGCGGGCTGGGTGGAAGAATCATACCGCGCTATATACCGGCAGAGCCCAAATGGATGAGTCATTTTGTATCCTCCCTCGTTGGTAATTTTGATTACAGTAAAACGGTGGCGGTATTCAGTCCCAATAAATATCCGCTGGAGTCAAATATGGTAATCAGAAAAGCCGACTTTGATGCGGTAAACGGATTCAACACGGCATTGCCCGGCGTAAAGGGCACTTTGCGGATTGGGGGGGAAGGAAAGGAATTTTTCCTGAAACTGAAAGCACTGGGGAGGATCATTTATTACGATCCGGCCATTCAGGTGGAGCATGTGGTGGAAACAAAAAAACTCACACCGGAATATATGTACAGGGTTGCCAGCGGCATCGGCAGGGGCGAAATGGTACGTACAAAGGCCATTGGCCAATGGAGCTATCTTAAAAAGATCGGAGAATATATTATTAAACTGGGAGCGGCTTTTATACTGGCGGCAGGATATTTGTTACAAGGTTATCCGGCTAAGGTAAAACCGGTCATCCAATTCAGAATTGATGCCTTGAAAGGCTTACTCAATCATTAATACAGCATTATGAATTTATACCATTATATCGTAGACAGGAAAATTAAAGGTACATTAACCCGTTTGTTCGGCATTAAATTCCGGCATCCTTCTGAAACATCCAAAGTGCGCAGATGGGTCCTTCCCTATTGCATCGGCAAAGGTTGCGACATTGGTTTTGGCGGAGACAAAGTTGTTAAGGCCGACTGTGATGGCATTGATTTTCCGCAACCATACGCGTTCGCCGGTAAAGACAAAGTGGATATCCCCTGCGATGTAATCAGGGAGGAGATTCCGGTGCCCGATAATACCTACGATTATGTTTACACCAGCCACCTGATCGAAGATTTTACCGATACCACCGACGCACTCCGGAAATTCATCCGGATCCTGAAGAACAATGGTACGCTGATCCTGGTATTTCCCGATCAGCCCAAATACGAAGTGTATTGTAAAAATATCGGGCAGCCGATGAACCCCTATCATATCCATGCAGATATGGGTTATCATTTCATGCTGCAACGATTAGATGAAGTGCGGGGAATCCGTTACCAGGAACTCTTCAAAAGCAATTGCGACATTGATTACAATGTAGTAATGGTACTTAAAGTTGAGAAAGCTGCTGCTTAAAATGTTTGCTGAAATACAATAACTGGTATTGTATGGCATTGCTCCAGTACAACCAGTCGTGGTTTCCGGGCCGTTCTGTATAGTCGTGGGGAATTTTTAAGCGGATCATTTTCTCATGCACCAGCCTGCTCATGGGCAGAACCCGGTCTTCTGTTCCGCAATCGATCATGATCGCCAGCGGTTCTGCCGGTTTCTGGTCTATTACATTCAGCACACTCCAGTCGTTCCAGTATTTTTGATTGACCAGGGTATCTCCCAACCTGTCCTCTACCTGGTACCCTTTGCGGATTACCGTTACATGAAGGGCGCCGCTCATACTACCACAGGCGCTGAACCGGTCTGCATGACGAAAGCCCAGGAACAATCCCCCGTGGCCACCCATACTCAAACCTGTAATAGCGCGTGCTTTTCTGTTGGCGATGGTTTTATAATTGGCATCGATGAATTCGGGAACCTCTGTACCAACAAAGCTTTCATACCGATAGTTGCTGTCGACCGGGCTGTCGAAATACCAGCTTCCCTTTGCGCCGTCGGGGCATACAATGATCAGTTGCAGATCGTCTGCCAATTGCTTCAGTTGCGGAACCCTGGAGATCCAGTTATTGTACCTGCCGCCAAATCCATGTAACAGGTAAACCACCGGAAAACGCTGGTCTCCGGCAGAATAAGTATCGGGTCTGATCACCACGGTTTTAATGGACTTCTTCATGGAAGCGCTGTTGACAGATACAGTATCCACAACGGCCGCACGGATGGCATTGCTGAGAATGATCAGCAATAGCAGTATCGGGATTTTTTTCATATTATTCATTGTTAAGATTTTCTACAAACCAGTTTCTAAAGAACAGCAATTGGTAATCGATGCTACTTCCCCAGTAGGCCCTGTTGTGAGCACCCGGGCGTTCTGTATAATCATGCGCAATTTTTTTAGTCATCAGCTTTTCATGCAGGGCCTTGTTGACGGGAAAAAAGAAATCATCCAGGCCGCAATCAAAAATCAGTTTCAGTTCCCCGTTTTTCAATGAATCCACCAGGCTCATCACGGTGTTATTGTTCCAGTTATCAGCATGGCTGTCTTTGGGTCCCAGTACTTTGGGAAGATCCCAGTTTTTAGGGAAGGGGCGAAAATCCACGCCACCACAGATGCTTCCAGCCGCTCCAAATACTTCTTTGTTCCGGATGGCCAGGTAATATGCCCCATGGCCGCCCATACTTAATCCGGTAATGGCCCGGAATGCACGGTTGCGCCTGGTGGTATAATTGGCATCAATATAAGGAACCAGCTCACGGATCATAAACGATTCATAGCGATAGCTGCTGTCTACCGGGCTATCAAAATACCAACTGCCGAAACCACCGTCGGGTAATACCAGCATCAGGTGCATTTCATTAGCCTTCTGCTGCAGTTGTGGTGCGGCATTCAGCCACTGCAGGTGGTTTCCCGCGTATCCGTGAAGGAGGTAAACTACCGGGAACCCGGATGTATCCCGCTGATCAGGCAGGATCACCAGTACCTTAACAGGCTTATTCATTCCTTTACTGAATACAGACAAGGTATCAATGGAAGCCCCTGCCGTAAGTGCAAGAAACAAGAGGCTGAATGTGCAGAACCATTTTATCATATAGCTATTTATCGATGTAAAATACAAAATGCCACCCATTCATCGTGGGTGGCATTGAACTAATTTGCCGAAAAATTATTTACTTTTCTGCATCGCGTTTTGCATAGGGTTGATGCCGGTAGACTGGCCTCTTCCTCTTCCAGCCCCTGATTTAAACAGGCTGAAATTGCTTGGCGCTACAGCTCCCGAAGGCCAACTGTTGTTGCTTTCGTTGATGTCTGCAGTTTCTCTCAGTGGATCCAACTGAATTTTCACGGCCTTCTTAGTGGTCATAAACAGTTTGGTCACTTTGTTCTCATTCTTTCTCCAGATCTGGGCAGGTATGCGCTCTGTTTCTTTGGTACCATCTTCAAAAGTAAATTCAACAATCAGCGGCATTACCAAACCACCTTTATTGGAGAAAGAGATTTCATACAAATTGGTATTCTGGTATTTGGCCCTTTCCTCCGGAGTGGCCTGTACCAGGTTACCGCCAAATGTTGGCGCAGGGTATTTAACGGTGGAATCATATGGCTCCAGTCCCCTGGTATATCTCCAGTAGAAATCCCGCAGGGAGGTATCGACATCGGTCAGGAACAGTATATGCTTGTCATTTCTGTTGCGGATTTTAGAGATATCATCAAACGCATTAACGCCGCTGAACAAAGGTTTGTCCAGTCCGCGCATCTGGGGCGCTTTCCCTGCTCCTTCTGCAATTGCAGAAGGATTGGTATCCATTACTGCATATTTAACGGAATCAATGGCAATATCACAAGGTTCAATTCCGTAGAACCATCCTCTCCAGAACCAGTCCAGGTCTTCTGCGCTGGCATCTTCCATGGTACGGAACAAATCGGCTGGTGTTGGATGCTTGAATGCCCATCTCCTTGCATATTCCCTGAATGCATAGTCGAACAATTCTCTTCCCATGATGGTTTCGCGCAGAATATTCAAGCCTGTTGCGGGTTTGGAATAAGCGTTTGGCCCAAACTGGATAATGTTTTCGCTGTTGGTCATGATTGGCTCCAGTTGCTCCTTAGGGAGTTTCATGTAGTCGGTGATAGACCAGGCCGGCCCGCGGCGGGAAGGATATTTATTGTCGAAAAGTTCCTCGGTAAGGTATTGTACAAATGTATTCAGCCCTTCATCCATCCAGCTCCACTGACGCTCGTCACTGTTAACGATCATCGGGAAAAAGTTGTGCCCTACTTCGTGAATAATCACACCAAGCATACCGTTCTTGGTAGCTTCGCTGTATGAACCGTCCTTATTGGTTCTGCCGTTATTGAAGCAGATCATCGGGTATTCCATACCATTGGAAGCTTCAATACTCTGTGCTACGGGGTATGGATACGGAATGGAAAACTTAGAATAGGTTTTGATGGTATGGGCTACGGCCTTGGTAGAATACTTACGGTACAAACCATAGGCTTCTTTTGGATAGCCGCTCATGCACATGATCTTTTTGCCCTCTACATAAGCAGGCATTGCATCCCAAATATATCTGCGGCTGGAAGTCCATGCAAAGTCACGTACGTTCTCTGCTTTGAATAACCATGTTTTCTTTTGTGCGCTCTTTGTTTTCTCTGCCTTCAGCGCTTCGTCCAGTGTGGCGATTTCAACCGGCTCTTTGGCAGTTTGTGCCTGGTTCCAGCGGGCCATCTGTGCAGAAGACAACACCTGTGCATAGTTCTGACAAACACCGGTACCTAAAACCACGTGGTCGGAAGGAACTGTGATTTGTACATTGTAGTTGCCGAATACCAGTGCAAATTCTCCCCTGCCGGTAAACTGGTGATTCTGCCATCCCTGGAAATCGCTGTACACACACAAACGGGGGAACCACTGTGCCATGGTAAACAGGTTGTTGCCATCTTCCAGTGTTTCAAATCCGCCACGTCCGCCAAAAGTCATGCGATCAGGGATTTTATAACTCCAGTCGATATTAAAAACAAATTTTTGTCCGGGCTTTAATGCAGCAGGCAATTCAATACGCATCATGGTCTTGTTGATGGTGTATTTCAGCGCCTTTCCGGTAGCATCGGTGATTTTGGAAAGAATATGACCGTATCCGTTATCTTCCCCGGCTGCTGCCAGGTTATCGAGGGTACGGGTGGTTACCTGGCGTCCCAGGTAAGAAGCATCCTGGTAGTTAGCGTTGTTTACGGTACTATGTTCGTTCTCATCTAACTGTAACCACAAATAAGTTAACACATCGGGAGAGTTATTGAAATAAGTAACTGTTTCACTGCCTTTCAGTTTCAGGTTTACTTCATCCATTTCGCACTTAATATCATAATCAGCACGCTGTTGCCAGTATTTCGGGCCGGGGGCGCCACTGGCTGTTCTGTATTCATTGGGAGTGGATAAAATGGTTCCCAACTGCTCAAATTTGTTTCCGTGATTGGAAGTGGGGTTGTTCATGATGTTCTGGGCCTGTGTGGTCAGCGCAAGTCCGGACATCAATAAAATCACCGCTAGTTTTTGCATTTTTAACAATTTAATGATGGAGAGGAAATCTTTCAACAGCCATTTCTAAAGCCAGTGCAAATGCTACAGCCGAAACATACAGCATGTATTCTCTGCGGTTCACTTTAAAAAGCGTAACGAAAATAAGGGTTATGAATAATATTCCAAGTACGATCAGCAACTGTCCTGCTTCCAGGCCAATATTGAACGCCAGTAGTTGCACCACAATGGATTCATCTTTACCCATGAGGCTTTTCAGGTAATTGCTGAATCCCAGGCCGTGTATCAGCCCAAAAAACAGCGCGAAATAGTAAATCAGCGGAAATTTAGCCCTGAAATTGAATTTTTTCACAAACACATTACTGAAAGCTGTAATAACAATAGTCACCGGGATCATGAATTCGATCCAGCTCATGGAATAGTTAATAATGTCAAAAACACTGAGGGCAAGTGTGATGGAGTGCCCGATGGTGAATGCGGTTACCAGCACCAGCAATTTTTTCCAGTCTGCAAACTGGTATCGGATGCAGAGGGCTACAATAAACAGGATATGATCTATCCCTTTCAGGTCGGCAATATGCTCGTACCCTAATTTGAAATACAGTCCGAAATCATTCATAAGCAGGAAGTTAAATTAATTCCGACATTTGTGTCTGAAAAAAAATGTTGGCTGAATGGCAAATAGTATGGTTCAATGGTTAATTACAGCCTCTGTGGCGCTCTTACATCCTTTTTTTGTATCGGTGATAGACATCAGCCATAACGAAAAAGATGCCACAGCAGAAATCAGCGTACGGATCTTTACCGACGACCTGGAAAAAACCCTGCAAAAATACAGCAAGGCCAAAGTAGACATCATACACCCGGCAGATAAAGCATTCATTGACCAGCAACTGAACACTTACATTAATAATACGCTGCATCTAAAGATCAACGGCGTTCCTGCTAAACCCAAATATATCGGGTACGAAATTATCAAAGAAAGCACCTGGGCCTATTTTGAGGTAGCGGGGGTAAAGGAACTTAAAAAACTGGATGTGGACTGCAGCCTGCTCCACGATTTTGAAACCAGCCAGATCAATATCTTTCATGTAAAAAGCAAGGGACAGGAGAAAAGCTATAAACTGGACCACCCAAAACGGGTTACCAGCTTTGATTTCTGATTTTTTTTGCAGGCCTGCCGGTTTAATCTCCTTTATCTGCGGCAGGCATATTGGTGGTTACCAGCACTTTGTCTACCCGGTGATTATCCATATCGATGATTTCGAAACGGAAGGTTTCCCAATTCAGTACATCACCGGTTTTAGGGATTCTTTCGAGGTGATGTATGATAAAACCGGCCAGCGTGTTAAAGTCCTGCTCCCATTTCTCCATCCATTCTGTTTTGTCGAAATGACTGAGAAAATCATAGAAAGGAATCTGTGCATCTACCAGGAATGAACCATCCTCCCTTTCAATGATTTCATAATCCTCATCTTCCTCCTGTGGGATATCGCCTACAATGGCTTCCAGGATATCATTCAGCGTCATCAACCCCTGTACGCTACCGTATTCATCCACAATAAAACACTGGTGGATTTTGGTCTGCTTGAATTTTTCCAATACCTGGTAAGCGCTGTTGTTCTCCGGAACATACATGGCCTTCTTCGCAATAGAAAAAATAGTATCTGTTGCTTCACCGGTAAACAGTTCCTTGATGGATACAACACCTTTGATATGATCAACATCTTCCTCACAAACCGGGTAAACAGAGTGTACCATATCTTTCAATCCGGCCCTTACTTCTGCAATGGTTTTATTGCCGTCAATCCATTCAATATCGCTCCGGTGGGTCATTAATGAAGTAATATTCCTGTCGCTGAGATGAAATACACGTTCAATAATTTCCTGCTCCGCTTCCTCAATAGTTCCCTGTTCGGTACCCTCGCTGATGATCGCTTTGATTTCTTCTTCCGTTACCTGTGATTCATTGGCCTTGATGTGGAGAATATTTACAATCAGGTTGGAAGATTTGCTGAGTAACCAGATGATCGGATGCGTCAGCCAGCTCAGCAGCCCCATGGGAGCAGCAGCAGATTTGGCAATGCCCTCAGGATTGCTCAGACCAATACGTTTCGGCACCAGTTCTCCCAAAACAAGCGACAGATAAGTAATAATAAATACAATGATGGTAGTAGCAATGGTGCCGCTATATTCTTCCAATCCGCCGAATTGGGCAAACCATTTGGCCAGGGGTTCTTTGAAACGCTGGCCGGAAAAAATACCGGTTAAAACACCGATCAGGGTAATACCAATCTGTACAGTTGATAAAAAAGTATCGGGATGTGTGGCCAGCTTCAGGGCGCGGGCGGCATCCATATCCCCTTTCGCAGCCTGGCCTTCCAGCCTGGCTTTTCTTGCAGACACCAAAGCGATTTCGGCCATGGAAAACAAGCCGTTCAGTATAATCAGAAAAAGTATTATTAAAACCTCCGTCATTCGTGTAAAAATAGGTAAAAAAGGGCAGTCTATTCTATGATGCCGGCACGTCGGATATAGAAACCGGCGGTCAGCCATCCGATACAGGTTCCCAGTATGGCGCCCCCCAGGATATCCAGCGGATAATGCACCCCCACATAAACCTGCCCGTAACAGATCACGGCCGCCCATACCAGAAATGCATATTTCCATTTTCCGATCAGCTTACCCAGTGTCAGAAAAACATAAACGGCAAAACCAAAGTGGTTGGTAGCATGCGAAGAAGTAAAACTGTACCCCCCGGAACATCCGTTCAGGATCAGCCTCACCTGGCTCATCAGTACCGGGTCGCGGCAGGGACGCGGGCGTTCAAAAAAAGGTTTTACCCAACTGCTGCTGATCTGATCGGTCAAAATCAGTGTAATGACGGCAAAAAGGATCCAGGAGAATGCCTTGTTTTTAAAATTCTGAATGGCGAATACAACCAGGAACAGGTAGAGCGGCACCCAGGCATTCCCCTCCCTGAACCAGGGGTACACCATATCCAGGAAGGGATGTGTATACACCGTGTTTATTTTCAGAAACAGCACGGAATCCATTTCCTTTATCCAGTTCCAGGTATTTTGCCAGAAAGTATTCAGCAGCATTGCAGCGGTCATGGTGCAAATTTAACAATTAATGATGGTTGCGGTCTTGTATCATTGGAGGATTTGTGTAAATTTAAACATGGTAAGAAAAATCCTCCTGGTGGTTGGCAGTGCAATCAGCATCGATGCTTCTGCCCAAAACAAAAGCGATATATCCCTGAAATTTGCAGGTGGGGATACCGTTTATGTACCTCAACGTTATTGGCCTGAAATGCCCAATACCCTGAACAGCAAAGACCCTGCTTATAAAATGCAACTCAAAGGCAACAACGGAGAAGGATTTGATATATACGAATCAGCTCAGGACAATATGCCCATACTGGTACCGGACAAGGATAATACGGCAAAAATGCCGGTTGTGATAACCGGCATTCCTTCAAAAAGAATAAAGCTCATTCCCCGTATGGAAATAAAGCCGCTGGCAGATACGCCGCTGCCTGCTGTTCCTTTCAACTATGAAAAATTTGTTCCGAAGAAAGGAACAACCAAACAACCTAAACCGTTGTTCTGATTAGCGGTCTTTCCTGATCAGGTATTTGGTGATTTGCTTCTGCCAGATGGTATAGCCCTGTGCATTCATGTGCAGGCTGTCTTTGAGAAAGATATCGGGCAACGGCTTACCATCTTCGCCCAACATCACATCCCATACATTTATAAAAGAGGCCTTGGATTGAACACTCAGGTACTGGCGGATGGCTTCATTGGCTTCAATGGATTTTTCCCTGTGCATAGCCCTGGAAGGACTGGGCTTGATGGAAACATAGGCAATGGGCACTTTGGGCAGTTGCTTCCTGATCTTTGTAAACAATTCTCTAAACCGACCCACCACCATGGCCGCCGTAACTGTATCGGAAGAAGCAAAATCATTTTCGCCGCAATAAATCAGGATCTGGCGCGGCTGATAAGGAATGATGATCTGATCGGTATAACGAATGATATCAGGCAAGGAGGAACCACCCACTCCCCTGTTCATAATGGTATATCCCGGAAAATAACTTTGATAATCTTTCCATAAACGAAAGGAAGAACTTCCTACAAACAGGATGGGGTTTCTCCGGGGAGGGTTGATGCTATCCTCATGCTGATAGGCTTTGATTTCGTCTATAAAGGGTTGCGCATCTGCACTTGAGGTAAATACAATCAATGCTAAAACAAAACAGATTTTTTTCATATTGGTAGGTACTAGCCGTAAAGAATCGGGAGTTGATAACAGGTCATTTATTTTTTGAGCCACGGACTTTGGAAACCGAGTTTTTTTAAGCCGGCCTGGATTTCGGGGCAACTCATGAACAGCTTCCAGAGCAGTTCGCTGCGATGGTTCTCCATCATAACCACCACCGGCCCCTGATCAATAGCAAGGTACCGGGTGGGAAACCAGTCCTGCTGTTCGCTGAATGCATCATAGAACCCATAAGGCCCCCAAATTTGCCGGTTCAGATCCGTGTACCAGTGTTTCATGGCGGCCATCGATTGCACCGGAGTATATGGAAAAGAGGACAGTGCTGCTGTAGGTGCAATTACACCAATATCTCTGCTTTTGTCCGGGGCATGGCCCGAATAGCCTTTTACCGAATAACTTGAAGTAAGCCCCCAATTGTCGGCGCCATAGCCTTTAAATTGGTTAGGATTGGTAACACACCACTGGTAATTGATCAGCGCCTGATTTTTATTTTCCTGCCAGTAATCGGCATACTGGTCTTTTAATCCACGTGGATCCAGCCCCAGGTAAGAATAATGCGCCCAAAATAAAGGGCCTCCGTTCAATGCATTTCCCTGGTGATTCATCTGAAGCTTATACCCGAATTTTCCGGAAGGCTTTTTTATCTTTCCGTTCTCCGCCCAGCCCTGGTGATAAACTTCAGCCGGAACGCCATGTGTGGGGGAAGATGCCGCCAGTACATACATGATCAGGCATTCATTGTAGCCATGCACAGCAAAATTCATTTTCCAGCCATTATCCGGGCTCCAGTGCCAGTACAGGGAATTGGTGCCGTTGCGGTACCAGTCAAATTCCACTTCCCTCCAGAGTTTATCCGCCCTTGCGGCAATTTTTTTCTCCGTTATATTTCCCTGTTGAAAATACTGGCGAACACACAGCAATGCCTGTACCATGAAAGAAGATTCAACCAGGTCTCCCCCATCGTCGTATTTACTGAAGGGTTTTACCTTTCCGGTTTTCCCGTTCCACCAATGCGGCCATGCACCATGAAAACGATCGGCCGTTTCCAGGAACTGTAGTACCCGTTCCAGCCTTTCCACGCCCTGTTTACGGGTAATATACCCTCTTTCTATACCCACCAGAACCCCCATTACACCAAACCCGCCTCCACCGCTGGTTACCACATCCTGATCATGTTCGGGATAAATATTGTCTGTATGAATTCTTTCTCTTGCAAGACCACTGTTGGGTTCCGCTCCTTCCCAGAAATAACGGAAGGTCTGGCGTTGCACTTTATTGAAAATCGCTGTATCCGATGGAGCAATGGAGCCGTTTTTTACAGCAGCATCCTGCTGTGCGCATATATTTTCACCCGCGAGCAACAGGAGTGCAGTAATGGCAACTGCCGCTATATTTCTTTTCATAACATCTTATTTAAAATAATAATGCAGTATAAATTTAGTCAAATAGTGTTCAAAAAAAGTATAACCCCCCAATGGAAGGTTATACCGCTTAAAAAACAAGTAACAAACATTTTTATTTTCCGGCAACGCCGAGATTGTAGAGCGCTTTGATATGCGCATCAGGTAATGCGATATTGTACACCCGGAGTTCATCCAGGTTCCCGGTCATAGCGGCAAAAGAAACATCTGCACTTACCGATTTACCCGGAATGACATTGTAATTTCCACCAATGATTACCTCACTGGGTTCGTAGGCTTTAAACAGGTTATTGCCGGTTCCCCTGCTTGCATATGCGCCGGCCTTGGCGCCATTGATCCAGATATCAAAATAACCGGTGCTGCTGTTATAGTTCAACACCAGGTGCACCCACTTATCCATACCTATCGTAGGAGTGATATAAGGCATATAGGTTGCATCACCCGGTACACCGCGCAATACATTCACGTTATCCTGTGTCCCCCCGCCGATGGTAACAAAAGTGGGCTGCACTTTCAGGTTACTGATATCAGATGCCGGAAACGCATTGGTGTTCAGGATGAAATTGATGCTACCGGTAAATACGCCGGGTCTTGTTAACTGGAACAGCATGGTTTTCTTAGAACCATTGTTCAGAACCTGTACCCAGGTACTGATGGCAAAATTTTTAAACACATCTGTTTTAAATGCCGGAAACTGATTGGCAAAATACAGGTAACCTGAAGTCAGTTTCAATGCCTGCCCTTTTACGCCGGCAGTTACGAACGCATCATTGACGGTTGAAGAAGGCGCTGTATTACTTTTTGTTTCACTCTTTGATCCGTCGAAGGGCCAGTATGCCACGAGGCTCTCCGGGAATACCTCATCGGAGCTGCTAAAGCCATCTATCTTCCCTGCATAGCTGCCGGTGGAAACAGGCGGTAATTTATTGGGGTTGCCGTCTTTTTTGCACGATACCATCCCTGCTGTTATAAGAAAGAGGCATGACAGATAAAGTATAGCATTCTGTATTGGAATACGCATATGTATAATTTTAAAAGATCAATTAATATCCTGCATTCTGAGTAAGTACTCCCTTGCTCAAATCAATTTGTGTTTGAGGAATAGGAAGCAGTACATCCCTTGAATCAAGAAAATTGGTTTTACCTGCAGCATTCAGGGTTGCCTGTGCAACACCCCAGCGAACCAGGTCAAAGAAACGGTCATGCTCCATGGCCAGTTCTACCCTACGCTCTTTGCGGATGGCATCTCTTAATACCACCTGATCGGCTGTAGTTACATCAGGCAGTATGGTAGTACTGGAACCCCTTGCTCTTTTTCTAACCAGGTTCAATGCATTTCTTGCGGCAGTAATATTGGCGGCGCCTCCCACTTCATTGGCGGCTTCCGCATACATGAGCACCACATCTGCATAACGCAGGATGCGCACATTCATCCACCAGCCCTGCCTGTTTCCTACCGTAGCCCGGATAGATGGATTGGTATACACTTTATTGTTATAGCGCGGATTGGGTAATCCTACCGGGGTTACTTCTCCATAAATGGTTAAGCCCGGTGTTGAAGCCGTAC
>JAECQP010000060.1 GCA_015999745.1 Sphingobacteriia bacterium | reverse complement strand
ATCAAAAGATCCCGGTATCACCGGGATCTTTTGATGCGGTTATTGGTATTTAGATTTTGGCAATCAACTCTTTTGCCATTCGAACATAGTCTGCATTTTTAGCTTCAGTTGCCAGTGCAATACATTTCTCAGCGCTGGCTTTTGCCGCTACCTTGTCGCCCAGTTCTTTCTGTATTCTGGCAGTTTGCAGGAACAGCCAGAAAGCCTTTGGATTGGCAGCAGTAGCCTTGGTGATATTCTCTAAAGCCTTGCTATAGTCTTTTTCCCATTCAGCATAGTAGGTGGCTGCTGCTGAATATACAGATGGGTTTACCTGGTCTGCACTCAGCGCTGTTTCCACCTGTGCACGGATGCGGTCTTTTACGTTGGTACTGATTGGAACACTTACGGCAACCTGTCCCCAGGTAATATGCAGTTCTATACTCTCTGCCTGAACATTGGCAAACTGCATGGTGAACGTTTCAGCGCCAGCAACTTTTGCTGATTTTACTTTAAAACGAACCACATCTTCACTTTCTTTGTAACCATCGGTTCCCCAGTTGTTGATTCCCTTATTGATGACAATTTCCCAGTATTCCTTGCCTGGTACTGTGTACAAAACATAAGAACCGGTATCCAGCAGTTTTCCTCCCATCATTACCCTGTCCGAAAAATACAACCTGGTGGCTGCATTGGCACCTGTGCGCCATAACTGACCCAATGGTACCAGCTCACTGTTTTCTTTTAACATGGCTCTGCCCTTGATATTGGGACGGGCATAGGTCAGTTCAATTTTTCCCAAACCAAAATCCTGACTGATTTTTTGTGTGGTACTCGGTGCTGGCATTTTTATTTGCGCAAAACCGGATACGCTGCATAAAAGCAGGGCGGCAAGCATTGTTTTTTTCATATTGTTCTTGTTTTTGTGTAAACAAACCTACAGCAAGCTTGTCAAATACAATAATATTTTATGTAACCGGTCTATTTAAATCCCGGATGGAAACGCTGCAATGTGTCGCGCAAAAAATCGCGGTCCAGGTGGGTGTAAATTTCTGTTGTGGTGATGCTTTCATGGCCCAGCATTTCCTGTACGGCCCTCAGATCCGCCCCGCCTTCTACCAGGTGGGTGGCAAATGAATGCCTCAGCGTATGCGGAGAAATAACCTTGGTGATGCCTGCTTTTTGTGCCAGCTCTTTGATGATGTAAAAGATCATTACCCTGGTCAGATTTTTACCCCTTCTGTTCAGGAAGAGGATGTCTTCAAAACCGGGCTGAATGTTCTGGTGGCAACGGATGGTGTTGAGGTACAGCTGTATGTATTTTATGGCATCGGAACCAATGGGAATCAGCCGTTCCTTGTCTCCTTTGCCCGTTACTTTTATAAAACCTACGTTGAGGTAGAGCCCGGATATTTTCAAATTCACCACTTCGCTTACCCTTAGCCCGCAACTGTACATGGTTTCGATGATGGCCTTGTTTCTGCCGCCTTCCGGGCTGCTGAGATCAATCTGCGCAATCATGCTTTCGATTTCTTCGAAACTCAGTGTGTCGGGCAGGTGTCTCCTGGTTCTGGGGGCTTCCAACAGGAGGGAGGGATCGGTGGTACAGATATGTTCTATAACGCAATATTTGTAAAAACTCCGGATCCCCGAAATGAGCCGGGCCTGTGAAGTGGCGGTCATTCCCAGCTCACCCACCCATTTTACAAATGCCTGTAAATCTTTCAGCGTAATTGCTTCCGGGGTTTTTAACTGCCGGCTGGCCTGCAGGTAATCGGTTAGTTTACCAATGTCGCGCAGGTAGGCTTCCACCGAGTTTTCGCTTAGTGAACGTTCCAGCCGCAAATAGGCCTTATATCCCTTTTTATATGCTTCCCACACGTTGTTGAAAATGAAGATTTGCCCGCTCAATATAGGTTACAATCCGTACATTCGCTCCTGGTCAAAAAAACAGTAACCTTTTATGCAAGTTAATCTTCGTTCGTTTAAACAGAAAGTTCGATATCATGAAAAGTCCATGAAGCGGTTTTTAGGAAGGATCGAAAAAAATCCGCCAAAAGGATTGGATAAACTTGCAGAAAAAATTGATGCTGAAGTCTGGCAGGAGGTGGATTGCCTGAGCTGCGCCAATTGCTGCAAAACAATGAGCCCCACTTTTACGGCCAAAGACATCAAAAGAATTGCAGACCATTTTGAAATGACCCCGAAAGAGTTCAAAGAAAAATGGCTTTATTTTGATGAAGAAGACGGAGACTGGATGAATAAGAACCAGCCTTGCCAGTTCCTGAACATGAACAATCATATGTGCAGTATCTATGAGGTTCGTCCCGCAGACTGCGCCGGATTCCCGCATCTGAAGAAAAAGAAAATGGTGGAGTATATTCATGTGCACCAGCAGAATATTTCTTATTGTCCCGCCACTTTTAAAATGGTGGAAAAGATGCAGGTTGCATTGAAGAAATAAAAGAGCGTATCCTTACTGCATCAACCGGGCAATTCTTCCGTCTTTGCCGGCCAGGAATACAGCATTCCCTTGTTTGGCTTTCTGTACCACATGAAACCCTTCGGTAGTAATGAGTTGCCAGTTGTTGCCTCCGTCCGAAGAAATATCTACACCCGAAGTGCCGCAGGCAATCAACAGGTGTTCGTTGATATAAATGACACAGGAGCGGTAGCCATGCGGATTGGTTTTGGGATGATTGAAACTGAAACTGCCTTTCTGTTCATCTATATTCACCAGTACACAGTTGCCCGCCGAGCTGCTGTCTTTTGCATAATCACCACCCACAATCACCGCTCTCCCGGGTACCGGAGCCAGTGCAATAGAGTTGGCACCGGTCGAATTGGTACCTTGTAATATAGGAATGGATACAACCCGCTGACAATAAAAGGTACAGAACAACCGCGAAGCAGCACCTCCGGAAACAAAAAATACCTGGCCGCCGGCACCCCAATTGGCAAATTGAATATTGGTGCCGCTGGAGGCAAAAAAACCTTCGGATTCCCCGAAATAAGGTATTTCATCGGCACCCGCATCCCGGTTGGTTTTGATCCAGGTTTCTCCTGCATCATCTGTGATCAGGTAATAGAGTTTATGATCAATCGGGTCGCCGATTACTGCGCCGGTATAACCGGAATCGGAAGGAATAAAATCCATCGCATCCAGGAAAACACCCTTCGTATCATCTTCGTATACCGTATACCAGTGCCGGCCGCCATCCTTTGTTTTTAGAATCACGGCAGGTTCTCCAACGGCCATGATCAGTGCCGTATTTTCATCGAAGGCTTCGATATCCCTGAAATCCCTGTCGGCATGATTGGGAACAGTGATCCAGTTCCATGTTTTTCCGCTATCAGCAGATTTGCCTACAGATCCGGCGCTTCCGCTTACCCAGATGAGCTGATCCGACACCACACACATACCGCGGATACTGGTTTTACGCCCTTTTTCCAATACCTGAACCGATGGCTGTTGCGCCGCTATCCGCCCTGAATATAAGCAGAGGATCAGGTAAGAAAATATTTTTATTAATCGATTCATATCAACACATTTGCACTTTAAATATAATCATCAAAACCGACATGCGTACGATCCCTTACTGGATGAGCAGAACCCAATTATTGCTGGGTGATGAACCGATTGAATCATTAATGCAGAAACATGTGCTTGTAGTGGGCTTAGGCGGTGTAGGCGGAATCTGTGCCGAAATGATCGCCCGCGCAGGGGTCGGTAAAATGACCATCGCAGATGCAGATACAGTAGATCTCAGCAACGCCAACCGGCAAATCCCGGCGCTACATTCCACTGCCGGACAACTTAAATCGGAGGTAATGGCGGCCCGCTTAAAAGATATCAACCCTGCACTGGAGCTGAATGTGAAAACAATTTATATCCAGGAAGAAATCACCCTTGCTTTGCTGGATGAAGCGGCGTATGACTATGCGGTGGATTGTATCGATACCCTGTCTCCCAAGGTATATTTTATCAAAGCCTGCCTGGACCGTAATATCCCCATTGTAAGTTCGCTCGGAGCGGGTGGAAAACTGGACCCTTCCCAGGTGGTGATCACGGATATCTCCAAAACTTACCAGTGTAACCTGGCCAGTTATGTGCGCAAGAAGCTGCATGCACTGGGTATCCGCAAAGGGCTTACGGTGGTGTTCAGCGCAGAAAAAGTGGATCAGTCCAGGATCATTGAAACAGGGAAGGCTTTTCCTAAAAAATCCATTATCGGCACCATGAGTTATATGCCCGCCATTTTTGGATGTATGGCCGCCAGCGTGGTGATCCGTAATTTAATAAAGTAAATAAGGGTCCATATCTTCCTTCCAGGAAGGGATCGTGGTAAGCTGGGTAATCTTCCGCAGGAATTCCGGGAACGGCAGTTCATACAATGCCTCACTGTTGGGAATGCCCAGCAATTTATCGAGGTGCTTTAGCCCGTTGGGATTTACATTGGTTTTATAGGTATGCCAGCTGAATTCCCTGGGGTGGCTGTCCCTGATCATTTTGAGCAGGAGCATCCCAAAGAATACCGGTTTGAATCCATTCGGGTCTTTCACGGTAAAGCGCAGCCCCTTACATTGTTCGCCGGCAAATTGGTGCGTAGTGGGTAAATAGGTAACGGCTTCTGTATGCAGGTCTTCCGCCATCAGGTTGTTCAGTTGCGCCGCCAGCACCTTGTTGTTCAGCCACGGTGCACCAAGTAACTGAAATGCAAAATCGGTACCCCTTCCTTCGTTCAGATTAGTGGCCTCCAATAAACAAAGTCCCGGGTACAGCAGCATGCTTTGAAAACTCCGGATGGCAGGGGAGGTGGAAATGAAAGGGGTTTCCCAGTCTGGCTGAAAGGAATTCCTGTTCCAGTTGGTGCAAGGGATGATTTCCAGCTCGGCCCCGATTTGCTGAGACACATTGAAATAACGCGCCAGTTCCCCAAGCGTACAGCTATGTCTTACAGGCATCGGCCATCTGCCAATGAACGAAGAACATGCTTCTTCCAGCCAGGGGCCTTCCACCAATTCCATATTTCCGGAAATAGGGTTGGGCCGGTCCAGTACAATGATTCTTTTTTTAGCAGCCGCACAGGCCTGCATGGCATAGGTGAGCGTAGATAAATACGTATAAAACCGGACACCAATATCCGGCACATCAAAAATGACCAGATCCAGTTCGTACAGATCTTCTTCACCGGGGGCCAGTTTCTTTCCGTATAAACTGATGATGGGCAGGTCGGTCAGTTCGTCGATGCCGTCGTGTATGGCTTCTCCGTCGGCGCCGGTTGCAGAGAGCCCGTGTTCGGGAGAAAACAATTTAACCAGGTTAAAACCGGCTTCCTGCAAGAGTTTCCGGGAGGCGGCACCCTGGTTGCTGGTAGCGGCCTCATTAGTAATGAGACCAATCTTATCCTGTTTCCAGGTCGGATTGACTTTCAGTAATTGGTCTATGCCAAAATATACAAACATAACAGCTTCATTAACGGCTTATTCAAAGTCCATTCTTTCCTTAATCTGTTCCACAACATTAAAAATAATCGGGCAGCGGTCATAATGCATGAAAGTGGTGAAAAGCCTCCTTTTAAAATGAGGTAAATGTAATGCGGGAAACTCCCTGCATCCTTCAAAACGGTATTCGTAAACGGTACATTTATCCTCCGATAAAAAAGGACAGGGCATCTGGTTCATAATCATCATGCCGTTACTCCCTTTTTCGAGGTACCGGGCGTCGAACTCCTCCCTCGTCTGGTGCAGGTGGCCGGCCAGCGCAGTGGCTTCAGTTTCATTCAGGCAAACCATCAGGCTCTTGCAACAGTTCCCGCAGTCGGTACAACTGATGGCAGGGCTTACAAGCGCATCCAGTTCCTGTACAAGGGTATCCAGTTCCTGATCGTCTTTTTCGCGGAGAAAATCTTTGAACCGGTCGTTGGTTGTTTCATTCAACAGGGCAAAGTCCCGGATAAAATTCAGGTCGGTTTGAGGGGTAAAAGCTGCCATATAGGCACTAAAGGTAGCCACTGTCGTCAAAAATCCACCAAAAACAGCAATTTATCCACATTGAAACTGTATTTGTAGAAAAGAAAAATTGGGCTAAGATTTCAGGGAGTTAGATTTGCCATTGGCTAAAAAATGGCCCAAAGGCACTATGGCAGATGATAAGAATGTAGTCCGGTATGATGAGGATTCTATCCGGTCGCTCGAATGGCAGGAGCATATCCGTCTCCGTCCGGGCATGTATATTGGTAAATTGGGAGACGGATCGGCCCCGGATGATGGTATTTATGTGTTGATTAAGGAAATCATAGACAACAGTATCGATGAATATACCATGGGAAATGGTAAGCAGGTGGAACTGACCATTGAAGGTAAAGAGGTTACCATCCGCGATTATGGCCGTGGTATTCCGTTGGGTAAGATGGTGGATGCGGTCAGCAAAATGAATACAGGGGGTAAATACGATAGCAAGGCTTTCCAGAAGAGTGTGGGACTGAACGGGGTGGGTACCAAGGCCGTCAATGCTTTGAGTAGCAGTTTTATGGTGACCTCTATCCGGGATGGCAAGTCTAAAACCGCAGAATTTCAGAAAGGAATACTGGTTAAAGAACACAAGGAAGTGAAGTCGGACGAGCCCGGCGGAACGCTGGTTGTATTTACACCCGACGATACCATTTTCAGGAACTTCAAATATATACACGAGTACCTCGAAAACCAGCTCTTGAATTACTGTTACCTGAATGCAGGCCTCGCCATGCATTTCAATGGTAAGAAATACATTAGCAGAAATGGTTTGCTGGACCTCCTGGAGCGCAAGACCAACCCGGATGAACTGCGTTATCCGATCATTCACCTGAAAGGGGAGGATATTGAAGTGGCGCTCTCGCACAACAACGATTACGGGGAAGATATTTTTTCCTTTGTAAACGGCCAGTATACCACGCAGGGAGGAACGCACCAGCAGGCATTCCGGGAGGCCTATGTAAAAGTGGTTCGTGATTTCTTTAAGAAGGATTACGAGGCTTCCGATATCAGGACCAGCATTGTTGCGGCCGTATCTGTAAGGGTACAGGAACCGGTATTTGAGAGCCAGACCAAAACCAAGCTGGGATCCCAGAATGTAGCAGAGGGCGGAGCAAGCATGAAGGCCTTTGTACTGGATTTCCTGGCAAAGGAACTGGATAACTTTTTGCACCGGAATCCGGCCACAGCCGATGCGCTCAAAAAGCGGATAGAACAAAACGAAAGAGAAAGAAAGGAACTGGCAGGGATCAAGAAGCTGGCTAATGAACGGGCCAAGAAAGCCAACCTTCATAATAAAAAACTACGTGATTGCAGGGTTCACCTGAACGATGAACCTTCTGTTAAGAACAGGGAAGCATATATTGCCATGCAAAATGATTCCACCATTTTTATTACAGAGGGCGACAGCGCCAGCGGTAGTATCACCAAATCCAGGAATGTGGATACGCAGGCGGTATTCAGCCTTCGTGGTAAGCCCCTGAATACATTTGGTGAAACCAAGAAAGTGGTGTACCAGAACGAAGAATTTAACCTCCTGCAACATGCGCTGAATATTGAAGAAGGCATGGAAGGATTGCGGTATAACAATATTGTATTTGCTACCGATGCCGATGTGGACGGAATGCACATCCGTTTATTGCTGATGACTTTCTTTCTGCAGTTCTTCCCCGACCTTATTAAGAAAGGGCATGTGTATATCCTGGAAACGCCTTTGTTCCGCGTAAGAAACAAACAGGAAACCATTTATTGTTATGATGAAACCGAAAAACAGGAAGCGGTAAAAAAATTAGGCAGCAAGCCCGAGATCACCCGGTTCAAGGGATTGGGTGAAATCTCGCCCGAAGAGTTTGGCCGTTTCATTGGAAGAGATATCCGCCTGCAGCCGGTAATGCTGGAACAGGGAGATCATATTCAGGATCTGCTGGAATATTATATGGGCAAGAATACCATGGACCGCCAGGAGTTTATCATCAATAACCTGCGGGTAGAGCTGGATTTAATTGAGAACTAAGTAAAAACTTGTATGATTCATATTGTATTTGAAACACCCAATGTAACTGCACTGCAGCAGGCCATTGAGCTGGATGAAAGCCTGCAGGGTGCGATTGTGGAAATAAAGGACGATTTTGCTGCTGGCCCGCTGGCAGAGATCTATCAAACAGAGGGTTATCAGCAAAGAAGGGATTGGTGGAAGGAAGTGCTCCGGTATTCTCCTTACGAAAATCAGCTGGATATTGTAGACGATAAACTGGCCGTGCATCAGCTCATTCAGCAGTTAACGGAAGAGGAAACACAGGAAGCCTGGATCTGGATGGGGCAGAATGCGCATGATGTTTGCGGGTACTATTGGCTTATGAGCCAGTTGAAAGACTTGGCCGGAAGAATCCAGGTACTCTATCTGAACAACCTGCCGTTCTTTAATGAGAAGGGACATATTTTTTACCCCACCCACCTGCATGAAATTCAACCCAAAGAATTTCTGAAAGCAAAGAAGCTGGCCCGTCCTGTTACCTTAAGTGAGTTTGAAGTGGATCCGGATGAGTGGAAAAAAATCTGCAACGAAAATGCGCTGGTTCGATTCCTGGAAGGTGGAAAGAAAATTATTTCGAAGGAAACGGACTTCTACGATAAATATTTGCTGAACCAGTTAACAGCCGATGCGCAGAAACTGAATAAGCTCCTTACTGCTGCACAAAGTAAAATGACGGTTAAAACCGGGGATGCCTTCCTGGTATGGCGTTTGAGAGAACTGGCGGCAGCCGGCAAACTCTCTATTGGCGGAGACTGGCAGAAAGGATGGAAAGAAATAACCGTACAGCTGCCTCAGGCAGCTGCAAGCTAAGACTATGGTAAAAGTAACAAAGCTCCATAAGATCGGAGAAGACGAAAGAGGCGCCACGCATTATTTTGATACAGACCGCAGCGGGCAGTTTATTGTGGCATACCGGAAGGCCGGAAGTGTAAGCGGCAGGCATTATCACAAAGGGCTGGCGCCAAAGAAGAACCCGGAGCAGATCATCATCATGCAGGGGGAAGCTGTGCTGAACTGGTATGATGTCAGAGGAGGGCAAAGCGGATCGGAAAAAATTGTAGCCCCTTCGCTGGTGGAAATAGCACCATGGGCCTGGCATGAAGTGATTTCCGAATCGGATATCATTGTTTTTGAGATGAACGGGCTGGAGGATGCCAAAGAAGATACATTCAAAACGGAAGATTAAAAGTAGAACCGAATAAAACAGAATGGCGAAAGAGAAACGTGAAAACAGGGTTTTTGAAAATGAAACCGGCGTACAGGGACAGTATAAAAACTGGTTCCTCGATTATGCGTCCTATGTAATTCTGGAGCGTGCCGTTCCTGCCATTGAAGATGGCCTGAAACCGGTACATCGCCGGATCCTTCACTCCATGAAGGAAATGGACGATGGGCGTTTCAACAAAGTGGCCAATATCATTGGGCAGAGTATGCAGTATCACCCGCATGGTGATGCCAGTATTGGAGATGCACTGGTAACCCTTGGTCAGAAAGACCTGTTGGTGGAAACACAAGGTAACTGGGGTGATGTAAGAACAGGTGATTCCGCTGCGGCATCCAGGTATATTGAGGCGCGCCTCTCCAAATTTGCGCTGGAAGTGGCGTTCAATTCAAAGACCACCGAATGGCAACTGAGTTACGACGGAAGAAAGAATGAGCCGGTGAACCTTCCCATGAAGTTCCCCCTCTTGCTGGCGCAGGGAGCTGATGGTATTGCGGTGGGATTATCTACCAAAATTCTTCCGCATAACTTTTGTGAACTGATTGATGCGTCCATCAAATATTTAAGAGGCAAAAAGGTTGAACTCTATCCCGATTTTCAGACCGCAGGCATGATTGATATAGCCAACTACAACGATGGTAAGCGTGGCGGAAAAGTAAGGGTGCGTGCGCATGTGGAGGAACTGGATAAGAAAACCCTGGTCATCCGCGATGTGCCCTATAGTGTAACCACCACTCAACTGATGGAGAGTATTACCAGGGCCAACGAGCAGGGTAAGATCAAAATCAAAAAAGTAACGGATGTTACGGCCAAAGAGGTAGAAATCCAGATTGATCTGGCGCCGGGTATTTCACCGGATATTACAATAGATGCATTATATGCTTTCACGGATTGTGAGGTAAGCATTTCTCCCAATGCATGCGTAATTGTAGAGAACAAGCCCCGGTTCATTACCGTACAGGAGTTGTTGAAATCCTCGGTAGACAATACCAGGGAATTGCTGAAGCGCGAGTTGGAAATCAAACTGGCCGAACTGGAAGACAAATGGCATTATACCTCTCTCGAGAAAATATTCTTCGAAGAAAAAATCTATAAAGAATTAGAACAAAAGCATGAGAACTGGGACAAAGTTATTGAAGCGATCGACAAAGCTTTTGCTCCATTCAGAAAAAAACTGAAAAGAGCCATTGCCAGGGAAGATATTCTGAAACTGACCGAGAAGCCGGTAAGAAGAATTTACAGGTTGGATATTAATGAACTGAACGATCAGATCCGCGCTATTGAAGCGGATATTAAACAGGTGCGGTTTGACCTGGAAAACCTGACCGATTTTGCGGTCGCTTATTATGAGAACCTGCTGAAGAAATACGGTAAAGGAAGAGAGCGCAGAACAGAGATTCGCGAATTTGATACCATTCAGGTGAAGCAGGTGGCCATTGCCAATACCAAGGTTTACCTGAACAGAAGCGAGGGCTTTATCGGCACTGGTCTTAAGAAGGATGAATTCCTCTGCGAGTGTTCCGACTATGATGATATTATTGCCTTTACCAAGACCGGTATCATGAAAGTGGTAAAAGTATCCGACAAGGTCTTTATCGGCAAAGACATTATACATGCTGCGGTATTTGAAAAGAACGACGAACGTACCACCTATAACATGATTTATGTGGATGGTAAGTCGGGTGTGAGTTATGCCAAGCGTTTCAATGTAACCGGTGTAACGCGCGACAAGGAATATGATCTGACCAAGGGTAGTGAAAAGAGCCGGGTACATTATTTTACCGCAAATCCCAATGGAGAAGCGGAAGTGGTAAAAGTGATCCTGAGCCCTAACTGCACTGCACGTATCAAGGAACACGATTTCTATTTTGAAGAGCTGGAGATCAAGGGCAG
>JAECQP010000026.1 GCA_015999745.1 Sphingobacteriia bacterium | reverse complement strand
CTGATCCGGCCTGAAGAGAGCCGCTGCTTTTTCTCTTAAACAGGCTGGCATCAATTTTACCAAAGCGGTATGACAGTGTTAACCGGAACATCTGCGGGTTACGCAACCTGCTGTAGTCCTGTGTAAAATAACCGGAGTAAGCATATTGCTCATTGGTTCTTGATCTGAAAATATCATTCACGCTCAATGTAACAGATGCGGTATTGTTTTTAAGGAAGGTTTTCCGGATAGCCAGATCCACTCCGTAAAAAGGCTTGATATATCCCTGGGAAGAGCTCTGCGCCTGCATTCCGGGAGGGCCTGACATTCCCTGGCCGGAATTTACCGGCAGGTTTGTTTTTGACTGGTACATAGCCGACAACTGCAGTGTTAAGCCGGAGGCTACTTTGAAATTACTGTTGAATTTACCAAACCAGCTCCACATGGGATCGGTTTGCAAATTGGAAACATTACTGGCATTCACTTTTGAATTATACAGGTTAATATTGGTACTGATGTCGAGCCATTTGCTCAAATAGTTCACCGATGTAAGCTCCAGACCTGTTGAATAACCCGAATTGGCATTGATATAAGTATTGATCAGGGCCGTTGATCCTGTAACCGGATCTGTTTGCTGATCCACATACCTGGTGATCAGGTTGCTGGAGTTTTTATAATACACAGACGCCATAATGCTGTTATTACCCTTAAAGCGCTTCATATAAGACAGTTCGAAAGACTGGGTGAACTCCGGCAGCAGATCGGGATTACCCTTGGTTATATTGAGCTTATCGGTTGAATCCGCAAAGGGAATCAGTTGAAAGAAGTTGGGACGATTGACCCTGCGGGTATAACTGAACTGCAGATCCTGGTCATTTTTCAGTTTCTGGCTCAGGAAAACGGAAGGAAACAGGCTTACAGGATACTTATTGCTATACTCCTGGCCGGTTAACTGCAGCAAGCCGCTGTAATCGGAACTTTCCGCCCTTAAGCCAATCTTGTAACTGAAATCCTTAACGCTGCTGCTCAACATCGCATACGCTGCATACACATTGTCTTTGTTGGTATAGTTACTGGTAGGAGCAGGTATCAGTACAAAGGTTCCGCTTGCCTGATCCATCATGTAGTTGTAGTTGTTGTTCTCCCTCGACCTGAGGGCCACACGCACGCCGGTTTCCAGCTTTGTTACTGCAGAAAAAGGTTTTATATAATCTGCCTGTAACATCAGATTCCGGTCCACACCATCGCTCACGATCTTCTGCACCTGTTGGTTCACGATATTACTGCTGCCATTGTAGTAATTGGTGGTGTAAAGTGCATCGCCGAAACTGGTTCCGGTGAAATAGTTGGCATCTACGGTCAGTTCCTCCCCTTCCTTAGGGAAAAGATGTTTGATCCCCAATGCCAGGCCACGGCCATTAAACCCCCTGTCCATACCGGAAACACGCTGGCTGTAACTGGTGGTTTTATAGGAAGGGAAAAGGGTGTCTGTATAAATATCATTCACATCATTGGGTTTAAAATTGGCATTCATCATAAACCCGTTCAGCGAGAACGTGGTTTTACTGGTAGCCAGGTAATCAAATCCCAATCTGCTGAAGTTCATGCCACCACTGGTTGTTCCGTTATTCAGCTGGTTTAATTGTGTTGTAGGAAGATCGGAAAGATTCAACCGGGTTGTTGTACCGGTACTTTTATCCTGTATCTGCCTGCCGTTAAAACTGGCGGTAATATTGAACTTCTGCTGACGCAGGTTCAGGTCTATCCCCGCGTTGAGGCCTCCGTAATTGTCTGCCCCGGCATTCACAGATCCATTGTACCCCTGCTTTTTATTTTTTTTCAGCACTATATTCAGGATACCGCCACCACCGCCGGAAGCATCGTATTTAGCAGAGGGATTAGACATCACCTCCACGCTCTCAATGGCATCTGCCGGAATCTGTTCAAGGGTTAATGTAGTAACCCTGCCGTCGAGCAATAATTGCGGGGCGCTGTTTCTGAGTTTCACATTGCCATCTATATCCACCTGCACGGAGGGTACATTTTTCATAACATCCACAGCTGTTCCACCTACGCTCACCATATTCTTTTCTACGTTGAATACTTTTTTATCGGCTTCCAGTTTCATAAGTGGTTTGGTAGATACCACGGTAACTTCTTCCAGCTGGTTCACTGCAGGGGTAAGCCGGATATTCCCCAGGTCCTTTTCGAAGGATGGCATAGTGCCCGGGCTTGCGCCTGCAGCAGGCAGGAATGTGATCTCCTGCTCATATGGCTCAAAACCAGAAGCGGTAATTTTTAACACCAGCGGGCCTGTAACAGGCAGCTCCTCAAAGTCGAAACTGCCCTTCCCTTTTGTAACAACACCTTTCAGCAAAATTTCTTTACTGGTGTTAGACGCCGGATCAATTTTTTTCTGCAGCAGTATTACAGAAACGTCTGCCAGTGCCTTGTTGTCTGCATCCGTTACTTTACCATAAATATGCCCGGTGATGTTTTTTGACATAGCAGCCGGCGGCATTGCTCCGGGAGGCTGGGCTTCTGCTGTAAAGGCCATTACCCCAATTAGTATGATTCCTATTATTGTTTTCATAATCTCATTTTTGATGATGTAAAACTATACCGGGGAATCACGGCATTTTTACAAATGAGATGACTTGAAGGAATCTTGCGACGAAAAGGGAATATCCGGAGTATCAGGAAGCCTGCTTTCCGGTAAGATGGGCGATGGAATCTTTGTAGAGCTCGCTTACAGGCAATTCCAGGTCATTCAGGAACACGCTGTTTTTGCGGATGGCAGTGATGAACTTTACTGAAACGATATAAGATTTATGGATCCGGATGAAATCGGGAGGCACCAGGTGGTCTTCCATATTTTTCATACTCATTCTTGTTACAATGGGCTTTGCAGCGCCCGCCAGATGAATTTTTACATAATCTTTTAAGCCTTCCACCCAAACCACATCTGCCGTTACCACCTTCAGCATGCTGTAGTCTGCATTCACAAAAAAGAATCCGTTTGCAGCAGCGGAGGTTCCCTCTTTTGATTTTTGTTTCAGTTGGTACAGTTCAAGGGCTTTCCCACAGGCTTTTATAAAACGGTCCAGGGAAACAGGCTTCAACAGGTAGTCTGTAACATCCAGATTGAAACCTTCCAGTGCATATTTTTCATAGGCGGTGATCAATATGATCATGGGCTTGCTGGTAAGGCTCTGAATGAATTGCAGCCCGTTAATGCCGGGCATTTGTATATCGAGAAAAATCAGGTCAACCGGCTCCTGTTGCAAAACAGGAATCGCTTCCAGTGCGCTGCTGCAGCTGGCAACAAGCTCCAGGTAAGGCACTTTACTGATATTGTCTTCCAGTAATTCCAGTGCCAGCGGTTCATCGTCAATGGCTATACAACGGATCTTTTTCAATTGAGCTGAATTTGCAATGAAACAATAAACCAGTTGTCTTTTTCTGTTATGGTTAGCCGCTGCCTGTTTCCGTATAGCAGGTTCAATCTTCGCTTTACATTGGTCAGGCCAATTCCGGAAGTATCGTCTTTCTGATCGGCGATATCCCGGTTGAATTTATTCTTTACGATAAACAGGAGCCGGTTATTTTCCACTTTCAGCCGGATGCTGATCACTGCATCCTCTATCATGCCTACACCATGCTTAAAAGCATTTTCCACAAAGGGGATCAGGAGCATGGGTTCCAGCTGACAGGCGATATCGGTCTGTTCAAATTCCTTATCTATTTTTACCTTATTTCCAAACCTCTGTTGCTGTAAATCTATATAACTTTCCAGGTATTCAATTTCTGTTTCCAGGGATACCTTCTCTTCATCGGACTCGTACAGCATGTAACGCATCAGGGCAGAAAGCTTGATCAGCGAGGGTTCCAGCAGATCAGATTTTTTCCTGGCCAGCGCCACCATATTGTTCAGCACATTGAACATGAAATGCGGGCTGGCCTGTGATCGCAGCAGGGACAATTCCGTTTTAAGATTTTCATTCTCTTTCTCTGCCTGAATACGCTCAGACTCCAGTTTATCTTTGACCATCTGATAAGCCGTGCTGGAAGACCAGAAGAAGAGGTAAATAAAAAAGTTGAAAATGATATGCCGGCCAATATTAAATTGTTCAGGCCCGGTTCTGAGCCGGAACAGCAGCCAACTTTCCGTGAGTAATGCCAGCAGTGAAATCAACAGGACGGCTACATAGACCCAGTACTTTTTGGTATTCACCAAACGGGGTATCAGCACCAATGCGTTGAGGTAGAAAAAAGCGATCCAGGAAAAATTCATGACCCATACGATCACCATACCCAGGGTTTCCTCTTCCGCTTCCCGTACCGGAGGCCTGTTATCGCTATGGGAGGAACTGAGCAGGGTTGGCAAAGAAAACAGCAGCGCCCATGCGGAAATATGCAGCAATGTGCCGCCCCATTTGGTCAGATACCATGTTTTTTTCACAATGATGTTCCGCTTTATTTTTTAGCGTTACATAAAGCTAGTTAACCCGCGCGTACATTGGTCAAAAAATACGACCAATCCCCAAAATGTGTAGACCAACGGGGCTTACCGTAAAAATTGTTCCGCAGTTTCCCTGATCCGGGGAAGATCCTGGTTGAGCATACACCTGAAATGTCCTTTGGGGCATTTGCGGGTACCATAGTTGGAACAGGGCTGGCAGGAAAGGCCTGGTACAATGAAATTCTCATACGCCCTTCCACCGGCATGCTGCAGCAACTGCTTTTCGCCATAATAGGGTTCCACATCCAGTAAGGGCGAGGTTCCGCCCCAGATGGCCAGTACTTTTTTATTAAAGGCGCAGGCTATATACTGCAGACCTGTATCGTGCGAAATAACCAGTTTAGACCTGCGTACGATATCCGCCGATTCGTGCAGGCTGAATTTGCCACAGGCATTGTATATTTTAACCGGGTCAACGGCAGCAATAGCCTCTCCCTCTTCCCGGTCCTCTTTTCCACCTACCAGGATAATCGGAAAATTGATGGTACCACAAAGCTCCTGTAGTTTTTCCACCGGAAGTTTTTTGGTGTAGTAAGAAGCTCCTATAACCACGGCAATAAAACCGGCACTGTGAGACAGTGGTATATCATCGCCCCTGATATGCTGACCGGCCGGAATAAAATAATCCAGGCCCATGCCATCATTCACGGCGCCGGTTGGGGCAATGGCATCCAGGCAACGATCGGTGATATGCCTGCCGGGCATTTGATGGATGCCGAATTTGGTCAGCAGGAATTTCTGGAAACTCAGCTTCTGATAAGACAGTACCGGAACCCTCAGTTTCAACCGGATCAGCACCGTTCTGAAATTCTTGTGCAGGTCTATGATATAATCAAAGTTCTCCTGTTTCAATTCGCCGATCAGTTCATCCAGGTTGTTATCAAAATAGTGAAACCGGTCTATATAGGGGTTGGCTTCCGTTACAGCTTTAAAGGAACGCTTGGTTAAGAAGTGAACAGAGGAACCGGGCACCTGCATTTTCAAACAGCGGATAGCCGGGGTAGCGAGCACAATATCCCCGATGGATGAAAAGCGGATAACCAGGAATTTTTTATTGCTCCACATAGTTCAGGTCCTTGTGAAAGGTTTCTTCTGTAAAGTAAAAAGCAATCAGTGAAATGGTCATTACCACCAAACCGGTGATCACGCCGCTTTGCAGCAGGTTCCATCCCCAGGTTTTCTGAAACAGGTTCAGGAACATCAGGTTAATAAACGGTAATGCACCCCTCACCATATTGGGAATAGTGGTAGCGGCGGTGGCGCGCAGATTGGTGCCAAATTGTTCTGCACCCATTGTTACAAAAATGGCCCAGAAACCGGTGCTGAATCCCAGCAATCCGCAGATGCCGTACATGCGCACATCGCTGTTGTTAAAGTTGCTGAAGAAAAGCCCCAGTGCAACAATGCTCAGCATATAAAAGGAAAGCAGCGCTTTTTTCCTGCTCATAAAATACTGGCTCACTAAACCGATCAGGATATCGCCAATGGCAATACCCACATAGGCATACATGATGGCCCTACCGCTCTCTATCTGGTTGACACCATAAATTTCTGTGGCAAACCGGTTGCTCAGGTTGACGAGAATACCGATCACATACCAGGTAGGCAACCCGATCAGGATGGCCAGCATGTATTTCCTGAATCTTTTCCCGTTGTTGAAGAACATCAGGAAATTTCCCCGCTGCACATCTGCCTGGTGTTTTACATTGGTAAACATCCCGCTCTCCACCACAGAAATACGCAGCAGTAATAAACCGATTCCCAATGCGCCGCCAATTTTATAACAGAGCCTCCAGTCTTCAGTAAACTTGTAAACAAAGTAAGCAAATACGGCGCCAAACAACCCGATGCCCGCTACCATGGAGGTACCCACCCCTCTCTTATTTTTAGGAAGCAATTCGCTCACCAGTGTAATACCGGCTCCCAGTTCCCCGGCCAATCCTACACCCGCAATAAACCTTGCCCATGCATATTGATCAACAGTTTGGACATAGCCGGTGAAGAAATTGGCAATGGAGTACAATGCAATGGAACCAAATAAAACGCTGAGCCTGCCTTTCTTATCACCAATGGTCCCCCAGATGATTCCGCCGATCAGCAATCCCACCATCTGCCAGTTGATAATCTTTGTGCTGGCAGCAAGTACCTGTACCTTATCGGTGAGTTCAATGCCTAAACCCTGCAGGCTCGGTTCTCTCACAATGGTAAAGAGCAACAGATCGTAGATATCTACAAAGTAGCCGAGCGCTGCAACAATGACCGGCAGGGATAAGATCCCGTAAGCCTTCTGGTGATGAGCGGATGCCTGATGAGTCATTGATTATTTCTTTTTATTGAATACCAGTTTAATAATCACCGGGGCGGTTGTAACCAGGACAATCCCCAATACAATCACTTCCAGGTGATCTTTCAGATCAAATCCAAACTGTGAAAGGATCCACTTTTGCAGAAAATGTCCTGCAATGAGCATACTGGATACCCATGCCACGCAACCGATCACATTAAAGAAGGAAAATTTTTTCTGATCCATTTGTACAATACCCGCAACAATCGGCGCAAATGTTCTTACAATTGGAATAAACCTTGCCACAATGATGGCGCCTCCTCCGTGTTTCTCATAAAAATCGTGCGCCTGAACCAGGTAATGTTTTTTGAAGAAGAGGTTTTCTTTCCACTCATACATGGCAGGTCCCACTTTTTTTCCAAACCAGTACCCGGTTGCATTACCCAGGATCCCCGCTATGGAAATCAGGGCCATCAACTGCAATAAATCGAGGTATTCATTTCCTGTAGGGATAAACTCATTGGCAATATTGGTACTGTAAATACCCGCCACAAACAGCAGGCTGTCTCCCGGTAAAAAGAATCCGGCAAACAACCCGGTTTCCGCAAATACAACAAACAGGATCAGCCATAAACCACCGTGTTCTATATAAAACTGAGGTTGCAATAACTGCGACCAGTGAAAATCCAATAAAATCTGCATTAACATAGCGCTCTGGTTTCTTATTTAAATTTACACAACTTCTGCCTGATGCGGTGTTTCTGCCCCAAGCTCTCCCTCCCATTTACTTACCACACTGGTTGCCAGCGCGTTCCCCAGTACATTGGTACCGGTCCTGAACATATCACAGAAATGGTCGATCGGCAGGATCAACGCCACCCCTTCCGGTGGAATCTTAAACATGGCGCAGGTAGCCAGCACAATAATCAGGGAAGCCCTGGGCACACCGGCTATCCCTTTACTCGTTAACATCAGCACCAGCAGCATGGTAAGCTGTTCGCCCAACGGCATATGAATACCATAGGCCTGTGCAATAGCCAGGCTGGCAAATGTCATATACATCATGCTTCCATCGAGGTTAAAGGAATAACCCAATGGAAGAATGAAGGAGACAATTTTATTCTTGCAGCCAAATCTTTCCAGCTCTTCCGTCAGTTTCGGAAATACCGCTTCACTGCTGGTTGTACTGAAAGCCACCAGCAACGGGTTGGCTATATGACGGAGCAGGCTCTTCATTCTTTTGCCACCCAGTACGAGGTACCCCACGGTGCAGAGCAGCAACCAGAGTGTGGCAATCCCCATCACAAAATAGCCGAAATAGATAAAATAAAAATTGAAGATGGATAACCCTTTTTCTGCAACTACGGCAGCCAGTGTTCCAAAAACACCAAAGGGTGCAAAATTCATTACATAACCAACGATCTTCAGGATAATATGCGCTGCCACATCCAATGCCTTGATCAGCGGCTTGGAATACTCACCCATACTGGCCGCCGCTACTCCAAATAAGATGGAAAATAAAACGATCTGTAAAATCTCATTGGTGGCCATGGCTTCAAATATGCTCGAAGGCACCACGTGTTCTATGAATTTCTGTATGGAGAATTCAGAAGTTTTTCCTATCAGATCCTTTAATCCTGAATTATCTGCCTGCGACAGATCTATATAAGAACCGGGCTTGAAGAAATTCACCAGGAGCATCCCTACCAGTAAACTGACCAGTGAGGCGCTGATGAACCAGAGCATGGCCTTTCCGCCCACACGGCCAACCGTTTTCATATCTCCCAGTTTGGCAATCCCCACCACCAGGGTGGTAAATACCAGCGGCGCGATAATGGTTTTAACCAATCGGATAAAAATGGTACCCAGTAATTTGATGTTTTTTGAGAAGGTTCCAACCGTTTCCACAGAGGCGGTCTCATGCACTATATATCCTGCCAGAATACCTAATACCATGGCAATCAGGATATACATCGTTAGCTTATTCTTCATTCCGGCAATATTTGAAGCGGCAATATAACCGTTAAATTTGGAAATCGGGCACTCTGCATTTGTATAAAGTTTTCGCGTGTAAAAGCAATTTAATGCCTATTTTGCCAGAACATTTCTATCAGAACCCAATTAATTAACTTATGAGTTTATTCAGAAAAAAGTCATTGTCTACCATGCTTTCCATGGTCGATGATTCAGGAAAAGGGCTAAAAAGGACCCTGGGTGCAGGTAACCTTGTTGCACTTGGAATCGGGGCCATTATTGGCGCCGGCTTATTTGTAAGAACGGCCGCAGCCTCTGCAGAAGCAGCCGGCCCGGCGGTTACGCTTTCATTTGTTGTTGCTGCTATTGGTTGTGCGTTTGCCGGTTTGTGTTATGCGGAATTTGCAGCCATGATCCCTATCGCAGGAAGTGCATATGCATATAGCTATGTTACCATGGGTGAATTAATTGCCTGGATTATCGGATGGGCCCTGATCATGGAATATGCATTAGGCGCTGCCACCGTATCTATTGCATGGAGCGAATATCTTAATAACCTGTTGGGGGGAGGGATCCCCTATGAATGGTGCCACTCGCCGTTCGAAGCACTGCACAGAGTAACAGGAGATGCCATTGCACAGATTACTGCATTCCTCCCTGATGCTGCCAAATCGGTTAAGAACGGTGTACTGATCCTGAGCGACGATCAGTTCAAAACCCTGCCTGCCGACCTGGCTTCTTCTGTTGAAATCACCAGGGGTTTCATGAATGCGCCTGCACTGGTCATCCTCCTGTTGCTGACCCTGTTGCTGATCAAGGGTTCACAGGAATCCGCTATTGTAAATATGGTTATCGTGTTTATTAAAGTGGCTATTGTATTATTATTCATTGGTTTTGGCTGGCAGTTCATTAGACCGGAGAACCACACTCCTTACCTGATTCCCGAAGGAACCATCGGACACGAAGGCTTCTTTAAGTGGGGCTGGGGTGGTGTACTGGGCGGCGCTGCCATCGTATTCTTTGCGTTCATTGGTTTTGATGCCGTTTCCACTGCTGCGCAGGAAGCCAAGAATCCTAAAAGAGATATGCCCATCGGAATCCTCGGATCCCTGGTGGTTTGTACCGTTCTCTATATCTTATTCGGCCATGTATTGACCGGCGTGGCGCATTACAGCGAGTTTAAAACCGCAGGTAAAGAAGCTTCTGTAGCCTATGCGATCCAAACCTATATGAAGGGCTTTGAGTGGCTGGGCACCAGCGTAACCGTGGCCATCCTGGCAGGATTCTCTTCGGTGATCCTCGTGATGCTGATGGGCCAGAGCCGGATCTTCTACACCATGAGTAACGACGGCCTGATCCCAAAAGCATTTGGCGTACTGCACCCCAAATACAAAACCCCTTACAAGGCCAACTGGATCCTTTTCATATTCGTAGGCCTGTTTGCTGCGTTTGTTCCGGGCAGTGTTGCCGGTGACCTGACCAGTTTCGGTACCCTCTTTGCATTTGTACTGGTAAGTATTGGCGTATGGATCTTAAGGGTTAAATCGCCTGAAATTGATCGTCCGTTTAAAACGCCATTGGTTCCGTTGGTTCCGATTCTGGGGGCGCTGGTATGTTTGGGTATGATTGTAGCCCTGGATCAGCAGACCCTGAAAGTGGCATTTGGCTGGATGGCCCTTGGCCTGGTGGTTTACTTCGGTTATAGCCGTAAGAGAAGCAAACTGCGCAACCCGGGTGAAATTGTTCCGCATGCTTCAGATTTTGAAAAGCACTAATATTGTTTAAATGATACTGAAACCGCTCCAACCACCATTGGAGCGGTTTTTTTATGCCCATCGTTGGCAGCTAAGTTTGTATGCGTTAATTTTGCCCACCGAAATCAATCAGAACTATGGGAAGGATTTTTGAAGTACGTAAAGCAACCATGTTTGCCCGTTGGGATAGAATGGCTAAACAGTTTACCCGTGTAGGTAAAGAAATTGTCATAGCAGTAAAAGCCGGCGGGCCTGATCCTGCCATCAACCCGGCACTGCGCCGTTGTTTTCAGAATGCCCGTAGCGTAGGGATGCCGAAGGACCGTGTGGAAGCAGCTATTAAAAGGGCGCAGGGTAAAGACACATCCAACTACGAAGAGATCTTATATGAGGGCTATGCTCCCCATGGAGTTGCCCTGCTGGTGGAAACAGCCACCGACAACCACGTTCGTACCGTTGCTAACGTGAAAAGCCATTTCAATAAAGGACATGGCGCCATGGGCAACACCGGAAGTGTAAGTTTTCAGTTCAGGAAGATGGGGGTATTCAAACTAAAGCCCGAAGGGCTGAATATGGACGACCTGGAGTTGGAACTGATTGACCATGGACTGGACGAACTTGGAGAAAGCAACGACGATAATGGTAACCCGATCTTAGTACTGCGTTGTGCATTTACCGATTTTGGTAACCTGCAGAAAGCCCTGGAGGAAAAGAATATGACTCCTATCAGCGCAGAATTGGAATGGATCCCTACTACTACGGTTCCGGTTACAGACGAACAGGCCGAAGATGTCAGCAAACTGATTGAAAGGCTTGAGCAGGACGAAGACGTGAACAAGGTATTCCACAACATGGCATAACGCCGGATATTCATGATAAATAACCCGGATCATCCGATTGTATTCTTTGATGGTGTTTGTAACTTATGTACCCAAAGTGTGCAGTTCATTATCCGGCGCGACCCGGAGCAAAAGTTCCGGTTTGCCTCCCTTCAAAGTGAATTTGGGCAGCAAGTACTAAAGCATTTTAATTTGCCGGTAACCCGGCTTAATACGCTGATCCTGCTCCACGATGGAAAAATTTACCGGAAATCAACTGCAGCATTGCGCATAGCCAATGAACTTTCAGGCGCATGGTCTGCATTGTATGCACTTGCCATTATTCCGGCGTTTATCCGGGACCCTGTTTACGACCTGATTGCCCGCAACCGGTACAAATGGTTTGGGAAACAAGCGCACTGCATGATTCCATCACCGCAATTAAAGGATTTATTCATCAACTGATCAGTTGACCTGGTATTCCACCTTCAACGTAATGGAAGCAGTTTTTTGTTTGGAGGACGTATTAAAGGAACCTCCATAACTGAAGTCCTCATTATCATTTTTTCCGGTAATCTGGAATACGCCCATCGTAGCTTTTTTGAGATTACTCAGGCCAGCCGCTGAGCCTTTGGCAATTGTTTCGGCGCGGAGCTTTGCATCTTCTGCGGCCTTCAACAGCAGATCAATTTTCAATTCATTGAGTTTGCTGTAATAATAAGCCGGCTTTTGAGAATTGAATTCAATTCCCTTTTGAAGCAGCTCCGTAACTTCCCTGGATATTTTTTCCACTCCGGCAATGTCTTTCGAATCCGCTTTAATTTCGCCGGTAAGGGTATACCCGTTGAATACCGTTCTGGAAGTTCTTCCGGTTGCATCAAATTCCGTTTGGAAATCTTTGCGCACATCAATGGCAGAAAACACCATGTTACTGTCCGGAAGGCCCTTGGTCCTGAGATAGGAACGGATGGCCGTTTCATCTTCCTTGATCAATGCATACGCCTGTTTAAGATCGAACCCGGTTCTTGTAAAACTTCCTTTCCAAACTATCTGGTCACTGGTAAAATCCTTTTCGGCCATGCCGGTAACCACAATGGTTTCGCTGCCGATGAATTTGTATTTATAGGCGTTTCCCAGCAGGATTGCTGCCAAAAGAACCACTACTCCAATAATGATAGAACCGGTTTGATTTTTCATATGCCTGTGTTTATTCCTGCATCATTTCGCGGGCTACCCGGATGATATCTTCCGCATTAGGCTTGCTGAAGTAGTCTCCGTCGCTTCCGTAGCTTGGGCGATGCGCCTGAGACGTTAATGTTCTCGGGCTTACATCCAGCCATTTAAATGCCTGCTGACCTTCAATCACCTGGTTGTACATATAGGCAGCCGCTCCACCCGGCACATCCTCATCCACAAAAAGAATCCGGTTGGTTTTCTTCAGCGATTCCAGGATCAGGTGGCTGGTATCAAATGGCAGCAGGGTTTGTACATCAATCACTTCACAACTGATACCTTCCTTCTCCAGGCGTTCAGCAGCATCCTGTATAATTCTTAAGATGGAGCCATAAGACACAATCGTAAGATCAGTTCCATTTTTAATCACTTCAGGTACACCCAGCGGAACGGTGTATTCCAGCAGGTTGGCAGGCATTTTTTCTTTAAGGCGGTAGCCGTTCAAACATTCAATCACCAATGCCGGATCATTGGCAGATAAAAGGGTATTGTACATACCAACTGCCTGCACCATATTTCTCGGCACACAAACATACATACCGCGCAGGGCGTTAATGATCATGCCCAACGGCGAACCGCTGTGCCAGATCCCTTCCAACCGGTGTCCGCGGGTGCGGATGATCAGCGGGCAACTTTGCTGCCCCCTTGTTCTGAAATGCGTAGTGGAAACATCATCACTCAACACCTGTAAACCATACAACAGGTAATCCAGGTATTGTATTTCAGCAATTGGCCGGAGCCCCCGCAGGGAAAGACCTACAGCCTGTCCTACAATGGTCAGTTCCCGGATGCCTGTATCGGAAATCCGGTCGGCGCCGTGTTTGTCCTGCAAACCGGCGAATCCCTGGTTCACATCGCCTATATGACCAACGTCCTCTCCAAATGCATATACTTTCGGGTTATGTGTAAAGAGTGCATCAAAATATTTGTTCAGTACTTCATAGCCGTTCACCAGGGGTGCGTCAAAGGAAATCAACGGTTTGATTTCATCCACCAGCAGTGCACTCTTCGGTCCCTGGTTGTATAAATGGGAATTGTACAGCTGCTTATTTTCAGCAAGCAGTTCTTCGTAAAACAAGCTCACATCATTGATAGATGGAGAGTCCGGAGCAGTTTCAATTGCAAGGTAGAGCGCACGCAATACATCCCTGCGCAGCGGCTCTTTTGAACTACTGAGATCTTTGGCCAGTTGCTGCAGGTGGTTATACTTTTCCATGTCGTTCACCACCAGTTCGCGTAAAAGGGTGGCCGCATTGCCGGCCTGCTCTTTAATGGGTGTGATGTATTTTTCCCAGGCTTTCAACCTGCATTCTCTCACATATTCCTTTGCAGCAAATTCAATGTCTGCCACTTCCTCTTCGGTTGCCAGGCTGTTTTCGAACATCCACTCCTTCATCTTCTTAATACAATCCCATTCTCTCTCCCAGGCCAATCTTTCAGGCGTTTTATACCGTTCATGGCTTCCGCTGGTAGAGTGCCCCTGCGGCTGTGTAACTTCTTCAATATGGAATAAGACAGGCGTATGCGTTTCGCGGATGCGTTGCAGAGCTTCTTCAAATACCTGGCACATGCCTGCATAATCCCAGGCCTTGAGTTTATAAATGCGTATTCCGTTGGTATCCTCCTGTTTTTCCAATCCTTTTAATGCTTCTGAGATGGATCCCTTGGTGGTTTGAAAGTTTTTCGGGACAGAGATTCCGTAACCGTCATCCCATACGAACACTGCCAGAGGCACTTGCAGTACACCTGCAGCATTCATGGTTTCCCAGAAATGCCCTTCTGTTGTACTGGCGTCGCCAATGGTGCAGAAACAGATTTCATTCCCATTATGACTCAGGTGATCAAACTCGCGCAAGCGCAGGCCCTGTCTGAAACATTTGGAAGCATAGGCCAGGCCCAGCGCCCTTGGCATCTGGGAGGCGGTAGGGGCCATGTCGGCGGAAATATTTTTACGGTTGGCCAGATCCAGCCAGTTGCCGTTGTCGTCTACAATTTTGGTGGCAAAATGCGCATTCATCTGCCGCCCGGCGCTGAACGGATCATTTTTAAGATCGGGGTCGCCATAGAGCTGTGAAAAATACTGCTCCACAGATGCCAGCCCGGCAGCAAACATGAAGGTTTGGTCGCGGTAATAGCCGCTCCGGAAATCACCCGGCTGAAAAAACTTTGCCATTGCCAGTTGCGCCACTTCCTTACCGTCCCCGAAAATGCCGAATTTGGCCTTGCCGGTAAGTACTTCTCTTCTGCCCAGCAGGCTTACCTCACGGCTGATCACTGCTGTTTTATAATCTTCCAGAATGGTATTACGAAACCCTTCAAAGGAAAGCATGTCTTCTTTGTACTGAATAGCGGTTGGTGATTCCATAGGGCAAAAATAACATTAGGAGGCGAATAGCCTGTAATTATTCCATTTAAACAATCGGGCGGTTTCCGAATCGTTAAATTCTCCCGATTTTATTCTAAGATAATTCTTTAGTCATAAGATTATGTAATTTTATCGGCTAAACAATGCGTATGAAACAATTATTGTTAATAACTGCCCTTTTTGCCCTCACTTCGGGCCTGAAAGCACAAAGCATTTCCATCAAAAACGAGAAATATCAGATGGGAAAAATTCCTTATGGAAAGCCCGTTGAATATGTAGTGGAAATCACCAATACCGGAAAGGATACCCTTACCATGGAAACGGCCCGTGCAGGATGTGGCTGTACCACACCCAATTTTACCCCCAACCAGAAATTCGGCCCCGGTCAGTCGGTTAAAGTGAACATCCTTTTCAACGGAAGTGTGTTGGGCAACTTCACCCGATTCACAGATATCGTTTTTGCCGGAGGCCTGGTAAAACAGGTTAGCTTCAGCGGCGAAGGCGTACAGGAACCGGCAGTACCTAAAACAAACAACAATTAATCATATGAAATCATTTTTACTGGCGGTATGCCTGTTATCCGGAATGAGCCTGTTTGCACAGGCAGATATTCAATTCAGGGAAAACAAACACAGTTTTGGTAAGATCAAAAAAAATATCCCGGCCACTTACACATTCACTTTCACTAACAAAGCCAGCAAGCCTGTTGTGATTGAGTTTGCCAATGCCGAGTGCGGATGCACCACGCCGGTATATCCTAAAACACCCATTGCAAAAGGAAAAACAGGCACTATTAAAGTAACTTACAACGCGGCCACATCCGGCACATTCAAAAAGAATGTGGATGTGAAGTTTGCACATTCCAACCAGCCATATACTTTAACCATAGATGGAGAAGTAGTAGAGCCAAAGATTAAATAAGAACTATGTTAGCAATCAGTCAGAGAGGCATAGAGATGCCCGCTTCGCCCATCAGAAAACTGGTACCTTATGCGGAAGCAGCCAAGAAAAAAGGGATCAAAGTATATCATTTAAACATTGGTCAGCCAGACATTGAAACACCCAAGGCTATTTTAGATGCGGTCAGGAACAGTGATTTCAAAGTGCTTGAATACAGCCATAGCGCCGGTAACGAAAGCTACCGCAGAAAGCTGGTAGACTATTATAAATCGGTTGGCATAACAGTGAATCATCAGCAGATCATTGTAACCACCGGCGGAAGTGAAGCCATACAGTTTGGATTTATGGCCTGCCTGGATCCCGGAGATGAGGTAATTATTCCGGAACCTTTCTATGCCAACTATAATGGATTTGCAGTGGCAGCAGGTGTTAAAGTGGTTCCGATCACCTCCCGCATCGAAAATGGATTTGCCCTTCCGCCCATTGCCGATTTTGAGGCCAGGATTACGCCCAGAACAAAAGCGATCGTGATCTGCAATCCCAACAACCCTACCGGTTATCTCTACAGCCGCGAAGAAATGGAACAATTGAAAGAACTCATTCTTAAACACCAGCTTTACCTGTTTTCAGACGAAGCATACCGCGAGTTTTGTTACAGTGGCGAGCAGGTGAGCGCCATGCATTTAACCGGTGTGGATGAGCATGTGGTTATCATGGATACCATTAGTAAAAGATACAGCGCCTGCGGGGGAAGGATTGGCGCATTTGTTACCAAAAATCAGCAGGTACTGGATGCTGTCATGAAATTTGCCCAGGCAAGATTAAGTCCGCCCAGCTTTGCACAGATTGCCGGTGAAGCCGCTATTGATCTTCCGGCAGATTATTTTGACACAGCCAAGGCCGAATATAGATCCAGAAGAGACCTGATCGTAAAAAGGCTGAATGCCATGGAAGGGGTTTTCTGCCCTAACCCTGGCGGCGCTTTTTATGCAATGGCCAAACTTCCCATTGATGACGCCGATCAATTCTGCCAGTGGTTACTGGAGGATTTCAGCTACGAAAACCAAACCGTCATGCTGGCCCCTGCTACAGGATTCTATGGAACGCCCGGACTGGGTAAACAGGAAGTTCGCCTGGCATACGTATTAAATCTTTCAGATATAGATAAAGCGATGGATTGCCTGGAGGCAGCCATCCGGCAATATCCCGGAAAAAAATAATTTACCTGCCTTTAAGGGTAAAAACATATTATAATTAATTTCATATTATGTTTTTGTTACTAAAAAGTCATTTTTTTATGGTCTACCACAATTATTTTTAAGTTTTTTATTAAAAAAGGACGTTTTTAGCGATTTACGTCCTATATTTATGGCTCAAACAGCAGATAAAGACTCTCTTATAATGGCAAGCAATCGAAAAAAATCCCTTCGTTTCTACGAGGGGATTCTTATTTTAAGGAAATATTGAACCTTCTTTTGCATATTTGAGGCCTAAATCCGTTATTCTACCGGACCAGTTTATGTGTAAAAGATCCCCCCAACTCCTGATTCCGGTAATACTATGCTGTTTAGCAGCGATTCAACAGGGTATCGCCCAAAGTTACCACGCCCTGCATGGATCTTCCTTTGCCGGCGCTGCCAGCCTGTTCAACAACCCGGCCTCCCCGGTGAACAGTGTTCATAAATGGGATCTCAACTTGTTTTCTTTTCAACTCGCAAACTCAACCAATAGCGCCTATATCAAAAACGGCCGGATCCCTGCTTTATCGGACGGAAGCCTTCAGATGACCCAGGGCACCCAAAAAAGATGGCTGCACCAAAACATGGACATCAGCCTGTTAAATGCCATGTACAAAATCAATTCTGCAACAAGCCTGGCGGGCGGACTGCGAATCCGCACCTACAATCATATCAGAACAAGTGCAGTCAATGTAAATGACTCTATTGTTACGCTGAAAGATTTCCTGGTAAGCAACAGAACAACGGATGCTTTACAGGGAGTCGGCATTCACAGCGGATGGCTTGAAGGAAACCTCAACTACAGCCATGTATTCAAAGAAACACGCAGCGGCAAACTGAGCGGGGGAATTACTTTGCAGATCATGAAGAATATTTCCGGCACCTATGCCCGCTTGAATAAACTGAGCTACACGGAAACCATTCTTCCGGGCGATACCATTTATTCTCTCGTGGATGGCAATGGCAGTTTTGGCTATTCCGCCAACTATGATGTCACAGATAATACCGCAGGAGCGGCGCAAAATGCCAAATCGGTTTTCAAACAGTCCCTCACCAGTTTTGGAATTAGCATAGGGATGGAATACCTGGTATACAATACTGAGGCTGTAACCGGAGAAGGCGAACCGGCCCCTTACCGCTGGAAACTGGGCCTGAGCCTGATGGATATCGGGAATAATAATTACATCAACAGCAGGTATACCGGGCAGTTCAGCAATCCTGACCAGTCCATCACCAACCAGGACCTCTACAACAAATTCAGTTCAATTAATTCGGCCAGGAGCCTGAGAGATTCACTGTCCACCGTTTTTCAAACAGTTACAGCCCTGCCTTCCAAATTCAGCATTGCAGGCCCTTCCAGGATCATCCTGAATGCCGACAGAAACCTGGGAAATCATTTCTATGTAAATGCAGCGCTCAGCCTGAACCTGCGCAGCACTTACCAGTTTAATCAACTCAATACAAGAGAAATAAATCTACTCACTATCACACCCAGGTGGGAAACCCTCCACTGGGGATTCTACCTGCCGGTTCAATACAATACACAGGGGCAATGGTGGCTGGGAGCCGCATTCAAGGCAGGCCCGCTGGTTGCCGGAATGCATCATATCGGCCTTCTGAAAAGAAACCCTGCGCTCAATGGAGGTGGTTATATTATGCTGAGCATACATCCATTCCGGAAACGCAGTTACGGTTCCAGGCTGGATTGCTTAGACTAGGAGGAAAACTATTCCGCGCTCTGGATATTACCAGCCTGCTTGCCTTTCTTTCCATCAACAATATCAAAGGAAACTTTCTGACCTTCTTTGAGGGATTTGAATCCACCCATGTTTATGGCAGAAAAATGTGCAAACAGGTCTTCCCCGCCATCATCTGGCTTAATAAACCCAAAACCCTTTGCATCGTTGAACCATTTTACAGTACCGGTAGGCATAATTATTCTGTTTAAGACATTAAATATACTGTTTTTTTGAAGTAATTACAATAAATGAGGGAAGGCACAACCCGCGAAAAAGAATTAAATTAGATAGTACGCGCAACCTTTTGTAACCCAACTCCGTATTATATCGGAAAAGAACACCTTTATCATTAGCTTGTTACCACTTAGCACCATATTTAAAAACAGCTTAAAATCCGACCGGAACAGCCAGCGAAAGCTCTATGAGGCCTATTACGGATATGCATTAAAAGTTGCTTTCCGGTACATTCCACAGTACGATGATGCGAGGATGGTGGCCAATGATGCTTTTGTGAAGGCCTTCCGGAGTCTGCATCAATTTGAACTGACCGACCACGAAACGGTACTCGAGTTGCGTTTTTTAGGATGGCTGAAAAGGATTGTCATCAATACTGCTATTGATGAGCTCAGAAAAAGCAACCGGGCAATAACAGAGTACCCCATTGAAATAGACAGCAGCGATCTCCCGTTTTCAACAGATCAGGCAGATTCGAGGCTGATGTATAAAGAATTGATTTGCTACCTGAAAGAATTGCCACCGGCGTATAGCAAGGTATTCAACTTATATGTGATAGACGGATACAGCCATGCGGAAATTGCCTCCATGCTGAATATATCTGTTGGCACATCAAAGTCTAACCTGTTCAGGGCAAAAGAGATATTACAGAAAAAAGTGGCTGATTTTTTTGAAACCAAAAAGATATGAATCAGAACCAGGATAAAGAATTTGAGAACCTGTTTAAAAGGGCTGCAGAGCACTATCCGCTGGATACGGACAGTGCCGACTGGGACAGCGTTTTGAGCAGGCTCAACGAAAAGGAAGAGCGAAAGCCCTTTGCATTCTTCAACAGAAGGAACACCACTGTTCTCCTGTTGCTGCTGGCAGTGGGCATCATTTCCTCACTGGTAACCGGCCTGATTGTTTGGAACAAAGCCGGGCAACAAAACAACAATAGCCTTATCAAAAAGAAAATACCTGCCGCAGATTCCATAACGGGCAGAGAAAAAAAGATTGCCGACCAGGTTTACCGGAAAGTAATTGAATCGCTCGAAAACGGGCAGCGCAATTCAACAACAGATCAGTTATACAAACAGGAAATAACATCGCAGCAACAGCAGCAAACATCCATGCGCCGGAAACAACAGGCGCCAATGCAACGGCAGCAAACACCGGTGCAGCAAGAGCAGGCACCTACACCAATAACGGCCAAAAAAATGATTGCACCGCAACAGGACGCAGTGATGGCAGAAAAAAATGCAGCAGTGCGAAAAGATACAGCAGCACAACAAATAACCGGGGCGGCAACCGGTCTCAGAACGGATTCTGTTGCGAAAGATCTTGCAACAGACAGCATTGCACAGGCACCCAATCTGAAAAAAGAAAAGAAGAAAGCAACACCGGGCAGCAAAAATTTCTACGCTGGTATCTTATACGCACAGGATAAAAGTTCCATCGGATTTGAGTCCAATAAAGGGCAGGGATACAGTTGGCAATTTCTGGCAGGATACCGGCTCGGTAAGAGATGGAGTATAGAAAGCGGTATTCACATTGAGAAAAAAGAATACTACACCACCGGTACCCATACCAACAAAGCAGTCCTGAATCCTGAAGGAACCATTCTGTGGATCGAATCAGAAAGCAGGTTACTGGAGATTCCGCTAACCGTTAAGTATGATGCACTGCTGAAGCAGAAACACAGTTTGTTTGCTTCAGCGGGTGTATCCTCCTACATCATTAACCGGGAAGATTTTGAATATGAGGAAGAAGTTTATGGTGTAATACAAAAGAGTTCCGTTGCTTTCACCAAAGCTACCGGCAATCTGTTTTCGACCATCAACTTTAGTTTGGGGTATCAATATAAATTTGGGAAGATCGGAAGTATCAGGATTGAACCCTATATCAACCTGCCAGTCTCCGGGATCGGAAAAGGTGAGTCGCCCATTATCAGCAGAGGGATTTATGCAGGATGGGTGTACGACTTTCATAAAAGAAAGTTAAAGCAATAAAAAATTAATCGTGATTATTTTCCATGGCATGATTTTTTCGATATCACTGCCAATGGATAGACTTATACGCTCTTATTACTCTACAACACACAAAAATGAAAAAAGTCCTGTCCACCATTGTGCTCGGTTGTGCTGCCGTGCCCTTCCTGATGGTTTCCTGTAAGCACGAAATTCCGGCAACACCCAATGTGGTGATCACCCCATCGCCTTCCCCTACCACGCCCGGCACAGTAAACACCGGAAGTTCCACCTGCAGCTCGGATACCGTGTACTTTCAGAACGACCTGTTCCCGTTGATTAACTCGGGTTGTAATACCTCGGGCTGTCATGATGCGGTTTCGCATGCCGAAGGAGTGGATCTTTCCAGCTACGACAAAATCAAATCCTATGTAAGCGCCGGCAATGCGGCCAACAGCAAGCTGTACAAGGTGTTGGTTAAATCAGGAGATGAACGGATGCCGCTTCCGCCCTTACCTGCTTTCACGGCAGACCAGATTGCCAAGGTGCAGAAATGGATCAACCAGGGCGCCAGAAACAATGCCTGCAACGGTGGTTGCGATACTACCAAAATCACGTATGCTGCGGCTGTTCAACCCCTGATGCAAACCTATTGTACCGGTTGCCATAATGCAGCCAGTGCCGGAGGAGGGATTGATCTCTCTACCTATGCGCAGGTTAAAACCTATGCTGCTAACGGAAGACTGCTGGGCTCCATCAGTTATGCCACCGGGTATTCACCGATGCCGAAAGGATCCAAAATGCAGGATTGCCAGATCACCCAGATCAGAAAATGGATTGAGGCAGGCGCGTTAAACAATTAAAAAAGAAAAAATGAAAAATATACTTCCCCTGGTGATGCTGTTTGCCGGCATCATCCTGTTCAGCTCGTGTTATTACGATAAAGAGGAGTTACTCTACCCTACCGGCGCACTGACGAATTGCGATACCGTTGGCACTGTTTCTTATTCGGCCAAAGTGGTTCCGATTCTGCAACAGAAATGCTACAGTTGTCACAGCATTTCTTTTCCTTCCGGAAATGTTGCCATGAGTACCTATGCAACAGATAAAGCCATCGCAGTAAATGGTTCGCTGTACGGCAGCATCAGTCATGCGGGCGGCTACTCTCCCATGCCGAAAGACGCAGCAAAAATGACCGCCTGTGAAATTGCCACCATCAAAAAATGGGTCGACGCGGGCAGCCCTAACAATTAAATCAGTACAGCATGAACAAGAAGAAAAAAAACATATTGCTCCTTTTATTGGCGCTCGCCTGCCTGGCCGGCGCCGGAGCCTTCTATGCATATAAAGAATTCAACAGAAAAGCAGAAGACCTCTCATCTGCAAAAGCAGCTTACCAGGTTACAGCAGTTGAACTCATAGACGCCTTTACCGGCAATGAGGCCGGAAGCAACGCCAAATACCTGTCGCAGGTAATCGAGATCAGCGGCACACTCAAGAAAACAGACCAGGATGAAAAGGGAAACCGGATCCTGGTACTGGGTGATTCCACTTCCATGTCTTCCGTAAGATGCAGCCTGGACAGCCTGTACGGCAAGGCCGGCGTTTTTGAACAAGGCAGTCTGGTGAAAATGAAAGGCCTCTGCACCGGGTTCATGGCAGACGATCTGGGAATCGGATCGGATGTGATCCTGACCCGCTGTATTCCTATAAAACAATAAAGAACTACTCAACAAAATACCCCTCACCTAAAACCAAACACAATGAAAAAGCTTTTTATCCTGATTGCCCTGTTCGGATTATTCAACGCTGCACAGGCACAGAACAGGTTCTTCACCAAAACCGGCAAAATCAGTTTTGATGCCACCACCCCAAAATCTCCGGAAAATATTGATGCGGTCAATAAAAATTCCACTTGTGTGCTGGATAGCAAAACCGGAGATATTCAATTCTCTGTTTTAATGAAAGGATTTGAATTTGACAGGGCGCTGATGATGGAACATTTTAATGAAAACTATGCAGAGAGCGATAAATTCCCCAAAACCATTTACAAAGGGATCATTGTTAACAACGCAGCTGTTAATTATTCAAAGGATGGCAGTTACCCCGCAAAAGTGAAGGGGAAATTAACCATGCACGGCGAAACAAGAGATCTTGAAACAGAAGGAACGCTGACCATCAAAAATGGAAAGGTTGCAGTATCGGCAATATTTCCGGCATTGCTGTCCGATTACAGGATTGGCATTCCGCAACTGGTGGCAGACAAAGTAGCAAAAACCGCAAAAATTACCGTGGATTGCACACTGGAACCACTCACCAAATAACCAAAGACTGCTCATCCACTAATGAACCAAAATATGAAAAATAGTATTATACGCGTTGTTGCATTCCTTACCGTATCTGCGTGGTTGCCTGGCGTACAGGCGCAGGAAAAAGATCTGCTGGACCTGGTAGACGATGGCAAAGAACCCCATACAATCGTTACCAATGCATTTAAATCCATTCGCATCATCAACGGACACTCCATGGAATTTCTGGCGCCGGGCACCATGGATTTCAGAATTCTGCATCGTTTCGGACAGATCAACCAGGGAACCAAGAATCTCTTTGGACTGGACCAGGCGAGTATGCGCCTTGGCCTCGACTTCGGATTAACCCGGAAGCTGCAGGTGGGTATAGGACGGAGCACTTTCAAAAAAGAACTGGATTGTTATATCAAATATGCGCCCATCCGCCAGTCTGCAGGCTCACACGCATTTCCGGTAACCATTGCACTGGTTGGAGGCGCCACCATCAATACCCTGCCTTTTGCAGACCCCACAAGGACCAACTATTTTTCTTCGAGGGTGGCCTATTATGTGCAAACCATCATCGGAAGAAAATTCAGCGACAGAATTACATTACAACTCACGCCAACCATGGTCCATCACAACCTGGTGCCCCTGGCCACTCAGCCCAATGATGTATTTGCAGTGGGCTTTGGCGGCAGAATCAAAGCCAGCCAGCGGATAGCATTTACCTGGGATTATTTCTACAACATCAATGGCCTGGAGAAAGGAGTGAATTACAACCCACTTTCTGTGGGAGTGGATATTGAAACCGGCGGGCACGTATTCCAGCTTCATTTTTCCAATGCAACAGGTATGAACGAAAGGGCATTTATTACAGAGACCACCAATACCTGGGAAAAAGTGGATCTCCGTTTCGGGTTCAATCTCTCCAGGATCTTCCAACTCAAAAAAGCAAAATCTTCATAATCAATCAAACCGACACAATGGACCGGAAAGAATTTTTGAACAAAATCGGGTTTGGCGCTGCATTTGCGCTTACAGCCACCTGCCTGGGCTCCTGCAAGAAAGAAGCTACCACACCCTCCGGGCCGGTAGACTTCACCATCAACCTGAATGATGCCGCCAATGCCGCACTGGCAACCACCGGCGGATATGTGATCACCAATGCCGTAGTGATTGCCAAAACGGCTAACGGCTATGCTGCAGCAACGGTGATCTGCAGCCATGAAGGAAAACAACAAATCACTTACCGCAGCAACAGCAATCAATGGTATTGTACTGCACATGGCGCCACTTTTAACCTCAATGGAACAGGGGTGAACGGGAATGCCTCCAACGGGCTTACCATCTATAATACTGCGTTAACGGGTAATACTTTGAGAATTTATTCCTGAGTGCGCTCTTCCCTTATCGGATTGGGTGCCGGAATGGTAATAATATTATTATTGATTCAGCTGCCAGAGCGCCTGTTTGATTTTTTCCTGTTGCGCCTGCTTCAGAATTTCAACAGGCGCCACGGCACGTTCCCTGCAATCCATGATACCGCACTGTTCACAGGTGGTATGCACGGTTTTAACAGGAATGGCCGGATCATTGATAAATGGCATGGCCTGTAACAGTTTCTGGTTGATCAGTAAACCAATGGTAACACTGACCACTTCATCACTACCCTTCGAAAGGGGCTTGGAGAATGCAATACAGAGATACCGGTTATGGGTTTGCCAGTATTGAGAAATCTGGGCCTCTACAAAGGGTTGCCTGTATTTCTTTTTGGCTACCTGGCCGGCCACATGTTGTATGGAGTTGATGGCCACCCATCTGCGGCAATAATGTTCATGCGTTGCATTGGCATAAGGGTTGTGCACCTGGGACAGGTGTAACTCCTTGGTAATTTCATACTCATTGCTGGCGGCATTACCCGATAACCGCAGGAAGAACAGGCTGTCGATGCCAAAATGCCTGGGAAGGATATTGGAGAGCCGTTGCATGAGCATTTCCGGGGTTACATCGTACCGGTTCCAGAAATCAATCCATGCTTTATCATTCCATTTCTGCTGCATAACAATGCGCTTGATGTCTTCCACCACTTTTTCTTCGGGCATTAACAGGGCTACTGCAAAATAAGAAGCCTTGAAATTATTCAACAGGATCTCAAAAGAATTGGAATGCTGCAGTTTGGTTTCGTAAGGCCGTTCCGTTATGTTTAAAAACTGGAAGGCAATTTCGCGGGCCAGCAGAAACTTTTCCTGTGCACTGCTGAATCCTTTATTGATGAACAGGGTTTTATGGGTAGCCGCATAAAAAGAACGGATCGGCTGCAGCGCTTCCATGCTTCCCATTTGTTTGCGGTTCACCTGCACCTGCATTTTTTGCAATGCAGCTTCCATGGCAGCAATCTCTACCGGCAGAACATCTTTCCATTTGAACTCTTTCCTGAAACTCCGGACTGCATCTTCAATCTCTTCAAAATAATTATCCTGCAGGTCCTGGTAAGAACGAAGAGCTGCATTGTAAAAGCTTTCCTTGGTGAGCTGGTAGCTCCGGGAAATTTTCAACAGGGTGCTGATGAAGGCAGTCACTTTATCCGGCGTGTTGGAAAACAGATCCAGCAATGATGCGGGTGTAAGCCCAAAATGTTCCCAGGGAACGGCATTCACAAAATCGGAATTGATCAGATCAATGATCGGCTGCAGCTTTTTACTGGCCCTCAGCGATACCAGGTAGTCATAATCCACCCCAAACACTTTGGCCAAAGCCAGGATCTTGTCGGCTTTGGGAAACTTTTTGCCGGTTTCGATATCATGTACATAAGACAGGGACATGCCGGTTTTTTCGGCCAGTTGCTGGTAAGACAGCTTCTTCTCCTGGCGGAGTGCCTTCATTTTCAATCCAAAAATGAGCCGGATGCTCTCACTGTCTGACATCATAGTGGCAAATTAGTAAATGAGGGGCGGAATCAGAAAAATAAATATTTAGCGAATATTTCGCTTTTAAAGAATTTTACCTAAGTTAGCGTAAAATAAACAGTTATGGTAACGGATAAAATCATCAGAAAAGACTATTGGGTACCATCCGGAATGCGCATCAACGCTGCATTTAACGAGGAATATGAAAGAATCCTGACCCCGGGGGCCATCAACTTCCTGATTGCCCTGCAACGGCACTACAACGAAAAAAGAAAGGCCCTGCTCCTGGAAAGAGAACTGGTCCAGCAACAACTGGACCGTGGCTGGCAACCTGTTTTTATTCCGGAAACCGCCCCCATCCGAAACGGGAGCTGGCTGATTGCACCAATACCGGATGTGCTTAAAGACAGGAGGGTCGAAATCACCGGTCCGGTAGACAGAAAAATGATCATCAATGCCCTCAATTCCGGCGCCAATGTATTCATGGCCGATCTGGAAGACAGCAATTCGCCCGGTTGGGACAATATTATCGGCGGCCAGATTAACCTGATGGATGCAGTGAATAAAACCATCAGTTACCAACAAACTGAATTCGATAAAAAATACACCCTGAACAATAAAACTGCTGTACTGTTTGTTCGCCCGCGCGGATGGCATATGGCCGACCGGCATATTGAAATTGACGGAGAACCCATCAGCGCCAGCCTGCTGGACTTCGGGCTCTACTTTTTTCACAATGCCAAAAAATTAATTGCCAACGGCACCGGTCCGTTCTTTTACCTGCCAAAACTGGAAAGCTATAAAGAAGCAAGGCTCTGGAACAATGTATTCCTGTTTGCACAACAGTACTGCGGCATTCCGGTGGGAACCATCAAAGCCACGGTGTTGGTGGAAACCATCCTGGCCAGCTTTCAACTGCATGAAATTCTCTGGGAACTGAGAGACCACTCCGCAGGCTTAAACTGCGGCAGATGGGATTATATATTTTCCTTCATCAAAAAGTTCAGGAATATCCCCGGACATGTTTTCCCGGACCGCTCGCAGGTTACCATGACCGTTCCTTTCATGCGCGCCTATACACAACTGGTGATTAAAACCTGTCACCAGCGTGGAGCGCATGCCATTGGTGGTATGGCGGCACAAATCCCGATCAGGGGAAATGAAACCGCCAATGCCGCCGCCATGGAAAAAGTGAAAGCAGATAAACTGCGGGAAGTAAAAGACGGCCATGACGGTACCTGGGTGGCGCATCCCGGCCTGGTAGCATTAGCTAAGGATATTTTTGATGAACACATGAAATCACCCAACCAGATCAGCAATAAAAGAACAGATTTTAACTGCACCGATAAGGACCTGTTGCAACTGCCCGAAGGAACCATTACAGAGGAAGGATTCAGGCACAATATTAATGTGGGAATCCTCTACCTCGAAAGCTGGCTTCGCGGACAAGGCGCCGCCGCCTTGTACCATCTCATGGAAGATGCCGCAACGGCAGAGATCTGCAGAACACAGGTATGGCAATGGGTGAACAGCGGCGCCATATTGAACGACGGAAGAAGAATCGACACCCGCCTGTATGAAATTTTCAGGGATGAGGAAATCGTCAAAATCAAAAAGATCACCGGCGATAAAATATTTGAAAGCGGAAAATTCATTCAGGCTATTCAGCTCTTTGACCGGCTGGTGATGCAGCACCAATGGGAAGATTTTCTGACCCTGCCTGCCTACGAATGCATTCTCAGTAACGAATCTCAATAATCATTTAAAAACAATCACCATGTCAACAGAAAAAAAATCCAGGCAAATGGAATCGGACTGGATAACCAGCTCCAGGTGGAAAGGCATTCTCCGTCCTTATCAAGCAGCGGAAGTAGTAAAGTTGAGTAGCAAGGTGGAGATTGAGTACACGCTCGCCAAACAAGGCGCAGAGAAATTATGGTCTAAACTCAACAACCAGGACTATGTTGGTGCATTGGGAGCATTAACAGGCAACCAGGCCGTGCAGGAAGTGGCAGCAGGGCTGGAAGCCATTTATCTGAGTGGCTGGCAGGTGGCGGCAGATGCAAATGTAGCCGGAACCATGTATCCGGACCAATCGCTGTACCCTGTTAATTCTGTGCCTGAAGTGGTGAAAAGAATCAACAATGCATTGCTGCGAAGCGAACAGGTTGATTCTGTAAACGGAGACAACAGCAAGGACTGGATGGTTCCGATTGTTGCAGATGCAGAAGCCGGATTTGGCGGCAACCTGAATGCCTTTGAACTCATGAAAGCCATGATTGAGGCAGGCGCTGCCGGCGTTCACTTCGAAGACCAGTTGTCTTCGGCCAAAAAATGCGGACACCTGGGTGGCAAGGTATTGGTGCCCACACAGGAAGCGGTAAACAAACTGATTGCTGCAAGGCTTGCTGCCGACGTAATGAATGTTCCTACTGTCATTATTGCCAGAACGGATGCGGAAGCCGCCAACCTGATTACCTCCGATATTGATGAAAGAGATCAGCCCTTCCTTACCGGAGAAAGAACCGGCGAAGGTTTTTATGGCGTGAGAAACGGAGTGGGGCAATGTATTGCACGCGGCCTGGCTTACGCGCCTTTCGCCGATATGATCTGGATGGAAACCTCTCACCCCGACCTGGAAATTGCCCGCCAGTTTGCAGAAGCGATTCATGAGGTTTTCCCCGGCAAACTGCTGGCATACAACTGCTCACCATCTTTTAACTGGAGCAAACACCTCACCGAAACCGAAATGGAGTGCTTTCGGGAAAAGCTGGCTGCACTGGGCTACAAATTTCAGTTCATCACGCTGGCAGGGTTCCACGCACTCAACACCTCTATGTTTGAATTGTCGAAAGCTTACCGGGAAAAAGGAATGGCGGGTTTTTCGCAGTTGCAGCAGCGTGAATTTGCTTTACAGGAACACGGCTTCAAAGCGGTGAAGCACCAGTCCTTTGTTGGTACGGGCTATTTCGACTATGTACAGAATACAGTGCAGCAGGGACTTTCCTCCACTGTTGCCATGAAAGACAGTACTGAAACAGCGCAGTTTCATTAAACATCTGCTGACTGCTTGTGATAAGGGCTCCCATTCAGGAGCCCTTTTATTTTGTGTCGCTTTCCCGGCAGGGTCATTCTGATACTTCATCTCCATCCTCCGCCTAATGCCCTGTACAATTCTACATTTTCGCTAAGCTGCGCCTTCCGGATAGCATCCGTTTCCAGTTCGCTTTGAAGCAGGTTGCTTTGTGCAGAGAGTACTTCCAGATAAGTTGCCATGCCATTCTTAAACAGCAGTTGTGCATTCCTGATGGCTTTCTCGAGTGTATTCCGGCGCAAAGATGCAATGGTTTGTTGTTCTTTCAATTTTTGAATCTTCACCATGGCATCCGAAACCTCACCAACAGCCATTAACACGGATTGGCGAAACTGTATAACCGATTTCTCCCTTTCCGTTTTCGCAATGTCATATTGTGTTTGTAATTGTTTGCGTTGAAACAAAGGTGCCGTTATGCCACCGGCCACGGTTCCAAACAGGGATGCCGGAATAGAAAACCAGTTAGAAGCTTTAAACGCATTAACACCCGCACCGGCAGTAATATTCAGAGATGGATACAAATTGGCTTTGGCAATACCCGTTTTTGCATTGGCAATGGTGAGTGCCTGTTCATACTGCTTCACATCTGGTCTGCGGCTCACCATTTGCGAAGGAATACCTGTTGCCGGGTTACCCGGCACAACAACATCGGCCAGTATGGTATTACGCCGGATGTATCCGGGTAATGCACCCGTTAAAATACTGAGCGCATTTTCCTGTACCGTTATTGCCTGCTCAAACTGCGGAATCAACTGTACAGCGGCCAGTCGTTGCGCCTCTGTTTGTTGCACAGCCAATTCCGTTACCTGCCCGGCACTGTATTGCAATTTAACAATCTGCAGTGTGCTGTCGTTCAGCACTACGTTCTTTTTTGCAACAGTAAGTTGTGCATCCAGCATCAACAGATTGTAATACCCTTTTGCAATATTGGCTACCATATTGGTCTGAACAGCCTTTCTCGCTTCACCGGTTTGAAGATATCCTGCCAATGCGGCTGCCTTTTGATTTTTGATCTTGCCCCAGATATCAGCCTCCCATGAAACACCGATGCTTGTTGTATAATCCTCCACATACGATTTTCCAAGAAACTGGCTAAGGCTTAGTCCATTCAGACTATTATCCGATGGGCGATTCACCGTAACACCTGTCTGCAGTTTCACATCCGGCAGATAAGCATACCGGGTTTGTGCCAACAGCCGTTGCGCCGCCTCTATATTTTTTAACGCTACGAGCAAGTCGTAATTTTTCCCGATCGCGGTATCGATCAGTTTTTGCAAAGCGGGATCTGTAAAATAATCCTTCCAGGGCAGATCAGCAATGCTGTTACTGTCGGCATTTACCGCATTCCTGAAATTGGCAGGCAGTTGAGGCGTTGGTTTCGCCATCTCTTTTGATACGCTGCACCCAACCAGTACTACGAGCAGCATGCTTATGATGTAAGTATTGAAATATTTGTTCATATTGATTTATTTTTTTTCTATCCGTTCTTCTATCCAGTTATCATGTTCAACAATTTTTTTCCTGCTGATTTTTTCCTGCAGGTGTTGGAAAATCACGAACAGTACCGGTATGATGAAAACGCCGAGCAACACCCCTGTTAACATTCCACCTACCGCACCTGTGCCAATTGAACGGTTTCCCATGGCGGATGCGCCTTTGGCCGTTAACAACGGAAGTAAGCCGGCGATAAATGCAAATGAGGTCATCAATATCGGGCGTAACCGCAATTTGGCAGCCTCAACAGCCGCATGCGCGATGGATAGCCCTGCATGCCTTCTTTGCACGGCATATTCTACTATCAGGATAGCATTTTTGGCCAGCAGGCCAATCAGCATAATGAGACAAACCTGTACATAAATATTGTTGTCAATGCCTGCCAGATTGATAAATGCAAAAACGCCCAATATACCGGTAGGCACGGAGAGGATCACTGCCAATGGTAATATGTAACTTTCATATTGCGCCGCCAGCAGGAAATACACGAATACCAGCGACATGATAAAGATCAACGAGGTTTGAGAACCTGATTGTTGTTCTTCCCTGGTTAATCCGGACCATTCGTAAGCATATCCTCGTGGCAAATAGGCAGCGGCAACTTCCTCCACCGCTTTCAATGCCTCACCGGAGCTGAACCCGGGTTTGGGAATACCGTTAACAGTCACCGCATTAAACAGGTTGTTCCTGGTAACAGTTTCAGGGCCGTATACTTTTTCGAGCGAGATCAGTGTTTTAATGGGGATCATTTGCCCGGTACTTGTTTTTACCTGCACATTGTTTAAGGTAGACGGGTCAATGCGGTAATTCACATCTGATTGCAGGATCACTTTATACTGTTTTCCAAAACGATTAAAATCCGATACCATATAACTGCCGTAATACACCTGTAATGTTTGCAGTAATTCGCTCACAGGCACGCCCAATTGCATGGTCTTTTCTTCATCAATATTCACCCGGTATTGCGGGTTACTTGTATTAAAAGTAGTAAACGCGTAAGCAATCTCTTTCCGTTTCATCAGTTCCCCGATAAACCCATTGGTTACATTGTTCAGATCCGAAAGTTTACCTCCCGCCCTGTCCTGCAGCAGCAACTCGAATCCGTTGGTATTACCAAAACCCTGCACAGTAGGCAATGTAAATGTGAAAAGATTTGCTTTCGATATCACCGCAAGTTTCTGGTTTACTTCACCAAGTATCTGGTTAATATCTTCTGCTTTACCTCTTGTACCGGGTTTCTTTAACTTAACAAAAGCCAGGCCGCTCATCGGGCTGGTGGCATTGGTAATGATATTCATACCGGCCACGCTATATACTTTTTCAACACCTTCTACTGTACGAATGATACTATCCACCTGGTCAACCACTTTTTTGGTTCTTTCCAGCGAAGAACCGGCAGGCATATTTAGTGAATACAGAAAAATACTCTGATCCTCGGTAGGAATAAATCCGGACGGAGACTTTTTTACCAATATGATGGTTGTAACAGTGATGGCCACCAATGCCGTGATGGCTACCCATTTTGCTTTGATCAGGAAATGAAGGCTATGCGTATAACGCGTGGTCATATGCTGGAACGAAGTATTAAATGCATGAAAAAACCTGGCCTTAAATCCCTGGGGTTTTGCATCGTTCATGTGCTGGCCGCGTTTTAAGAAAAGTGCCGCCAGGGCGGGGCTCAGCGTCAATGCATTCAGTGCAGAGATCAGGATGGCAATAGCCAAGGTAAATGCGAACTGTTTGTAAAAAATTCCGGCAGGCCCCTGCATAAATCCAACCGGCACAAACACAGCGGCCATCACCAATGTAATGGATATGATCGCCCCTGAGATCTCACCCATACTTTTAATAGTGGCCGCGCGTGCGGGCAAATGTTCCGTTTCCATTTTTGTATGCACCGCTTCCACTACCACAATGGCATCATCTACAACGATACCAATGGCGAGGATCAGGGCAAAAAGCGTAAGCAGGTTAATGGTAAATCCAAATAACTGCATAAAGAAAAACGTTCCGAGTATGGCTACCGGTACTGCAATAGCAGGTATCAGCGTTGACCTGAAATCCTGCAAAAAGAGAAACACTACAATAAATACAAGTATGAATGCCTCCAGTAAAGTGCGTTTGACTTTATCGATGGATGCATCCAGGAATTCTTTCGCAGAATAGGGGATAAATGTTTTGATACCTTTCGGCAAAGATTTGATGGTCTCCTGCAATATTTTATCCACTTCAGTAAGTATATCATTCGCATTGGATCCTGCAGTCTGGTAAATAAGGATACCGGTAGATGGTCCTTTATCCACTTTGGCTGATGCTGTATAACTGAATGAACCGAACTCAACACGGGCAACATCTTTCAGCCTGATCATGGAACCATCTGTATTGGCTTTTAATATAATATTCTCATACTGCTGCCCTTCATTTAATTTCCCTTTGTATTTGATCACGTATTCAAATGATTCCTGGCTACCCTCACCAAATTTACCAGGGGCCGCTTCCAGGTTCTGCTCTTTGATGGCCGCCAGTACTTCCTGTGCAGATAAATGATATGCTGCTAACCGGTCGGGCTTTAACCATAAGCGCATGGCATAATCCTTTGCTCCGAATATCAGTGCCTGTCCCACACCATGTACACGTTGTATCTGCGGAATCATGTTGATCTTGGCGTAGTTCTGCAAAAAACTTTCTGTAAAACTTGTATCGTTACTGTATAAAACGATCGCCATAATAATACCGTTCTGCTGCTTTTGCGTGGTAAGTCCCGCCTGTAATACCTCCTGCGGAATCAGGCTGTTTGCTTTGGCAACGCGGTTTTGCACATTCACAGAAGCGATATCGGGATCCGTACCGGATTTAAAGAAAACATTCAACGTCATCGTACCATCATTGTTGGAATTGGACGTCATATAGGTCATATTTTCAACACCATTGATCGATTCTTCCAGTGGGGTGGCCACCGACCGGGCCACTACTTCAGCATCAGCGCCGGGATAATTGGCAGTAACCTGAACACTTGGCGGTGCGATATCGGGGAACTGGGTAATCGGTAAAGAGAAAAGAGAAATCATCCCAAGCAATACCAACAGGATAGAGATCACAGTTGATAATACGGGCCTTTCGATAAATTTTTTTATCATAAAATAGTTTGGTTGATAATGATGGGTTACAGGCTTGCACGAAGCACACTGTCTAAAGAAATAGGTTGCGGAGCGATGAAAATTCCGTCTCTCACTCTTTGTAAACCACTGAAAAGAATGGTTTCCCCGCTTACGAGTCCTTTGTTTACCAGGTAATTGGAACCGCTTTTTCCACTGATGAAGATTTGTTTGCTGGCTATTTTATTACTGTCGCCCAAAGCAAATACAAATATTTTATCCTGCACTTCATAGGTTGCTTCCTGCGGAACGATTAATTGTTCATGCAACATAGAAGGTATGCGGATCTTCCCGGTCATACCGGAACGCAGTTGTTTATCTGCATTGTTAAAAACGACCCTGAAGCTGATGGCCCCGGCATTGCGGTCAAATTGACCCTGTACCAGTTCCACCCTGCCTTTGATTTTATAAATCGTATTATCGGGTAATAGCAATTCTACGGGTGAAATGTTTTTTACTTTTTCTTCCGTTGTTTTACCTTCTACTTTGGATAAAAAGGTTAAAAAATCGCTTTCGCTCATGGAAAAGTAAGCATGTACATTATTCACCTCTGAAAGAACCGTCAATGGTATTACATCGGTTTTACTTACCACACTTCCTTTTTTAAAAGGGATATGACCAATATAACCGCTTACGGGCGCTTTGATCAATGTGTAGCCAACGGTAATATCTGCACTTCCCTTGGAGGATACAGCCTGCGCAAGAGCCGCTTTGGATGCCGACAGGTTTGCCAGGGCGGTTTTTAATTGTATATCGGCAACTACTTTATTGTCAACAAGCGGTTTGATGCGATCTACTTCAACCTGCGCCCGTTCAATATTGGCTTTCGCAACCTGTATGGCGGCTCCGGCATTGTTTGCATACTCCCTGTACTCGCTGCTGTTAATGCTGAATAAAGGTTGCCCCTGTAATACATAGGCCCCTTCCTCCACATAAATTTTTTCCAGGTAACCGTTAACCTGCGAACGGATTTCAACGTTTACGGCCCCCTCAACAGAAGCAGGATATTCCTGCCAAATGGTCGCAGAACCGGTGTTCAGTTTAATAACCGGTAAAGCTTGTGGTGGCGGAGGTGTTTGGTTGAACTGGTTACCGGCGCAGGCAACTAAAACTAAAAAAAAGCCGGAATAGATGATTTTTTTCATAACGTGATTAAATTGTTTAACGGTGTTAAGGTTTGGTGATAAAAAAACAGTTTCTCAACTGCTTTGCCCGGTGTGGCATTGGTTTTAGAAAATATATAAATTTTAAGTCATATGAAACATGATTAAATTATTTAACAGTGTTAATTAACAGGCAAATAAAAAAGGCCTATTTCATCGAATTAATAATTCCGGACAGCGCATCTTTTAAAACCTGTTTATTAATCTCATCGCTTGCCTGTCTTGTCTGACGTGTCATATTAATCGATATCAGCCCATGCATCACCGACCAGAAAGTATAATACTTGGTACAGATATATTCCTCGGTACGGTTCTCTTCAGGAACAAGCTCGGTGATTTTATCCCAAAACAGGTTTGAAGGCCCCTGTATATCAGGACAGCTATTTTCAAATACACAACAGTTCATTTCAACACCATACATAACCTGGTACAGTTCCTTATTGGCAAAAGCAAAATTCCAGTAAGCCAGCCACATCGCTTCAAGTTGCGCTGCCGGAGCGGAATAAGCCTTGCTCGCTTCATCCATTTCCCTGGCCAATTTTATAAATCCCTGCCGCGTAAGCACACTGAGAATATCGTCCTTATTGGCAAAATATTCATAAATGATCGGGGCAGTATATTCAATTTTATCTGCGATTTTCCGCATACTAAGCGATTGCCAACCCTCCTCTTTTACAATATCAAGCGAAGCTTCAAGGATCTTAACCCTTGTTTCTTCCTTCAATCGTTGTATCCTTTCTTTGCTGGCCATCTTAGGTAATGATAATAGTTAAATTATTTAACACCGTTAAGCAAACATAAAATACTTTTCCCGATTTTGCCAATTTTTTTTTAAAATATTAGTAAAAAACAAAAATTAGCAAGGCGGCTAAATCTGTTCACAAAGACAAAAATGTACATCTAAATACGGTTTGGGTTTACAAAATGCCGGTTATTCTTCTAGTATAAGAGCCTTATTAGAATTTCATTAATATCATTAAATAATTTCTTTCTTTACATAAGAAATTAGAAATAAATTAGGATATATGAGTGTAGATTTATTAGAGACTTCCATAGAACCCTTGTTGAAATGTTTTAATGTACTTATTCCGTTGGTTAGCACCCCATACATACTCGCGTAATACATGAATACGTCTAATATACCAGTTTTGTATTGCCAAATGCGTGTTATGCTTCCGGATTGACGGCCCCTCCTGAATATAATTTGAAGAAACCCTTTTTGTATACATCTCCCAATGGAATTTCAGTTTCCCCGAGATAAATATTATGATGGTCAAATGAATCTATAAAATTGATATTAATAACATAGGATTTACTCACCCTTAAAAACAGGTGTTGCGGCATCTTTTGGTGAATCGTCTTCAGGTTCATGGCCGTAATCAGTTTCTGATTGCCCGTGTAAATAACAACATAATCCTTTAGCCCTTCTATGAACCGGATATCGACAAAGTTGATTTTGTGAAAACGACGTTCTGATTTTATGATCATAAAATCTCCCGTATTGCCTTCCAGTGTATTTTTTTCGGTATCTTCAGACAATAGATTTTTATATAATTTTGCCTTGTTAATCGCTTTTCCCAATCGCTGCTTTTCAATAGGCTTCAGCAGGTAGTCAATAGCATCAAGCTCATAGCTTTCCAACGCATATTTCGGATATGCGGTAGTGAAAATGACCAATGTATTCTTTGAAAGTTGAGCCGCAAATTCCAGCCCGGTAACCATTGGCATCTCAATGTCAAGGAAAACAAGGTCTATTGAATTCGTTTTCAGAAAACCAATTGCCGTAGGGGCATTCGAAAATGCGCCAAGTATTTCCAGATCGGAAACATCATTTATCAATGCCTCCATTTCCTGCCTTGCCAGTGGTTCGTCATCTACAATAATACAGTTCATAATGGGATCGTTAAGTTAATTTCATATCTGGTTCCTGTTGCTTTGATATCAAGCGTATGTTTATCACCATATAGGAGCTCTAGCCTGCGTTTTATGTTGCCAAGTCCCAGGCCTCCGCTTTTATCATTTGAAGAAGGCAAGTAATTGGGGTCTTTTGAATTGACACAACTGAAGTGGAGCTTGTCTCCTACTACATTGATATGTATGCGTACGAATGATGCCTCCCCGCTAATATTCACGCTGTATTTAACCGCATTTTCGATAAATGTTGTAAACAAATTAGGCGGAAGAAACACACTCTTAATAATCAGACTGTCGGTGTTATTGGTGATCTCAACCGAAAGATTGTCCCTTCTGAGTGTTTCCAGGTCTAGAAAGTTGGTCAGAAAGTTAATCTCTGATTTCAGCAAAACCCGCTCATCATTATTTTCATAAAGCTGATAGCGTAAGAATTCAGATAGCTTCATGATCACTATAGTAGCTTTTTCCGGATCGGTGCGAACCAAAGATTTAATGCCGTTAAGCATGTTGAAAAGAAAATGGGGGGTGATCTGATTTCTCAGCTCGTTCAGTTCCATGTTGAACGTGATACTATTTAGTTCATTGATTTTTTGGCTGTCCCGCATCCAACGTTGAAATAGCTGGATCATTGTGGTAACCAGTAAGATCGGAATCAGAATGATAATAGATTCATAAAATCCTCTACCAGCATAACCCCGTTGTACATCGAACCTGGCATTGTTTGGGAAAAAAAGGTCAAGTATATTGGAAATGATTGTTAAAGTAAGTATTACCAATAAAATGACGAACAAAAAATAAACAAGATAGCGTCCCTTGAAGAAAAAAACCGGAACCAGGATATTCATATTGACATAACACATGAACACCAGAGGAACATATACAACCAAAACTTTCAGGTACCTAAAGGAACCGTGATACTCTGTCACATCTCTGGAATAGGACAGTATGGCCAGGATACCGAGTAACAGCACAACATGGCGTAAAACCCTGTATTTATCTTCAGTTATAAATTTAATAACCTTCGTATCCTGAACCTCCATTGTATTATATCTCATTGCTTTGGTAAAAAATCATTGAACAAAGATAAAACTTACATCCCCCCGACATTGAGAAATTATACGAACCATACCCTCTTTTATACTAAACTGTTCCGGAAGGGTATTTAGTATAAAATGTAAGTCGGTTAGTATAAAAACGAAAAGTAGCCTCTGCATTTTAACGTCCTTTGTAGTGTTCATAATAAACGGCTATGAATTTATTAGATATGCTTCAGGAATATACAACACAGATAATTGTTATAGAAAGCTTTTCCACAGATGATTTAACTGCCAGTAAGGAATTCGTAAAAAACAATAACGTGGTCAGCTTATATGGCAAAATTTTTTATTTCAACTTTTCTCAATCAATAGATATGGAAATGATAAAAAAAGCAGTATTGATATTGATAGTTTTACTCTTATCGGTCAAAGGGTTTTCCCAAGACAGGGATAGCATCCCAAAAAGAACAAAGGATAGTGTTAACATTCCCAAGCGCGCAGTAGCATATGCAGCAGACAAATTTGCTATTGCCCGTCCTTTGAACATCGAGTTTTCCAACGCGTCTCCCTATAACTTTACTTCGAAACGAAGAAGTACTTCTTTGCCTGAAAGTAAAATTAACAATTTTACCCAAGCCAAGATCAGTGCCAACTTCAACTTTATTAAAAGAAAAACGTGGTTATTAGGTGCGACTTTGGGTTATAGGTATACTAGTGCTGAAGCCGATATGACAGACCCTTTTACAGGAAACGCCACGGCACTTGATGAAGATTTTCATTATCTCTTCTCCTCGTTGAACTTCACCTATTTTTCTACATTATTCAAAAAAAGAACAATTTACAGTTCAAGTATTATAGCGGATGGTAGCGATCAGCATTTTGAGAGGGTGAAAGGGTTGCTAACCGGAGTGATGGTTTTAAAGGCCAATCAAAAGACAAAAATGACCGTCGGGTTAGCTGTCAATATTGACCCGACTTCGCAACTTCCAGTTATCCCTATATTCACTTATGAACACAAATTCAATAATGGTCTGATTGCCGATGTAACACTTCCCAAAAGTATCTACCTGAGAAAATACATTTTCAATACCGGACGGATATCGTTGGGTACTGAAATGGACCAAACCTCATTTTACCTATATAACCTGGATGGCACCGATCAAAAGTATGAATATAGGCAGCTTGATATTAACTCCGGTATTATCTATGAACATGCAATCGGTGATTTTATAATAACCGGAAAAACCGGGATGAAGTTGACGCCTTCCGGAAGATTATTCAGAAAACAGGATGCATTCAATGACCCTACATTTGAAGTAAAACCCGATCCGGTATTCTATTTCAATATAGGAGTTTCCTTTAATCCATTTACGTTTCTAAAGAAGAAGAAATAGAAATTTAGAATTTACTAAGTATGGTAAAGGTATTCAAAACAGATGTGCACTGCAGTAAAAAGGCAAATATCATTATCAATTGTCTTTTACTAAAATTTCCAAATTTTAGGATTAATCTCGATTTGGAAGACTCCGACAAAATTCTTAGGATTGAGGGCACTTTCTTTAAGGCGGAAGACATTAGCGACTGCCTTAAAGAACATGGCTTTACCTGTATTGATTTACCAATCGATCTGTCTTTTTGATTATAAAACTTAAACCGTAGCCTTCCCTGGATTGATCAAGCACCAAATACGAGCCTCCAAAAGAAAAAGGGGAAAGAAAATATTATTTCAATAATTTCCCCCAAAGATTATACATGACCCACACCCACCCTGCCGCTGCTGAAACAAGAAAAACGGAAAGATTGTATTCGCTGGATGCGCTCAGAGGCTTCGATATGTTCTGGATCATGGGCGCGGAAGAAATAGCCCATGCCTTGTATAAAGCCACAGGATCACCGCTTGCCGGCGCTGTTTCCCATCAGCTCACACATCCGGAATGGAACGGATTTGCGCTCTACGACCTTATTTTCCCTTTATTCCTTTTTCTGGCAGGTGTTGCCACACCTTATTCGGTTGGGCGTGAGCTGGAGCAGGGAAAATCAAAACAACAATTGCTGTTAAGGGTTTTTAAAAGATCCATGATCCTGGTGGCATTGGGCATATTTTATAACAACGGGCTCTCCCATTTTATTCCATTCAATGAAATCCGTTTTCCTTCTGTACTGGGAAGAATTGGCCTGGCTTATTTATTTGCCAATATCATCTATCTGTATTCCGGACACAGGGCGCAGGCAGCCTGGTTCCTGGGGTTAATTTTGGGCTACTGGCTGCTTCTGAAATTTATGGCTGCTCCCGGTTTTGCACCCGGTGATCTTTCAATCGAGGGCAACTTTGCATCCTATATAGACCGGCTAATCATTCCGGGCAGGCTTCACCGGGGCATTCACGATCCGGAAGGATTATTTTCCACCATCCCGGCTATCAGTACCGGCCTGTTGGGAATCATGGCAGGCACACTGCTTAAAAGCGGCGCGCAGGGTAAACAACAAAAAGCTGTTTACCTGGCCCTGACCGGCCTGGCTTGCATGCTGATCGCGCAAATCTGGAACCTCGATTTCCCGATCAATAAAAACCTGTGGAGCAGCTCTTTTGTACTGCAGGCAGGCGGTATCAGCTTACTGCTACTGGCTTTGTTTTACTACATCATTGATGTACTGGGATACCGGAAATGGGCTTTCTTCTTTAAAGTAATCGGCATGAACTCCATACTGATTTATATCTCTGAAAAATTCATTGACTGGGAATACAGCGCCAAAGCTGTTACAGGATGGCTGGCCGAACTGTCGGGCGAACAATACTATCCCGTAGTAATTGCCCTGAGTTATGTTGCCATCAAATGGATCTTTCTCCGCTTCCTCTACGAGAAAAAAATATTCCTGAAAGTATAACTATACCGCTTTACTAAAGGTTTGCTTCTGATATTCCGCGGATAATAATTTCAGGTCAAAAGCCTTGCAGATATTGCGGATAAAATGCTTGCCCAGTGCAGTCACTTTCAGTTCCTGTTCATTCCATTCAACCAAAGCATCTTTCTCCAGTTCAGCAAGCACCGGGAAAGAATATTTTCGCAGCAGTTCAAGGTCGTCAGGGTTAAAGCTGGCTTTGCCCAAACAGGCAACATCCAGGATATAGCTGCGCATGGCCTGGTCTTCGGCTGAAAGGAAATAGCCTTTGAACACAGCCAGCCGCCCCTGTTCTACCTGCTCATAATATTCGTGAATGGCTTTTTTGTTCTGCGCAAAGCCATAATAAATATCGCTGATGCTGGAAACCCCCAGGCCCAGCAATAAACCGGTTTGCTGCACGGTATAGCCCATGAAATTGCGATGGAGCGTTCCCTGGTTTCTTGCTTTCACCATCAGATCGGTCGGCAGGGCAAAATGGTCCATGCCAATATCTTCATAGCCATTTCCGGTAAACATTTTTTTACCCAATTGATACAACTGCATTTTCATTTCGGTAGAAGGCAAATCGTTTTCATCAAACAACCGTTGCGCTTTACTGGTCCAGGGCACATGCGCATAACTATAGAAAGCCAATCTGTCGGGCTTTACAGACAGGGCATCGTTGATGGTTTTGGCCATGCGTCCGGGGTTCTGTAAAGGAAGTCCGTACACCAGGTCGAGGTTCACGGAATCATAACCAATTTCCCTGGCCCATTGCACCACCCGCGCTACATTTTCATGTGGCTGTACCCGGTTGATCACTGCCTGCACTTCCGGATTACTGTCCTGCATGCCATAGCTGACCCGGTTAAACCCGAGATCGTACAAGGTTTTCAGGTGTTCGTAAGTGGTATTGTTGGGATGGCCTTCAAAGCTGAACTCATGTTCTGCAGGAACAATGGCATCTTCAAATATGGCAGTAAAAATCCTTTTTAAATTTTCCGGGGAAAAGAAAGTGGGTGTACCTCCGCCTATATGCAGTTCGCGCAACACGGGTTTCTTTCCCATCAATGCGCGATACAGCTTCCACTCTTTCAACAGCACCTGTAAGTATTCTTCTTCTACACTGTGATTGGTGGTGATCTTCTTATTACATCCGCAGAAAGTGCAGAGCTTTTCGCAGAATGGAAGGTGCAGGTAAAGGCTGATGCCCTCCTGATCGTTGCATTCATTGAATCGCTTCACAAAGAAGTGCTGCCATTTTTCAACATCAATGGTTTCATCCCAGTAGGGTACCGTTGGGTAACTGGTATACCTGGGGATGGGCACATTGTATTTATTCAAAAGAGCAGTACTAACTTCCATAACAACAGTTTAAACTAATGACAAAATACTTTCTTCCGCTGAACCAATGGTATAGTCAAGGTCTTCGTAACTCAGCGCATCATTCAGGAACCAGCTTTCATAAGCGGATGGCGGCAGATAGATCCCTCTCTGCAGCATCTCATGGAAGAAGCGATTAAACAATGCGGTATCGGATGCAGCGGAACTGGCAAAATCCGTTACCGGCCGGTCACTGAAATGCACGCTGATCATGGAACCAAACTGGTTCACTACAAATGGAATGCCTGCCTTGGCCAATACTTTTTCCAATCCTGCTTTCAGGTACAGGGTTTTCTTTTCCAGCGAGGTATAATGATCTTCCTTGTTTAACAGCGACAACAAAGTAATACCCGCACGCATGGCAATGGGATTACCGCTTAATGTTCCGGCCTGGTAAACCTTGCCCAGCGGGGCGATATGCTGCATGATCTCCAGCTTTCCGCCAAATGCGCCCACCGGCATACCTCCGCCAATTACTTTACCATAGGTAACCAGGTCGGCCCTGATATTCAGTTTTTCCTGTGCGCCTCCTTTGGCCAACCGGAAACCGGTCATCACTTCATCAAAAATCAATACAATATTTTCTTCGTCGCAAATTTGGCGGAGGCTTTCCAGGAATCCGGGGGCAGGAAGAATACAGCCCATATTGCCTGCAACCGGTTCTACAATGATGGCGGCAATATGTCCTTTGTGTTCGGCCACCAACTGCCTTATTCCTTCCACATCATTATAAGCACAGGTCAATGTATCTACGCTCACACCGGCAGTAACACCCGGCACCGTTTGGATATCCAATGTCGCCAGCCCGCTGCCTGCTTTTACCAGGAAGCTGTCTGCATGCCCGTGATAACATCCTTCAAATTTGATGATCTTGTTTTTTCCGGTATAACCCCTGGCCAGGCGAATGGCGCTCATACAGGCTTCCGTACCACTGCTCACCATCCGGATCAGGTCTACATTCGGCACCATGGAGTTCACCAGTTCCGCCATTTCAATTTCCAGCAAAGTAGGCGCACCATAAGAAGTGGAATGCCCGGCTTGCTCCTGTATGGCTTTTACCAGTTCAGGAACAGCATGCCCTAAGATCATGGGACCCCAGGAAGCGATATAATCTATGTAACGGTTCCCATCCACATCGAACAGGTATGCACCCTTTGCTGATTGAATGAACACGGGTGTTCCGCCTACACTTTTAAATGCACGAACCGGAGAATTTACACCGCCGGGAATATTTTTCTGTGCTCTTTCAAACAACGCTTTACTGCTGGTTAACTGAAACATCGTCTTTGTATTTATCTCTTAATTATTGCTGCAACAATTTGGCAGCATCTTTGGCAAAATAAGTGGCAATCAGATCCGCCCCCGCTCTCTTAATGGAAGTAAGGCTTTCGATGATTGCCTTGTTTTCATCAATCCAGCCCTTTTCCGCAGCCGCCTTAATCATGGCATATTCGCCACTTACATGATAGGCACTCACCGGCACCTGCACAGCGTTCCTGATTTCACGAATGATGTCGAGGTAAGCCATAGCGGGTTTCACCATTACAATATCCGCGCCTTCCTCAATATCCATCAGGGTTTCCTTAACGGCTTCAATTCGGTTGGCATAATTCATCTGGTAGGTCTTCTTATCGCCAAATCCGGGTGCACTGTCCAGCGCATCCCTGAACGGGCCATAAAAGCAGGAAGCATATTTAGCACTGTAGCTTAAAATACCTGTTCTGGTATACCCATTTTGTTCCAGTGCCGAACGGATGGCGCCGATCCTTCCGTCCATCATATCGCTGGGCGCCAGGAAATCCACTCCTGCAGCCGCATGGCTGAGGCTCATTTTAACCAGCGCTTCCACGGTTTCATCGTTCAGGATCTCTCCGTCTTTTACAATACCATCATGGCCGTAAGAAGAATAAGGATCCAGCGCCACATCGGTCATCACCACCATTTCAGGAACTGCATCCTTAATGGCTTTGATGCTTCTTTGCATAATGCCATCAGGGTTCCAGGCTTCCTTACCGGTATTGTCTTTTAATTCGTCGGGCGACTTTACAAAAATCAACACACTCCTGATACCCAGCGACCACAACAATTTTACTTCCTGAATGGTATTGTCGAGCGAATAACGGTAGTAGCCCTTCATGGAAGCGATTTCCGTTGCAAGGTTGGCACCGTCTTCAATAAAGAGCGGTGCAATAAAATCAGCAGGCGTCAGCTGGTTTTCTGCCACCAGTGCACGAATAGATGCATTCTGCCTTAAAATCCTGTTTCTTCTTTGTAAGATCATAATTTATAAAGTTGAATAGTCGAAGTTCTTCACAGTATCTACAAACGCCCTTGCATGGTCTACCGGCACATTCGGCAAAATGCCGTGCCCCAGGTTGGCGATATAATTTTTCTTTCCGAACGCGCGGATCATCTCTTCCGTTTCTTTCACAATCACCGGGATGGGAGACAGTAATTTGGCAGGATCAAAATTACCCTGCAAACAAATATTGTTCCCGGCCAGCTGGCGCGCCATGCCTGCAGGCACACACCAGTCGATGCCCAATCCGGCAGCGCCTGTTTTGCTCATGGCTTCCAGGGAATGCCAGGCGCCTTTTGCAAATACAATGACCGGGGCTTTGTCTTTTACCGCCGCCACAATCCGGCGCATGTATTGCAGCGAGAAATTTTCGAAGTCGGCCGGTCCCAGCAATCCGCCCCAACTGTCGAAGAGCTGAACCGTATCCGCACCGGCCTTAATCTGCGCCAGCAGGTATTCGATGGTGGTATCGGTAATCATCTGTAACAACTGGTGCGCCAGTTCCGGTTGTGTATAACAGAATGCTTTTGCCTCATCAAAGGTTTTACTTCCCTTACCCTGTACCATGTAACACAACAGGGTCCAGGGCGCTCCGGCAAACCCGATCAGGGGAACGCGGTCGTTGAGCCTGGATTTGATCAGCCTGATCGCTTCCATCACATATCCCAGTTTCTCCTCCACATCCGGAACATGAATCCTGTTCAGGTCATTTGCGGTTTTAATAGGATCCGGAAGAAACGGGCCCTTCGATTCAATCAACTGCACTTCCAGGCCCATAGCCTGCGGCACTACCAGTATATCCGAAAAAAGAATAGCGGCATCCACCCCAACAATATCCACCGGCTGAATGGTAATTTCCGCAGCCAGTTCGGGCGTTTGGCATCTTTCAAAAAAGCCATACTTGTTTCTGATGGCAATGTATTCGGGAAGATATCTTCCCGCCTGCCGCATCATCCATACGGGCACCCGTGCAGTTTCTTCTCCTCGTAAAGCCTTTAATAATAAATCGTTCTTTAAAGCCATATTGATTGATAATAATTGTAAATGGTTTGAAATAAGGTTTCCTGCAGCACATTTTCCGCCACCACCACTTTGTTGCCGGTATATTTTTTTACTGCATTGGCCGTGGTATTGCCAATGGCAAAGAACACCGTCGTGTTGTCTGTTTCATACTGTTCAAAAAAACTGTCTGCGGCACTTGGACTAAGAAAAACAATTCCATCATAGCTCTTATTCAGTTCCTGCTGCACCGGAAGGGTATTGTATGCAACCAGTTCATGCACCGTAACACCGGTTTCCCGAAGGGTATTGGGCAAATTACCCAGCCGCAGTTTACTTCCCAGAAAAAAAACTTCTTTCACCTCCGGGTCTGTTGCAATCTCCTTTGCCAGCGACAGTCCGTTACCGGCGGTATAATTCACCAGGGATTCCCAACCAAGCTCCTGCAATTTTTTGAAAGTGGCTCCTTCCATGCAGGCGATCTTCCAGTTGGGGTGCACCGTCACATGTGTCGCCATCCATTCCACCGCCTTCTGACTGGTAAGCACAACCGTTGCATTGGAAACGACCAGTTCTTCCAATCGGGCCAGGGTTTCCGGATCTTCGTTCGGTGCGGTACGGATAAACGGAATACAATCCATCTCCATAGCTGCCGGCATGGATGCCAGCAGTTCCCGGTCGGGAACCTGCCCGGTATATAATATATGAATGGTTTTACCCAAGTGTTTTGATTTGTTCAATGATGGAGGCTCCTCCCTTCTTCAATACTTCTTCTGCCGCTTCTATTCCGGTATGAATGGCTGTTGCTACGGGCAGCCATCGCTTCACTTCTATTTTTTCACGACCATCCAGCGACATCAGTTGCCCGGTAAAAGAAAGATACCCGTCCTTTACCTGTGCCAAAGCGCTGATGGGCGTGGTACAGCCTCCCAGCAAGGTTCTTAAGAAATCTCTTTCTATACGAGTACACAATGCAGCAGCATCGTCATTCAATTGGCGCAGGATCTTTACCAGTTCTTCATTGTCTTCCCTGGCAACCACTACCACCGCCCCCTGTGCCGGTGCGGGCAACATCCATTCCAGCGTAACCGCATTCTGCGGCAGGATTCCGATTCGCTCCAGTCCGGCCTTCGCAAAGATGGCTCCGTTCCACTGGCTGTTGTATACTTTCTGCAACCTTGAATTCACATTTCCTCTCAACGACTCCAGTTGGTGTTGCGGAAAACGGTGCAGCCACTGCGCCCTTCTGCGCACACTGCTGGTGGCAATCACCAACGAATGCTGCAGGGCAGTGAGCCCTTCTTCATGTCCAATTCTTTCGTCGCAACTGTTTTCGGGAAGTGTATGGTTCAGTACCAGCACATCCTCGTAACCGGCCCTGGGCAGAACGGCCACCTGTACCAGCCCTTTGGCCAGTTGGGTGGGCACATCCTTCATGGAGTGTACGGCAATATCTATCTCGCCTTTTAACAGGGCGATATCCAGGGCTTTGGTAAAAATGCCTTGCACACCCATTTCATACAAAGGTGTTACCAGGTCAATATCTCCCTCCGATTTAATGGGTACCAGCGCTGTGCCGGTTCCATGCTGTGTAAGCAGGTCTTTTACCCAGCTGGCCTGCCAGATTGCTAACTGACTGTCGCGGGTTCCTATTCTCCATTGCCGGGCCATAGTTCAATATTAAGATGCGCGGTTGTGTACGCGGTTATGATGTGCTATAAAATCCTGCACAGCCTTCATGTAAAAACAGTGCGGCTGCGTATTATTTCTGATATGAGAAGCTGTTTTGTTCACAATCTTATTGATCAGCTCCTGCTGTTGTTGCTTATCTGCTGTAAGATAGGCATCCATCGCTAATAAATTATTCTTCAGGGAATGCAATACCGGAGCGTACTTCCTGAGCTTCAGCCATGCCTGAAACTCTTCCATATGCATGGCGATGATTTCCAGGGCCATGGGCACCTGTTCTCTTCGTTTCTGCAGGGTAGCGTCATTGATCT
>JAECQP010000025.1 GCA_015999745.1 Sphingobacteriia bacterium | reverse complement strand
TAATCCGGAATGAGGCTTTTTTGTTTTATACAACTCTCTAATAGCATTAACTTGCCTCATCTTCAATCAGTTCCAACTATAGGTATAAATACCTGCACCAATAAAAGGCTTCCCTATTTTAATTGTTGAATGAAATTCTTAACTTAGGATCCTAACCAGATGCCTGCTTTTTCATTTCTGGTCTTTATTCATTTTCTTCAGTTTAAACAATTAAGATATGAATAGGCTGCCTTGCTTGTATTTATTGTGCCTCTTTGCCTTTATCTCCTGTGCAAAGATTCCCGTTCAATCGGTTACACTGGCCGAATCCATTACCCGGGAGGGCAAGCGGATGCATGAATTGAACATCGCTTTGCTGAACAGCATATACCAGGAAAAGCGTCAAAAAATCAATGATTTTATCCGCAACGATTATACTCCCTGGTTCAGCAATGAAATCGTAAAAAACATAAAGGACAGCGTACAGCTAAAGACCGACCTTCCGCTGATACTTTCCAAAGCATTGCCGGTTTTGAGCGTACAGATTGCCGATCGGCAATCTGCACTGGAGGCCAGCAGGGTACTGTTGTTGGATCAGTTGAACGCCGATTTTCTGGTGTACCAGGCTTCCTGCAATGAATTGACTTATTTACTGGAATCTGCTGTGAAACTGGATGATGCAAAGAAGAAGCTCATGAACCGGGCTACTGCCATTTCGGGGAATAAGATTGATTTTGACCAGTTGAGCCAAATGCTGGACCGGTTCATCGCCGATAAAGGTGACCTGGGCCAGAATATTGAGGCGCTGAATAAAGCCATCCGGAAATTAATTAAACCATAAACCCACTGTTATGCCTAATGATTGGGACGACATCATCCGCAAAGCCGCCAAATCCACCAATGCGCATTTTGCGGAGCAGCTCTCCGGCCTCACCAGGCTTACCAATGCCGATATTGAAGGGTTGATCATGGATTCCGGTATCAGCAGGGAAGACCTGGCCGATACCCTGCAGCTTGTAAAGGATGCAGGTAAATCCAATGGGGAGAAAGCCGCTGCCATCCGGAATATCCAGAAAGGTGTTGACGTGTTGGTAAACCTGGTTGGAAAGCTGATCTGAAAATGAATGCGGACAAGATATTCAGCGTGGATTCCCTAATTTTGCCGCTCCATGAAGGCAAAAACACTCAAGAAAGACAAAGTAAATATCATTACACTCGGTTGCAGCAAGAACCTGGTAGATTCGGAAGTACTCAGCGGGCAACTGGCTGCCAATGATATTGCTGTGGTGCATGAGAATACGAAACTGGACCACAATATTGTGGTGGTGAATACCTGCGGCTTTATAGACAAGGCCAAGGAAGAGAGCATCAATACGATCCTGGACCAGGTGGAACTGAAACGCAGGGGCAAACTCGATAAAGTATATGTTACGGGCTGTTTGAGCGAACGTTACCGCGGAGACCTGGAAGCGGAAATGCCCGAAGTGGATGCATGGTTCGGCACCCTGGAACTACCTTTGATCCTCAAACAATTGGAAGCCGACTATAAAGCGGAATTACTGGGCGAGCGGATGCTCAGTACCCCTAAGCACTACGCTTATCTCAAAATCAGCGAAGGGTGCAACCGTACCTGTTCTTTCTGTGCCATTCCGCTGATGCGTGGGCAGCACGTAAGCCGCCCCATCGAATCGCTGGTGGAGGAAGCCGAAGCGCTGGTAAAAAAAGGGGTGAAGGAAATCATGCTGATTGCCCAGGAATTGACCTATTACGGCCTGGATATTTATAAGGAGCGGGCGCTTCCCCGTTTGCTGCATGCGCTGGCCGATGTAAAAGGCCTGGAATGGATCCGGCTGCACTACGCTTACCCCAGCAAGTTTCCGCTGGAAGTGTTGGATGTAATGCGCGAACGCGACAATATCTGCAAATACCTCGATATTCCGTTGCAGCATGCCAGCAACAATATGCTCAAAGCCATGCGCCGCAATATTACCCGTGAGGAAATGAGTGAACTGATTCTAGAAATCCGTAAAAGGGTTCCGGGTATCTGTATCCGTACCACATTGATTGCCGGTTTCCCCGGTGAAACAGCAGCCGATATTGAGGAGTTGAAAGCCTTCCTGCAGGAACACCGTTTTGACCGGGTTGGGATCTTCAATTATTCTCACGAAGAAAATACCAGTGCTTACGATCTTGCAGATGATGTACCGGCCGAAGTAAAAGCGGAACGGGCGCAGGAAATCATGGAAGTGCAGCAGGAGATCAGCTACGAAAAGAACCAGGAAAAAATAGGGCAGGTGTTGAAGGTGATCATTGATAAGAAAGAGGCCGGACGCTACCTGGGTCGCACTGAGTTCGACAGCGTGGAAGTAGACAATGAAGTGGTGATCCACTCCTCCAAAAAATTACCCATCGGTGAATTTGTCAATGTAAAAATCACGAAGGCTTACGACTACGACCTGGAAGGGGAAGTGGTTGAGTGAATACCGGTTAAATCTTAAAGCCCAGCGTTAGCATCAGGCTTCCCCTGCTTCCTTTCTGCACAGCAAATGTATTGGCCTTGTCATTCAGTAAATAAGGAAACTGAACATCCTTATTCAGGATATGTGAATAGGTGAGATCAATGAACATCCCCTTGTTCCTGTATCCCAGCCCGCCGGAACCGATGAACCTGCTGGCTTTCAGCACCTGGTCTTTATAAGGGCTTCCGTAATAAGCCGTGCCCAGTCTTACCATTATGGTATTGAACTTCAATTCTCCACCCAAACGGATATTGACATTGCCCCGGTAAGTGTCTTTAATTGTCTCGTTTAGCATGCTGTAATAGTTGGATAAGCCGATATCTCCTGCATCGCCTGAAGTTGCATTAAAGCGGGCTCCCTTGTAATGTACGTATTCAATATCTGCACTGATAAATCCTTTCTGCATCCGTACGTCGTTCACTTCGCGCAAAACATAACTGACACTTCCGATCATTCTCCAGGGAGTGGTCATATTGTACTTGGCAACCCCTGCTCGTCCGTTGTTGAGTGCATCGCTGCTTTCTGATCTTAATCCTGCATAGGTTTCTGTATTGGCTACCATGGAAGACCGGATATTGTCGGTAAATCCAATCAGTTGCGGCGTATGGAAGGCAAACCCCAAACGCAATGACTCCTGTGGTTTATAGATCATCCCCAGCTTGGCGCCGATACCCGCACCGGATGAACTGTAGGTTTCCCGGTATTCAAAAAAACTGAAACTGTTGGTACCATCTGCTGTAGGATCTTTTTCACTGTAAAAAAGATTGCGCGTGTATTTGATAATCGGAATAGTGAAGCTGATGCCCAGGTACAGTTGATCGCCTATATTGCCTGCTGTTCCAATGGCTATCTCATTGTATCCGCCGCTGCTTTGCGCGTCGTACAACTGTTTTACGCCTTGCGATATGGGTACCAGGCTCTGGTATCCCGCAACAGTGCCGCCGGGACCGCTGATGGTATCCACCAGGAATGTGCGGAATGCCAGTGATGATCCGAATATATAGTTGCTCAGTGCAGCATTGGTATCTGCACGGTCGCGCGTTAATTCTTCCAGGTATTTTTCGGTAAATGAACTGTAATTGTTGAAACCGGTGTACTGCACCCTGTTGTTGTAATTGGCCAACTGGTTCACCGATATGGCAAATGCTGAACTTATCCAGGTACTTTTCCTGCGCTTATTACCTGCCAGGATGATGCCTGATGTTCCGTACCCGAAAGCGCTTTTCTTTCCGGTACTGTCTGTTCCCCTGAAATTAAACTTATTGTTGTTGAACAAAAAGCCCGGGGAGAGCACCAGTTCATTGGTCTTATAAAATCCAAGCCCGGCGGGGTTTACGTGGTTGGCCGTGATATCGCCGCCTAAGGATCCCATTGTTCCTCCCACAGCCATATTCCTGGCTGTTCCGTTCTGTGTAAACCAGGCTGTACGCAATGCGTCTTCAGGCGTTTGGGCATGTGCAGCTATCCCGCTAAAAAAAATGCAAATAATCAACAGTTTTTTCATAGTCCAGGTTATACAATTCCTTATGATGCAGGTGCATCATGTAATAAGGCTGTTTGGTTGAAGTCAGTTATTACTAATTACGTCCGCCTCTTCCGGAACCGGCACTGCTACCGCTGCTCTTAAAACCACCGCTGCTGCCACCAGCAGAGCTGCTCATGCCTGCTGAACTGCTTGCTGCAGGAGTGCTGAATGTTCTGCCCGGGCGGTCATAGCTGCTGTTGCTGCCTCCGGTGGTAGATGGGCTGCTGAACACTCTGCGTACCAGGTTGCCAAAGCTGTTACTGCCTGCACCTGCTACTCCTGGAGTGCCCCATTGACCATTCTTGTTGTTGCCGTAATTGTAGTTATTGTAAGATTTGTTGCGGTATGCACTGAGGTTGGATCCGGAAGTATAGGTTGGTGTTAAAGCCTTCGGATTGGCATAGCCGATCACCGTGTAAAGCGGATGACTCCATCCCAAACCGCCACCATAATAATTTCCGTATCCCCAACTGTTCCAACTGCTGAAGCCAAGTCCTAAAGCCCATGGATTGCTGTATCCCAATCCCCAGGGGCTGTATACCGTATAGGGATTATAAAACGAATAGTTATAAGCGTAGGCAGGGAAATTATAACGCATATCGTTCCAGTAGCTGAAATGATCAATGCTGCTCCATTGATCCCTGTTGGCAACCTTCATACGCAGATAACGGTCGTCAGAAGTGCTTACGTACTCCTGGTATTCACGGCTGTCTGCATTCCCGGCGTTTACATATTCGGCTACTTCTTTACCTGGTGAATAGTACAGATCATCGGGAGTTTGACCGGAACGGTAAACCGAGCTGCAGCCGGTCAGCAAACCAACTGCGATCATTGATCCGAAGAGTATCTTTTTCATATTAACTACGTTTAGGTTGGCCTTTATTCATGGATGAAGTTACATACATTTGCGTCCGGATCATAACCATTTATATAAACACAAACTTAATTTTAACAGGGCAAATAGTATGCCAGCTAACGGTTGTTAGCAAAATTGGTTCAAAAAATTGAAAATTTAACATGGGCAAGGAAATCACTTCCAGGGAACAGGACTACTCTCAGTGGTATAACGACTTGATTATTAAAGGAAATCTGGCAGATTACAGCGCCGTTAGGGGTTGTATGGTCATTAAACCCTATGGATTTGCCCTTTGGGAAAATATGCGCGATGTGCTGGATAAAATGTTCAAGGATACTGGCCACCAGAATGCTTATTTCCCCCTGTTTGTGCCTAAAAGCCTGTTTGAAGCAGAAGAAAAAAATGCAGAAGGTTTCGCCAAAGAGTGCGCGGTGGTTACCCATTACCGTTTAAAGGCCGATCCGGATAATAAAGGGAAGCTGATGGTTGATCCTGAAGCCAAACTGGAGGAAGAACTGGTTGTTCGCCCCACCAGCGAAGCCATTATCTGGAATACCTATAAAGGCTGGATCCAGTCTTACCGCGACCTCCCTTTGCTGATTAATCAGTGGGCCAATGTGGTTCGTTGGGAAATGCGTACCCGTTTGTTCCTCCGTACAGCCGAGTTCCTGTGGCAGGAAGGTCATACTGCGCATGCAACTGCCGAAGAAGCGGTAGAAGAAACCCGCAGAATGCTGGATATATATGCCGACTTTGCGGAGAACTGGATGGCGATGCCTGTGATCAAAGGCGTTAAATCTCCGAACGAACGTTTTGCAGGCGCTGAAGACACTTACTGTATTGAAGCACTGATGCAGGATGGTAAAGCCCTGCAGGCTGGTACATCTCACTTTCTGGGGCAGAATTTTGCAAAGGCTTTTGATGTGAAATTCAGCGATAAGAATAATAAACTCGATTATGTGTGGGCTACCAGTTGGGGAGTGAGTACCCGCCTGATTGGTGGCTTAGTGATGGCGCATAGCGATGATGACGGACTGATCCTGCCTCCGAAAATTGCACCAATACAGGTGGTCATTGTTCCGATCTATAAAGGAGAGGAACAAAAAGCGCAGATCGGTTCTGTTGTAAGTTCCATCCTTGCCAAACTGAAGATGCTGGGTATTTCGGTGAAATACGATGATTCGGATAACCAGCGCCCGGGCTGGAAATTTGCCGAATATGAAATGAAAGGAGTTCCGGTTCGTATTGCCGTTGGTGCCAGGGACCTGGAGAATAATGTGGTGGAAGTTGCCCGCAGGGATACCAAAGAAAAAACAACCGTAAGCATTGAAGGACTGGATATTTATGTGGCCAACCTGTTGAATGCGATTCAAACGCAAATGTTTAACAAGGCCAAAGCTTTCCGTGATGAACATATTACGCCTGCCAATACCTGGGAGGAATTCGTGCATATTCTTGACACCAAAGCAGGATTTGTTTCCGCGCATTGGGATGGAACTGCAGAAACCGAAGACAGGATTAAAGAACTGGCCAAAGCTACCATCCGTTGCATTCCGCTGGATAATCCGCAGGAAGAGGGGGCTTGTATTTTTACCGGAAATAAATCTACCCAACGGGTACTGTTTGCGCGAGCTTATTAACCATTTTTGATATATTTATTGTATGGAATACAATAAATATGCGATCTCCTTTCAGGGGAATGGGCTGGATTATTTCAAAATTCAGTTGGTAAATATGATTCTGACTGCGGTAACGCTTGGATTGTATTATCCCTGGGCTAAGGCGCGCTCGCTGAATTACCTGTACGGACAATCCGTATTTGAGGGGCAGCCCTTTGTTTTCAGCGGTACGGGCAGCGAAATGTTTAAAGGCTTTATCAAGGCATTTGCCCTGTTAATAGTATTTTACGCAACACTGTTGGTGTGCCTTATGAATAAGGCTGAAACCGCCGGTATCATCTTATTTTATGGATGCCTGTTACTGGTGATGCCGCTCTCTATTCATGGTTCTTATCGTTACCGGTTCGCCAAAACCACCTGGTCTGGAATTCGCTTTGGTTATACCGGCAATAAATGGGCATTTGTACGGTTGTTCATCAAAGGAGCGTTTTTTTCGATCATTACCCTGGGCATTTACAGTCCCTGGTTCCTGATGAATATGCGCAGATACCTGGTTTGCAATATCCGGGTGGGCAATGCGCGGTTTGCTTACAAGGGAGTTGGCAGCGAATATTTTCTGCTGATGCTCAAAGGATATTTTCTGACTGCTATTACACTCGGCGTTTATTTTTTCTGGTGGCAGAAAGAACTGTTTGCCTATTATGTAGATAATATGCGACTGACTAAGGACGATGAAACCATGTTGTTCCGTGCCAATGCAACCGGAGGTGATTTTGTCGCGCTGTTGATCGTGAACCTGTTGTTGTTTATTTTTACTTTAGGCCTGGCTACTCCATGGATTGTGGTGCGTTCGCTGAATTTTGTTATGCGGCATATGGTGCTGGATGGTACCATTGAATTTGATTTGCTCCGGCAGGAACAATCCGATTACAGCGATGCAACGGGAGAGGATATGGCCGATTTTTTTGACTTTGGATTTGTGATCTGATGAAACATATACATAAGGTTATTTTTTTTGATGGTTTGCAGGCTGGCGGGCAAACGGTTTCGATGTTTTTCAACGAAAACGGTATTTCCATTCAGCAGGGCGCATACTGGAATGCCGATGAGCCCGTTCTTTTTTTCCCCTATCATGAATGCAGGATACAATCCCTTCCGGGCAGCATGAATGTTTTTTTGAACAGGCGTGGCACCCAATACATGGTGGCACCTCCTGGTGCCTCCTGGTTCCCGGCGCTGCAAATGATGATCAATAAGGCCAATCACAGTATTTTTTTTAAACTCTTTCAACTTAAAACTTCGGTACTGGTTGCATTGACCGTAGCGATACTGGCTGGCGCTTACCTGGGCATCACCCGTTTGATTCCACTGGCAGGGCTTCGGTTGATTACGCCTGAATATGAAATGCAACTGGGAGACCGGTTCTACAAGGCATTTGTGAGCGGGGAAGCAATTGATTCCGCTAAAACGGCACAGTTGCAATCCTTTGCCAAAGAACTGCAACTGAGTAAAACCTATCCAATTAAAATAACGGTTGTAAAAAATAAGGAGCTGAATGCATTTGCCATGCCAGGCGGAAATATTGTGGTATACAACGGCATCATTCGTACCATGAAAGATGCGGATGAAATGGTGGCGCTGCTTGCGCACGAATCTGCACACGTAAACGGCAGGCATAGCCTTCGCGCTGTATTAAGGAGCGCCGCTACCGGCATACTTATCTCTGTTGTACTGAATGATGTATCAGGTATATTAGCGGTGCTGATCGACAATGCCGATATGCTGCAAAGTTTGAACTATTCCAGAAGTATTGAGGAGTCTGCTGATGAAAATGGCATGCAGACCATGCTTGTCAATGGTATAGATCCTGCGGGGATGAAAAAATTGATGCTTCATTTTAAAGCTGCAGAAGCTGAAATGCCTGCAGGTATTTCATTCCTGAGTTCTCATCCGGATACAGACAGCAGAATAAAACATGCCGATCAATTTGCTGCTACGCATAAAAACATTTCCTTTGCACCCAAACCGTCGCTCGACTCGCTCTGGCTTCAGCTCAAACATTAATGCTGTTTTTTTATTATGCGACAGAAAGAAATTCATCCCGCCCTGCAACCCTTTCTGGAAGGGAAAGTGATCCTGCTTAATAAGCCGCTTGAATGGACCTCTTTTGATGTGGTTCGTAAAATCCGCAACCTTACCCGAATCGTTAAGGTTGGGCATGCCGGAACACTGGATCCCCTGGCAACCGGTCTGCTGATTGTTTGTACCGGTAAATTTACCAAGCAGATCAATACGTATATGGGCATGGAAAAAGAATATACCGGTACCATTACGCTGGGCGCTGTTACGCCCACCTACGATCTGGAAAGCACCCCCGAACAGCATCAACCCATCAACCACCTGACCGATGAAATGATTCATGCAGCCACCGCGCAATTCACCGGCCCCATCATGCAGGTTCCCCCTGCTCATTCTGCTATTAAGAAAGACGGGAAGCCCGTTTACCTTGCAGCGCGCAAAGGAGAAGATGTGCAACTGGAGCCACGTCCGGTGACCATTTACGAATTCAGGGTTACCAAAATTGAACTTCCGGTAGTACATTTTAGAGTGGTTTGCTCAACGGGAACGTATATCAGGAGTTTATCCCATGATTTCGGCAAAGCCCTTGGCGTGGGTGGTTACATGAGCAGCTTGTGCAGAACCCGTATTGGTACATTCACCCTCGATCAGGCGCAGACCATGGACGAATTTGAAGCAGAGATTAACCGGCTCAAACAATCAGAAGGGTAATCCGATCCCCAGTTGCAGGGCATAATTTGGAATCTGAAGACCGTTGGTCCGGGTATCGGTCCATTGGAAATCTTTGAAGCTCATCCAGCCTCCATTGGTTGTTCTGAGCGGGTCTTTCAATTTATAAGCAAAGTCTAACCGGATCAGGAAATAGGAAAGATCAAAGCGCAAACCGGTACCGATGCCAATGGCTACATCTCTTCCCAGGTTACTGAAACTAAACAGGGTGGAAGGATCTGTGTTATTCGTTTTCTTAATATTCCAGACGTTTCCGATATCTGCATACAACGCGCTGCCGATTTTAAAGCTTCCGATCTCCGCCAGTGGAAAGCGGTATTCAATATTCATTTCCAGTTGCATATCACCATAACGGTCTCTGAATGCATTTCTTAATGTATCCTGTTCACTTTGGCTGGAGCTTCCCAGCCCCAACTGACGCAGGGTCCAGGCCCGCATGGAGTTCGGGCCACCGGCGGAGAATTGTTTAAAGAACGGAAGGGTAATACCAATGGTAGAATCGCTTCCGTAATTGTATCCAATGCCTCCGTATGCGCGAAATGCCCACTCCGATTTATTAATCTTAATGGAATGCCTGTATTCATTCTCCGCTTTAATATAGCGGTAAATCTGTCCTTTTAATCCGGGAATGAAGCCAAACAAACCGCCTGCCTCTTCTATTCCAAAACGGAAATAGTGACTCTTGTTGGGATTTTTTTTGCTGATCGTGGTTTTGATGACGGAGAAAGACTGGCTTACAATATTTCCTTCGTTAAAGGATGCTTTGAGAAAGGGATTTTTCTGAATCATGCTGTTCAATGAATCCAGTTTGTCCAGTGCATTCAGTTCTATATTCAGGGGCTTATACAGGTAAACCGTATTGCCTTTTTTCCATTCGTAACCCCAACTGGTGTTGAGGGTGCGCAATCTGTAAAAAGTTCTTCTGTCTACATAGCCTGCATTGATGGCCCAGAGTGTTCTCCGGTTATCTAATTTTTTGAACCCGCTGGCAATCTTAAAAGGTTGAATAATTCTTGGGAATACATACGTATGCCCCGCATTGATCAGGAAGGATTGAATCAATCCGCTTTGCTGCGCCGAACTGCTGAGCAGGCTCAGTTCCACCCCCGTTCTGAAGGTTGCTACCGATTGTATAGCCCGTTTCCATACATTCCGGTTATTGTAGGAAAGGTTGGTTGAGATTCCCAACAGGTTGCCCGATCCGAGATCCCCGGTGTTCCGGCTTCCTTCCAGGTCGATGGTAAAGCTTTGCTTTACCGCAGGTGTCATAAAGAAATAAAAATCAAGGCTGTCTTTTCCCCTGAATTCAGGGCGAAGATCCACATTCTGCCAGGCCCCCAACTGGCTCAGTCCGTTGACGGTTTTATAGTACCGGTCTTCGTTGTAGAGATCGCCTTTTTTGAAATAAGTGTATTCCCGGAGGGGCGCATATCTGATGATCCCTTTTCTGTACCGCATTACGGCTTCGCGTTGGCGAAACTCTTTAAAACCCTGCTGCAGCATCAGGCTGTCGGGTATATCCGTGATTTTGGTTTCGGGGTAATAGTAGAGATTCCCTATTTTGTACTGGAACAACCTGGAACTGTCGGCCAGTTCTCTGCGTTTAACCATGATATCCCAACTGGGTTTTTCTTTTTTTGCCCTGGCTATTTCCGTCAGTAGTTTGGCTTGTTCAAAAGGATCAAGGGTAAGCTGCAGCAATTGCTGGTTGCTGGAGTCTATATAGGCATACAGGTCTTCCCTTGTAAACTTGAAATAACCGTTTCTTCTGTACAAATTTACCAGCCTGTCCAGTTCATTGCTGATCAGTTGCTTGGTATAGGGCTGCCCCTGTATCAGTAAGCTGTTTTTAGCCTCCAGCCTGGCAATACTGTCCAGCGCCGGATCGTTGAGGTCGTAGCGAACGGTATCGATGGTGATATTCTTGCCCGGGTTGATCTGCATGGAAATATACGCTCTGATCTGATCCTTTACGGTGTCTATATGATAGCCTTTTTCGAAATCGGCATAATAATAACCCTGCGAATTGAGATACGCATTCATGAAATTGATGGAGCGGCTGAATTTTGAACTGTCGAATGCGGAAGGGCTCTTGATTTTATAGAAAAAACCGAAAACCTGCACTTTCCGCACTTTCATGCTGTCGTCCCAGTAATTCTCTAATTGACTTAATAGCCGTTTTTTCTCATCTTTGGCAAAGTTTCCGGTCAGTTCAATCTTGTTCTGATAAACAAATGCGCGGTTTTGGGGATAGTTCTTTACTGCTGTTCTTTTTTGTTCCGAGCAGGAGACGGCTGTTGCTGCTATCAGCAGTAACCAGCAAAACACATTTTTTAACGGCCTTTTAAAGGTCAAATACATACCCGGATGTTAAGCAAGAATGAGGCCAAATATATTCAATCTTTATTCCATAAAAAACAAAGACAGGAGTCTGGGCTTTTTATTGCCGAAGGTGTGAAGCTGGTAGATGAGTTGATCAACAGTCGTTTTCTCATCCGGAAAATTTATGCAACCGAAGAGTGGAATCGTCCTGTTTCCGAAAACTACGAACTGGTAAGGGTTTCCGCCGGCGAACTTCAAAAGATCAGCTTGTTGCAGAAAGCCAACCAGGTGCTGGCCATTGTGGAAGCGCCCGGGCCGGAGCCTTTACAGATTCCTGAAAATAAATGGATGATTGCCCTGGATTGCATCCAGGATCCGGGCAATATGGGCACCATTATCCGCATTGCCGACTGGTTTGGGATTGATACCATTGTGGCTTCGGAAGACTCCGTGGACGCTTTCAATCCCAAAGTGGTGCAGGGTACCATGGGCAGCATTACCCGCGTAAATATGCATTATATGCCCATTGCAGGTTTCCTGCAAACTGCTAAAGTGCCTGTTTACGGGGCTTTGTTAAAAGGACAGTCCGTGTATGACATTCAAGATGCTAAACCGGGTATTTTGCTGATCGGAAATGAATCGAAGGGTATTCATGATCAATTGATGCCCCTGATCGATAACCCCGTGAGCATCCCGCGGATAGGGGAGGCGGAATCCCTGAATGCTGCCGTAGCCACAGGCATATTGCTCTCGCACCTGGTGCGGAAAGAATAAAATGAACGATCCTGTAACGGGTTTAACGGAACTGGATGGCGGTGATGGGGTTGATCTTTTTTACCAGGAACGCCGGAATGATCAGTACCACATAACAAATGATCCATGTAAACAGGCAAACAACGCCGAGCTGCCACCAGATGATTTTTACCGGCGCGATTGATACATAATAAGCGCTTTCGTTGAGCGAGATCAACCCGGTATACTGCTGCAGTAAACAAACCCCGGTTCCCAGCATAAATCCGGCTCCGATACCAATGCCTGCAATAACAGTGGCATAGTAGAGAAAGATCTTTATAATATTGCTTTCCGTAGCGCCAATGGCCTTTAATAGACCAATCATCCGGGTCCTTTCCAGGATCAGGATGAGCAGGCAGGTAATTAAATTGATTACGGCCACCACTGCCATAATGATGAAAATTACATCTCTGTTTACATCCTGTATATCCAGCCAGTCAAAAATATTGGGATAGATGGATTGTATGGTACGGCTCATCCATTGTGCAGGAAGGTTGTTTAAGAGCGCTGTATTCAGTAAATCCGCATTGCGGTAATCGTTGATGAATATTTCATACCCTCCGATCTGGTCGGCTTCCCAGTTGTTGATCCGCCTGATCAGGCGGAGATCTCCAATGGCAAAGAGTTTGTCGTATTCTTCAATTCCGGTTTTATAAATACCGGCCACCCGCAACTTGCGATAGGTCCGGCTGCCGTCTTCGGAACTGATAAAATACAGGCTGATGGTATCGTTGAGCTGAATCCCCATCAGGTTGGAGAGCTGCTGCGATAGGATGATTTCCCTGCTGTACAGGCTGTCGTCAAAACGGATCCATCTGCCGGAAACCATATAGGGCTTCAGGGTAGCCGAATCGTATTCCGATTCAATGCCTTTCAGCAAAATACCCTCAATGTTTTTATTTTTCTCGATTACCGCCGACTTGGTGGCAAAGGACTGCACGGTAGCCACGCCCGGTGTTTGCCGGATGGTATTGAATACTGCGGTATTCCTGGTGATGGGTACTTCCTCCGCCACCATGGATTTATCGGGTTCAAAATGCTGTACCCGTACATGCCCCCAGAAACTGTACACTTTTTTGGCCACCGCCTCCTGAAACCCGTTTACAAAGCAGAGCGTAATGATCATTGCAGCTACACCAACGGCTGTTGCACCCACCGACAAGCGGATGATGAAACGGGAGAAGGACTGTTGTTTGCTGAAGGCCAGTCTTTTTGCAATGAAGAACGACGTGTTCAATTGGTACGCTTTTTGACTGTTTCAAAACTACACTGTGTTAGTGAATGGAACAAAAGCATTTGATGAAACAGTGATTTTTGTAAGTTTATCCTCTATATGAAATTAGCCGGTTCCTTTTTTATAATTGCTTTATTCCCTTGTTTATTGCAGGCGCAGGCGCTGCCCGATAAGGTTTACAGCCCCACTATCCAAACGATCAAATTGTTTCCGCAGAATGATCAGTTGGCGCTTCCAATGATTTCACTGAATTCCGGAGATCAGCTGGAGCTGCATTTTGACGACCTGGTGCGCAATGCCCGCAATTATTTCTATACTTATCAGCTTTGCAATGCAGACTGGTCAGAAGCGCAATGGAGCCCCTTTGATTATATCAGGGGATTTCAGCAGAACAGGATCAGCCAGTACCGGGTTTCTTCCATTGCACAGGTGCCGTATGTTCATTACCAGGCCATGCTGCCCGAGCGCAATGCCGTTCCTTCGCGCAGCGGTAATTATTTGTTGAAAGTTTATGCAGACGGGGATATATCCAAAGTAGTGTTTACCAAACGGTTTTATGTGGTAGATCAGCAAACCAATATTGGAGCCCGTTTTCAGCAACCCTTCGATAACCAGCTCAGCAGAACGCACCAGAAAATTCAGCTGGTAGTGAATGCGCCTCAGATGAATATGATTACGCCGCAGCAATTTAAAACCGTGATCCTGCAAAACGGAAGATGGGACGATGCGGCCGTAAACCTGCAACCCGCTTTTATCCGCGGCAGTACCATGGAATTTAATGCAGAACAGGATTGTATTTTTCCGGCTGGCAAGGAATACCGCTGGGCCGATCTGCAGAGTTTCCGGTTTGAATCGGACCGGGTGGAAAAAATAGACCGTAGTTCCATCCCCGTTCAGATTTTTATCAAACCCGACCGGGTCAGGGCTGATTTGCAATACCTGTATTACAGGGACAGAAACGGCTTTGATGAAATTAAAACCACTGAGCCGGTCAATCCCTGGTGGCAATCGGATTATGCGGAGGTTCAGTTCAGTTTTGTACCGGAAAGAGGGCAGATGATGCCCGATAAAAAGGTTTACCTGGTGGGGGAATTGACCGGTAACCAGATTGGCGATACAGCCCTGATGAAATACGATGCCGCCCGGCAGATGTACACAAAGAAATTGCTGCTGAAACAAGGGTATTACAGTTATGCCTATGTTACCAGGGATGTTGGTGATCCGGATGCCAAATCGGATCCTTCACTCACGGAGGGAAATTCCTGGGAAACAGAAAATACCTATACCGTACTGGTCTACTTCCGTTCTTTTGGGGGTAGGCATGATGAACTGATCGGGTACTCCAATATCAATAACTACAACCTGCAATTCCAGCGGTGAGCATAATTTTAACATTTCAGGGCAATGCCTGTAAAACCCTGATAAATAGCCTTAAAACAGCCAGATTTAGTGATTTTACAGTGTTCCATTATGTGTCTTTTAGTTTTAATTAGGTGGGGGAGACGAATAAGGCTATCTTTGCGTTTTATTAATTATATCAAATTACAATGGACACACAAATTCAAGGAACTGTAAAGTTCTTTAACGAAGAAAAAGGTTTTGGATTTATTAAGCATGATGATTCCAACAAAGAAACTTTTGTACATGCAAACGGACTGATCGATCAGATCGAGGCGAACGACAAAGTGATTTTTGACGTACAAGAAGGTCGTAAGGGATTAAATGCCGTTAATGTAAAGCGTTTAAGTTAAGTTTAACTTTCATACCTTACCCAAGGCCATCAGCTAACCGTTGATGGCCTTATTTTTTGACCTATATTTGACGATTAATTTGAACTATGTCTACGTTATTGAATCAGCTCGCCGAAACCAGGGCGTTTATAGCAAGTAAAGTAAAAACAGATGCCTCTATCGGAATTATCCTGGGTAGCGGCCTTGGAAATCTGGCCAATGTAATTAAAACAGATATTGCCATTCCATATGAAGAAATACCCCATTTCCCGGTTAGTACCGTGCAGGGGCACTCCGGAAAACTGATCCTGGGTGAATTGAGTGGTAAAAAAGTGTGGGTGATGTCGGGCCGATTCCATTTCTACGAAGGATATACTCCTCAACAGGTTACTTATCCCATCAGGGTACTGCATGCCCTGGGTGTTAAAACCCTCTTGCTCTCCAATGCCGCCGGTGGCGTTAACACCAGCTTTAAAGTAGGAGATCTGATGGTGATTAACGATCATATCAGCATGTTCACTGTGAACCCGCTGATCGGAAAGAATGAAGACAGTATCGGCACCCGTTTCCCCGATATGAGCCAGCCGTATTGCAAGGACCTCATCAAACTGGTTCAGGACATTGCAGAAGCCAACCATATTGACCTGCGGGAAGGCATTTATGCAGGAGTTACCGGCCCCACTTTCGAAACAAGGGCCGAATACAGAATGATTCATCTCTTAGGCGGCGATGCCGTTGGTATGAGTACCGTACAGGAAAATATTGTGGCCGTTCATTGCGGTATGAAAGTATTTGCAGCCAGCGTTATCACCGATCTTGGTATCAGGGAGGAAGAGAATATAATCACTCACGAAGAAGTGTTGCAGGCTGCTAAAGACGCAGAACCTAAGCTGACCTTATTATTCAGTGAATTGATTAAAGCGCTTTAATTCATTTATGATAGCCCGGTATAGTAGAACCTGTTTATTACTGCTGTTGCTTTGTGCGGGCGCAGACTTGGTATCTGCACAAGGCATACAGCAACTGGGTAACTTTCCCGGCGCACAACGCCTGGGCAATACTGGAACCGGTACCAAGTCTAAAAAAGATTCCCTGCAAAAAAGGGATTTCCTGGCCGATTCCATCACCATTTTCTATCGTTATTTCGACTCAACCAGAAACCGTACCCTGGATTCTTCTATCAACGATTTCACCACAAGATTCCCGTTACCATACAGCTATTATCACCTGGGCAACTATGGAACTGCTGCCAATTCCTTCCTGTTCAATCCTTTAATGAAAGCCGGATTTGACGCGGGTTTTCACCAGTATGATGTATATAAGTTTACGGTAGAGAATACGAAGTTTTACCAGACAACCAGGCCCTATACCGAATTTGCTTATTTGCTTGGCAGTAAGGCAGAACAACTGGTGGACGTGAAGCATACGCAGAACCGTAAAACCAATTTCAATTTTGGGGTGGAATACCGGTTCAGTAATTCTCCGGGCATGCTGAAGAACCAGAATGCCAGCCACAATAATTTCCGGTTTACTTCTCATTACCAAACCAATAACCGTAAATACGAGTTCTTCCTGATCTGGTTGTCTAACAAGGCTTCCTCTTCGGAAAACGGGGGACTGGTTGATAAATCAAAGCTGGACAGCCTGGCGCTGAATGACCCGTACGAGCTGGAAACCCGTATGGGCAGGGTGGGGGCCGCCATCCGGAATCCGTTCAATACCGGCGTAACAACCGGAAATATTCAAAAAGAATCCGTATTCCTGTTCCGCCATCACCTGGACTTTGGTAAGAAAGATTCCATTGTTACCGACTCGGTTACCTACAAAATATTTTACCCGCGTTTCAGGGTAGAGCATACTTTTCGCCTCGGTTCGCAAAGCGCCAATTTTCTCGACCTGAATGTGGATTCTGTTCGTTATGCCAGCTATTTCAACTATACAACCCCTGCGGGCAAAGCGATTCATTTTAAGGATAGCTGGAATAATATCCAGAACGAGTTCAGCCTGATCACTTTTCCGGATAAGAACAACCAGAGCCAGTTCTTCAAGGCCGGTATTGCCCTGCAAAACCTAAAAGGCACTTTTGATACTATTGCTACCACAACATTCCACAATATTTTCGCTACCGGAGAATACCGGAACAGAACCCGCAACCAGGTATGGGACCTGGAAGCCACCGGTCAGTTGTACCTCAATGGAATGAACTCCGGAGACTACAGCGCCCTGGTGAGCCTGAAACGGTTGCTCGGCAGAAAAACCGGATCCCTGCACCTGGGATTCCAGAACGTAAACCGCTCTCCCTCTTTTTTGCTGAATCCGTTGAGTAGTTTCCCGGTGAGCAATAAAGGCGCGTACAATAAAGAGAACATCGTCCGCTTATTTGCCGACTACGAAAATCCGGGGATACATTTTAAACTCTCAGGTGAATATTTTGCCGTAAGCAATTTTATGTATTTCGACAGTTTCTTCACTGCCCGGCAGGAAGCCACCTTATTCAATGTACTGCATATTGCTGCTGAGAAAAAATTCAGGCTCGCTAAACACTGGAACTGGTATGCAGAAGTGCATATTCAACAGACCACGGGAAATCCTCCGGTAAATCTGCCCGTATTGCTGATGAGAAACAGGCTGGCGTTTGAAGGGAATTTCTATACCAATCTTTTTCTTTCTACCGGGTTGGAAGTTCGCTATAATACCGGATACAAAATGAACAATTACAGCCCGATGACGGGGCAGTTCTTCTACCAGAACAGCAACACCATCAGCAACAGGCCGGATATCCATGCGTTCCTGCATTTCCGGATCAAGAGCTTTAAGGGATTTGTGCGTTTGGAGAACCTGAATACCCTGAATATGGCGAACGGCAGTTTTGGTTTCAGTAAGCGGAATTTTACCGCCAATGAATACCCCGCCAACACTTTATGGACCAGGGTGGGTATTTGGTGGAATTTTGTAAACTAATTTAGGTAACTTTACAGGGTGAAACGTATAGCAGCATCGCTGACTTTAATGATTTATCTGATGGGAGCAACGGATGCCAACCAATTGCTGAAGGTCCCCTTTATGATTAAACATTTCCAGGTGCATTACCAGCAGGATCCAAAGCTGAGTATCGCCGGTTTCATTCATATGCATTACATCAACCCTGTTATTGATGCCGATCATGAGCAGGATATGCAGCTCCCCTTTAAAACACATTCCTCCGATGGCTGTATGATCAGCGCCATCAGTATGCCGTTACAGAAAATTGAAGTGGAGGTTCCGGCCATTCCTGTTGATACCCGCAATTTTTCAGGCATTTATATCAGCTCCTATTCTTTTCGGCCGATGGTGAATATATTCCAGCCCCCCCGAATAGCCTAGCCGATTCTTTCCAGTAAATTATACATGCAATCCTGCATGTGATTGATTCATGATACAACTTCAATAATTGATGTTGAAGTTGTTGGCTATAAAGTAAACTTATGCTGAATAAGATCATTGATTTTTCCATCCGGAATAAACTCATTGTAGCGCTATTTACGCTGGGGCTGATCATCTATGGTGTCATTTCCCTGATGAAGCTGCCGATTGATGCGGTACCGGATATCACCAATAACCAGGTAATGGTTATCACGGTTTCCCCCGGGTTGGGGGCGCCGGATGTAGAACGCTTTATTACAGTGCCTGTAGAGCAGGCGACCCGGAATGTTCCCGGCATAAAAGAACAAAGAAGTTTCTCTCGTTTTGGATTGAGTATTGTAACCGTTGTGTTCGACGACGCCACGGATGTATATTGGGCCCGACAGCAGGTGAGCGAACGCCTGATAACGGTTCAGTCGCAGATCCCTGCGGGTATGGGCACCCCTGAGATGGGGCCTGTTACAACAGGGTTGGGAGAAATTTTTCAATATGTGGTTAAAACAAAACCCGGCTACGAAGGCAAATACAGCCTGATGGAGCTGCGGTCCATCCAGGATTGGGTAGTCCGCAGGCAATTGCTCGGTACACAGGGTGTAGCCGATGTAAGCAGTTTTGGCGGTTCCCTGAAGCAATACGAAGTAGCCGTGAAGACCGATCAGTTGAAAAGTTTTGGACTCACTATTTCTGATGTATTCAAGGCTTTGCAGGAGAATAACCAGAACGCCGGTGGCGCCTATATTGAAAAGGGCCCCAATGTATTATTCATCCGTACCGAGGGTTTGGTTAAGAACCTGGAGGATATGGGGAACATTGTTGTGAAAAGAGTCAACGGTACCATTCCAGTACTGATCAAAAATATTGCCGTTGTTCAGTATGGCCAGGCTATCCGGTATGGCGCAACCGTATATGGCGCGGAAGGCGAAGTGCCCGGTGCTGTGGTGATGATGCTGAAGGGGGGCAATAGCAATGAAGTGATTCATAATATCAAAGAGAAAATTAAAACCATTGAAGCTTCGCTGCCCGAAGGCGTGATTATTGAACCCTTCCTCGACCGGACCAAAATGGTGGATAATGCCATCGGTACGGTTAAGACCAACCTGATTGAAGGGGCGCTGATTGTGGTGTTTGTTCTGGTAATCTTTTTAGGTAATCTCAGAGCAGGCTTTATTGTGGCTTCTGTAATTCCCCTGTCCCTGCTTTTTGCCATGATCATGATGAACCTGGCAGGCACCAGTGGTAACCTCATGAGCCTGGGCGCGCTCGACTTTGGATTGCTGGTGGATGGCGGGGTCATTATTGTGGAAGCTGTTCTGCATAAACTGCATTTTGGGATTCGCCACAGGGGTACTGGCACGGCCTTGTTGAGCCAGCACGAAATGGATGAAGAAGTGGCTGGCAGTTCCAAAAAAATGATGAACGCCGCTGCTTTCGGACAAATTATTATCCTGGTGGTTTACCTGCCTGTTTTAACGCTGGAAGGCATTGAAGGTAAAATGTTCCGTCCAATGGCCGAAACGGTCTCATTTGCCATCCTGGGGGCCTTCCTGTTGTCGCTGACCTATATTCCAATGATGAGTTCGCTTTTTCTGAGTAAGAAACTGGGTGTAAAACCCAATTTATCCGACAGGATGATGACAAAGATCACCAATTGGTATACACCGCTGTTGCGCAGGGTGCTGAATTTTCCTAAAACAATTGTGAGTGTGAGTGTAGCGCTTTTTGCCGTGGCATTTTATATTATGACCACGCTGGGCGGTGAATTCATTCCTAAACTGGAGGAAGGTGATTTTGCAGTGGAAACAAGATTGCTCACCGGATCATCCCTGTCTAACACGGTGGATGCTGTTCAGAAAACCGCCAGGGTATTACTGGATTCATTTCCTGAAGTAAAGAAAGTCGTAACCAAAATCGGTTCCGGTGAAATACCTACCGATCCAATGCCATTGGAAGCGGCAGATATGATGGTGATTCTGAAAGACAAAAAAGAATGGACCAGCGCCAAAACATTCGACCAGCTTGCGGAACGGATGAGTAATGCGCTTCAGCAGGTTCCGGGTGTTACCACCGGTTTCCAGTTCCCGGTACAGATGCGTTTTAATGAACTCATGACCGGCGCCCGTCAGGATGTGGTTTGTAAGATTTTCGGGGATGACCTGGATTCACTGGCGGCAACAGCCGGGAGAATGGGTCTGCTGATCAACCAGGTAGAGGGTGCCAAGGATTTATATGTGGAAACTGTTACCGGTGTACCACAGATGGTCATCACTTATAAAAGAGATGCCATTGCCCGTTACGGCGCTTCCGTGTCGGAAATTAACCGGATTGTTCAGGCCGCTTATGCGGGAAGCAAGGCCGGCGAGGTGTTTGAAGGCGACAAACGCTACGATCTGGTGGTGCGGTTGAACAATGAACAGAAAGCGGATGTTTCCAACCTCAATAACCTGATGGTGGGCGTTGCCGATGGTTTACAGGTTCCATTGTACGAACTGGCAACGGTTGAAATGAAAGAAGGCCCTTACCAGATTCAACGCGAAGAAGCCCGAAGAAGAATCATGGTTGGGTTCAATGTTCGTGGGAGGGATGTGCAGTCCATTGTAGAGGAACTGCAACAGAAAGTAAAAACGCATATCAAACTGCCCACAGGCTATTCCATTACCTATGGGGGGCAGTACGAGAATCTGCAGAACGCCACCAATCGCTTATCGATAGCGCTTCCTGTTGCATTGCTGCTGATTTTTATACTCCTCTATTTTGCGTTCAATAAAATTAAATACGGGTTACTGATTTTCTCTGCCATTCCGCTATCGGCCACCGGTGGGGTATTCAGTTTATGGCTAAGAGATATGCCTTTCAGTATTTCGGCCGGTGTTGGTTTTATTGCATTGTTCGGGGTGGCTGTATTGAATGGTATTGTATTGATTACGGAAATCGTCCGGTTAAGAACCACCGATGAATCTCCGGTAAAGGATATCGTTGTGAAAGCAACAGAGGCAAGGCTGCGCCCGATTCTGATGACTGCATCGGTGGCATCGCTGGGCTTCCTGCCGATGGCATTGAGCAACGGGGCCGGTGCGGAAGTGCAACGGCCGCTGGCAACTGTTGTAATTGGGGGGCTGCTTACGGCCACTGTGCTCACCCTGGTGGTACTGCCATGTTTATACATGTTATTTGATCGCAGAAGTAGAAAAAGCAAACATCATATGAGAGCTTTAAGTACAATCGGGTTGATGGTTTTGTGTGGCGGCTTGTATGCACAAATGCCGGCTTCACCTGCTGTTCCGGTACAGAAAATGCACCTGGAAGAAGTGTTGCAACTGGCGGTTGAAAAAGCTCCCGGCTTGCAGGTGAGCCGTTTGCAGGAAAAGTATTATGGTATCCTGCCTTCCACTGCAAGGGATATCCCCAAAACACAGTTCAGTTCCGAGCTGGGAAATTATAACACGGCTGCCGGGTTTGATGCAAAGATCAGCATTGTGCAGCCTTTCAGTTCCGGTATGTTGTATCAGAAACAGAAAAACCTGTTTGAAACATTTCTGGCGACGGCCAAAGTAAATACGGCTGTGCAGGTGATGGATGTGAAACGATTGGCCAGGCAACTCTATGTACAGTTGCAGTATTTTCAATCCAATCATATTTTACTGAGCCAGATCGATTCCATTTTTGCCGGCTATCAGCGGATAGCCACCCTGAGGCTGGAAAAGGGAGAGACCAATCTGCTGGAAAAAACTTCCATTGACAATATGGTGATGCAAAATAAATTGCTGATCAGTATGCAGGATGCCGACTTTCATGCGGTTCAGTTACAGTTGGGATTATTGCTCCAGGCGGATGCACGAATTGTGGCGCTGGACCCATTGGGCGCCACAGTGAAATTGTTCGACTCTGCCCAGTGGAGAAGCAACCCCTATATAGCCCTGTATCAAAAACAACAGGAACAGGCTGCTGCAGAAACAGAACTTGCCCGGGCCCGGATGAAACCCGACTGGCTGCTCGGATACAATAACCAATCGCTGAATGGCTGGCAGATGATGAACGACAGAACCGAAAAGCAATATAAGATCGGAGACCGTTTTTCTTCCGTTACACTGGGATTATCTGTGCCTGTATTTGCCAAAGCACAAAAACAGAAGGTGAATGCGGCCAAAGCAAATGAAGCGGTGGCTGCCGCCACTACCCATGCTGCCGTGATTCAACTGCAAACAAGGCTCGACAAAGCCTGGCAGGAGTACGAAAAATACAGCAAGGCGGTTTTGTATTATGAAAAAAACGCGCTGAAACAGGCGGAAGTGATCATTCAAACAGCCAACCTGAATTATAAAAACGGGCAGATCAATTATATAGAGTGGGGAATGTTGCTGAACCAGGCCATTGGCATCAAAAGCCAGTACATTGAAGCGCTTCGCCAGTTGAACATTGCAGAATCCGAATTAAACTATTTATTCAATAACTAATTATACCAGTCATGAGAACGATTCCCTATATTTTTCTGTTATTTATCCTGATCAGTTGTTCGGGCAAGAAGGCTGAGACGGAAGAGAAAGCGCCGGCAAAAGAAGTAACTACGCTTACCGTAACCGATCTGCAGTTAAAACAGGCAGAATTGCAAATTGCTGCTGCTGGCACACAGACCCTGCATGAAACCATTACCGTTAACGGTAAAGTGGATGTGCCGCCGCAAAGCATGATATCCGTGAGTTTTCCTTTGGGGGGCTACCTGAAGAAAACCCAGCTATTACCTGGTATGAGTGTGAAGAAGGGAGAAGTGATTGCACTGATCGAAGACCAGAGCTTTGTGCAGTTGCAGCAGGACTACCTGGTAGATAAAGCCAAAATGGAATACCTGGCTGCAGATATGCAACGCCAGAAAGAACTGAGCGAAAATGAAGCCACCAGTAAAAAAAGCTATCAACAGGTGTTAAGTGAATATAAAGTGGTACAGGTGATGATCAAGAGCCTGGAAGAAAAGCTTCGCATCATCGGGATTGAGCCGGAGCGGCTAACCGTATCCAAGATTTCCCGCTCTGTAGAATTGCGTTCTCCCATCAACGGGTTTGTGAGTAAAGTGAATGTGAATATCGGGAAGTATGTAAATCCATCTGATGTATTGTTCGAACTGGTGAACCCGGATGATATTCATGCTGCCCTGACTGTTTTTGAAAAGGACATGCCATTGATAGAGAAGGGCATGAAGGCTTTTGTAACACTGGCCAACAACCCCGCAAAGAAATATGAAGTAGAGGTATTGCTGGCTACCAAGAATATTGATGAAACAAGATCAGGACTGGTACATTGCCATTTTGAAAATGCCAACCATGAGTTGTTACCCGGCATGTTTTTGACAGGAAGTTTTCAACTGGCGGCAAAACCCACTAAAGTGGTTCCGGATGAAACCGTGGTACGCTACGAAGGAAAGGAATATGTTTTTGTGGTAAAAGATCCGCACAACTTTGAAATGGTTGCTGTGAAAACCGGTACCCATCAGGATGGAATGGTTGCCTTGAGCGACAGTGGCATCCTGGATCTCAATCAGGCGAAGTTTGTAACAAAGAACAGTTACCGTTTGCTGGGTATGCTGAAGAACAAAGCAGAGTAGTGGTGCATTGACAGAAGGGACAAGCTGGTAAAATTTCGTTTTGCCGGCTTGTTTTGTTTAAAGGGAGTCAATAAAAGCGTCTACGCGATCCCCTGTATTAAAAAAATCCGCCAGCTTGCGGATGACCTGTTCTACTATTGCATCCGGGCAACTGGCGCCACTGGTGATCAGGATTTTTACCGGGTTGTTGTTGGGCAGGTAATTGCTCACCTCGCTGAGTTCCTTGGTTTTCCAGTTGCAATGCAGGAGCTGTTCCCTGCTGATCAGTTTCCCGGGATTGTCTATGAAATAGGTTTGTAGTTTGGCTTCACAAAGCTCCACCAGGTGAGAACTGTTGCTGCTGTTGTGCCCCCCAATGACGATGGCGATGTCTGCCGGTGTATCCAGCATACCGGTTACGGCCGCCTGGTTATCGTTGGTGGCATAGCAAAGCGTATCCCTGGTATCTGCAAACCGTTCACCAATAGTGGCTTCACTGAGCTGATAATGATTGCGGATCACTTCTTTCAGGTAATCTGAGATGGCCTGTGTATCTGTGGCAAGCTGGGTGGTTTGATTCACCACGCCGATTTGCTGAAGGTCTTTGCCGATATCAAATCCTTCGGAATACCTTCCTTTGAATTCGGTATAAAAATCATTGGCGGGTTTCTGCCCGGTCATGTATTTGGCCAGCGCTATGGTTTCAGCCATATCATTTACAATCACGGTTGGGGTATTGGCGGATGCATGGGAAAAAGTGGCCCTGGTTTCTTCGTGCCGGGGTTTTCCATGCACCACAATACTGTAGCCTTTCTGTGCAATCTGCTCACTGCGGTTCCATACTTTTTCTACAAAGGGGCAGGTTGTATTGTATTGCTCAACGGCTATTCCTTTGGAACGCAATAGTTCCTCAATTTCCAGTGTAGTGCCGAATGCCGGAATAATTACCACATCTTCTGCCGTAAGCGATTCGAATGGAATAATTTGCTTTCCGTACGTGTCCTGCAGAAAAGTAACGCCCCTGGCTTTCAGGTCGGCATTTACCTGTGGATTATGGATCATTTCGCTCAGTAAATAAATGTTTTTGCCGGGGTTACTATCAATGGTATTAAAGGCGATCTCTATGGCATTCTCCACCCCGTAACAAAAACCGAAATGCCTGGCCAGATAAATCTGTAGCGATCCCAGGTCCAGGAGGGTGGGCGTGAAGTCTTTCTTGAGTTTATCGGCAGCTTTCCGCTTTTCTTTTACGCCACTGATCAGGTTGCTGCGGTATATATTGGGTATGGTGAATTGTTTCATTGCTTATATAAACCGCTAAGGTAGGAAATTGTTGGGTGTGGGGTCAGTAGTCATCAATCTTCAGTAACCGGAAGAATGCAGATTCTTCCAGTTCTTTCACACAGCCGGGTTGAAGATTATCCAACCGGAGATCTTCAATACTGACGCGTACCAGGCGTTTCACCTTGTGGTTGATGGCTGCCACCATTTTGCGCACCTGGTGAAACCTGCCTTCCGTAAGACTGATGCGGAGCCAGGTATAGGATGCCCGGGGAGATAGTTGATAGGGCGATTCAAAATGAATCTCCGGCTCCGTTACAATATCCACTTCACAGGGCGCTGTTTTGTAGCTAACGCCCCCCTGTATTTTAAATTCAACCCCTGTTCTCAGGCGTTCCAGGTTGTATGGGGTTACCTGGCGGTTCACTAATACCAGGTAGGTTCGTTGATGTGGTTTTGACCCCTGGAACAGGAGCCTGGTTACTTTCTTATTGGTGGTCAAAATCAGCAATCCCTCCGAATGACTGTCCAGCCGTCCAACTGCATGTGTTCCTTCCGGAAAATCAAAATCCAGGTTTCCCAATAATCCTACCTCATGGGTACTCACAAACTGAGACACCATGTTGACGGGTTTATTGATGATAAAATATCGATGCGGGGCTGGCTGCATATTGACTGTTTATTCGGTACCAACCAGGGGGAACAGGATGTTTACCGTGGTTCCCTGTTCCTGGATGCTCTCCACTTCAATTCCACCGTTTTGCTTGTCCATGAAGTCTTTGCAAAGCACCAGCCCCAGGCCAATCCCTTTTTCGTTGCCGGTTCCGAATGTGGAATGACTCACATTGTCCTGGAAGAGTTTGGCCAGGTTTTCAGGTGTAATACCCACTCCATTGTCTTTGATGGTTACGATGGCATGGCTTCTGTTGCGCATGGTGTAAACCTGTATGGCTCCACCTTCCGGTGTAAACTTGATGGCATTGGACAATATGTTCCGGATAATAAATGCCGTCATGTTTTTATCGGCCCAGATCAGTTGATGATGCAGCTTGGTGCTAATGGTGATTTTTTTGTTGAGTGCACTCTGGTTCAATACTTCCACCGTGTCGGTAATCACTACGTTGAGATCAATCGGTTCCACGTTGGTAACGATCTCCCCGGTTTGAGAACGTGACCAGAGCAGCAGCCCGTCCAGCATATCCACCACTTTCTTTACATGGGTATTCAGATTGGTGGAAACAAAATCAATTTCTGTTTCTGTAAAGCTGTTGAAATTGTCTTTGTAATAATCCAGGAACCCGATAATACTGGATAGGGGTGCACGCATGTCGTGCGATATGATGGAGAGGAATTTATCTTTTTGTGCACTGACTTTTTTCAGGTTTTCTTCATTCTGAATTAACTGCAGGTTCTTGGCCTCCAGCGTATTGTTCTTATCCTGGATGATCCGGATACTTCTTCTGATCTTCCTGGCTGCCAGGTTAAAATTGTTGGTCAGTTGGCCAATTTCATCCTTCCTGTGCGGATCAATAATTTTTGGATTGATATCATCCTTGAACCTGGTGGCTACGACTTCGCGGATGGCATTGTTCAACCGGATAATCGGCTGGGTGATTTCTACCGCCAGCAGGTAACTGATCAGGATGCCGGAGATAAAGGTGATGGCAATCAGCGCTATGAAAATCCATTCCAGTTTTTTCAGGTCTTCCTCATACGTGTTACGGATGGAATCGATGGTAACCCTGATCTGGTCGTCGGTGCGGATACTTTGCTCTGCCAGCTCGTTGCGCATACCGTTCTCTTTGTTATACCCGATGCTTCTTTCCAACGCGACAATCCGGTTGAAGTTTTTCCGGTATTCGCCCAGGATCAGCAGTGTACTTGGGCTGTTGATGTATTGCCGCATGGCATGGGTGGCTATCGTATCGAACTGCAATACCGCTTTATTGTCTTTATAAAGCAAATACCGGATCTCTTTTTGCTTGAGTGAATCCAGGATATCCGGGCTGATCAGTCGGTTGTTCCTTAACTCTTCCGCATATTGCTGCAGGCTGCCGCTGAGCCCTACGGTGCCAAACCCCAATTGTTTGACCGAGTCTACCATCTTGCTGAACAACTCATCCTGCTGGTGAACCTGATGGGTGATCATCAGCATCTGTTCGGCAATGACCGGCTTTTTACTCAGTTCCTGCCGGTTAATGGTCGCAATGTTTTCATCAATCTCCTTCAGCAGCGCATTGTGCAGGCTGATGGATGCGCTGGTACCCGTTTTGAAGAATTGTTCGTTGAAACGCTCATTCAGCAAAAAATCCTGTTTGGCCTGATTTTGTAACTGCGCCTTGATGCGGATATCATCTATCCTGGCCAGGATCCGGGTAATTTCTCCTCTTTTATCATTGACCCTGATACTGATATATATAATAATAACAGTAATCAGCAGGATTAGAAAATGGGAAAGAAAGAGTTTCTTCCTGATATTAAGATTCCTGAAGGGGTTTTTGATCATTTCTTTTGCAAACAAGGTTGGTTGATGTGCTATAAGCCCGCTAAGATACTTAGTTTTGCAGCATGCATTATGTTTCGGTAGACGGGTTAACCAAAAGTTATGGTATTAACCCCCTTTTCAGTAATATTTCATTTCATATCAACGAAGGCGATAAAATTGCCCTGATAGCCCGAAACGGTATCGGTAAGTCCACGCTTTTGAAAATCCTCACCGGTAGGGAAACCCCCGATTCGGGAAAATACTGGATTCATAAAGATGTAACAGTGGCCCTTTTTGAACAGGATCCCCTGTTCCAGGAGAATAAATCGGTACTGGAAAATATTTTTGAACTGAACCACCCCATCATCAACGCCATCAAAAAATATGAAGTGGCTATTGAGGAGGAAAACACCGATGGCATTACCGAAGGCATTGAGGCCATGGACAACCTGAATGCATGGGATTTTGAAACCAAAGTGCACCAGATCCTGGACAAACTGAATATTCATCATCTGACCAATCCGGTAAAGGAGCTCAGCGGTGGACAGCGTAAGCGGGTTGCCCTTGCCAAGACGCTGATCAATATTGGGTTTGCGCATCAGCACACTTTACTGATGATGGATGAACCTACCAACCACCTTGATGTGGAAATGATTGAGTGGCTGGAGCATTACCTCAACCAGGAAAAAGTGACGCTGCTGTTGGTCAGCCACGACCGGTATTTTCTGGATGCTGTTTGTGAGGAGATATGGGAGCTGGAAAGGGAAAAACTGTATACCTATAAAGGCGATTACGAGCTTTATATGGAGCAGAAGGCCGCCCGTCTGGAAAGCGAACAGGCAAGTATTGATAAAGCAAAGAATACCTATAGAAAAGAACTGGAGTGGATGCGCAAGCAGCCCAAAGCCAGAACAACCAAGAGCAAGAGCCGCCAGGATAATTTTTATGAAGTGGAGGCCAAGGCCAGGCAAAAAATTGAAGATACTCAATTGCAGCTGGAAGTGAAGATGAGCCGCCTGGGTGGCAAGGTGGTTGAGATGAAAAAGGTATACAAGTCTTACGGTGATCTGCCCATTCTAAAAGGGTTTGATTATACGTTCAGCAAAGGAGAGCGGGTTGGCATCGTTGGAAAGAATGGTGTAGGGAAGTCTACTTTCCTGAACATGCTGCAACAGATTGAACCGGCCGACAGCGGTAAGATCAATATCGGCGATACGGTACTCTTTGGTAATTTTTCCCAGCAGGGACTGGTTATCAAAGAAGATATGCGGGTGATTGAATACGTGAAAACATTTGCGGAGAACTTTCCACTGGCCAATGGCGGCAGTTTGAGCGCTGCACAGTTCCTTGAACTGTTTCTGTTTACACCCGATAAGCAATACACTTATTTATCCGCGCTGAGCGGGGGAGAGAAGAAGCGCCTGCAATTGCTGACCGTATTATTCCGAAATCCCAACTTTCTGATCCTGGATGAACCTACCAATGATCTTGATTTGCCTACACTGGCAGTGCTCGAGAACTTTTTAAATGATTATCCCGGATGTATTCTGATTGTATCGCACGACCGGTATTTTATGGATCGCCTGGTGGATCACCTGTTTGTTTTTGAAGGAAACGGGGAAGTGCGCGATTTCCCCGGAAACTATACACAATACAGGATATGGCAGAAGGACAACGAAAAGTCTGTGAATAAATGGGATGTACTGGAAGCCGGTAAGAAGAAGGGTGCATCCACCGAGCAGATAGTGATGAACGAAAAGTCTGCAGGGGGCGCCGCGGCTGCTAAGAAAGGCCTGTCGTTCAAGGATAAAAGAGTGTTTGAACAACTCGAAAAAGAAATACCCGGGCTGGAAAAAGAAAAGCAGTCACTTACCGATGAACTAAGCTCCGGAACATTATCGTTCGAAGCCATTCAGAAAATAAGTGACCGCCTGCTTGAAATCACCGCCCAACTGGAAGAGAAAGAACTCCGCTGGCTGGAATTGAGTGAACTTATATAAAACTGATTAATTCCACGTCAAATATCAGGGTGCTGTTCGGTCCGATCTGCGCACTAACCTGTCTTTCTCCATATCCCAGATGAGGTGGGATGAAGAAGCGCCATTTGCTGCCGGTGGGCATCAGTTGTAATCCTTCCGTCCATCCCTTGATGACCATATTCAGCGGAAAGGAAGCGGGTCTGCCCCTTTGTACGGAACTGTCGAAGATGGTCCCGTCTATTAAAGTTCCATGATAATGACAGGTTACCTCATTATGTGCAACCGGTTTTTCTCCCACGCCAACTGTTAAGATTTCATATTGTAAACCACTTGGTAATTCCGTTACGCCGGGTTTGGTTTTATTGACGGCCAGGAAATCCTGTCCCGCCTTTAAATTAGCTGCGGCTTTCTCCGCTTTTAATTGTGCCAATTGATCTGCTACGCCCATAAAAATATTTTTTTGCGAAGGTAAGCATTCAATCCTTACTTTTGCGGCGGCAGGTCTCGTACGGCCAGCTCCTGCTGAACCTCCCCAGGGCAGGAATGCAGCAAGGATAAGCGGTTGAGCGGTGCGATGCGAGTAGCCTGCCACTTTTTTTCTTTTAATTCAGAAACCTGTATGAAATTTTTTATCGACACGGGCAATCTCGCCCAGATTAAAGAAGCCAACGATTTAGGAATTCTGGATGGTGTAACTACCAATCCGTCTTTAATGGCCAAAGAAGGTGTTAAAGGAGAAGCGGCTATTGCACAGCATTATAAAACCATCTGTGAGATGGTTGATGGTGATGTGAGTGCAGAAGTACTCTCTACCGATTTTGCTACGATGGTGGAGGAAGGAAAAAAACTGGCAGCCATTCACCCGAATATTGTGGTGAAAGTGCCGGTGATCAAAGATGGTATCAAAGCCATTAAATGGTTTACAGATAATGGTATCCGTACCAACTGCACCCTTGTATTCTCTGCAGGGCAGGCAATACTGGCTGCAAAAGCAGGCGCAGCATATGTGTCCCCATTTGTTGGAAGAATTGACGACAGTGGTTGGGACGGAATGGAATTGATTGGTCAGATCCGTCATATTTTTGACGTACAACAATACAAAACAGAAATCCTGGCTGCTTCCATCAGAAATGCACTGCATATCATCAAAGCCGCAGAGCAGGGCGCTGATATTTGTACCTGCCCGCTGGATTCTATTCTAGGCTTGCTGAAACATCCTTTAACGGATATCGGACTGGCTAAGTTCCTGGAAGATGCCAAGAAAATGTAATTATTACAAATGCTTATAGAAAGGCCCTCACTGATGCAACGGTGAGGGTTTTTTATTGTACTTATCCGGATATTCTTTTCAGTGCTTCCCGCTTACTCAGGGGCGCCAGTTTGTTTTTGAAACAGCAGGCTGCTGCGTTGCAACCAGATGCGGATGGGCATATATACTGATTGCATCAATGAAGTTAGTAAACCTGCCTGAAAATTATGTACATGCGCTCCTCTGCATCATAAAAACCCGGTACTAAACAAGGAAGTGTTTTTTACGAAACCGCCACCACTGCCTGGTTCCGGCTACTCATTCTCGCTGCCTCAATGATCTCCATTACATTGATCCCGTCTCTGGCGGTAACCGGTGGTTCTATATTTCGGGTAAGCGCCTGGTAGATCCCTTCGTAGTAATGATAATAATTGCCTTGCAGGGAGTGTACGTGTTCGCGGATGGTTCTGCCATTTACCTCCGTATGCAGGAGGCCCTGGGCAGATTCTGGCTCGGTACCCCAGTAAACAAGGGATGGTTTTACATTGGCCAACAGGGCGGCTTCCTGTACATCGGCCCTGCTTTTGATGAATGAACCTTTAGTGCCATGAACCACAAAAGCCGGGAGCGGCTCTTTTACCAGCAAACTGCTTTTGAGTATTACCCGCTTATCGTCGTAAAACAGGGTGATGGTAAAGCAATCATCTACCTGAGAATCCGGCCGGATGGTACGGATATCTGCAAACAGATTTTGGGGCATTCCAAACAGACTAAGCGCCTGATCTATTAAGTGCGGACCCAGGTCGTTCAGCAAGCCCGCTCCGGGGCCGGGTATTTCCTTATGTTGTTTGGAACTCAACGCTATTTTATACCGGTCAAAGTGAAATTCTGCTTCGGTGATGGAACCAAGTAGTCCGTCTTCCACTACCTGCCTTACTGTGCTGAAATCGCTGTCCCATCTTCGGTTTTGGTAAACAGAAAGCATTCTCTTTTGCCGTTGGGCAATATGGTGCAGTTCCCTGGCTTCTTCAGCGGTGGTGGTGAATGCTTTTTCTACAATCACCTGTTTGCCGGCCATCAATGCCTGCCTGGTAAATTCATAATGGGTGTTGGTGGGGGTATTAACTACCACCAGTTCAACGGCTGAATCATTCAGTACTTCTTCCAGGGAGCGGTATATATGTATGTCGGGATAAAATTCCAGGGATTCCTGTTTGTTCCGTTCCAGTACCCCCACTAATTTAAAACCAGGATGTATGGCAATAAAGGGGGCATGAAATACCCGGCCAGACATTCCAAAAGAAAATAGAGCAATATTAATGATACGCATGACCGGGTTGTTTTGGCTGTTAATTTTTAGGCGTCTCGTTTTGCTTTTCTCTTGCTTTCATCTTCTCCAGGTAGCTTACGCCTTCAGTGATCCATTTTGGGGCGGGCTTTCCTAATAGATAATGATCAAACCACTCCCGCTGCCTTTGCTGGTAGTCGATCTGGTTTTCCTTTTTGGCCAGTCCGTGGTTTTCATCTGCATATACCAGCATTACATGTGGTTTTTCCATTCTGCGCATGGTGCCGTACATTTCAATACCCTGGTGCCAGTCTACCGCTCCGTCTTTATCGCCAAATGCTCCCAGTAAAGGAGCTTTGATTTTGCTTGCATTGAACATGGGAGAGTTGCGGATATGTGCATCCGTTCTTTCATACCAGGGCCCGTCGAACCTTCCCTGGCTTGTTTCAAAAATTTTCTGATCCGGTGTGCCACTGTTCCAGTAGATGGAAAGCGACATACTGATCAGGTCGGTTAAGGGAGCGCCTGCACAGGCCGCCTTGAACAGATCTGTTTGTGTTACCAGGAAAGCCGTTTGGTAAGCTCCCCAGCTATGGCCCATGATCCCTACTTTATTTGCATCAATCATACCTGTTTTCAATACCTCTTCCACGGCCGGTATTACACAATTGGCTGCACCCATGCCCGGTTCATTGGTTTCATACACAATATCAGGCTGGAATATAAAATACCCATTTGTGGTATAGTTGGTGGTGTTGTATGCTCTTCTTGTACCCGGTGCAATGTAATTATGTACACCGTTAGACAGGATCTCATAAATATAAACGATCATGGGGTATTGTTTACCGGGTTGATAGTCGGCAGGATAATAGAGCGCCCCCTGCATTTTTTTACCCAGCTTATTGGTAAAACTGATCAGCTTGCTCTTACCCCAGTAGTAGTTCTGTTGCTGGGGGTTGGTAACAGCTGCTTTTTTCTCGCCCATAAAATAATCCGTTACATAGAGTTCGGGAGACAGGTCGTAGTCTTGTTTTACATAGCTGAATGTATTGGCATCTTTTGCTTTTACCAGCCGGCTTACCATCAGGTTGTCAAAAACCAGCTGGTCGGTTTTGCCTTTTTCCAGTTTGTAGTAACCAAACTTTTTAGACTTGTCGCCATAAGCGGATAAGTAAATGGGTTTGGTGTCGTCCAGGAACGGATCTTCAAATTCCACCCGGGTAACCCGGAACATGATTTCTTCTTTTTCGCCCGCTGTGTATTTGCGGAAACCTTTTCCATCGGGTTGTACGCCATACACATTGTATTCATCATAGAGCAGAATTTCCTTGTCTCCCTTGATCCATCCACCCATGCCAAACGGAGGTTTGGTAGCAGGATGGTCGTCCCTGGTATTCCAGAAATCTGTCTTGATCTGTTCGGTAATATTGATGTTCCGGCCTGTTGCAATTTGGTAGATCCACCAGTTTTTATCCTTGAAATAATACAGGTACTTCCCATCCGGGGAAGATTTTGGCCCGGTAAAAAATCCATTGAGCATTTGGGTATACAGCAATTTGGCAACACCTGTTTTTGTATTTACCAGGCTGTAATCGGAATAATCTTCTTTAAAGGAAGGTTTGTATTTTTTATCGGTGGCAATGATGGCATATTGCTGATTGCCGGTCAGCAATGCGCCGGGAGACTCCGCGGTTGCAAGCTGATAAAAGCTGTTGTTATCGGTGTTCCATACGGACAAGAGGCTGGATTCCTTATCAGCGCCATAAGTGATTTTTTGTCTTGGCTGAACCTCAGGGTCCTTCCAGTGCCATACATCCACTGCTGCCGGTTTTTCATCGGGTTTTGACGCTGTTTTTGCCGCAACAGCTGCGCCTGTCTGCGTGCTGTCTGTTTTTGTTTTACCGTTGTCTGCCGGCTTCTTGTCGTCTTTTTTGGCTTTAACAGTCCAATCCTTTATACCAAAGAATACTGCACTCATATCATCGCTCAGGCGGGGTGAAGTACCGGTATGGATTCTCTTGCCTGCCGGAAATCCCTTTGCGCTGCCTGGATCAAATGCTTTTAAAACCGGGAGCGGAATCCTGTTCAGATTGGTATAACTGTACACAATGGCGTTTTCTTCTTCATAGCCGTCTTTCTTAAAGGCTTTTAAAAAGCTGAGCCCTTCTCCTTCTTTTTGCCAGGTGAGTTTGGAAAACCTCAGTGTATCGCTCGCAATTACGGAAAGGGTATAGGTCTTCAGGTTGAACAGTTCTACAGAGTTGCCGGCTGTATTGGCCGACTCTACGATATATGCGAGCAGATCACTTTTCTTGTTGAACCCGTATTCTGTAACATTGCCAATGGTCCTGGTGGTGCTGTCTGCCAGGTTTTTTAAAAGCAATACACTTCCCTTGTCTTTGTTCTCTTTTGGGGGAGCCAGGTATGCCGCCAGGAATTGTCCGTTCCTGGAAAATTCAAAACGGTTCACATTGCTGATGATTTCCTGCTTGCCCGATTCCAGGTTTAGCAGCCCCATTTTGTATTCAATAGGCTTGTTCTGATCGCGCAACTTTTCTGCTTCCTTAAATGGCAGGCCTATGCGGTACGCGATCCATTTATTGTCTTTGGAGAATTCAGAATTGCCGGCAAATGCCAGTTTATGAACCTGGTTGCCGGTTCTGTTTACCACAAACAGGGTATCATTGTCTTCCTGTACCATAATCTGGTAAGCAACCCAGTTGCCATTGGGAGACAGGTCGCCGGATCCCATGGTCTGCCACTTTCCATAATCATCTTTGGTCAGTTGTTTTTTTTGCTGTGCTCCGGCCATTCCGGAGAGCAGTACGGTGAAAGCAAATAATACAATGTATTTATACATAACAGGCATTTTATACAAGATAAATCAATTTAGGGTTATCTGTTCCGGTTGGGCCAAAAACGGGCTTCCTAATTGGGGCAACTTGTGTATTTTTAAGCAAATTTATTCCGCTGTGTCCCATTCACCCGAAAGAAAGGAGAAAATCTGTTTAAACTGTAATGCCACCCTTCATGGCAGGTATTGCCATGTTTGCGGGCAGGAAAATATTGAGCCCAGAGAAACTTTCTGGCATATGCTCACACATTTTGTATTTGATCTCTTTCATTTTGACGGGAAGTTTTTCAGTACCCTGAAATACCTCCTTTTTAAACCCGGATTTCTTTCTAAGGAACACCTGAAGGGCAGGAGGGCCGATTACCTGCATCCAATCCGTATGTATGTATTCACCTCCGCTTTTTTCTTCCTGCTCTTTTTTACTTTTTTTAGCAATAATGAAGAACTGGTTGAATTGGAAGGGCAAAATACTACTGCCACCAGTGTTATCAAAAAGCTGGAGAAGAATAAAGCCGGGTATGAAGGATTGCTGCGCAATTCTGCAGCCGGCCAACCGGTACAGTTTTCAGATTCATTGCGCAGTCTCATCAGCCAAACGGACAGCGATCTGGTGATTATCCGGAGAGATACCTTAATGAAAACCCGTTTAAAATCGTTGAATAAAGACCAGACCCACGGGGTAACGTTTAATTCCGACCGGGACGGGTACCATTCGTTGACCGAATACGATTCAATTCAACATAAGCTTATTCCGGCAAAAAAGGATGGATTTATTATCAGGGCCATTAACCGGCAGTTACTGCAGTTGAACGAAAAGTACCAGTGGGATGAAGCAAGGGTTACCCGGGCCATTATAGAAAAATTCCTGCACAGTATTCCCAGTATACTGTTTACATCACTTCCTTTATTTGCGGCCGTATTATTCATGATGTATGCACGCAGGAAACAATTTTATTATTCGGATCACCTGGTATATACCCTGCATCTTTATTGCGCGCTCTTTATTTTGTTGATGATTTCAATGACGGTTGCTGCATTACTTGCATTGATCAGTTCCGGCCTATCTGCTTTATTTTCGGGACTATTCAATATCCTGCTGTTCTATTATTGCTACAAGTCTATGCGCAACTTCTATCATCAGAGCAGAAAGAAGACTGTGGCCAAATTCGTTTTATTATTATTGATTAACCTGATTATATTCATCTTCTTATTCCTGGTCTTCATTGTTTTTTCAATGATGACCATTCATTGATTGTATGGAAACTAAAGCTGCTGCATTTCTCCGTTTGGTTAAAATTATGGACGAGTTAAGGGAACAATGCCCCTGGGATCGTAAACAAACCATACATACCCTTCGTTCCATGACCATCGAAGAAACCTATGAACTGGTGGATTCCATTGACCGGGAAGACTGGAAGGGAATCCGGGAAGAACTGGGCGATCTGCTGCTCCATCTGCTGTTCTATTCCAAAATCGGTTCGGAACAAAACCGGTTTCAACTGGAAGACGTGATCAATGGCATTTGTGACAAACTGGTACTCCGGCATCCGCATATTTACGGAGATGTGAAAGTGGCGGATGAGGAAGAGGTAAAAAGAAACTGGGAAAAAATCAAGGCATCGGAGGGTAAAAAATCCACCCTGGAGGGAGTTCCCCGTTCTTTGCCTGCGATTGTTAAGGCCCTGCGTGTACAGGAAAAAGCCAAACAGGTGGGGTTTGAATGGGAAAGCAGGGAAGATGTCTGGAAGAAAGTGGAAGAGGAAACTGCCGAACTCAAAGAAGCGATTACAGGGGAAAACCAGGAAGAAATTGAGGCGGAATTTGGAGATTTACTGTTCAGCCTGGTAAACTATGCACGGTTTTTGCAGGTTGATCCGGAAACGGCCCTGGAAAGGACCAATCGCAAGTTCATTCAAAGGTTTCAGCAGATGGAATCCATTGCCGGAGAGCAGGGTAAAAAGCTGACTGACCTTAACCTGGATGAGATGGATGCGATCTGGAACCAGGTTAAAAAACTAAATCAATCAGTTTGAGTAACAGCTTACGCACTGCGGTTTATAAACACGGTTACCTCATTATTACCGCTGCATGGCTGTATACCATATCCTTCATCTTTACCAATTACTGGAGTTATTATTCCAGTCCCGATAAGGTTAAAAGCAAGCTGGAACAAAGGATTCATGCCGAAGAGAAAAAAATAAATGAACTGTCGGAAGATACCGCCCTCATTAAGAAGCTGATTCGTCAGTCCTCCCCGGAAACTAACCGGGAAATCCAGGCCGAATCATTCGGGGTATTTATTTATAAAGTACACCCCTCCATAGCTCCTCAGCCATTGTATTGGAGTACCAATAAAATGGAAGTGCCACCCAATGAGATGAACCGGCCCACGGGTGCCTTTTTTATTACCAACCCGCACGGCAGTTTCATTATTCATCAGAAAGCATTGGTGATGGGTGGCGCTCAGTATGCATTATTTGCGGTACTGCCTGTTCAATGGACCTATTTTATCCAGAATAAATATTTTCATACGGATTTTGCAGCCTACCCGGGATTGAGTGACCAGTATGAAATCAGTACAGCAGAAAATGCAGTTGCCGTAAACAGCAGCCAGGGGCAATACCTGTTCAGTATCCGGTTAAAGGAGGGGAAGGCCTTTATTTCTTACGATAAGGTCACTATTGCCCTAAGGGTACTATCGATTGTGTTGTTGTTTTTCTTTCTGCACCTGGTAGCGCAGGAACTGGTGATCGCAACAACTTTTTCGAAAGGGTTTGTTTTTTTACTGTTAGCCGTATTACTGCTCCGGTTAGTGGCCTACCTGCTTTCATTTCCATTCGATTTTTCCAAACTCCCTTTGTTCGACCCCTCTATCTATGCATCCAACTTCCTGCATCCCTCGTTGGGAGATCTGTTGATCAATGCACTCCTGTTTTACTGGTTATTGCTTTTTTATAAAATTCACCTGAACAGGCCTACCTGGCTGGAGCGCCGGGTTCCTGCCACGGCCTATGCTTCTGTGGCGGTGTTTATTTTAACCATCAGCTGTTTTGTGGTGATCAGTATCATCAAAAGCCTGGTACAGGATGCTAAAATCTCTTTTGATGTAACCAATATATTCAGCCTGAATATTTACAGTTCGGTCAGCTTCATTATCCTCTGCTTACTGGCGCTGAATTTTTTCTATCTTTCCCAGATCCTGCTAAGGAACGTGATTAACCAGTCCAGGTTCGATATCCAGCTGTATGTAATGGTTGTGCTGAGTGGGTTTGTTTGTATGTTGCTTTTTATTGAACGGAGCGATATCAGTCTTTACCTGTGGGTGCTTGCATGGTTGGTGGTTTATCTGCTGATTCTGCAACTGCGTAAGGCCGATTTGCAAAAAACACTGATCCGGACTCCGTTCTTTATTTTCTGGGTAATGATTTTTGCCCTGTCTATTGCTACGCTGGTGATGTACGAAAACCGGGTGTTGGAATTTGAACAACGCAAAAGGATCGCTGAAAAACTGGCCATCCAAACCGACCCATCCGGGGAGAACCTGCTGAATATTGCCACAACCAATTTTGATACGCAATTCCTGCAACGCAATTTCTACCGCTTTGAAGCCGGAGAATACAGCAATAAATTTTTAAAAGACAGCCTGATCAACCAGAACTTTTCCGGCTATCTGAATAAATATGATACCCGGATCTATACTTTCGACAGTCTTTTTCACCCATTGTATAATGATGATTCGCTGAACTATGCCTCCATTAAAACCATTGTACTGAACCAGGCAAAACCTACGGAAGTTCCGGACCTGTATCGTTACGAGAACAGCAGGGAGGGGTTCAGTTATATTTATCAGAAACTGATCGGTAATGAAACGCAGGTCCGCGGCTATCTCTATGTGCTGATGAAATCGAAACGGTATAAGAGCGAGGCCCTTTACCCGGAACTCTTTAACCAGTCGCAGGATGTACTGACCGATCTGAACTCCAACTATGCCTATGCCGTTTATACCAATGGCAAAATCATCAATCATTTCAATAACTATAATTTCCCGTCGCGGCTGAACAAATCGGATGTACCTGAATTTGAATTCAGCTACCGGAAAGCAGGCGATTATACAGAGCTATGGTACAATACCGGCGCTAACCGCCAGGTAGTGATCGTTAAAAGAAGTACCTGGCTGATTGAATCGGTAACCCTGTTTGCCTATATGTTCCTTTCTTTCCTGGTGATCATCCTGTCGTTCCATATTGGCAACCAGTTGCTGAACGCAAAATTCAACCTGGAGGAGATCAGGAATATATTCAGGCTGAACATCCGTTCCCAGATTCAGGCTACGATCATATTTGTGAGTGTATTCTCCTTCATTGTGATTGGTATTGCCACGATCTCTTTCTTTATTTACCGGTTCAACAGCAGCAACGAGGAACGGCTTTCCAAATCCATCCAGGTGATGGCCAATGAACTAAATGCAAGGATTAAATCGATGCAGGCCGCAGGTGATATCCGTCACAATCCAAACGTACGCTATGAGTTGGAAAAAGTGATTGCCGAAGTATCCGACCTCCACAACGTTGATATCAACTATTACAGTGCAGCCGGGGACCTGCAGATTTCCACGCAGCCCTATATTTACAATAAGCATCTGCTGACCGAGAAAATGGATCCTGCAGCCTATACCGAAATGCGCTACAATCACCGGATTCGTTATCTGCAATCAGAAACGGTGGGCACTTTTAAATACCTGAGTGTATATGTACCACTTATGGATGACGATAATCAGACCTATGGTTACCTGAACATCCCTTATCTCAATTCCCAGATAGAACTGAACCAGGAAATTTCCGGGTTCCTTGCCACACTGATTAACCTGAATGCATTTATCTTTTTACTTGCGGGCGCCATTGCTTTCTTCCTTACCAGCAGGATTACGGCTTCCTTGAGCCTGATTGGGGAAACCATGCAGAAGGTGAACCTGGGCGCTAAGAATGAAGTGATCAACTGGAGCAGAAACGATGAAATCGGTGTATTGGTGAAGGAATACAATACGATGGTGCAGAAGCTGGAAGCAAGTGCAAGATCACTGGCACAGAGCGAAAGGGAAGGGGCCTGGCGGGAAATGGCCCGGCAGGTAGCGCATGAAATTAAAAACCCGCTCACACCCATGAAGCTGAGTATTCAGTTTCTGCAGAAAGCCATTCAGGACGGGGCACCGAATGTAAAAGCACTTTCGGAGAATATGGCAAAGACCCTGATTGAACAGATTGACCAGCTCACTAAAATTGCGGGAGATTTTTCTCAGTTTGCCAATATTGGCAATGCGCGCCTGGAGAAGTTTGATGTGGCTGAAGTGATACAGTCTATGATGTATCTGTATTCGTCCAATGATAAAGTTCAGCTGTATTGGGAGAAAGCCCCTGCTCCCTGCATCATTTATGCCGATAAGGTACAGATTAACCGGCTGTTCACCAACCTGATACAGAATGCGGTGGAGGCCGGTATGGAATATTCCGGTGAAGCAACGATTCATATTCACCAGGAAATCAGGAATCGCTGGGTGATCATTACCCTGCGCGATGAATCCGGCGGTATCCCCGAGAGCATGAAGGCGCATATTTTCAGTCCTAACTTCACCACCAAATCTTCCGGAACAGGCCTGGGCCTGGCCATCAGCAGGGGCATTGTTGAAAAAGCCAATGGCCATATCAGCTACAGTTCCCGGGAAGGGGAGGGCACCACTTTTACCATTGAACTGCCGCTGGTTAACGGATAAGCTAAAGTGGTCTTTTGGCTTTCTGCTCTTGTACAAATTGCTCAAAGGCGGACAGTGAAAAACTGCTGAGGTTTGCGGATCGGGTTAATCCTGCTTTCTGTGCAACCAGTACGCCGTATCTGCAATCACCAAATCCTTCAATGGCATGAGCATCCGGGTTAATGGAGATCAGTACATTTTTCTCCAACGCCTTGTGTATCCATCTCCAGTCTATATCCAAACGTCTTGGGTGTGCATTCAGTTCAATGACTACGTTATTGGCTGCACAGGCATCAATGATTTTATCATGATCAACGGGATAGCCGTTCCGGCTAAGCAGGAGGCGGCCGGTCATATGCCCCAGTATAGAAGTATAAGGGTTCTCAATGGCATTGAGCAGCCGGCTCATGGCTTTCTCCTGGCTCATTTTGAGGTTGGAATGCACCGATGCAATGACCAGGTCAAAGCTTTTCAGAATACCGTTGCCATAGTCGAGGCTACCATCGTTGAGGATATCGCTTTCGATGCTTTTATAGATTTTGAACGGGGCCAGCGCTGCGTTCAATTCATCAATCTGCAGGTGCTGTGCTTTGATGCGCTCTTCCTGAAGTCCGTTGGCATAGAAGGCAGATTTGGAGTGGTCGCTGATCACGAGGAACCGGTATCCCCCGGAAATGGCAGCTTTGGCCATTTCTTCGATGGTATTACTTCCGTCGCTCCAGTTACTGTGGCTATGGATGATGCCGGTAATCTGTTCGGGTTCAATTACCGAATGCAGTTCGTTGTTGCGGGCAGCGTGTATGATTATTGCCGTTTCCCGCTGATAAGCCGGAATAGGGCAGATATTGGCATGATTGAAGATCTCATCTTCCGATGCATAGCTTGTGCTGGCATTCCATTGGGTAACCAACTCCCATTCCTTTAAAAAATCCTCACTGCAACTGGTGGTAAACAATTTGGATTGCAGTTGTTGCGGTGGTGCGAGGTAAAAACAAAGGATGATATTTTCTTTTCCCGCGAAACTGATGCATTCGTTGCTCTCTTCTTTTACCTGGAAATCATGTTGGGCAAAAAAATCTTTTAATCCGGCGGCAGATTCGCTGGTAACCCACTCAATTTTGTTGATTACTTCCAATTGCCTTCTATACTCCCCGGTCAGTAAAAAATCGCTTTTGAAAGCAGACTTTAGTTTTTGGTGGACGGTTTCTACGAAAGATTCCACCTGCTGATAGAGATAACTTCCCAATGCGCCCATGTAAAATTCGATGGCTTCCTTGATATTTTGCTGGGTCTTTTCTCCAAAACCTTTATACAACATCAACCTGTTTTCGTTACACGCATACAACAATTCTCCCAAGGTTTCTATTTCCAGTTCTTTCCAGATTGTCGCAATTTTTTTAGGACCGATCCCCTTAATGCTGAGCATTTCCAAAATGCCCGCCGGTGTTTTTTTCAGGTATTCGTCGAGCGCAGACAAACGCCCGGTTTCCAGTTGTTCTACAATGTTTTTTCCGATACTATCTCCGATTCCCCGGATTTTAAAAACCTGTTCAGGCGGGAGGGTGGCAAGCTGGGAAGGTAGTTTTTCTATTGTGAATGCCGCAGCAGCATAGGATTTGGCCTTGAAGGAGTTTTCTCCATGTATATCCATTAATTTGGACAGTAAACTGAAATTATCTGCTATGGCATAGTTATTCATCATAGTGTAAAATAATAAAGACGGGGAATATGGACATAAAAAAATCCCGGACATTGTCCGGGACCTTAAATCTATTTCTGCTTTAGAAATAAGAAGCTTACTTCTTAGCGGCTTTTTTAGGAGCAGCTTTCTTTGCAGCCTTTTTAGGAGCAGCTTTCTTAGCGGCTTTTTTAGGAGCAGCTTTCTTTGCAGCTTTTTTAGGAGCGGCTTTTTTAGCGGCTTTTTTAGGAGCAGCTTTCTTTGCAGCTTTTTTAGGAGCAGCTTTCTTAGCGGCTTTTTTAGGAGCAGCTTTCTTTGCAGCTTTTTTTGCAGTTGCCATGTTTTTTAGATTTAATGGTTAGTAAATAATACCCTAAAATAAAAAAACTTATTTGGAACTACAAAATATTTTTTTTATGCAGTAGCTACAGAAGGTAAAACAGATACAGTTGTCTTGTCTGTTCTTCCTTTTTTGAATTCAACAATACCATCAGATAAAGCGAATAATGTGAAGTCAGATCCTACTCCTACATTTTTACCAGGATGATATTGAGTACCTCTCTGACGAACGATGATGTTGCCGGAAAGAGCAGGCTGACCGCCGTAAATCTTAACACCTAAGCGTTTGCTTTGTGAGTCACGACCGTTCTTAACACTACCTTCCCCTTTTTTGTGTGCCATAATTGTATGATTTTAAACTTTGGCTGCCCGCATGGCATTCAAAGCGTTTTATTAAGCGATGCTTTCGATTTTGATTCTGGTGTAATGAGTACGGTGACCGTGCTTCTTGCGGAAGCCTTTCCTCCTCTTCATTTTAAAGGCGATCACTTTTTCTCCTTGTACCAGGTCACTGATTATTTCTGCTTTTACAGTTGCTTTCACAGCTGCTCCTGTAGAAATAGTACCGTCCTTGTCAACGAACAATACATCATTGAACTCTACTTTGTCTCCGGTTTTGCCCTGCAGGTGAGGAACGTACAAGCTTTGACCTTCTTGTACTTTAAATTGTTGACCTGCGATTTTTACAACTGCTAACATAGCTATCCAAAATTAGGACGGCAAAGGTAGGGTTTTACGGGAACAAATCACAAAGATTTTCGAAATAAATTATCACAAATTTAGTTATTTACCTCACCAAACCGGCCAACAAGGCCCTATTTTTGCCTTTAGATTGATCATCAGCGAATTATGAACCTCAAATCATTAGTGGCAAAACCCTTTGCCCAGCTCATATATAATAAAACCCGGAAGGGGATGCTTCTGGCGGTAGAGCACCAGGAAGCCATTCTTAAGGTTCAACTGAAAACCGGCCAGCATACCCGGTTCGGGAAAGACCACCGGTTGGCGGAGGTGACCGACTATGCAGGCTATATCCAGGCCGTTCCCGTGAGGGATTACGAACTGCTGAAACCTTATATTGAGCAGATCAAGCAGGGAACGCAAAATGTACTCTGGAAAGGCAGCCCTATCTATTTTGCCAAAACCAGCGGTACCACCAGCGGCGTAAAATACATCCCGATTACGAAGGATTCTATTCCCAACCATATCAATAGCGCCAGGAACGCCCTGTTTTGTTATATGGCGGAAACCGGCAATTATGCATTTGCCAATGGCAGGATGATCTTCTTAAGCGGGTCCCCTGTACTGGAGAGAATCGGGAATATTCCCACCGGCAGGCTCAGCGGTATCGTGAATCACCATATTCCTGCCTATCTGCGATCTAACCAGCTTCCTGGTTTTGAAACCAACTGTATAGAGGAATGGGAAACCAAACTGGATAAAATTGTAGAAGAAACGATCAATAAGGACATGACCCTGATCAGCGGCATACCACCCTGGATGCAGATGTATTTTGACCGCCTGATCGAAAAATCAGGTAAAAAAGTGGGAGAACTCTTTCCTAATTTCAGTGTAATGGTGCAGGGCGGGGTCAATTTTGAGCCGTATAAAGCAAGAATTTACGAGAGTATTGGCCGAAAAGTAGACTCCGTAGAATTGTTCCCCGCCAGCGAAGGCTTTTTTGCTTTTCAGGATTCACAAACCGAACAGGGGTTGCTTCTGAATACCAACAGTGGCATTTTTTTTGAATTCATCCCTGCGGGAGAGGTGTTCAACGAAAACCCTGCCCGGTTATCGCTGAAAGATGTTAAGCTGGGCGAGAACTATGCGTTAGTCATCAATAGTAATGCGGGTTTATGGGGTTATAACCTGGGGGATACGGTCAAATTCGTAAGCCTGGAACCCTACCGGCTCATTGTAACCGGAAGGATCAAGCATTTTATATCGGCTTTTGGTGAACACGTGATTGGGGAAGAAGTGGAGCAGGCCATGTTGAGCGCCTGCGCCGAACACCATGCCAGGGTAACAGAGTTTACGGTGGCGCCCATGATACAGCAGGGGGAGGGTAAAAGCTACCACGAATGGCTGATTGAATTTGAGGAAGCCCCGGCAGATCTGCAGGCTTTCAGCCATACCCTGAACGAATGGATGCGTGCAAAGAATGTGTACTACGATGACCTGATGCGCGGTAATATCTTATTACCCCTGCAGGTTACGGTTATTGCCAGGAGCGGATTTATCAATTACATGAAATCAATCGGTAAGCTGGGTGGACAGAATAAAGTACCCCGCCTGAGCAATAACCGGGAGATTGCAGACGCATTAAAACCTTTTGTACAGGCATAGGCCTTAAATATTGTGAACAAAGCATACTGCATATTTGCTTATTTTGTAGCCAATTCAGTATCCGTTAAAATAATTGAATGAGTCAAAAACGCATCGCTATATTCGGGTCAACAGGGTCGATCGGTACTCAGGCACTGGACGTGATCAGGGCGAATCCCGATCTTTTTTCTGCGGAGATTTTAACTGCTCAGTCCAATGACGAATTATTGATCAAACAGGCATTGTATTTCAATCCCAATGTGGTGGTGATTGGCGACGAGAAAAAATACCTCGCCGTTAAGGAAGCATTATCCAAAACCGATGTTAAAGTATTTGCGGGGGAGGCTGCGCTTGCCGAAGCCGCTTCGATGGACTGTTATGATATGATGCTGGCCGCCATTGTTGGCTATGCCGGGTTAAGGCCTACCCTGAATGCGATTGAACTGGGTAAACCCATTGCCCTGGCCAATAAGGAAACCCTGGTAGTTGCCGGTGATATCGTCATGCGCCAGGCTGCCGAAAAAAGAATTCCGATCATCCCGGTAGATAGCGAGCACTCTGCTATTTTTCAGTGCCTGGTTGGAGAGGGCAGAAATAAGATTGAAAAGATTATCCTCACCGCAAGCGGTGGTCCTTTCCTCGGAAAGAAACCCAACTTCCTGGTGAATGTAAAGAAGGATCATGCACTGCAGCATCCCAACTGGAGCATGGGCGCCAAAATTACCATCGACTCCGCCACCCTCATGAACAAAGGGCTGGAAATGATTGAAGCCAAATGGTTGTTCAATCTTGATGCGCACCAGATACAGGTGGTAGTGCATCCGCAAAGCATCATCCACAGTATGGTAATGTTCAACGACGGGAGTATTAAGGCGCAGATGGGTATGCCCGATATGAAGCTGCCGATTCAATATGCACTGGCCTTCCCCCAGCGGATTGCCAATGATTTTCCCCGGTACGATTTTAAAAAACCGAACAACCTCTCTTTTGAAGAGCCGGATTTAAAAACCTTTCGCAACCTGGCACTGGCTACCGATGCGCTGTACAAGGGCGGAAATATGCCGTGCATCCTGAATGCCGCCAATGAAATAGCCGTTTTTGCGTTTCTTCGCAACCGGATCGGTTTTCTGGATATGACTGAAATGGTGGAACAGACCATGGCGAAAGTTCATTTTATTGAGCAGCCTACTTTGCAGGAATATTTCGACACAGATGCTGAAGCGCGGGACTTTGCCGCTTCTCTTGTTCACATGTAATTTTAATTTGTAAAATAAAACCTTCGGGAAATCAGATATGAGTTTATTAGCAATTGACTGGTTAAGTGTGGGAGTGAAAATGGGACAGTTTATCCTGTCCTTTTCCATATTGGTAATTCTGCACGAATTGGGGCATTACCTGCCGGCTAAATTTTTTAAGTGCAGGGTAGAAAAATTTTACCTGTTCTTTAATCCATGGTTCAGTCTCTGGAAAAAGAAGATCGGTGAAACCGAATACGGCCTCGGCTGGATTCCTTTTGGCGGCTATGTAAAGATTGCCGGCATGATTGATGAAAGCATGGACAAGGAGCAGATGGACCTTCCTGCCCAGCCATGGGAATTCCGTTCCAAACCGGCCTGGCAGCGTCTCATTATTATGGTGGGTGGCGTAGTGGTGAATGTGATCCTGGCGATTGTGATCTTTATTGGCATTACCTGGGTATGGGGCGAAGAGCAATTGCCGGTGAAGAACCTGAAATATGGCGTACATGTAGATTCCCTTGCCAAAACAATCGGCCTGCAGGATGGCGATAATGTAGTTGGGATCGACGGGCAGCCGATCGAAAATTTCGGCACCCTCGAATCTGAAATGGTGCTGAAGGAAGCGAAGAAAATACAGGTGACCCGCAATGGAAGTCAGATTGATCTGGCTATTCCGGAAAACTTCTCCAAAACCATTGTTAAGCAAAAGAAGTTTGCCGGAATGATTATACCCCGTTACCCGGTGATCATTGATTCCGTGGGCAAGTCTGCTACCATTACCAATGGAGAATTGCGTAAAGGCGATACCCTGATTGCGATTAATAACCAGCCATGCCCTTACTACAACGACTTTGATGCGATTAAAAAAAGATACAGCGATTCCCTGGTTAGCTTAAGCCTGATCAGGGGTGCGGATACGATACAGGTGAAAGCGCTGATCAACGACAAAGGTTCTATCGGCTTTTTTGCCGTGAGCCCTTATTCCATACTGGGAACCGTTACAACAGAATATACCCTGCTGCAATCTGTTCCGATCGGATTTAACCATTGTTGGGAAACACTCGATAAGTATGTTACCGGGATCAAGCAGATTTTTACCGGTAAGGTAAATGCCAGCGATTCATTGGGCAGTGTCATCAGTATCGGCAATACCTTCCCCGGGGTTTGGGATTGGGAAAGATTCTGGACACTCACCGGTATCTTTTCTATTGTGCTCGCATTCATGAATATTCTGCCAATACCGGCGCTGGATGGCGGGCATGCCCTGTTCACCATCTATGAAATGATCTCCGGCCGTAAACCGGGCGACAAGTTCATGGAATATGCCCAAATGGCAGGTATGATATTACTTTTAGGGCTTATGGCATACGCTTTGGGGTTAGACTTCTGGAGGTTATTGAAGTAATCATCAAACTTTGAGCTTAACTTTGTACACTCTTCATTAATTGGGGCCGTGTTGGTTTTGACAGCATAGGTTACGGTTGGTGTAAGCATGCAGTGCGTTGGATAATTAGCACTTTAATCTGAATATTCAACCATTATCTGGCAATACACAGTATGCCATGGCTGCCTAATCAGTGATTAGACCGTCATTTGGGCCGCCGCACAGGTTCGCTTCTTTCCAGGTGCCGCCGCCGACTCAAAACAAAAGGAGATGCTGCAACAAAAGGCTGTGACTGTTGCTTAAGATCATTCAGCTAAGCTGCAGGTTGGTT
>JAECQP010000024.1 GCA_015999745.1 Sphingobacteriia bacterium | reverse complement strand
TCTTCCGATCTCTTTATCTTTAAAAGTGGCTGTTTTTTCCAGCTCCCCTTTATAGGCCAGCATATTCAGGTAGAGATACAATTCTGCAATTTCCGGCACATCACTCTGTACATACAATGCCACTTTCTCCGGATCCAGTCCGCAGGCAATATTTTCTGCAATCACCCGATGAACGGCGTTCTTTAGTTCACTGGTGTCGGGGTGGGTGGTCAGGCTATGCCAGTTGGCTACAAAAAAATAACAGTTATAGTCGTTCTGCATGCGAACATAATTACGCATGGCGCCAAAATAATTTCCTAAATGTAAAAATCCTGTAGGACGGATTCCGCTTACAACAACCTCTTTTTGCATAGTCTGCAAAGGTACGAATACGGATGGGTTCATGGTTCATGGTTCATGGTTTTTTTATAGTTAGATTTGCTACTTAATGATCTGAATCTGCTATTAGTACTGTAGCCAATATACTTGCATCGCCCATCGAATACCTCAAAGGGGTGGGACCTCTTCGGGCTGATATGCTCAAAAAGGAATTGAATATTTTTACCTTCAAAGACCTCCTGGAGCATTTTCCCATCCGGCATATTGATAAAACCAGGGTAAACCCTATTAAGGATATCAACGCCTTTACCGACTATATACAGGTGGTTGGCAGACTGGTGCATTATGAGATCATCGGCGCTGGCAGGTCCCGCAGACTGGTTGCCCAGGTAAAAGATTCCAGCGGGCAACTGGAGCTGACCTGGTTCCAGGGCATCAGCTGGATGGAGAAAAATTTGCACATTGGTTCGGACTATCTCATTTTTGGCAAAACCGGTTTCTTCAACAGCAAGCCCCAAATGGTGCATCCGGAGATGGAGGTATTTGTTCCCGCCAAAGCAGGCGCCAGGGCTTTCCTGGAACCGGTGTACCCTTCCACCGAAAAATTAAAGGCCCGGGGGCTGAACGGAAGACAAATTGCCAAACTCACCTTCGCATTAATGAATTTATTGCAGCCAAAGGACCTTCCGGAAAACCTGCCTGATTATATTATTCAGGAACTGAAGCTGCTGCCGCGCTACGAATCCTATGCCGCCATTCATTTTCCTGCATCGGAGCTGATGTACAAAAAAGCATTGGAACGTTTGAAATTCGAAGAGTTTTTTATTGCACAGGTAAGGCTGCAACTGGTTCGTTTGCAGCGCAGTAATGCAAGCAGGGGGGTGGTGTTCGAAAAAGTCGGAGCCTGCTTTAACGACTTCTATAACAAGTATCTGCCCTTTCAATTAACCGGTGCACAGAAAAGAGTACTGAAAGAAATCAGAACAGATACGGCCCGGGGCAGGCAAATGAACCGTTTGTTGCAGGGAGATGTGGGCAGTGGTAAAACCATGGTGGCCTTACTAAGTATGCTGCTGGCTGCTGATAACGGATTTCAGAGTTGTTTGATGGCCCCTACCGAGATCCTGGCACAGCAACATTATAACGGACTGAAAGAATTACTGAAAGAAATGCCGCTGGAAATTGCCCTGTTAACGGGCAGCACCAAAACTGCCGAAAGGAAACGAATTTTAAAAGGCCTGATAGAAGATACCATCCACTTTGTAGTGGGTACCCACGCTATTATAGAAGAAGTGGTTCAGTTTAAACATCTTGGCCTGGTAATTGTTGATGAACAACACAGGTTTGGGGTTGCACAACGGGCCCGTTTATGGGAAAAAGCGGCTGTTCCGCCGCATGTGCTGGTGATGACGGCCACACCGATTCCCAGAACACTGGCCATGACGGCATATGGAGACCTGGAGTACAGTGTGATGGATGAATTGCCGCCGGGAAGAATTCCGATTACCACCGTACAGCGAAATGAAATGGCCCGTGCCAACGTGATGGGGTTTGTAAAAGAAGAAATTCAAAAAGGCAGGCAGGCGTATTTTATTTATCCGCTGATTGAGGAGAGTGAAAAGCTGAGCTACGAGGATCTGATGCAGGGGTATGAGCAGGTGAAAAGTTTTTTCCCGGAACCGGAATATAAAATCAGCATGGTTCACGGAAGGCAGCCTGCCGAACAGAAGGAAACCAATATGGAACGCTTTGTGAAGGGTGATACCCAGATCATGGTCAGTACAACGGTGATTGAAGTAGGGGTAAATGTACCCAATGCCTCGGTGATGGTGGTTGAAAGCGCCGAAAAGTTCGGCCTTTCCCAGTTGCACCAGCTCCGGGGAAGGGTGGGAAGGGGAAGCGAAAAAAGCTTTTGCATATTATTAACGGGTAGCCGAGCCAGCAAAGAGGCCAAAGAACGTATCAATATCATGTGTGCCACCAACGACGGGTTTAAAATTGCAGAAAAAGACCTGGAGATGAGAGGGCCCGGAGATATAGAAGGTACAAGACAGAGCGGAGCGCTGAATTTTAAACTGGCCAGTATTGTGAATGATAAGGAGTTGCTGGAACTGGCTAAGCAAAAGGCGGAAATGCTGGTGGAAAAAGACCTCTGCCTGGAGCATGAAGCGCATCAGTCATTGAAAAATTTTATGCAATCCCAGAAATTGAAGCAGGGTTGGAGTAAAATTTCGTAAATTAAAAAATATTAATACGTCTGTATTGAAAAAGATTGGCCTTTTGTTATGGTTGCTTGTGCTGGCTGCAGGTTTGCATGCACAGCAGTACCTTGATTTTGTGGAGAATAAAGGTCAGTGGGATCGGGCGATCCTTTTTAAAACTGATCTGCCCGCGGGTTCTATTGCGTTGCAGAAAAACAGTTTCCGGATGCTGCAACACGATGCGGCAGGCCTGGAACGCCTGAGCCGCTCATTCCATGCACATATTGAGAAAGACCGTCCGCAGGAGCAGGTTCCTTCCAAAGACCGGCTGCCTGTTCCGGAAAATGGCGGTACGAATAATAATATTACCCTTCGCTCGCATGCGTATGAGGTGAGATTTATCAATGCCAATCCGAACCCTGTCATTATTCCGGATAAACCCCTGCCAAGCTACAGCAATTATTTTATCGGGAATGATCCTGCACTATGGGCCAGTAACTGCAAAACCTTTCAGGGCGTTACCTATAAAGAATTATACAGGAATATCGACGTTCGCTTTTATACTGCGGATGGATCGCTGAAATATGATCTCATTGTTCATCCGGGAGGTGATCCTTCGCAGGTGATCATGTATTTTGACGGGGTGGAGGGATTGAAATTGAAAGACAACTCCCTGCAGATTACGACTACGCTCGGAACCGTACAGGAAACCATCCCTGCTACATATGTACTGGAAAACGGGTATAAAAAAAGCCTTGACTGCAACTATGAAGTAAAAGGAAGGTTCGTTTATTTCAAGCTGCTCAGCAGCTATGACCCTTCCCTCACACTGGTGATCGATCCGCGGCAGACCATGCTCACTTATTCAGGTAGCCTGGAAGACAACTGGGGATTCACCGCCACCTACGATGGCTCCGGTAATTTTTATTCCGGGGGGATTGTATTGGGCAAGAATGGGTTCCCCGCTACCAACGGCGCTTTTCAAACTGTTTTCCAGGGAGGCACTGCCTCAATTGGTTCCGATATGGGAATCATGAAATACAACCTGAAAGGGGAACGGGTGTACGCTACCTATATTGGTGGTTCTGCCAATGAGCAACCCCACAGCATGGTGGTAGATAATGCAGGTAACCTGGTGATTGCAGGAAGAACTTCTTCTCCCAATTATCCTACTTTCGGATCCCTCAAAACCTTGGGCTCCGGCGGTGAATTTGATATTGTACTGACCAAACTGAATGCAACCGGTACTGCCCTGATCGGATCGGTTAAAATCGGCGGCTCAAAAAGTGATGGAGTAAACATTGATCTGAATTATGGTGGAGTGCTTCCCCAGTCGCCTGTATCCACCCGCAGAAACTATGGAGATGATGCGCGCAGTGAAGTGATCCTGGATGCCAATAACAATATTTTACTGACTTCTGTAACGCAATCCAAAGATTTTGTGGTAACTGCCGGCGCTTTTCAGACCACGCCGGGCGCTACCAGGGCAGATGGCCGCTACCAGGACGGGGTGTTGCTGAAATTTACGCCCACACTGGGGAATGTCATTTTCAGTTCGCTGCTTGGAGGTAATGACGACGATGCGCCGTTTGTATTGAGCATCAATCCGCTCAACGGGGATATTTATGTAGCCGGCGCCACTGCCAGCACCGATTTACCCGGGGATAAAACAGGTGCGGTGTTTGCTACCAAACAGGGGCTTGCCAATTCCGTAGACGGTTTTATTGCCAATATTAAAAGTGATGGCTCGGCCATCAATAAACTGACCTATATCGGAACCCCCAGGGAGGACCTGATTTTCGGGATACAATTCGACAAGAAAGGATTCCCCTATATCACCGGTACCACTACCGGGTTATTCCCGGTAATCAATTCAAGGTTCAATACCACCAATCCCGGGCAGTCTAACGGTCGCCAGTTCATTGCCAAGCTGAAGCCGGATCTCTCTTCTTTTATATTCTTCACCAACTTCGGAAACCCTTCTTCCAATATACCCAGCCTTTCGCTGACTGCATTCCTGGTAGACCGCTGTGAAAATATGTATATTTCGGGCTGGGGTGGTTCTTCTATTTCCAGTTACACCTTTGGTTCATTGAACGGAATGATGATAACATCAGATGCCAATCAAAAAAGCACCGACGGAGCAGACTTTTATTTCTTTGTACTGGGCAAGAACGCCGATTCACTGATTTACGCATCTTATTTTGGACAGGCCGGTGGTTTTCCGGATCACGTGGATGGCGGTACCAGCCGCTACAGTCCGCAGGGTGAAATTTATCAGACCATCTGTTCCTGTGCCAGGGAAAGCGAAAGCAGCCCGATCAGGATTTCGCTGGTGGGTAATCCCGGTTCCTGGTCCGAAAGAAGAGGTAATCAGTACTGCAATATGCTTTCGGTGAAATATTCTTTCGACGCCGCAGGCGTTTCATCGGGGGTACGTCCTTCCATTAACGGAATAGCGGGAGACTCTACCGGATGTGCACCGCTTACTGTGAATTTTACGGATACCATTGCCAACGGGCTTACTTATTTCTGGGATTTTGACGGAGACAATATCAACGATGATACCACCACCACACCCAATATCAGTCACCTGTTTAATACGGTGGGTAACTTCCGGGTAAGGCTGATTTCCCAGGACCTGAATACCTGTAATGAACAGGATACTTCCTATGTTACCATCGGGGTGAGAAGCGATGCGGTTACAGCGCTTTCATTTAGTTATCTCAGCGTTCCTCCCTGCGGTAACCGGATCTTTCAATTCACTAATCTTTCGGTGCCCCCTGCAGGCGGGACTTTCAACAGCAATTCCTTTGAATGGGATTTTGGGGATGGTTCTGCCAAAGTGCTCAGGGATAAGTCGCCCATCAACCATACTTTTCCAGCCGACGGAACCTATATTGTCCGACTTACTTTAAAAGATCCGCTGTTCTGTAATGAAAATGATTATTATGAAGCCATTGTTCGGGTATCCAGTTCTTTTGAACCTGATTTTACCGCGGATACAGCCTGCCTGGGATCGGCCACTCAATTTACTTATACGGGTACGGGCGGACAGGTTTTTGTATGGGACTTTGGAGACGGCGGAACAGCAACCACCAATGGCGATGCGACACATTCTTATGCCAGCTCAGGAGTGTATACGGTAACACTTACAGTCACAGATCTGAATACCTGTGATGCGAATAAAACCAAGACCTTCACCAAAGATATACTGGTGAGCCCTAATCCAACTTCGTTGTACGATTATTCACCAAGGATATCGCAGCCCAATGAAATATTTCAGTTCACCAATCAATCTTCGGGCGGTGTGCGTTACCAGTGGGATTTTGGGGATGGTAAAGTTATATCCACTGCAAAAAGAGATACGGTGATCAGGCATACCTTCAATGCAACCGCTACTTATAATGTATGCCTGTATACGATCAACGACGCCGGTTGTGTCGCCAAATATTGTGAACCGATCAGTGTGGAAGTAAACCCCTTGTTTGATGTGCCGAATGCTTTTACGCCCAACGGAGATGGCGTGAACGACCGGATTTATGTAAGGGGTTTTGGTATTGCTAAAATGACCTGGCGTATTTACAACAGATGGGGCGCGGTAGTGTACACCAGCGCGGATCCTTATGAAGGCTGGGATGGGAAGTACAATGGCAAAATACAACCGCAGGGTGTATACCATTACACGGTTGAAATAGAATTCTCCGATAAAAAGAAATCTACTAAGAAAGGAGATATTACCTTGCTGAAATAATATGAAACCGCTGCAGTCATATCAGTCACTTATCCTCCGGTTGCCGGTTTTTCTGGTAATACAACTGGTATTGCTTTCCGGTGTTGCCGCGCAGGATCTTAATTTCTCTCAATATTTCAATGCACCCCTTGTGGTGAACCCCGCCAACACCGGTTTTAATCCGGATTATGATTATAGGGTGGGGGGTAACTATCGCAATCAATGGGCTTCTGTGGGTAACCCCTATAAAACCATGGGCCTTTGGGGCGATACCAAACTTTTTGCCAACCGGTTTGAAAATGGCTGGATGGGGCTGGGTGGTTCCATTCTGAAAGATGTGGCGGGCAGCGGAAGCCTTACTTCCACCAGTGGTTACCTGTCATTGGCCTATCACCAGATGCTGGGGTACAAGAGTTTATTGAGCGCAGGATTTTCTGCCGGTTTTGTTACCAAACGTATTGACCTGAGCAAACTGGATTTTGACAACCAGTGGAATGGTAAGTTTTTTGATATTACCTTACCCTCCAACGAACCTTTTACCTACAGCCAGACCAGTTACCTGGATCTGCAAATGGGATTGAACTATGCATTGTTTGCTTCGGAGAATGCTTACTTTAATGCGGGTATCAGCATCATGCACCTGAACAAGCCACTGGAAACCTTCTTTTCACCGGCCGTTTCAGACAACAAAGTGGATATGCGCTATAGCTTTTTTGCGAATGCTAGTATTAAAGTACAGGATATCTGGATCGTGAACCCCAATATTTATTACAGCCGTATGGGCAATGCCAGTGAAGTGGTGCTGGGCTTCAATGCCAACAGAGATCTGAGCGGAGATGGTATGCAGCAATTGATCCTGGGCATTTATTACAGAAACAAAGATGCTGCGATTCCTGTGGTGGGTTACCAGATTAAAGACCTGAAAATAACGGTGAATTACGATGCCACCATTTCTTCGCTGAAAAACCTGAATGGTACCCGGGGCGCCTATGAGCTTTCCATTGTTAAGCATGGTATTTTCCCTTCCTCCTCCGGCAAATCCGTGAAATGTCCTACTGTTAGATTTTAGTTTATCTTGCAGGTCTAATTGATTTTGCATGAAATACCTTCCGCTGGACCCCAGGTTATTTGTCAATAACAGAAAAAAATTTGCGGCTAAAATGCTGCCTGACAGTATTGCCGTTTTTGTAAGCAATGATGAATTTCCTTCCAATGGGGATGCACTCCATACGTTCAAACAGAATAATGACCTGTTCTGGCTCAGTGGTATTGAACAGGAAGATTCCATGGTCATTTTATTTCCGGATTGCCCGGATCCCAAATACAGGGAGGTACTGGTATTGGTAAGACCAAATGCACTCAAGGAAAAATGGGATGGTAAAAGATTAAGGGCTGCAGAAGCAAGCGCTATTTCCGGCATCAAAACCATTGTATGGTTAGACAGCCTGGATGCCCTGCTGCAGGGATGGATCCATCTTGCCGATACTATTTACTTAGACAGTAATGAAAATGACCGGAAAGCCTCCACTATCCGCAGCCGTGAGTACCGCTTCATTGATGAAATGAAGCAACAATATCCGCTGCACCAATACCAGCGCGCCGCAAAGATTCTGAAAGAATTAAGGGGCATCAAGACCAGGGAAGAAATAGTGGTTGTTCAACAGGCTATTGATATTACTGAAGTCGCATTCAGAAGACTGCTGAAATTTATTCAGCCCGGTGTTACCGAATATGAAATTGAAGCCGAGATTGTGCACAGCTTCCTGAGCCAGCGCGCTACAGGCCCTGCATACGGCAGCATCATTGCCAGCGGCGACAACGCCCGTACCTTGCATTATGTAAGTAATAACGGTATCTGTAATGATGGCGAACTGATCCTGATGGATTTTGGTGCACAATACGGCGGTTATAATGCAGACCTTACCAGGACCGTTCCCGTGAATGGCAAATTCAGTAAAAGGCAACGCGTTGTATACGATGCCTGCCTGCATCTGCACAACTATGCGAAATCCATTTTAAAACCGGGTATTTCGGTGGTGAACTATACAGAAAAGGTAGGGGATGAAGCTACAAAGCAGTTCCAGAAAATAGGGTTATTGACCAAGAGCGATGTAAAGAACGAAGACCGGGAAAACAGGGCTTACAGAAAATACCTGTATCATGGTATTTCGCACCACCTGGGGCTGGATGTACACGACCTGGGCACCAGAACAGCACCTGTTAAGGCCGGTATGTTGTTCACCATTGAACCGGGCATTTATATTGAAGAAGAAAAAATGGGCATCCGCATCGAAAACAATGTGTGGATCACGAAGAACGGCAGTATGGACCTGATGAAGAATATCCCAAATACTGCAGATGAAATTGAAGCGTTGATGAAACGGAAATAGCCGCCGGCATAATTCAATAAAAAATGATCAAGCAGATAGCGAATATATTTACCTTAATCAATCTCTTTTTTGGGGTAACAGCCATTGTATACATCCTGCAACCCGGTCTTACACTATCCGTTGCAGCCGACGGTGAAAACCTGGTGGTGTTACCGGAAAAAATGATGTGGGCCGGATGGCTCATCATTGGCGCTGCCCTGGTGGATTTCTTTGACGGATTTGTTGCGCGTTTGCTGAATGTTTCTTCGGAAATGGGCAGGCAATTGGATTCTCTTGCCGATGCAGTGAGTTTTGGGGTGGCCCCTGGGCTGATAGCTTTTCAGTTTCTGCGTTTTTGTTTTTCGCAGGATCCGGGAGGGCTGGATGTTTCTATTTTGTGGTTGCTCCCTGCGTTTCTGCTCCCCTGCGCCGGCGCTTACAGGCTGGCCCGTTTCAATATCGACAAGAACCAGCAATATGGCTTTAAGGGAGTGCCCATTCCTGCTGCAGGCTTATTGTTTGCCTCCTTCCCGATGCTGTATTGGTACAACCAGGAAGAATGGCTGTTGAACCTGATGCTGAATAAATGGGTTTGGTACGGACTGATTGGGATCGTGTCTTATTTAATGGTATCCAGGTTGCCGATGCTGGCTATGAAATTCAATGGTTTTACCTTTAAAAAGGCCCTGCCATTCCTGTTGTTGGGGGGGATAGCACTGGTTTCCGCAATTGTTTTTGGCTGGTTGGCGGTTTCGGTCAGTTTTTTTGCTTATGTAATTCTATCTTTGAGCTTCAAACAAGTTGAATCATGATATACAATGTACAGATTACGGTGATGCCTTTGAAAGACTTATTGGATCCGCAGGGTAAGGCTGTGTTGGGCGGGCTGAACAACCTGGGTATTCATTCTGTGCAGGATGTTCGTGTTGGTAAACATATCACGCTGGCTGTTGAAGCAGACAGCCCTGAAGCTGCCAAAGCCATTGCCGAATCTGCCAGCAAACAACTGCTTGCCAATCCGGTAATGGAGTTTTATGAGATTGCCATAATTTAATCCTTTGTTGTACTTAGTTCCGACACCTCTCGGTAATTTAAAAGATATCACGTTGCGTGCACTGGAAGTGCTTCAGCAGGTGGACCTGATTTTGTGCGAGGATACCAGGACCTCTTCTAAACTATTACAGCATTACAAAATAGAAAAGCCGCTTACGCCCTATCACCAGCACAACGAACACAAAGTAGTTGCACACCTGGCCGATCAGTTGCAGGCCGGAAAAACCATGGCGCTGGTAACAGATGCAGGTACGCCGGGTATTTCTGATCCGGCTTTTTTACTGGTGCGCGAATGCATTCAACAAAATATCCGGGTGGAATGTTTGCCCGGCGCAGCCGCTTTTGTTCCTGCCTTGGTGAACAGCGGCATCCCTGCCAACCGCTTTGTATTCGAAGGATTTCTTCCGTTGAAAAAAGGCCGCCAAACCCTCCTGAAAAAACTGGCGGAAGAAGAGCGTACCATTGTTTTTTATGAAAGCCCGATGCGGCTGGTAAAAACACTGGAAGAGCTCATTACTTACCTGGGGCCTGACCGCAGCTGTTCCGTAAGCCGGGAGCTCACTAAAATGTTTGAGGAAAACAAGCGCGGCACCTTACAGGAAGTTGCGGATCATTTCAAGGCAAAAAACGTGAAAGGTGAAATTGTAGTGGTAGTGGCGGGTTGTTAGTATTTTTATAATTATCTTCCGATTTACAAAATTGACATATGAATAACAGGATCGCTCTTACGATGGGTTTCTTGATCATAACTGTATTGGTGTTTGCACAGCCCGACAGGTGGCAGCAGAAAATCAAATACAGGATTGATGTAAAGATGGACGTTACCACCAACCGTTTTTCCGGAACCGAAAAAATTGAATACACCAACAATTCAACCGATACGTTGAACAAAATATTTTTCCATCTCTACTGGAATGCTTTTCAACCCAACAGCAGTATGGACGTCAGAAGCCGTGAGCTGGGCAAAACCCGCTTGAGTGATCCCAACCCCAAGCGCGAAACGGATGGCCTGGACTGGGACTCCCGTGTAAAGGACCGCATCAGCAAATTAACTCCTGAAGAAATCGGTTACCAGAAGGTACAATCCGTATTGATCAATGGTGTTGCGCAACAACTGAAAGAACACGAAACCATTCTGGAAGTGGTATTGAATAAACCGCTGCTTCCTAAATCGAAGCTTGCCATGGATGTTGCTTTTGAGGCACAGGTTCCCTTGCAGGTTAGAAGAAGCGGCAGAGACAATAAGGAAGGCATCCGCTATAGTATGAGCCAATGGTATCCCAAGGTTGCCGAGTACGATTACCAGGGATGGAACGCCAACCCCTATATAGCCCGGGAATTTTATGGCGTGTGGGGAGATTTCGACGTGAACATCACCATCGACAAAAATTACATGGTAACTGCCGGAGGAGACCTGCTGAACGGTAACGAAACCGGATTTGGTTATGAAGCGGAAGGGGTAAAAATAAAACCGGTATCCGGCGCTACGCTTACCTGGAAATGGCAGGCGAATAATGTGCATGATTTCATGTGGGCTGCAGACCCGTCTTATAAAATGATTACCCGTAAAACCGCCAACGGTCCATTGATCCGTGTGGTGTATAAAGCGGTTGATTCACTGGAAATCCGCTGGCAGCGCATGGCAGATACCTGTGCACTGGCTTATCCGGTCATGGCAAAAACCTTTGGCGCTTACCCTTATAAAACCTACACATTTGTGCAGGGCGGAGACGGAGGTATGGAGTATCCGATGGGTACCCTGATTAAGAGTGCAAGCATCGGAACCGCGATACACGAGTGGATGCACAGCTGGTACCAGATGATGATGGGCAGTAATGAAGCCCTGTATCCCTGGATGGACGAGGGTTTTACCGATTATTCCAGCACAAGGGTAATGGCTACCCTGAGAAGCAAAAAAGATTTCTGGTACGATGGCTCTTACAAAAGTTATTTTGCCCTGGTGAAGAGCGGCTATGAAGAACCGGCAAGTACCCATGCAGACCATTATAATACCAATTATGCCTATAGTGTAGCATCTTACAGCAAGGGCTCCATCTTTATGGAGCAGCTTGGATATATTGTAGGGGATGTGGTAAGAGATAAAATTTTACTGGCCTATTACAATACCTGGAAATTCAAACACCCCAATCCGAACGATTTTATCCGCGTGGCAGAAAAAGTCAGCGGTATGGAACTGGACTGGTACAAAGAGTACTGGATCAACAGCACCAAAACCATCGACTATGCCGTAGGAAATATTGCGGTGAATGATGGTAAAACGGCTATTACCATTAAGCGGGCAGGAAAGATGCCGATGCCGGTTGATGTACTGATTACTTTCAGGGATGGCACACAGGAAATGCATGTGATTCCATTGAACCTGATGTATGGAGAAAAACCTGCGGAGAATGCCATTCCAAGAACTGTTCATACTGCATGGAGATGGACGCATCCGGAATACAGCTTTACTACGGAAAGAGCCATTCAGGAGATCCGTTCCATTGAAATTGATCCCAGCCTGCGTTTGGCGGATGTGAACAAGGCCAATAATAAGCTGGTGATACCCGAATAGAAATACCGCCGCTACGGATACTATAATAAACACAGACAGAAGCAATATCCGTTTTGTCTGTGTTTTTTTATGGGTTATTTGGCAACGTGAAGAATGTACTTCTCTTCAAAATAGGGCTCGGGGAAAATCTTGACGATAGGCATCATCCTGGGCCTTACACCGCTTTCAAAAATTTCCTGGGTAAGATCGCCGCCTTTCAGGCAGATCAGTCCGTTTCGCAGGTAATCGGGGCCTGTTGCTGCACCCGGTTGTTTTTTCAGCAGCGGCATGCTCCATTGCAGCAGATCTTTTAACGGTGCTACTGCACGGGAAACCGCATATTCGAATTTCCTGTTTTTGATATCTTCCGCACGGGTATGTTGTGTGGTAATGTTTTTAATTCCGGCACCTTCGCATACAGCCTCCACCACCTTCAATTTCTTGGCAATACTGTCTACCAGGTGAAACTGTACCTCTGGAAAAAAAATGGCCAGCGGTACACCGGGAAAACCACCACCGCAACCGATATCAATGATGTTCATCCCCGGTTCGAAACCGGCAATGGCCGCAATGCTGAGCGAGTGAAGTACATGATGCAGGTAAATGCTGTCGATGTCTTTCCTGGAAATTACATTGATCTTTGTATTCCATTCCTTATAGAGTTCATCCAGTAAGGATAGCTGTTCCAGCTGTTTGCCGGTAAAATCATCAAAATATTTGGTGATTAATTCCAGTTTTTGCGGGGTGCTTTCCATATGGCAGGGGCTGTAAAGATGAAATAAAAGAACATCCAGAAATCAAGTAAAATAAACCAGGGGAAGAGGTCGGATTCATTCAGTTTTTTCATGGCCTTGAAGTACATAATTGCCTGAATGATCAGCCTTACACCGTATACGGCCAGTGTAAGCCACCAGTTAAAGAAGATGATGCTGATGACCATTAACGGATAAAGCAGGAACAATGTCAGGGAATACAATCCCAGTAAAAATTTATGAATAGGTTTATAGTATTTGCCGGTGGTATAATGCCTGTATTTCTGCGACATCCAGTCGCCCCAGGATTTCTTGGGCTCACTCAGGGTATGGGTATCGTGATCTACCACCACCGCTGTATTTTTTGCAGTAGCCACCTGGTTGATAAACAGATCGTCGTCTCCGCTGGGAATCTGATTGATCGAGGAAAATCCTTTGTTGCGCAGGAATACGTTTTTCTTGTAGCTCAGGTTCCGGCCTACTCCCATATATGGCGTACCTGCCAGCGCATAAGACATGTATTGAATCGCAGTATGAAATGTTTCAAAACGGATCAGTTTGTTGAGCAGTCCGGTTTTTTTATGGTATGCGCCGTAACCAAGTACAATTTCAATATCGTCATCGTAGCTGTCCTGCATTTTCTGGATCCAGAATTCTGATGCAGGTACGCAATCGGCATCGGTCAATAATACAATTTCGTGTTTGGCACTTTTGATGCCCATCGAAAGTGGGAATTTTTTCCCGGTGATCATTTTGGCTTCCTGTGTTAAATCGATCAGGTTCAGGTTTTTAAAGGAGCGCTTGAATTCATCAATGATGTATTTGGTTTCATCGCTGGAATTGTCGTTGACCAGTACCAGCTCATGGCTGGTTTTATAATCCTGTACCAGCACACCGGGCAGGTTTTTTACCAGGTTATGGGCTTCATCGCGGGCGCAGATGACCACGGAAACAGGGTGCTCTACATTCACCGCTTTGGTACGGGGTTTAAAGAATGCCAGCCTGCTGAAAAAATAGAGATAGTAGAAAACTTGAATGGCTATGATTGCACAAAATACTCCAAAGCAGATAGTCCAGACAATAGAAGGTATGATCATGCGGCAAAAATAAGGCAAAGAGCCCTACTTTTGCCGCATGGCTGAACTTAGTTTTTCGCTCGAAACCACCGTCCGGGGCTCTGCCGCAAGGGCGGGTACCATCACAACCGATCATGGCGTGATACAAACACCCATATTTATGCCGGTGGGTACCGTTGGCAGCGTGAAGGCCGTAACCCAGCAGCAGCTGAAAACCGATATACAGGCCCAAATCATCCTGGGCAATACCTATCACCTGTACCTGCGTCCGGGTACGGAAGTGCTGGAAGCAGCCGGGGGACTGCATCAATTCAACGGATGGAACCGGCCCATATTAACGGATAGCGGCGGATACCAGGTGTTTTCCCTGGCCGCCAACAGAAAGATCCGGGAAGAAGGCGTGGTGTTTCAGTCGCATATTGATGGGAGCAGGCACCTGTTTTCTCCCGAATCGGTGATGGATATACAGCGTAGCATCGGCGCCGACATTATCATGGCTTTTGATGAGTGCCCACCATACCCAAGCGATTATGGGTATGCCAAAAAGAGCATGCACCTGACGCATCGCTGGCTCGATCGTTGCATCAGCCGCCTGGCTGAAACACCCGATAAATATGGGTACACACAAAATCTTTTTCCAATTGTACAGGGTAGTACCTATAAGGATCTGCGCAAAGAATCCTGCGACTATATCTCTTCCAAAAATGCGGCGGGTAATGCCATTGGCGGACTGAGTGTGGGAGAACCGGAAGAAATGATGTATGAGTTTACTGCACTCTGCGCCGAAAATCTTCCCCAAAACAAGCCCCGTTATTTGATGGGAGTGGGAACTCCCTGGAACCTGCTGGAATGCATTGACCTGGGCATTGATATGTTCGATTGCGTGATGCCCACCAGGAATGGAAGAAACGGTATGCTGTTTACCACCCAGGGGGTAATCAATATCCGGAACAAGAAATGGGCAACAGATTTCAGCCCCATCGATCCGGGACTGCCTTCTGAACACAGCCAGTATTACTCCAAAGCTTATATCCGGCATTTGTTTATTGCAGGGGAAATATTGGGATTGCAACTGGCCAGTATACAAAACCTTGCCTTTTATCTCTGGCTGGTTAAAGAGGCCCGAAACAATATTATTTCTGGTAATTACGTTAGTTGGAAGAAGGAAACACTGGAAGTGATCAGGCGCAGATTATAAGTTTACAGAAACCAAACAAACCGACGTAGGTGTGGGGATAATTTTCCGCACTTTTTATATTTATTAACTTTTATACGAAACGTTCAACTTATAGAGGACTTCGTACTATTTTCACAAAGCTTATTAATCCGTTATCTTTTGAAGTCCGTAAATTATACATCCATCTCCATGGATGTATTTTTTTGTGCATCTTTGTATAACCCATGAAAAAACTGGATTGGTACATACTCCGAAAATTTCTCACCACCTTTTTCTTCGCGATATTTTTGTTTGCGGTGATTGCAGTGGTCATAGACGTGAGTGAAAAGACCGATGACTTCGTAAAATCCCAATTGAGTCTTGAGCGGATTATTACCGATTACTATGCCGGATTTATTCCGCATATTATTGCCCTGCTTTTTCCGCTCTTTGTTTTTATTGCAGTGATCTTTTTTACCTCCAAAATGGCCGGTAACAGTGAAATCATTGCTATCCTTGCAAGTGGTACCAGTTATTCCCGGTGGATGCGGCCTTACTGGATAGGCGGGGGGTTACTGGCTGTTATTCTCTGGTTCGCCAATCAGTATGTGGTACCCAGGGCCAACCAGGTCAGGGGAAGTTTTGAAGCCAAATACATTGATGCCAATTCCAGCTATTCCGCCCTGCTGAACAATGGCAATAATATCTATCTGCGAATTGACTCGTTTACCTATGCGGGTATTTATTCTTATGATACTGCTGTAAAAAGGGGAGGCCCCTTCTTTCTGTACACCATCAAAAACAATAAGGTTATCCATAATCTCCGGGCGGATTATATCAGCTGGGACACTTCCGTTAACAAATGGAAGATCGAAACCATTGTGGAGCGAAAACTGCTGCCCATGAAGGAGGAGGTAGCCCCGGTTGTAATGCGGCAGATGAACTATAGCTTCAAACCGCTCGACCTGAGCCGCGATAAATATACCAAGGATAAACTGACCACTCCCGAGCTGAATCGGTTTATAGCGCTGGAAGAACTTCGGGGCTCTGAAGGGCTGAACAGTCTTAAAGTGGAGCGTTACCGAAGAGATGCCACTTGCGTAACTGTTTTATTACTGACCCTGATCGGCGCCATTGTTGCGGGCCGGAAAGTGAGGGGTGGAAGCGGGGTTCACCTGGCTGTAGGTTTCTCTATTGCTGCATTATTTATTGTAACCGATCGTTTTTCCACCATATTCTCTACCAAGGGCAACCTGCCTCCCCTGATTGCCGCCTGGATTCCTAATCTCATATTTGTATTTGTAGTTATTTATCTGTACCGGAAGGCTCCCAAATAATTTCCCGAAAATCGGTGAGTCTGACCGAATTGGTTTTGTTATAGTTGGAACTTCAATTACCTTTGAACATTAAGGTTAATTTAAGCCATATTAGCCGTACCTAACAAATAACATTGCTATGGGAGTTATCAAAGACAAGTTCAAAGCCAAATCAGAAGCAGCGAGCGCAGAAATCAAAGAATTAATCAAAGAACACGGTAACAAAAAGATCGGGGAAGTAACACTGGCACAGGTTTACCAGGGTATGCGCGGTATCACTGGCCTGGTTACGGAAACAAGTCTTTTGGATGCCCAGGAAGGAATCCGTTTCCGCGGATATTCCATTCCGGAGTTGCAGCAAAAACTGCCTACGGCACGTAAGGGCGGAGAGCCTTTGCCAGAGGGATTATTCCACCTGATGCTGGTGGGTGAACTGCCAACCGAAGAGGAGGCCGGTCATATCACCAATGTTTGGCAGCGCAGAAGTCATGTGCCCAACCATGTGTTTGCTACCATTGATGCACTCCCATTGAGCTCACACCCTATGACCATGTTTGTAGTGGGTGTTATGGCCATGCAAACCGAAAGCAATTTTGCCAAAGAATACGCTAAGGGGCTGAATAAAAAAGATTACTGGAGCATTGTTTACGATGATTCCATGGACCTGATTGCCCGTTTGCCCAGGATTGCTGCCTATATCTACAGAAGAAAATACAAGAACAACGAACATATTCATCCCAATGGATTGTTAGACTGGGCCGGCAACTTCGCCCATATGATGGGATACGATGATGAAAGTTTTAAAGAACTGATGCGCTTGTACATGACCATACATGCTGATCACGAAGGCGGAAACGTGTCTGCGCATACCACTCACCTGGTGGGTTCGGCTTTGAGCGATCCTTACCTGAGCTATGCGGCCGGTATGAATGGCCTGGCCGGTCCTTTGCATGGTCTTGCCAACCAGGAAGTGATTAAATGGATTTTTGAAATGCAGGAGCAACTGGGAACCGATGAACCTACCGCGGAACAGATTGCCGGTTATGTCCAGAAAACACTGGCTTCCGGTAAAGTAGTACCCGGTTACGGACACGCTGTATTGCGTAAAACCGACCCCCGCTTCGAAGCGCAAATGGAGTTTGGTAAAAAGCATATGGCCGACGACAAACTGCTGAATACGGTATGGAAAATTTATGAAACTGTTCCACCGATTCTGCAATCTTTAGGCAAAGTAAAAAATCCATGGCCCAATGTGGATGCGCACAGTGGCGCATTACTGGTACACTACGGATTTGTTGAATACGAATTCTACACCGTATTGTTTGCCGTTAGCCGTGCATTAGGCGTATTGTCCAGCCTTTGCTGGGACAGAGCATTGGGCTTCCCGCTGGAGCGCCCTAAATCCGTTACCACTGAGTCGGTTAAAAGCTGGATTGCCGGTAAGGATGAAATCTGGGAGTAAACTTATTGAGCAGGAATCGTAATGACTTTACTGGTGGTGTCTGCACAACCATTACCGGTTACAACCAGCTGCACTTTATAAGACTTTGCAGTGGATTCTTTCTGGTAATTGGTTTCTACAGAACTATAGTAATCATTGCTGGTATTACCGTTTCCAAAACTCCATTGATAACTGTCGATGGAGCCCGTAGGAATGGTTGACCTGCTGTTGAACAGCCAGTGAGCTGTTGTGCTGTTCTGCCATACCATGGTCTGTTCAAAGGCTGCGGTTGGTTTTGGATTTTCACCCTTTGCATTCACCATTTTATTGGTACGGTAAATCAACCTGCCGTTTAACCGGACAGACATGATTACATCGTAATCATTGGGGTATTTGTATTTGTAAGTAACCGGGTTGCCGGTAACAACGCCTTTCCCGTCGGAGAAATCCCATTCATATACGGATCCGCCGGGTACATTTTCTGCTTCTGCCGTAAATACAATGGATTCATTGGTGCAGGCATTTAAAGCATCGGCCCTGAACCCTCCTTTGATCGGATAGGCAGCCGGAATAGTTACCGCAATGGTAGTATCTGCGGCGCAACCGGTGTTGGTGGTAATGGTGAGTTTCACCGGATACGTGATGTCGGCCACATTCCTTGGGAACTCATGCCTGATCAGGCCCACTGAGGTTAAGGTGGAACTTCCATCTCCCCATTCCCATTTGTAATAGGAAATATCTCCGTGATTAACCGATGAACTGGTATTAAAAGTGAGGTAATTGATGTTGTCGGGGAAATCTGATTTTACCGTAAAACCCGCTACAGGCCTGGTTTGCTGTCCTTTCGCTTTGATGGGAAAACTAAGTTTGGTCAATACCGTGTTCACATCGGCCACTACCATCAGGTTCACCACAAAAGAAGAAGCGGCCTGGTAAGAATAACTTACGCTGGCGCCGGTTGCCGTATTGCCGTCACCGAAAGCCCAGTAATAAAATACGCCGGGAGGAAGTGTGGTTCCGGTTGCCTTAAAACTGAAAATCTCCCTGCCGGGGTAGCAGGTGGAACTTTGTTCGTATCGCACAACAATATCCCCGAAATCTACCGTAGTGGTATCTTTCACCGTAGTGGTGATAGCAGAGGTATCCGCTTTGATCTTTGTGTTCTGCAGGTATTCGGTAATGGGCGAAACGGCTTCCTTCTTACAGGAAACAGACATCACCAGTATGCCGAACAACAGATATAATACGGGGGTATACCTTTTCATCGTTTCTGTTTGCATTAACGGGCCGGTATGGTAATATTGGCAACGGCAGTGTCTTTACAACCTGTATTGCCTGTAACGATCAGTTTGATGCTGTAGTTGGTGGGTGTGGCGGCCCTGGTGTACTCCTGTTCCACAATTGTGTTGAAGTTGTCATCTATCACTCCAAACGGCATTTCCCAGCGGTATCCGCTGAGGTATCCATGCGGAATATTGGACTGGCTGTAGAATGCCCATTTTTCGGTAGTGGGCGTAGAGCTCACTACATTCTTCAGCATCAATGCTTTGGGTTTGATATTCTGACCAAATGCCCTTACAGACTTGTGAGTTTGATAAATTATTTTTCCCTTAAGCGTAACGGTCAGTTTAACATCGTAATCGTTCTGGTAAGTGAATGATTTCTTTACCGGGTTACCGGATACAAACCCGGTGGCATCTGCAAAATCCCAGGTGTATACGCAGCCATCGGGCGCTGCATTTAACCGGGGTGTAAAGATGAAATATTCATTGGTGCATCCGTCGTATTGAACGGCGTCAAAGCTTCCGCTGATAGTATAAACAGCAGGAACAAATACATTGAGCCCCGCTGTGTCTTTACACCCGGAGTTGGCCGTTACAATGAGTTTAACCGGATAGAGCTTGTCTTCGGGCACCTGCGGAAAGTTTTTCGGCATAAAACTGTTGGAGCTGGTATTGCTGGTGCCATCTGCCCAGTCCCAGTAATGCTCTGTAATGGTACCGGTAGGAACCGAAGACCGGCTGGTAAATGTCATGTTGTTGAGAATATTGATATCCGCCAGTGCACTGGAAAATACTGCAGTAGGCGTAACCTGTTGCCCAAGCGCTTTTACCGCAATGGATACCTTATGCAGTACCTGTCCCTCGTTGCTTTTTACTTCCAGTATGACTGTATAGTTTCCCGGGTCCTTGTAGATGTTTTTAACGGATGCCCCCATCAGTGACTTCCCGTCTCCAAATTCCCAAACATATTTTGCGTTGGCCGGAACCCCGGTGGCTACTGCTGTGAAGGAGAAGATTTCATTGCTGGGAAAGCAGGCATCTGTTTTGGCAAACTTAATATTCACATTGCCTTCGGTAATATCGGTGGTGTCTTTAAAAGCAGAAGTGGTTCCTCCGATGGTAGGAGGTTCGGTGCTGGTGCCGGTGGAGGCATCAGCCGGCACATCTGTATTCTTTTTACAGGCCACCAGCAGGAGGCCTGCCAGTAAACAGGGGAATAACCAATTGTAGCTGCTTTTCATGAGCATTTGCTTGTGCGATGTACAGCTACAACGCAAATCAGGGGGTTTTATTGTAGATTTTATACTACAGTTTGCCTAAATCTTGGTATAATTATTTAAAAGGTGCATCAAACCCGCTGAGTAGCTTGATTTCGTTCCGGTACAGGATAATTTTCCCGCTGTTCTCCAACTGTTTCAGCAGGCGGGATATCACCACCCTGGAGGTAGCCAACTCATCCGCAATGGTATTGTGGGAGGCCTTGATTACACTGGAACCGCTCAGGCGCTGTTTCTCCTTCAGGTAAGCGATCAGTCGTTCGTCCAGCTTGTGAAAGGCGATGCTCTCAATGGATTTCAGCAATTCAATAAAACGTTCGTTGAAACTTCTCATTACATAGTTCTTCCAACTGGGGTATTTGCATAGCCATTCGTCCAGTTTAACATGAGGTATACCGATCAGTTCAACATTGTCTTCTGCAACGGCTTTTACCTCACTTTTTTTGGCTTCTACGCAACAACTGTAGGCCATGGAACAACTCTCGCTGCTGGAGAGATAGTACAAAAGGATCTCATTGTTGTTTTCGTCCAGCCGGTGCACTTTTACGGTTCCTTTTAATACGATCGGCATCATACGGATGTATTTGCCATAATCCATCACAAGGTCGCCCTCTTTAAAGGTTTGGTAAATGCCAAACTGCTCTATCTCCTGCAATAATTCAGGTTCAAAAACGCCCTTTAACTTATCCAGATTATTCATGATGCAGAATGCTTTATAGCCAAAGTTAGGGAATGCCTGCTTCTAATGTTACATAAGTTACACTGCAAGGAATTTTGGCAGGATAGTTTTGCAGAATAAAATAAGCATATGGTATATAAAAGGAAATTACTGTTGTCGCTGTTCATGATCGCTGTATTTGGGGCGAATGCACAGGAACCGGTTCAGAAGCTGGTTTTAGGAGATGCTGTCCGGCTGGCACGGGAAAAAAACAGGCAGATCAGCCTGGCTGTAAACGATGAAAAAATTGCGCAGTCGCAGTTTAAGCAAACGGAAGCAATCTGGTTGCCGCAGGTGAACCTGTCGTACACCGGATTCACCACCAATCAGCCCTTGAATGCCTTTGGTTTTAAACTGCAGCAGGCCAATGTGCAGCAGGCCGATTTCAATCCTGCCTTGCTGAATAACCCCGGTGCAACGCCCAATATCACCACGCAGTTAAGTGTTCAGCAACCCCTCTTTAACCCTGATCTTAATTATATGCGTAAAGCTGCTTCAAAACAGGCAGAAGTATATGGCTATCAGACACAAAGGACCCGGGAAGCGGTAGACATGCAGGTAACCAATACCTACCTGCAACTGGAATTTACTTACGAAGTAGTGAAAGTATTGGAGGAAGCGCTGAAAACCGTTCAGGAAATTCATCGCTTTACGAACGACCGCTACCAGCAGGGTTTGATGCAGAAATCGGATCTGCTGAATGTAGAAGTTCAGGTGAAAGCTGCAGAGACCAACCTGGCGGAAGCCCGTTCACAAATCAAAACAATTTCCGATCAGCTCAGCCTGCTGATGAATACACCGGGCGGAGTGATCTATACTACTGAACCGGTGTTAATAGATGTACCTGCTGTTACAGCAGCATCCGTATCTGCCGGCAGGGCGGATCTTAAGGCAATGTCTACTGCAGTGTCGGCCTATGATCTGGCCATTAAGAGCACTGCTATGTCTATGCTGCCGAAACTGAACGGTTTTGCCAATTACCAGTACAACGATAAATCGATGTTTGGATTTGGTGCCAACGCTTACCTGGCAGGTATCCAGTTGTCCTGGGACATTTTTAAAGGCAACCAGGCCAGGAACAAAAAGGCCACCCAGCAATTGGAAAAAAACAAATTACAGGAACAATTGCAGGATATGCTGGCAAAGAGCGATGTGGAAATCAGGAAGACTCAAACACAGCTTGCAGATACCCGTTACCGGATCGATCAGCAGACCAAGGCTGTGGAACAGGCTGCAGAGTCACTGCGTATCATGCAGAACAGGTACACGCAGGGCCTGGTGAATACAACAGATCTGCTGATGGCTCAAACCCAGCTGGCGCAGCAGAAAATGCTGAAAGCGCAGGCTGTGTTCATGCAAAAAAATACGGTTACCTATTTACAATTCCTAACAACCAATCAATAAAATCACTTCAAAAAAGGATCATATGTCATTTAAAAAAATCACAATAGCCCTTACTGCACTGACTGCCGCATTTACGTTGGTTGGTTGTTCGGGCAATGAAGAAAAAGCAGTTGTTAAAGCGCAGGCACCGGTCCTGGTAACTGTCGCCAGCCCGGATGGCGCTGCAGCAACAGGATGGATCGAAGCCAGTGGACAGGTGGAAGCTGCACATTCCGTAAACATCAGCACCCGTGCAATGGGTTATATCACTCAAATGCCCGTGAAAGTGGGCGACCATGTAAAAGCGGGACAACTGTTGTTTGCTGTGAACAGCGCGGATATCCATGCAAAACGTGCACAAACAGATGCCATGATTGCACAGGCAGATGCTGCACTGAATAATGCCAAAAAGGACTATGACCGTTTCACTACTTTATACAAACAGCAGAGCGCTTCTGCAAAAGAACTGGATCAGGTAACCCTGCAATACCAGTCTGCAAAAGCAGCAGCTGAAGCCGCCAGGCAGATGAAGAATGAGGTATCTGCCAATCTTTCCTATACCAGGGTTACCGCACCCTTTACAGGGATTGTAACGCAGAAGATGATGGATGCGGGAAGTATGGCAACTCCGGGTATGCCGGTGCTGACCATTGAGCAGGCTGGAAGTTTGCAGGTGAGCGCTTCGGTTGCGGAAAACCAGATTGGCTCATTGAAAGTGGGCGATCCTGCAGTATTGAAAATTGCATCCGCAGAAAAGACCATCGAAGGAAAAGTAATCCAGTTAAATCCTTCTTCCCAGTTTTCCGGTGGACAATACATTGTGAAGATTTCCATACCCGCCGATACGAAACAACTCTACGCCGGAATGTTTGTACATGTACAGTTTCCGGTGAAAGCAGCACCTGCTGCAGTATCCGGCGAATCAGGCGCTGTGATGATTCCGGTAAAAGCCATCATCAACCGCGATCAGTTGACCGGCGTATACACCATCAGTGCTCAGAACACCGCATTGCTGCGTTGGGTAAGGCTGGGTAAAACAACAGGTGACCAGGTGGAAGTGCTTTCAGGACTGGCAAAGAATGAACAATATATTCTTTCCGCAGAAGGCAGATTGTATAACGGAGCTCCGGTAAAAATTAAATAATCAGTAATGGAAAAAGGTTTATCAGGTAATATAGCAAAAGCGTTTCTGCAGTCGAAACTAACCATCTTACTGATGGTAGCTTTCCTGCTGATTGGCGGGTACAGCACCATGCTGATCCCGCGTGAAGAAGAACCGCAGATCCAGGTTCCCATGGCCGATATTTTTATCGGTTATCCGGGTGCAAGCCCTAAGGAAGTGGAGACCAAGATAGCGGCCCCGATGGAAAAATTCATTTCCAATATCAAGGGCGTGGAGTATGTATATTCCACATCCATGCAGGGTCAGGTAATGCTGATTGTACAGTTTTATGTGGGAGAAGATGTAGAGAAGTCTTTGGTGAAACTGTACAGCGAAATCATGAAGCATATGGATGCTATGCCGCAGGGCGTGACCATGCCATTGGTAAAGCCAAGGGCCATTGATGATGTGCCGGTACTGGGGCTAACCATTTGGGGAGAAAATTACGACGACCATCGCCTGAAACTGATTGGGCAGGAACTGGCCAATGAAATCAAGAAGGTTCCGGATGTTGCGGAAGTGTCTGTAACGGGCGGCAGAAACCGGGAAGTGAAAGTGGTATTGGATAAATCGCTGATGGCCCTGAATGGAGTGGATCTGCTGGGTATCACCCAGTCTATTCAGGCTGGTAATGTTCAGACCGAAGCAGGCAAACTGATCCGTAACGATTCAGCCTTCACCATTCAAACAGGCGATTTCCTGAATACCGCAGAAGATGTGGCTAAACTGGTGGTGGGCTTAAAAGGCGGGCAGCCTGTTTACCTGAACCAGGTAGCTAAAGTGGAGGAAGCGCCGTCCACGGCTGCCCAATATGTATTCTTTGGATACGGTAAAGCCGATACTGCTGGAGCCAATCATTTTAAATCTACTTATCCTGCCGTAACACTGGCAGTAGCCAAGAAATCAGGTGCCGATGCCATGAAGCTGTCTTCTGAGATCAAGGAAAAAGTAGCGCACCTGAAAAAAGACCTGATCCCTTCGGATGTTCAGGTTTCTGAAACAAGAAACTACGGAGACTCTGCTTCTCATAAGGTAAGTGAACTGTTGTTTCACCTGTTTATTTCCATTGTGGTGGTTACCTTGTTTGTAATGCTGGCTATGGGATGGAGAGGAGGACTGGTGGTATTTCTCTCCGTACCGGTAACATTTGCATTGACCCTGTTCAGTTACTATTTCATGGATTATACACTGAACAGAATTACCCTCTTTGCACTGGTGTTTATTACCGGTATTGTGGTGGACGACTCCATCATTATCGCAGAAAATATGCACCGCCATTTTAAGATGCGTAAACTACCGCCATTGCAGGCTGCTATCTATGCCATCAACGAAGTGGGTAATCCTACGATACTGGCCACATTTACGGTGGTTGCAGCTGTATTGCCCATGGCGTTTGTGTCTGGCATGATGGGCCCCTATATGAGCCCGATGCCAATTGGCGCAGCGATTGCTATGTTGCTTTCTTTGATTGTTGCATTAACATTAACTCCCTACCTGGGATATATCTTCCTGCGTGAAAAAGAGAAGAAAGGGGTTGTGCATGAAGAAACCAAGGGAACTGTACTGGAAGAAACAGGCGTTTATAAAATCTACTACCGGTTTATTCAGCCGATGCTGGAAACCAGGTGGAAGCGTTGGGCCTTTATCATGGGTACCGTAGTTGTATTGGTTGCTTCTACCTTATTGATCACCAGCAAGCTGGTAGCAGTGAAAATGCTGCCCTTCGATAATAAAAATGAATTCCAGGTGGTGATTGACATGCCGGAAGGAACCACCCTGGAAAAAACACAGGCTGTTGCTGCAGATATTGCAGGATATGTTTCTGCACAACCGATGGTGAGGAACTACCAGGGTTATATCGGCACTTCTGCGCCAATCAGTTTTAACGGACTGGTAAGGCACTATGATTTAAGAAGAGGCGACAATGTTGCGGATATCCAGGTAAACCTGGTGGATAAAACCGAACGCAGTATCCAGAGTCATGATATTGCAAAAGAACTGCGTGCGCCCTTGCAGAAAATCGGCGCCCGTTACAATGCCAATATTAAAGTGGTGGAAGTACCCCCTGGCCCGCCCGTTTTATCTACCATGGTTGCTGAAATATATGGTCCGGATTATGCACAGCAGATTGCAATTGCCAAACAGGTGAAGCAACTGATGAACAAAACCACGGATGTAGTGGACGTAGACTGGCAGGTAGAGGATGATCAGCAGGAGTTTAAGATTTCTGTAGATAAGGAGAGGGCCATGCTGAATGGTGTGGCAACTGCCCAGATCACCGCTACGGTACAGGGAGCCTTGTCTGGTATAACAGCAGGTAAACTGAATCAGCCTGCTGCTTTCAGCCAGGTGCCGATTCAACTGCAGCTCAAAGATGCAGAGAAAGGAAGCATTAACCAGTTGCTGGATTTGCAGGTGAAAGGAATGCAGGGCAATATGGTGCCACTGCGCAATCTTGTGAAAGTGAATTCGGTGATGAAAGACAAAAGTATTTACCGGAAGAACCAAAAGGAAGTGGTGTATGTACTGGCGGATATGGCGGGTAAGCTCGAAAGTCCTTTTTATGCAATGTCTGCCATGTCGGACAGTTTGAAAAATATTCAACTGCCTGCCGGATACGAATTGCTGAAAGAAGAATACACTGCGCAGCCTAAGAACACAGACGAGTACTCGCTGAAATGGGATGGGGAATGGCAGATCACTTACGAAGTATTCCGCGACCTGGGTATTGCTTTTGCCGCTGTAATCCTGATTATTTATATGCTGATTGTAGGTTGGTTCCAGAATTTCACAGTGCCATTGGTGATGCTTGCAGCAATACCACTTTCCCTGATCGGTATTTTGCTGGGTCACTGGATGATGGGCGCTTATTTCACCGCTACCTCCATGATTGGTTTCATTGCGCTGGCAGGGGTGATGGTGAGGAACTCGGTCTTACTCATAGATTTTATCAATATCCGCCTGAAGGAGGGTATTCCATTGAAACAATCCATCATTGAAGCGGGCGCTGTAAGAACTACCCCCATTTTATTAACTGCCGGTGCAGTGGTATTGGGTGCAGTGATCATCTTATTTGATCCGGTGTTTCAGGGATTAGCCATCTCTCTGATGGGTGGTACGATTACTTCCACATTTTTAACGTTACTGGTTGTTCCATTGCTGTACTATAAAATGATGCGTGGAAAAACCAAATAAACAAACCATTATGAAATTATTATTTGTAACAGCGTTGAAGGAATCCTCTGAAATAGTTGCGGCTATTTTTAAGAAAGCGGATATCCGCGTATACAGTGCCACCGATACCATTGGGTTTAAAAACGGGTCTGATAAATACCTGTTGGACAACTGGTTCAGTTCCGGCGACGCAAAATTTGATTCCATCTTTCTCTTCTCTTTTACCAGGGAAGAGAATGCAGATCATGCACTTGCATTGATCAATCAATACAATCAGGAATTTCAAAGCGATTTCCCGATCAGGGCGTTTGTAATGCCTGTTGAAAAAACCTCCAATTAAATTTTACTATGAAAAAAGAAAGAATTGTTCGCGCCGTTGCAGGCAGTTTTGTACTGATCAGTGTTTCACTGGCTTATTTTGTAAGCATTAAATGGCTGTGGCTGGGCGTGTTTGTGGGTTTGAACCTGTTGCAATCCTCCTTCACCCGTTTTTGTCCGCTGGAACTGATCCTGGATAAAGCGGGGGTGAAGAATGAGGATGCATCGACTCAAAAAGGCTGCTGTTAAAGATTACTGGTTATTAAGTCTTCCAGTATATGAACGGCAATCAGGAGCAATAAGGTGCCTATTTTGACGGAAGGTTTCTCATCAGGAAATCACGTACGTTGCCACCCATGATTTTGTAGATGTCTTCTTTACTGAAGCCTTCTTTCAGTAAAGCATTTACGATGAGTGGTAATCCTGTAACGTCGAAATGGGTGCCGATTGCACCGTCAAAATCAGAGCCAAGGGCAACTTTTTCCACACCGATTTTATCGGCCACGTACCGGATACTTTTTGCAGTTGCTGCGGCATCCGTGCCGCATACGGCTGTTTCCCAAAGGCCGATACCGACCAGCCCGTTGCGCCTGCCCATTTCCAGCAAGTGCTTGTCGGAGAGGTTGCGGTTATTATCGCACACCCCTTTTATTCCGGTATGTGAAATGATCACCGGGCTATTGGTGAGTGCAAATACATCATCGATGGTTTGAGCGGAGGAATGTGCAATGTCTATAATTACATGCATGCTGTCCATGGAACGTACCAGTTGTTTGCCTTTTTCGGTGAGTCCTCCTTTAACCATGCCGTGCGCCGATCCTGCCCATGCATTATCGAAGAAATGGGCCAGGCCAATGTACCGGACACCTGCATCATAAAACTCCTTCAGGTTACTGAGCTCATCATTGAGGCAATGCGCCCCCTCAATACCCAGCATTCCCGCGGTTAACAGCCTGTTTCCGCTTCTGTCCTGTATATACTGTTGCAGGTTAAACCGGCTGGTGATGACCCTGAAATTACCTTTGGATTTTTCAGCAGTCTGATACAAGGCCTTTGTTTGGTGTAAGGCCCTCTTCTTTACACTGAACCAGTCTTCGGGACTACGGAGCTGCGCAAAACTCAACAGTGCAACCTGGTCTGTTTCGTCGCTGTTCTGTTCAATATTGATTCCCCTGGGTGTTTTACTTACGATGGTAAACACCTGAAAAGCCATATTGGCTTCCTGCATCCGGGGAATATCCACATGACCATAGCTATGTTTTTTAAGATTATCCCTGTTCCACAACAATGCATCACAATGCAGATCCGCTATGAATGGAATGGAGTCATACCATACCGGCTTTTCGGGATGATCCACTTTAAGGGTTACCTTGTTATTGGATTTGTCAATAAAACGGGGGGCGAATGCAAAAAAAGCAATCAGTGCAATTACCAGGATGAGGGCGAGATATTTCAGGAACAGCTTCATCTTTTTTTGATCAATTTACTGAAATAATAGAGAGTTGGTCAAATTAAACTGCACCGATCATGAATGGGTGCGTTTAGATCAGGGATGGATGAGTTCCACTTTCAGGTTATCGAGGTCATATCTTCCACCCACAATCCGCAGTTCCTTTTCGTGTATTTTTTCCCGGATAATTGCGGACTGAGTAGTCAGTTGCCGGATGCCGTGTTCCACATTGGCTCTTACACAATCATCCAACCTCTCGGGATCGGTATAGGGGATGGCCTTGATTTCCATTTCCTGCTTCAGGCTGTCGATAATATCCCTGATATGTCCGGGAGTTTTACCACCCTGTACAAATGCATCCACCGCCCCGCAACGTTCATGCCCCAGTACGATGATCAGTTTCACCTGCAGGTGTTCAACCGCATATTCTATGCTGCCCAGCCCAACATTGCCAATAATATTTCCTGCAGTTCTGATCGTAAACAAGTCGCCGATTCCCTGATCAAAAATCAGTTCGGGCGATACCCTGCTGTCAGAACAGGACACAATTACCGCAAACGGGTGCTGCTCTTTGGTTACCGACCTGAGCCGGTAGATATCTTCATCGGGGTGTACCGGTTTCATTTCAGCAAAGCGCTTATTGCCTTCCATTAAAACCTGAAGCGGATCTTTTTCAACGAATTCCTGGTTGCTTTTTTCGTTCATGCGGCTGCAACTGACGCTGCTGAGTATGAATACCGCCAGGAATGCTTTCACCAAAGGGATAAACCGAAAACTGAGCATAATATGGCATTTAGAAATACTAAGTTACCCTTTTTAGGTCGTTATACACAGCTGATTTGGGGGTTACGTATTGTATAATTTAATATAAGAAACTGTGTAACCTTTGTTACTTTAGCCTAACCCGGCCGGAATTAACTTTGTTGTTCAAACAACTAAATATGAAGCAGGTGATACTGAGTAACTGGACATTTATGCGGGCGTTACGCCTGGTATTGGGCATTATAATTGTGGTAGAGGCTGTGATGGCAAAGGATACGATTTTTGGGCTGGTGGGGCTGTTTTTTGCCGGTATGGCGCTGTTCAATGCAGGCTGTTGCGGCACCGGCGCGTGTTATACGCCGGTAAAAAGGGATACAAATGTTAATAATACGAAAGATATCAGTTATGAAGAAGTGGTTTAAAGCGAACAGCCTGTTTTTAATCGGTGCAGCCCTGGGCGCAGTGGCAGGATTCATGTACTGGAAACTGATTGGATGTGCATCAGGCACTTGCGCCATTACGTCCAAACCCCTGAACAGCACACTTTATGGCGCTTTGATGGGTGGATTACTGCTGAGTTTACTGAAGAAGAATAGCATTCATAAATCCGTTTAAAAAAATGAATATGACATTTACAGAAATGATACAATCCGACAAACCGGTGCTGGTGGATTTTTTTGCGGAATGGTGCGGACCCTGTAAAACAATGGCGCCCATCCTGAAAGAGGTAAAGTCAGAAGTGGGGGAGGCTGCTTCTATTATAAAGATCGATGTCGATAAAAACCCTGCTGCGGCCGGCGCTTACCAGATCCAGGGTGTGCCTACGCTCATTTTGTTCAAAAACGGCAAACCAATGTGGCGGCAGAGCGGGGTAGTGCCTAAATCAGCTTTAGTGAGCATTTTAAAAAAGTTTGCAGTATAATTGTATCCTTATATCAAACGAGTTGTATATGTTTAAGAAAATGCTGATTGCCGCAGTTGCAATGGTTGTATTCGAAGCCTGTTCCGAAGGAGAGAAAAAAACTCCCGCAACAGGTACTGAGAGTACGGAAACTGTTATTATGAACGCCGATAGTACTGCTACTGATGTACATGATCTTTACAAAGAAGTGAAGTTCGATTCCAACAAAGATTTTATTTGCGGAATGCCAATCAGTGCAGGTGTTTCAGACACTGCTCACTACAAAGAAAAAGTATATGGATTCTGTTCCAAAGAGTGCAAGGACGAATTTGTGAAGAATCCTGCTGCTTACATCGCTGCAAAATAGTTGCCCCCCTTTATTACATGAAATATAATGCTGTTCGATAACGGCATTATATTTTCATTGTCTTGCTCTGACAAACAAAGTCAGTTTTGGGAATCCCGGTTTTGCTGATGTCTGTAAAGCCCCCGGCTACTTCCGTAAAGTTTCTATAGCCCCTTGCCTGCAGGATGGATGCGGCGACCATACTCCGGTAGCCGCCCGCGCAGTACAGAAAGAAATGCGCTTCGGGTTTAATGTCCCTGATCCACTTATTGATGTAGGCCAGAGGTTTACTATAGGCATTCTCTACATGTTCTGCGGCATATTCCGATTCCTTCCGGACATCTATAATCGTGTCTTTATTAACATCAGCATTCTCTGCAAAAGCCTGCGCAGATACCCTGTTGACGGTGTCGGCTTCTTTTCCTGCCCTCAACCACGCATTAAATCCACCTTTTAAATGACCGAGTACATTGTCGAAACCAACCCTGCTCAAACGGGTAACAGCTTCTTCTTCTTTTCCGGGATCAGCTACCAGTAAGATCGGTTGCTTAACGTCTACGATCATTGCGCCTACCCAGGGTGCAAAATCTCCCGCCAGGCCAATATTAACCGACTGTGGAATATATCCTTTGTAAAAATCACTGTTAGCACGTGTGTCGAGGATCAACGCCTCCGTATTTTCTGCAGCCGCTTCAAATTCATCCGGTGTCAGGGCTTTCATTCCATTGTTCAGAACGGTTTCAAAGCTCTCATACCCTTGTTTGTTCATGGCTACATTCATTCCAAAATACCCGGGAGGCGGGAGCAGATCGTCTGTAACAGCTTTAATGAAGGAATCCTTATCCGGCTGATTTAGAGCGTAGTTGATCCGTTTCTGATTTCCCAGTGTATCCACGGTTTCCTTCATCATATTTTTTCCACAGGCGCTCCCTGCTCCGTGAGCGGGATATACGATCACATTATCCGCCAATGGCATGATTTTATGCATCAGGCTTTCGTAGAGCAGGCCGGCCAGCTCTTCCTTGGTCATATTGGCTGCTTTCTGGGCAAGATCAGGGCGACCCACGTCTCCAAGGAATAAGGTGTCGCCGCTGAAAATACAATGGTCCTTCTCATTTTCATCAATCAACAGAAATGTAGCACTCTCCATGGTATGACCGGGCGTATGCAATACCTTGATTTTAATATTGCCCAAAGGGAAAATCTCATTGTCCTTTGCAGAAACACAATCAAAAGCAGCCACCGCATTGGGGCCATAAATGATCGTGGCGCCTGTCTTCTTTTTCAGGTCCAGGTGGCCGCTTACAAAGTCGGCATGAAAATGTGTTTCAAAAATATACTTTAGCTGTACGCCGTCTTTCTCCAATCGGTCAAGATAGGGTTGTACCTCCCGAAGCGGATCAACAATTGCGGCCTCACCATTGCTGGTGATATAATAGGCACCCTGTGCCAGGCAACCGGTATAAATCTGCTCTATTTTCATATGCTATGATTTGATGGACTGAGGCAAAGGTCTGAATATTTTTGTCGTTATTTCCTGATAAAAATCATAAAAACCTCGGTACCTTCCCGTTTAATAAACGAGTTGTAGCAGGGCGCTAAAACTTTGATGTGAAAGCCTTTGACAAAGATTTCCCGGTATTCGGCTTTACTGCCGCCAAAGGGTGGACCTCCCTCAAATTCGCGGTTAAACAATACGCCTGCAAGCTTTCCATTGGGCTTTAACAGTTTGTGCATTTTTTTCGCATAGGCCGGGCGAAATGTGGGGTTGAGTGCGCAAAAAAATGTTTGTTCCAAAACCAGGTCATAGGCTCCCTCATGTTCAAAGAAGTTTCCAAGCAGGATCCTAATATTCGGATTATTGCCGAATTTTTTTTGGAGAGACTCCACCAATGCAGGTGCAATATCAATAACAGTGATATTGGTAAAACCCTGTTCCAGCAGGTATGCCGCCTCATAGCTATTACCACAACCGGGAATTAATATATGCAGGTCTTTGCTGGTCAGTTGGTCAATATAGGCTTTCAGGGGAGGGGATACCTGTTTCATATCCCAGCCGGTAGCATTGCTGAGGTATTGGCTGTTCCAATACTGTTCATTTAGGTCTTTGCTGGTCATTTCGTAAAGTTCCGCTGTTAAAATTAGTTGTTCCGCTACAAAAGTTACACAATCTGCCGGCTAATCCGTTCCGCTTGTGTTATTTCAGGAGGTTTACATCATTGCCGGTCAGCATATGGCTGATTGCATTATTATAGTTGAACACTACATCAAGAGCGGTTATACTCATATCAATTTTGATTTTGATGGGAAGGCTTCCAGGTTATGGATTTTCTTTGCAATGGTTGTTTTATCTGCCGTTGAATTGGCTAGTTTGAAAGCGGTTTCAAAATGCAGTAAGGCTGTTGTCTGATCAATACCGGAGTACAAAGTACCCAGCAACGAATGGTAGAAATGATGGTTGGTGAGGTTCAATTTCTCCGCTTCGGCAATTGCGGTTTCGTTTCCATAAACTTTGGAGAGTGCATAGGTTCTGTTTAAGGCAGCGATGGGTGTATATTCCAATGTCAACAAATGATTGTACAACTGCAGAATATTGTCCCATTTTTCCATGCTGTCTCCCTTATTGGTATGCCAGTAGGCAATCCCGGCCTCGAGATGGTACCTGGATAAACGGTCTCCCGAGGATGCCAGTTTGAGGTAATGAATTCCCTGATTGATCAGTTCTCTGTTCCATAAGCGAGTATCCTGGTCGTCGTATAAAATAATTTCTCCCTCTTCATTCGTTCTTGCCTTAAATCTGGATGCATGGAAACACATCAGCGAAAACAATGCATTTGTAACAGGTTGATTGGTCTTCTCATTTTCCAGCAGCAGCAGGTTCAGCCTCATTGCTTCGGCACAGAGATCTTCTCTCAGGATAGTATTTTGTGTGGTTGAGTAATAACCTTCATTGAACAACAGGTATACTGTTCTCAGTACGTTGTTCAGACGTGCTTCAATTTCAACGGCGGCAGGAGGTTCAATGCTGATCTTTTTCTCTTTTAGTTTTTCTTTGGCCCGGCTGATTCGTTTATAAATTGATTCTTTGCTTGTCAGAAATGCTTCTGCAATTTCCTGAATGCTGAAGCCACACAATAAGTTCAGGGCGAGGGAAATTTGTGATTCATCCGATATACATGGATCGGAAACCACAAATATCATCGCCAGCAGACTGTCGTTGATATGTCGTTCGGTGAGATCAATACTAATTTCTTCTTCAACAGCAGGTTCGGATACCAAATTCCCGGAGATCTCTTTTGTAAACAAGGTGTTTCGTTTTAAGTAGTTCCTGGTTTTGTTTTTGGCTACCGTATACAACCACGCAGTAGGGTTTTGTGGCACACCTTTCATGCTCCAGGTTTCGGTGGCCGTAAGAAATGTGTCGCTGACAATATCTTCCGCCACTTCAATATGTGAAATGCCAAATAAGGAACAGAGTACGGAAACAATTTTCCGGTACTCTGTTCTGAATAAATGTGGCAAAAGTTCTTTATTACACATTTAAACATTGGTTTCGGCTGAAATAATCTGCCGGATTTCTACACTACCATTGAAAGGATGTAGTAAAACAGGGCAATCTTTCGCAATTGCCTCCGCTTCAACAAAATCAATGGCGCGGATAACAATAAACCCGCCAATGGATTCCTTGATTTCGGCATATGGACCATCAGTAATGATGTTATTGGATCGCACCACTTTTCCTTCGGGATGCAGCCTGTTACCTTTGTTTACCAGTTTTTTGCGAGCCGCAATCCCGCCGATCCAGTTTTGCCAGAGTTTGATAGATTCCTGTAATTGTTCAATGGAAGGCTGATCTGTTTTTGTTTCAAAATCCCTTCTGAATAACAAAGCGAATTCTTTCATTGTGTTAACTATTTATTGTTAGTTATGGTTGAATTGCCCTAATTGATAAGTACCAACAGGAGCGCCTAATGCTATATTGATTCTGTTGTAATTGTTGATGGTGCAAATAGCCAGTGTCAGATCAATGATATCCGTATCATTAAAATGTTCTTTTAATTTACTGAATACCGCATCTGAAACCTGGTTATTGGAAAGATGGGTGAGCTCTTCGGCAAAAGCGAGGGCGGCTTGCTCTCTTTCTGTATAAAAAGGTGCTTCTCTCCAGGCCTCCAATACAAAAAGACGTTGGGCGTTTTCTCCTGTTGCGATCAATTCCTTGGAATGCATGTCCAGGCAAAAACCACAGCCGTTGATCTGCGATACCCTGAAATAGAGCAGTTCCCGCAGGGAGAATTCAACGGCAGATTTAGATAAGTGTTTGCCAAGTGCAGCCATAGCGTTCATCGCTTTCAGGCCTTTTTCCATTACATTGATTCTTTGTTCCATGTTCATTTTATTTAATTGTTATTGAATATTGACCGATCAATATAATAACAACCGGGCTGACCGGATTGGACAAAGTTGGTAATTTTTTTTTGGGAAAACAGACTATAGGATGATCGGCTGACTTGTTGGATAAGTTATTGACCAGGGTTCAGGATTAAGTCGCTGTAGGACCTGTCAATAACCTGGGCTTGTGTTAATTCAAAAAACTGAAAGTAATGGTTGCATTGTTGTTGCAGTTCCTCAGGTGTAAATGTTCCGTCATGATCAATGGCTTCCACTTCTATAAAGGTTCCCAGATTTTCAAGAATGTCAAAATGGAACTTCACATTATTGATAAAATAGATTTTCCGTTTCTTATCTACAATTGTTTTAATGCCCAGCTGGTGTACCAGGATTTTTTTTAAAGCCGGGCTTGGAAGGTGTTTGTAGAGGATTACATCTGATTGTCTGGATCCTGCAATATCTGCCCTGTCGTAATTGATCAGTGCGTTTTCAATATTCCCTTCCCTCAGTTTTAACCTTCCGTTGGGTACATTAAAATAAGTATCTGTCTGGTGATCTAATCCGTGACACACGGGGTTCAGGGTTAATAGCTTGTTTTCATAAGGCTCCAGGTGGTCTACTTTTGCTTTGAACTCGAAATTCTTTACATTCATATTGCTGCTTCTTCGCTCAAATTACTTAAAATTTCAGTTTTCAGAATAAGGTAAATACAAAGGAATTAACCCTTCCTAAGTACCAATATGAGGATCCTGGGGATGCCCTGCCGGTCATTGTCGTCAAAGTACTCGTTAATCAGTTCAATCTCAAAGCCTGCCTGTTTAGCACTGCTGGTAAAATCTGAGATATGGTGGTTAAAGCAGGTAACCACCTGTATCCCCTGTGCTGTATCAAACCTGGCTTTTGTACCATTGTACTGTTTAAAAGGATGTAGCTCACCGATATATGCTTTTCCTCCGGGCTCAAGTACACGATATGCTTTGTGCAAAACAGCCTGCAGGTCGCTGATATGTTCCAGTACCAGGCTGAATGTAATAAGGTCGAATGGTCCTGTGGCAAAATCCCAGTTTTGGGTAATATCCGCTTGCTGAAATTGCACCTGTTCTGAAGTGATTTTGTTTTTTGCCACTGCCAGCATTTTATCAGAAAGATCCACTGCCAAAATTTCATCTGTAATGGTTTGAAGCCATGCTGTGTTTTTCCCCGTTCCACAGCCGATCTCAAGTATTCGCTTACAACGAAGACCCGACAAAGTCTGCCGCAATGAAAGGGCTTCCAGATCCCTGGTTTTGTTTTGATTGGTGTCGTACTGTCCCGACCATTGATCATATGCTTCCTGAACGTTCATGGTTACTGTATTTAGCGGACTCAAAAATACAGAACGCCTTGTATTGGCAAATACCACTTGTCAAAAACATCTCCTGACCGTGCATTCAGTACAGGTATGCATCCTGTTCGTTTTCAACATAAAGTGAATAACAACTTCTTGCCGATTAATTTTTAGGCTATTATTTTACAGCGGAATCTGGTTGACAATACCAATGCGTATTTCATTAAAAGGGAATCAGGTGTAAGTCCTGAACTATCCCCGTAGCTGTAAGCTCTGTATAGGTTGTTGATACATCATGCCACTGACCGTAAGGTTCGGGAAGGCGTTCAACAATGGAGCAAGTCAGAAGACCTGCCAGATCATCAATTGAGTAACAACGCTTTCGGGTGAAAGGCATGGTACTGAAAGTTTCTGTTGCCACGGCAGCCCGATCTCTCAGCACTATATATTTTATCTGCAAGTAAATAGCCACTTGTAAACTACTTATGATGCAGCATACCAATGAAATACTCTTAAAAGAGAATAAGGATCGCTTTGTAATTCTTCCGATCAATTATCCCATTATCTGGGAACATTATAAACGCCATGAAGCCAGTTTCTGGACAGCAGAAGAAATTGATCTCAGCAGCGACCTGAAAGACTGGGAAAGTCTGAATGATGGCGAACGTCATTTTATTTCTCATGTGTTGGCCTTTTTTGCTGCAAGCGATGGTATTGTAAATGAAAACCTTGCAGTTAATTTCATGCGCGAAGTGCAGTTGCCGGAAGCCAGGTGTTTCTATGGATTCCAGATTATGATGGAAAATATTCATAGCGAAACATATGCACTGCTAATAGATACCTATATCAAAGACCCCGGGTATAAGGATAAATTATTTCATGCTATCGATACTGTACCTGCTGTTAAGAAAAAGGCAGAATGGGCACTGCGGTGGATAGAGAATGGCACATTTGCAGAACGCCTTGTAGCTTTTGCTGCTGTGGAAGGAATCTTTTTCAGCGGAAGCTTTTGTTCAATTTTCTGGATGAAAAAAAGAGGGCTGATGCCGGGGCTTACTTTTAGCAATGAACTGATCAGCCGTGATGAAGGACTGCATTGTGAGTTTGCCTGTTTGTTGTACGGCATGCTTTTGCAGAAGCTTCCTGAAACAGAGGTGCATGCAATCATTTCAGATGCTGTAAAAATAGAAACGGAATTCATTACAGAAGCGCTCCCTGTAGATTTGATAGGAATGAATGCCCGGTTAATGCAACAGTATGTTTCGTTTGTGGCCGACCGTTGGTTAACGGAGCTGGGTTGTTCAAAAATTTACAATGTTGCCAATCCGTTTGATTTCATGGAAATGATCTCATTGCAGGGTAAAACAAATTTCTTTGAGAAGCGGGTAGGAGACTATCAGAAAGCAGGTGTCATGAACAACAAGGATTCTCATGCTTTTTCTACCGGAGAAGATTTTTAAATTGATCGAATAAAGACTACTGTTATGTATGTTATAAAAAGAAACGGGAAAAAAGAGCCGGTAAAATTTGATAAAGTAACTGCCCGCATCGGGAAACTCAGTTATGGTTTAAGCGCTATGGTTAATGTGATTGAAGTGGCTAAGAAAACCATTGAGGGTATTTATGCCGGGGTACCTACCACAGAGCTGGATAGCCTGGCTGCGGAAACAGCCGCTTCGCTTACCATAAAGCATCCTGATTATGCTATTCTGGCCTCCAGGATTGCTGTCAGTAATCTGCATAAGAACACTACCAAACAGTTCTCGGTTACGATGCGCCGATTGTATAATTATGTTGATCCCGCTAATGGCAAGCAGCTTCCGCTGATCGCTGATGATGTAATGCGGGTTATTGATGAAAATGCAGAGATCCTTGATAGCTCTATCATATACGACCGGGATTTTGCATTTGATTACTTCGGTTTTAAAACACTGGAAAAGTCTTACCTGCTCAAAATTGACGGAAAAATTGCAGAACGTCCGCAGCATATGTATATGCGCGTTGCCATTGGAATTCACAAAGAAGATATTGAAAGCGCCATTGCTACGTATCATTTGATGAGTGAACGCTGGATGACACATGCCACCCCAACACTCTTTAATGCAGGCACCCCCAAACCGCAAATGAGCTCCTGCTTTCTGCTGACCATGAAAGAAGACAGTATCGACGGTATTTATGATACCCTGAAGCAAACGGCAAAGATTTCGCAGAGTGCCGGTGGTATTGGCCTGGCTATTCACAATATCAGGGCTACGGGAAGTTATATCGGAGGAACCAACGGAACAAGTAACGGGATCATTCCAATGCTGAAGGTATTTAATGATACCGCCCGCTATGTAGACCAGGGTGGTGGGAAACGAAAAGGCGCTTTCGCAATTTATCTGGAACCCTGGCATGCGGATATATTTGAGTTTTTAGACCTGAGAAAGAATCATGGTAAGGAAGAGATGCGGGCCAGGGACCTCTTCTTTGCATTATGGATCTGCGACTTGTTTATGAAAAGGGTAGAGTCTAACGGTAACTGGAGTTTGTTCTGTCCGAACGAAGCGCCCGGTTTAAGCGAGTGCTGGGGCGAACCTTTTGAAGTTTTATATACAAAATATGAGGCTGAAGGGAAAGCAAGAAAATCCGTAAAGGCGCAAGACTTATGGTTTGCCGTGTTGCAATCGCAGATTGAAACAGGAACGCCCTATATGCTGTACAAAGATGCCGCCAACAGTAAAAGCAACCAGCAGAACCTGGGTACAATTAAAGGTAGTAATCTGTGCACGGAGATTATTGAGTACACCAGCCCGGATGAAGTGGCGGTTTGTAACCTGGCTTCGCTGGCATTACCCCGTTTTGTGAATGAAGGCGTTTTTGATCATCAAAAATTATTTGAGGTAGCATACCAGGCAACAATGAACCTGAATAAGATCATTGACCATAATTATTATCCGGTTATTGAAGCCCGCACATCCAATCTGAAGCACCGGCCCATCGGACTGGGCGTACAAGGGCTTGCTGATGTATTCATTTTATTGCGACTTCCATTTGAAAGTGATGAAGCCAAACAGTTGAACAGGGATATTTTTGAAACTATATATTATGCTGCAATGACCGGCAGCAAAGACCTTGCAAAGGAGCAGGGTGCATACTCCAGTTTTGCCGGTTCTCCGCTTTCTAAAGGGATATTTCAGTTTGATATGTGGGGGGTAACTCCTTCCGACAGATGGGACTGGACTTTGCTGAAAACGGAAGTCAAACAATATGGCGTTCGCAATTCTTTATTGGTTGCTCCTATGCCAACAGCTTCCACCTCTCAGATTTTTGGGAACAACGAGTGTTTTGAACCTTATACATCCAATATTTATACGAGAAGGGTATTAAGCGGAGAGTTTATCGTTGTAAATAAACACCTCCTGAAAGACCTGGTTGAACTGAACTTATGGAACGACCGGATAAAGAACAAAATCTTAGCTGCAAATGGTTCAATTCAACAAATTGATGAAATACCTGCCAACATCAAAGAACTCTATAAAACTGTATGGGAAATTAAGCAGCGTAATATTATAGATATGGCAGCGGATAGAGGCGCTTTTATTTGTCAGTCCCAGTCTTTGAACCTGTTTATTGATCAGCTAGGTATGTCAAAACTTACATCTATGCACTTTTACGCATGGAAGAAAGGATTAAAGACGGGTGTTTATTATTTGCGCACTCAGGCGGCATCGCAGGCCGTTCAGTTCACTGTTGAAAAACAGGTGAATAGTAAGATCAGTCCGGTCTCGCCATCAAATGGACTCCACCCCGCTGTTCCCGGACCAGATAATATTGAGTCTGCAGTACTTAGCGGACAAGCCTGCAGTATGGAAGAAGGTTGTATCAGTTGTGGTTCTTAAATTTGCCCGGAATATGTGTGAGCAGGAATGTGCCCTATATAAGCGCAACTACTGCCCATAAGGTGGTTGCAGAAATGATCATCCATAGTACCACACCCTGTATCAGCGGCCTTAGACCAACAGACTGCAACAGGTTCCCGGACAACCCGGAGCCAATCAGAAACAGGGTAAGGGTTAATCCCGCTTTGGCAGCACCGGTTAAGGAATGACCATACTGCCGAATGAAGGGAATGTAAGTGTTCAGCACCACGGCTACAATAAACCAGCCAATGAAATAGGGGATTTTAATTTTGCTGTCTTTGTTCTTGTGTATAAAAGCGGATAAGAGCGCAACCGGAATGATCCAAAGCGTCCTTGTTAGTTTTACTGTAGTTGCTGTTTCCAGGGCTTGCGCGCCATACTTGCTGGCAGCGCCCACTACAGAACTTGTATCGTGAATAGCTATTGCAGACCATAAACCAAATGCTGTTTGTGATAAGTGAAGCAGATGCCCGATAAACGGGAACAGGAACAAAGCAATCGAGTTCAGAATGAAGATAGTGCCCAGGGCTACTGATATTTGTTTTTCTCCGGCCTTTATTACCGGAGCAATGGCTGCTATCGCACTGCCACCGCAGATGGCGGTTCCGGCAGCAATCAGGTAAGATGTTTTCTGTTCTATCTTTAAAAACTTTCCCAACAAAAAGCCAATAGTCAGTGTGCCGATGATAGAAATAAAAGCGAACCCAATGCCTTCTTTTCCTGCTTTCACAGCACTGTTTACATTCATTCCAAAACCCAGCCCTACCACAGAAACCTGTAACAGGAAATGGGTGGCTTTGTGGTTTAGGTGTAAATATGGGTGACCAATCAATTGGGCGATGATCAGTCCCATCAACAGGGCAACAGGAGGGGAAATTAACGGTGATAAACAAAACGCCGCTGTAGCGAGAAAGATGATTTCTCTTGCAGTAAAACTGCAGTCTAACAGGCTTCTGCAGGGCTTTTTAGGTGTTGGTATTGCCGGTGCTTGATCCATGGTAATAGCTTTTTTTGATAGCACAAAGCTCCCCTGGATCAGGCCAGCACAGAAATCGTTATAAGTAATGCCTGATTACCTGAAGTTATAATGCCGGGCAAATTTCATGAATAAATCCGGCAGTGCCTCCGGTTGACCATGCAGTTGTATGAAGTTAAAATTCCGTTGAATAGACAGTCCTTTTACATCTATAATACAACATTCTTTGTTGTGGAGTTCTTTTAAGATGGCATGTACAGACAGAAAAGCCATGGCGTTGGAGTTCAGGAGGTACAGTTTCATGCTCTCTGTACTTCCCAATTGCATTTCTTTTTGTAACTGGGCAATTTTGATGCCCAACGGCTTTAGTGCATGTGCCAGCACTTCCAGCGTTCCGGAGCCGGGTTCTCTTAAAAGCAAGGGGATCTTTAATAATTCTTCGGGTTTGATTGACTGCTTTTTGGATAAGGGGTGATTGGCATTTGCTACTAATACGAGTTCGTCTTTAATGAACTCCGTGTATTTGAATAGCGCGTTTTTTGATTGGCCTTCAATAATGGCCAGGTCAATGCTCTTGTTCTGCAATGCCTGTTCTATCTGTTCTGTATTATTGGTAAACAGGGAAACCTTGATGTCGGTAAATTTTCGGTGAAATGCAGCAAGTACAGGCGGTAATACATATTGCGCAACAGTGGTACTGGCACCGATCCTAAGCTTCCCGCTGTGCAGTTGCGAGAAACTGTTCATTTCAAATTCGAGGTTGCGATAAATGGAAAATAGTTCTTCCGTATGCGCCAGGAGCGTTTCTCCCGCAGGAGTGAGTTTTATTTTGGTTCCTTTCCGCTCAAACAGCTTCAGTTTAAAGTGGGTTTCAATTTCACGGATATGTTTGGTGACCGCCGGTTGTGTAATATATAGTTCCTCTGCCGCTTTTGTGAAACTGAGGCGCTTGGCAACTGCATGGAAAACCTGTAAGCGAAAATCAAACATGTTGAATGACGGATTTTAACCGAAGCTACGAAAAATGCCCTGCAACGGGCATTTTGGGAAAACTGAAAAATTACAACCGGAACAGTACCGAGAGGATTATTCTCGTTTCTGCTTTCACCAGATCTGGTCGCCAGTCAGGATCCAGAGGCGTAGTTGAATAACCTGTTTGTGATGTTACACCGCCTTTTCCTGCAAAATAGGGTATTGAGGCATGTCTGTTTACAATTTCAAAACGAAATTCCATGCTTTGGTTCGGTATATAACTGAAATTGCTAGAGGCATCCCATCCGGAAAAAGGATCGCCGGGGTTGGCGCTGAACGGGAAAGCTCCTTCCGTTTGTGTGGGATTGTTGGGGTTGGGTAACGGGCTCGCCTGACCGGTTGGATATAAAACAAGGTAGTGTGCCTGTATTTTCCACCCCACGCAGTGTCAAATTTTTCTAGTTCCTGTTCGGCAACTTCGCGGTTAGTGGCGCCATACACATTCTTAAGATCGGTGCAGAAGGCTTTCCTGTCTTTCATACCACAAAATAGACAGGGTCCAACGGCCGGTTCTGCCATTCTTTAACGTGTTCATGGATACGGTCGGTGACATTGGAGATCGTACCCGCGCTCACATCCACACCATAGACTTCTTTAACCTGCTGGCAGATATCCGAGGTAGTCATACCGCGGCTGTACATGCCGATGATAGACTCCTCGAGCTGATCGCTTATGCGCGAACCTTTGGGAATCAGCCGGGGCTCAAACTCACTCTTGCGATCCCTGGGAATGTTGAGAATCATATCGCCCAGCGACTGGGTCTTTACTTTTTTGGAATAGGAACCATTACGGCTGTTGCCGGTATTATGGCTCTCACGGCTGTGCTTTTCATAGCCCAGGTGTTCATCCAGCTCTGCCTGGAGCATTTGTTCAACGCCCTGCCTGTACAGATCGTTGAAAAAGGATTTAAAATCGTCCTGGTTTTTAAACTGCTTGAAAAGTCCTTGGGTAGATGTGGTTGTTGATTGTCCATAATAAACGGTATTTAAAGTTAATGAAAACGGAACCTGCAGGGTGGTTAACTCTCAATACAGTTACTTTAAAACTATTTACACAAAGAAACAAATACTACCTTCGATGATAATGGCCAGGTAAGCGGCTTCTGTGCTGCCTGGTCATCTGTGAACTGCATTTGGTTTTGGTATATTTCCCTATACCCCGATTAAGGTTTTCGATGGTGTCGGTGGTATAGATGATTCTTCTGACTGAATAGTATACCACACAGAGTATGAAACATTTAGCAAGCGTTCAAATAAAATTTTTTGCATTTTGGTCTGCTGAAATCCTGTTTCTTTTCATTCATATGAATATACGATCTGTCTTTTTCCATTCTCAGAAATACAGTATCCGGTTTACAAAGCTTCAGTATACACATGGCAGAAAACAGGAAATACTAATTTTAATATTTTCAAACGATTAAGATTAACATAAATATCGATAAAGCATCGTTTTAGAAAGAAAGGGCGTCATAGCATATGACAATATCATTAAAAAGTCCAAATCATGATAAGAAAACTTTTTTTCAGCATCGTTCTTTATTCAATTATCTGTACCTCATGTGAAAAGGGAAGGAGCTCCCCAAACAATGACAACAATAAAAACAAATTGATAAAAATTGAAGATGTCTTGAGTGGTGATAGTCTAAACCTTAAGGCTATTTTAACAAAAGTCAGAGGGAGTGTTGGTAAAAGAGGCCCTGGTTCAAAAATTATTTGGAGTCGAAAAAATGATTTTGGTTTGGGAATTTATATTTCAGCAAATCATGTTTTGGGGATTGAGGGATGGGGCAAAAGAACTGAAGAATTCGTTGATTTGACAACTACGAATAACGGTATTTTTTTAACCTCAAAATTACCATCAATAACTGGAAGCCTTGAAATTGGCGATACACTTGTGGCTGATTTTCCATTTTATCATTCAAATATTTCCATTTCAGCTACCAATACAACCCTGGCACCTGAAGAAGACTTTTATGTCGGAATAGTTGATAATCAAAAAATTAAAGATGGCTTGTTTTCAATATACCCAAGTATGGTGCAAACTCAAACTCCTTTATCCATGTATGACCCTTACAATCGTACTAAAGAAAACAAAACCTGGGATGAAGCGATACCTAATGAATTTGCCATTATAGTTGGTTATCCACAAGATGTAGGAAATTATCCTAATGGTGCAGTTCTTTGCTCAAATATTTTAACAGATACTGACGCAGAGCAAGCTATTAAAAAATTAAAAGACGCAGGTGATATAGAGGGAAATATTAGTTATAAAAAAGATGTTGAGTTTTTTGTACATGGAAGGGGAATAGCCGGGATGAGTGGTGGAGGGGTGTTTAACTCTCAAGGTCAATGTTTGGGAATTATGGTAAGAGCGAGTGATACAAATGGGGCGCCAGAAATAATAAGAGTTATCCGTATATCATTCATTCGTAATAAGTTGATTCAATTTTACAAATCATTGCCTGAAATTAGTAAATCTAAGCTCATACCATTTCTTCGTGGTGAGATTTCGTGATTTTGCCATCCGCTTACCATAAGCTCTCTATTTGCTGAAACTTATATTTAGCCCAACCAAGATGAATTAGAAGATACTAGGAGTAAATTATTGAATTTCAAAGCAAGACAAATTATTGCAATGGAAACTGCTACCAGCAAAATATAAAATAATGATAATTCAGTATTGCATATAAGTCTCGCCCTAACAATTTTTGCATTTTAATCTTAACCCAATGGCACACAAACGGCGGTTTGGCAATTTGGCGGAACAGTGAATATATTCTCAACTTTATGTTTGCTGATCAATTTCAGATCCAGCCGACGAATAACGCCATGGAATACAATAAACAATAAACTTTTATTTACCAATTTAACTGCGGTTACCGGCTGACGACATTCAAATACGGCTACAGCGAAAAAGCCTTCCCGTTAGCAAAAGAACCTTTCAACTATTTAATAATGATTATAGAAGAGTTTGAAACTACCTGTGAAGATGGCATAAAACTGAAAGGTACTTTGTTGATACCCAAAAATCCAAAAGCTTTAATACAGTTCAATTCAGGAACTGCGACAAAGAAAGAATTTTATCTTTCATTTTTGACCTATTTGACAGAACATGACTACTTGTGTTGTTTATGGAATTACAGGGGATGCGAGCAAAATGACAATCTGAAAAACAGCGATTTCACGTTTTCAGATTACGGAACAAAAGATATGCCTGCAATAAAAACGTATTTAAGCAACAGATTTTCAAACTTGCCATTTCTTTTTATAGGGCATAGTGCAGGCGGACAACAAATTGGATTCATAAATAATTTTGATAACATAAAAGGAAATATCAACATCGGTGTTTCAACGGGTTATTATCCGAATATGCCCTTTGGTTACAGGATGAAGGCGTATTTCTTCTTCTATTTATTTTCACCAGTTAGTGTATTTATTAATAAATATGTAAAAGCCAAGCCTTACGGCCTAATGGAAAACCTACCGAAAAGGGTGGTATTTGAATGGCGTGATTGGCTGGAAAAGGAAAATTATTTCTTTGATGATAAATTCTACGGGAAAACTGTTCCAACAGGCCATTTCAAAAATTTCAAATTCCCTATTCATGTTTATTATTCAACCGATGACCCGGTTTCAAATGCGAAAAACAGTAGCACATTTTGGAGTCATGTAAAGAGTGAAAAAGGAATATGTTTTACAGAACTATCACCACAGAAATTTGGATTAAAGAGTATTGGCCATTTTGGCTATTTTAGAAAAAGTATGAAGGATAAATTTTGGGAAGACATAGTGACACGGCTTGACAAATTTATAGCGACATAAATGCCAGCCGTGAACATTTTATTGGCAATGTGTCGGGGCGACGAATAAATTCTTCTGGGGTATTGCCCATTAAAAAGGCGGTCATTACTGGAAAAGGATCTTACCTCTTATGTAGCCAGGCATTCTTTTGAAACTAAATCTCCGACAAAAAAATGTTGACCTGAATATTATTCAGGAGGCTATGGGACATGGAACGCAATTACAGCCGATGACCTACCTGGATGAAACAGATGATTCACTAATTGCAAAAAGCATTGAGGAGGCATTAAGGTAATAGTCCAACAGATTGTTGAACTATTGAGGGATGTGCAAAAATTGCACATCCCACGCCGAATTAAATAACAGCGAATTACCGAGATAAGCTCGGTGGTTCACCGGATTTGCAAAAAATCTACCAATCAAAGATTTTTAACCAGATTAAGCTGTATTTTATATTTTATTTCTTATATTTGTTGATATTAACAATAATAGGAAACAAAATGACATATTTTGACTTTAGAGGTGGCATGTACAGCTTTGAAGTATTCTCAACCAGGGATATTGACAAGCTGTTTCCCAAGTTTGATACAAGACGGCTGGTAGAATGGCAGCGGAAGGGATATATCCGTAAGCTGATCAACAAGTGGTATGTATTTGCTGATATCCCCATGAATGAACGACTCCGGTATCGGATCAGCAACTGCCTGCATCGGCCATCCTATGTTTCACTTGAATCAGCCCTTTCACACTATGGGCTGATACCGGAAGCTGTGTATTCTGTCCAGAATATCACAACGAGAAAAACGATAGCCTACGAAACAGTTGCCGGCACATTTAATTACAGAAGTATTAAAGCGCATTTATTTTTTGGATACCAGGTTGATAATAATCAAACCATACCGGTATTGATTGCTTCCCCGGAAAAGGCGATCCTGGATTATTTATATCTTAATCACCAATTAAATACTACAGAAGATATAGAAGGGCTGAGGTTAAATCTGATAACTTTTAATGAAATCATCAACAACGATAAACTAACTTCTTATGCTGCATGTTTTGAAAGCAAAACACTAAACAAGCGAATTAAGCTATTGGCCAAAATTAATACCCATGCTGACACTATCTGAAATAGAAAAAAATTATCCTGAGAATCTTCGTGGGTTTAAGCGATTTATATTAAGAGAGTATCTCCAGCATAAATTATTGCAGATTCTTTTTGACAGTGAATTTGCCAATGAGCTATGTTTCTTAGGGGGCACTTGTTTAAGGATTGTCCACGGCAATACTCGTTTCTCTGAAGATCTTGATTTTGACAATTTCACAATAGCAGAAGATACGTTTGCAAAAGTCTCAGGTATTTTAAAAAAGGAGTTAGAACAGGAAGGTTATGAGGTAGAAATGAAAACGGTTTTCCGTGGAGCGTATCACTGCTATATCCGTTTTCCCGAAATATTATATAAGGAAGGATTGTCCGGCCATAGAGAAGAAAAAATATTAATCCAACTGGACACTGAGCCTCAGCATTTTAATTTTATACCGGAAAAATATATTCTAAACCGGTTTGATGTGTTCACCCAGATCTTTATTACACCGCTAAACTTACTGCTAGCACAAAAGTTCTATGCAGTCTGCAATCGCGAAAGAAATAAGGGAAGGGATTTCTTTGATATTGCATTCTTATTGTCATTGATTGACAGGCCAGATTATAACTACCTGGAGTTTAAAATGGGTGTAACCAATGAGAAACAACTCAAAGAAAAGATTATCGAAAAATGCAACAGCTTAAAAATGGAAGAAATGGCACAGGACGTTCAGCCATTTTTATTTAATCCCAGGGATATACAAAAGGTGTTGCTGTTTCCAGAATTGATTAAACAGGCTAAATTATAACCATTCTGAAAAAGCCGCAGGTGGCTGTATTTGCCAAACTATTTAGCCTTTCAATATTCATATCTTGACAGGCGTTTTGTTAAGTAGAGTGTGTGGAAACAGTAGCAGCCAACTTAAAAATATAAGAAGGTTTTTGAAAATATCGGATTGCGGTTTTTTCTCTTACTTTTTTGATGACATAAAACAATCATGGTATATTGTAAATGAGAAATAATGTTGCGCAAATATTTAAGTGGGAAGAATCAGGATTGAATATAGGGAAATCGGTTGATAGGATGAGGATGAACAGACCGCCAATGAAAAATTGATTCTTACCGGAATTAATCTGTTCTTAATTGCGGACTAAATTTTATAAAATAAATAATCTCAGAGTTAACCTATTTTCTACCGTCCTAACTCTGCGACATTTGGTTTTGCCCAGGTTTTACCTAAAACAAAAATGACTTACATTTAATATGTAAGTCATTGATTTGTAAGTGGAGAGTATCGGGGTCGAACCGACGACCTCTTGCATGCCATGCAAGCTAATAATCTCCTAGAATGCTTTAAAACAGGCTCTTTTGTTAATTTTTATTTGTCTTTGTGACCCAAACGTGACCCAAATATTGTTTACTTTATTAAATCTACAAAAAATTAGTGCTCCTAGCTATTAAATTATATAATAAGGTCAGTTATGTCGATAATACCGAATTTTAAAAAGGAATAATCAAACATTATTTATGCCTACTACAATAAGAGTCACCCTTTTTAGAAACACATGATTTACACTGTTTCTTTGTGCTTTTTGCAATTGCCTGGCATTGACCATTATTACACTTTAAGGAGGTTTTGATTTCTGATGATACTAAATTTACCCTTATTTCTTCAATTGGATTATAGTCAATTAAAATTATAGCTATTAGAACAGTTATAAATAAGGTTTTCATAACAAATGTTTTTGACTTTTAAAAATCATCTTATCACATTAAAAGTGATGTTATTTATTAAGACAAATGAATATTTCATAATTTATTTTTTCTTCAATACTAAATCAAAATGGATTCTGATTGTATTTTTTTCTAAATTCTTCATTATTAAATTGTAGTATTTTTAAAT
>JAECQP010000023.1 GCA_015999745.1 Sphingobacteriia bacterium | reverse complement strand
TGAAAGCAAGCTTTCAACGCTCTCAATGAAAAACGCCCTTCCAACTTCGTTGGAAGGGCGTTTGTGCCCGGGACTGGATTCGAACCAGCACGCCGTTTCCAGCACCACCACCTCAAGGTGGCTTGTCTACCAATTTCAACACCCGGGCCTCCTTTGGGACTGCAATATTAGAATATTTTGTTTAAATCCACGCTCTGTTTTTACATTCTTTCCGGAACATGGATTCCCAGCACATTCATGCCTGTCTTTATTACAGATGCGGTAAACAGGGCCAGCATTAAACGAAGCTTTTTCTTTTCCGCTGTTGCTGCATTGGCAATGGAATGTTCATTGTAGAATGAACTGAATGTTTTAGACAGGTTAAATATATAGATCGCCACTTTAGACGGATCATGTTCTGTAGCTGCCTCCTGAAGGGTGGCGGGAAATTGTTCCAGTGAAATAATCAACGCTTTCTCCAATGGGAGCAGGGCCTCTGTAAAAGCAGTGTCCGCCGTTGGTTCAATGGTATTCCCTTCAATGCCTAATTTGCGCAGGATGCTCTTGATTCTTGCATGGGTATATTGAATAAACGGCCCGGTAAAACCATGGAAATCGATACTCTCTTCCGGGTTGAAAACCATTTTTTTCTTTGGATCCACCCGCAGTAAAAAGAATTTCAATGCCCCCAGTCCCAGTGTTTCGAAGAGCGCTGTTCTTTCTGTTTCTGTAAAATCATTGACCTTTCCCAGTTCCTCGGTTTTCTGCCTGGCAATTTCAACCATTTCCTGTATCAGGTCGTCGGCATCCACCACTGTTCCTTCGCGGCTTTTCATTTTCCCGGTGGGAAGTTCCACCATACCATAACTCAGGTGATAGATTCCATCTGCAGAAGGCAGTTTGAGCTTCTGACAGATCAGCTTGAGTACTTTAAAGTGATAGTTCTGTTCATCACCCACCACATAGATGCTCTGGCCGGCGTTGAATTCTTTCTGCTTCTGTTCCGCCAGTCCGATATCCTGTGTTATGTAAACTGAAGTGCCATCCTTCCTTCTCACCAGTTTTTCATCCAGGCCGTCGCCGGTCAGATCGATCCATACACTGCCATCTTCTTTCTGATAAAATACTTTCTCCTTCAAGCCCTTTTCCACCAGGTCTTTCCCCAGCAAATAGGTATTGCTCTCGTAATAGATTTTATCGAAATCGGTTCCGATTTTCTGATAGGTTTCTTTAAAGCCTGCATATACCCATTCATTCATCCTTTTCCAAAGTTCAATGACTTCGGGTTTGCCTTCCTCCCAGTCTAAAAGCATCTGCTGCGCCGCTTTCATGATCGGCGCACTCTGTGCCGCTTCTTCCTCCAGCATCCCGCCGGCTTTCAGTTCGGCTATCTGACGTTTGTATTCGTCGTTGTATTGAACGTAGTAATCTCCCACAAAATGATCCCCCTTGGTATGGGTAGACTCCGGCGTGGCGCCATGGGCAAACAGTTGCCAGGCGATCATGCTTTTGCAAATATGGATTCCCCGGTCGTTTACAATGCAGGTTTTCACTACCTCATTGCCCGTTACCTTTAAAATTTCTGCGATACTTCTTCCCAGGAAATTGTTCCTCAGGTGTCCGAGGTGCAGCGGCTTATTGGTATTGGGAGAGGAGTATTCCACCATCACTTTTGACCCGGTGGGCGCTACAGTTCCAAAGGATTCATTGAAATAACTTTTGGTCAGAAAACGCATCCAGTAACCTTCGCTCACAGATAAGTTCAGAAACCCTTTCACCACGTTGAACCCCGAAAAAAGGTTGGGGAAGTTGGCCACCAGGTGGGTTCCCAATTCCTGGCCCAGCGCTTCGGGCGATAATTTTAATTGCTTTACAAAAGCAAAGAGCACTACCGTATAATCTCCTTCAAATTCAGGCTTGGTACTGTTCACCAGGATCGTTTCGGAAGGAATCTGCTGTTTGTATAATTCACCAATACTATAGGCTGTTGCTGCTTTAATCCGTGAAACCAGGCTCATATTCTTAACAATTTCGGGTGGCAAAACTAACCAATTAAGGGCTACCTTCGCTGCCCGTTATGCAAAAGCTGCATTTTTTCGTCAGTAACCTGATCCTGGAGACGGTAGATCTGTTCTATCCGGTCTTCCGCCGCTTCATGCCTTTACAAACATACCGGTATGCCGCCTGCGGTGGATTTAACACTGCACTGGACATTTGCCTCTTCTTTGTGTCTTATAATTTTATCCTGCTGAAACAGCCACTGGAGCTGGGTTTTATTACGGTTGGGGCACATATTGCCTCCTTCCTGATGAGCTTCCTGGTTACGTTCCCGATTGGATTCTACCTGAGCCGTTATGTGGTTTTCCAGGAAACCTCCGTTGCCAAAAGGGAGCAACTGGGCAAATACTTCATGGTGGTCCTGGGCTGCCTGATCCTGAATTACCTTTTCCTGAAGATTTTTGTAGATGTGCTGGGCTGGTATCCAACACCATCCAAGATTGCTACCACCTTCTTTGTGGTGGCTTTTAGCTATTTCTCTCAGAAAAACTTCACATTTAAGGCAGTGAAATAGGCTTTTTGGCCTGATTTTATAGCAAAATGACCCTTTGAGGCATTTGCCCGGTCATTTTTATGACAATATTTCATTCTATCATCCGGTGGCATAATCATTGACCTTGTAAATCAAGAAAAAAAATAAATATGGGAAAGATAATTGGGATTGACCTTGGAACCACAAATAGTTGTGTTTCCGTAATGGAAGGAAATGAGCCAGTTGTTATAGCTAACGACGAAGGCCGTAGAACCACACCTTCTGTGGTGGCATTTTTGAAGAACGGGGAAAGAAAAGTAGGTGACCCTGCAAAGCGTCAGGCGATTACCAACCCGCAGAATACCATCTCCAGTGTGAAGCGTTTTATGGGTCGTAAGTACGACGAAGTGACGGAAGAAATCAGCCATTGGAGCTACAAAGTTGCCAAAGGTGACAATAATACGGTACGTGTTGCCATTGAAGATCGTTTGTACACACCTCAGGAAATTTCTGCAATGGTGCTTCAGAAAATGAAGAAAACTGCAGAAGACTACCTGGGCCAGGAAGTAACAGAGGCGGTTATTACCGTTCCTGCCTACTTTAATGATGCCCAGCGTCAGGCCACCAAGGAAGCTGGTGAAATTGCCGGCCTGGTGGTAAAAAGAATTGTAAACGAGCCGACTGCCGCTGCACTGGCTTATGGCCTGGATAAAAAACATGCTGATCAGAAGATCGCTGTATTTGACCTCGGTGGGGGTACTTTCGATATTTCCATCCTCGAACTGGGTGATGGCGTATTTGAGGTAAAATCTACCAATGGTGATACCCACCTCGGTGGTGACGACTTTGATAAAGTGATCATGGACTGGCTGGCCGAAGAGTTTAAAAACCAGGAAGCGATCGACCTGCGCAAAGACCCGATGGCTTTACAGCGTTTGAAGGAAGCTGCTGAAAAAGCAAAAGTTGAACTGAGTTCTTCTTCAGAAACAGAAATCAACCTGCCTTATGTAACTGCTGTTGATGGTGTACCCAAACACCTGGTGGTTAAATTAAGCCGCGCCAAATTTGAACAGCTTTCAGACAACCTGTTTGCCCGTTGTTTAAAACCTTGTGAAGCGGCATTGAAAGATGCAGGATACTCCACTTCCGATATTGATGAAGTGATCCTGGTGGGTGGTTCTACCCGTATTCCTAAAGTACAGGAAATCGTTGAGAAATTCTTTGGTAAAAAACCCAATAAAGGCGTTAACCCGGATGAAGTGGTTGCCATCGGCGCTGCCATTCAGGGTGGTGTTTTAACAGGTGAAGTAAAAGATGTGTTGTTGCTAGATGTAACCCCGTTGAGCCTTGGTATCGAAACAATGGGTGGTGTAATGACTACCATGATTGCTTCCAATACAACCATTCCTACCAAGAAAACAGAAGTATATTCCACTGCAAGTGATAACCAGCCTGGCGTTCAGATCCATGTATTACAGGGTGAACGTCCTATGGCCAGTCAGAATAAGAGTTTAGGTATGTTTAACCTGGACGGTATTCCACCGGCCCCAAGAGGCGTACCTCAGATTGAAGTGACTTTTGATATTGATGCCAACGGCATGCTGCATGTAAGTGCAAAAGACAAAGGCACTGGTAAGGAACAGAAAATCCGCATCGAAGCAGGTAGCGGCTTAAGCAAGGAAGAAGTGGAGAAAATGAAAGCAGAAGCCAAAGCCAATGAAGCCAGCGATAAGGAAGCCAGGGAGCGCGTGGAAAAACTGAACCAGGCAGACAGCCTGATCTTCCAGACCGAGAAACAATTCAAAGAGTTTGGTGATAAGATCCCGGCTGATAAAAAAGGCGCTATCGAAACTGCGCTGACCAAATTGAAAGACGCGCACAAGAACCAGGATATCCCTGCAATTGATGCAGCGATGGCTGAAATGAATACCGCATGGACTGCCGCCAGCGAAGATATCTACAAGGCGCAGCAGGCTTCCGGTGCTCAGCCAGGCGCTGAGCAAGGCCCTCAGGATGACAGCGGGTCTAAGGGAGATACTGTTGAAGATGCACAGTTTGAAGAAGTGAAATAAAAATTACATTAAGTTGCAAAAGGCTCCGGAATTTCCGGGGCCTTTTTTATTGTATATATTATTGCCTGAAATTCCGGGATCGAATGGCACCGGTGCTTAGTTGATCAGCGTATGATCACGGTTCCCAGCCGGTTGGTGATGTCTCTTTCAAATTCTTTCAGTTGCTTGTGCAGTTCAATCAGTTTGAGCTGTTCCTCAAACGGAGCTTTCTCCATATCCTGCTGATTCTGTTCGAACATTTTTTTGATCTTTCTCAGCTTGAAATAATTCATGCTGGTAATGGCGTCTTCCACAGAAGTGTCCCTTTCCAGGATTTTCATTCCTTCCATTACATCATCCCAGCGCTGGCTCAGTTCAAATGGGGTCATGGAAATATTGACAATCAGGTTGCGGATGCTTTCATCTTCGTGATACAACATGGTTTTGACAGTTGGCTCCATTCCCTTGTTATACCAGTCTTTATAATACTCCAGTACACTAACGTATAAAGGGTTGTCGAACTGGAAATGTTCCATTTCCTGGAAAATATAGGCTGCAATGGTCAGCTCTTCGTTGAAAGTTTTGAGCCCGTGTTCCAGTAATACGCGCAGTATGTTTTTTTCGAAGAGATCATCCTGTTGCAGCAGCGCGGTGGAATCTTCATATTCCTGTGAGGGGCGCTGTTCCGAATCCTGTTGAATAAATGCAGCTTCATCAAATGGGAGTTTCTTCTCTTCCTTTGCAATTTTGTCGCGCTTGTATTTATTGACCAGGTTCGTAAACCCGGTCTCATCTATCTTCAGCAGGGCTGCGCATTGCTTAATGTAATCCTGCTGCTTGGTGAAATCTTCGGCCTTGCTGATCCTGCTGAGCGATTCGGCAATCTGGTTGACGATACTGCTTTTTTTGCTTACATCGGCGCCAGCTTCTTTCAGCAAAACTTCCAGCTGAAAAAGAATGAAATCCTTTTTATTGGCAGCGATGAAATCGTTAAAAGCTTTTGCGCCCACTTTATTTACATAACTGTCCGGGTCCTCATTATCGGGAATCAATACCAATTTTACGTTCAGGCTTTCTTCCAGGGCAAGATCCAGCCCGCGAAGGGCTGCCTTGATGCCGGCACTGTCCCCGTCATAAATAATGGTGAGGTTGGCTGTGTATTTTTTGATCAGCCTTAACTGATCAATGGTTAATGAAGTACCGCCGCTGGCTACCACGTTTTCTATTCCTGCCTGGTGCAGGCTTACCACATCGGTATAACCTTCTACCAGCAAACATTCTTTTGCTTTGTCGATGGCCGTTCTGGCAAAATAGGAGCCGTAAAGAATCCTGCTCTTTACATAGATCTCATTTTCGGGGGTATTAATGTATTTGGGTCCCCGGTCGTTCTTGCCAATTACCCTGGCGCCAAAGCCGATGACCTTGCCGCTGTTGTTATGGATCGGGAAAATAATCCTGTTGCGGTAATTATCGGACAGCTCATTATTCCGGTTAGATACCAGTCCTGTTTTCGGAAGTAGTTCCGCATTAAACTGGTTGGCCAGCAGGGCCTTGGTAAGCGTATCTCTTGCCTCAGGGTTGTAGCCGATCTGAAATTTTTGAATCACTTCATCGCGGAATCCTCTTTCCTTTAAATAGGAGCGTGCTATCTGGACGCCTTCCTCTGTATTGAATAATTGGTCTGTAAAAAACTTCTGTGCAAAATGATTGATGGCGTGCAGGCTGTCGGCTATCTGTATCTGCTGAACCTGCTCAGGTGTTTTCTGGGTTTCCTCTACCGTTATATTATAGCGTTCGGCCAGCCATTTCAGGGCTTCCACATAGCTGTACTTCTCGTGTTCCATCAGGAAGGTGATGGTATTACCGCTTTTGCCGCAGCCGAAGCACTTATAGATTTCCTTGGCCGGGGAAACGGTAAATGAAGGAGATTTTTCTCCATGGAAAGGGCAGAGCCCCAGGTAATTCGTACCTCTTTTCCTGAGTTTCACGAATTCACCCACCACATCTATGATGTCGATCCGATTGGTGATCTGTTGTATGGTATTGGGAGAAATCATGGAGTTGCCGGGCTGCTAATTTACGTTACTCAGCGGTCTGCCGGCATTTAAATTATAAATAATTTGTGCGGTTTTCTGCAAACTCTTTACTTTTAAGGATGCTTAAGAAAGAAAGACAGGCCTACATAATCCAACAGATTAATATACATAACAAGGTATTATCAGCAGATTTATGTGTACAGTTGGATGTTTCTGAAGATACAATCCGCAGGGATTTGCAGGAATTAGCGGAAGAAGGAAAACTCATGAAAGTGCACGGCGGGGCGCTGGCCAAGTCCTTTCATTTTACCATTGAAACCAACCAGGTCTACAATCTTTCCGCCAAGCAGATTATTGCCCAAAAAGCCATCCAACTGATTAAGGATGGTATGCTGGTGGCCATCTCAGGTGGTACCACTATGCGTGAATTAATTAAGCTTCTCCCAGCCGAACTGAATGCCACATTTGTTACCTCCAACGTACCCATTGCACTGGAGTTGCTGAATCACCCGCATATTGAAGTGATTTTTTTCGGCAACAAACTGCTGAAAAGCGCGCAGATGGCGGTAGGAGCGGAAGTTGTGAACCGTTTTGGACAGATCAGGGCCGATCTTTGTCTACTTGGCACAAACAGCATTGATACCGTTGATGGAATTACCGACCTCGAATTGGAAATTATTGAGGTAAAGCGCGCCATGATCAACTGTTCTCAAAAAGTGGTTTCTCTGGCCATTTCTGAAAAACTGAATACCACCCAACGACTATTGGTTTGTGGTTTGGAACAGGTTGATGTGCTTATTACCGAATTGGACCCCGGGGATGAATTATTGGTTCCTTACGCCCAAAAAGGGATTTCCATTCGCTGATTCCAGCCACACTTATTGTTGAAAATACACATTAAAATTTGCAAGTTTCTGCAATTTATTGCTGTAATTTTTTCGTTGTTTAACAATTCTTCGTTTATATTTAACACCGAATTAGATTTATTTTAACGATTGAGCAGCTTTTTGCAGCTTTTTGCATGAAGTTGCTGTCATCAGAAACAAACACTGAACAATGAGAAAACTCCCAAGCTTGATTAAAGCAGTTTGTTTTTTACTGCTCGTTTTCACGCTGCCTTCCTACGGGCAAAGTCAAACGGTTTCGGGCACCATTCTGGATGCCGATAAAAAAACACCTCTTTCCGGTGTAACCATTAAAGTGGTTGGTTCAACTGCTACCGAACAATCCAAAGAAGATGGTTCTTTTACCATTAAGGCCAACAAGGGTCAAGCCTTGCAGGTTACTTATATTGGTTATGAGGCCCAGCGCTATGTTATTGGTAGTGGTAAAATCGAAATCTTACTGAAGAGTTCTGTTACAGAACTGGATGAGGTAGTGGTTGCAATGGATATTAAAAGAAAATCCCGCGACCTGGGTTATTCTACGCAGGTTGTAAAAGGGGACGACCTTAAAGAAACCCAGCGTGAAAACTTTATTGGTGGTTTGCAGGGTAGAATTGCAGGTGCAACCATCACGGCCACTTCCGGTGTGCCGGGTGCATCTTCCACCATCGTGTTGCGTGGTTTCAACTCCCTGTCTTTAGACAACCAGCCGCTCTTTGTGGTGGATGGAGTGGTGAGAGATAACTCCACGATCGACGCTACCGCTTCTGTGCCATCTGCTGCCGGTCAAAGCAATACCTCCAATGATTTCACCAACAGGATTGCGGATATCAACCCGAATGATATTGAGTCGGTAACTGTACTGAAAGGACCTGAAGCAACGGTACTATACGGTAGCGCCGCCAGTAACGGCGCCATTGTTATTACTACCAAGAGAGCCAAAGTAACTGACAGCAAGCGTTTCAATGTGAACTACGACAACAGTATCCGTTTCCAGTCTATCCAAAACTTACCAAAAGCGTTCAATGGTTTCCAGACCGGCACCAACGGGGTGGCTTCCACTGCAACTTTTTCTGCATTTGGACCTGCAATGGATCCAAGTACAAAACTCTATGACAATGTTGGCAACTTCTTCAGAACAGGATTTGGTATGCTCCACAACCTGAGCGTGGAATTTGGTAAAGGAAATTCCAGCACCAGGATCAGTGGTTCTTACTACGACCAAAGTGGGGTAGTGCCCAACACCCGCTTACAGCGGGTGAACTTCAGAATTACCAATACTTCTAAAATTGGTAAGTACATCGATATCACGCCTTCACTTGCCTACAGCAACAGTAATAACGATAAGGCCTTAAAAGGCGCCAACAGCTATTTACTGAACCTGTATTTATGGCCGGCTACTGATAATGCAGTAGACTATTTATTGTCAAACGGGCACAAGCGGTACCTGGCCAATCCGCTGGCCAACAATCCCGCAGATGATGCAGGACTGGGTACTGTTTCTGAAACAGATAATCCTTTCTTCGCGGTTAACAGAAACGAGTCCAGGGATAAGACCAATAACTATGAAGCCAACCTGGCCATCAACTACAATCCTTATAAGTGGTTAACCGTTGCAGGCCGATTTGGTTACAACTATTATGCAACCTCAGGCTTCCAGTTCCGTGATCCGGAGTCTTCTGCACAATCTTCCATGGCCAATAAAGGTCAGTTGGATAACTATTGGATAAAAGCGGCTACCTATAACCACACTATTACAGCTACCGTTAAAAAAGCATTTGGCGATTTCAATACCAGGTTTACTGTGGGTACCCGCTGGAGCCAGACAGATATGGATTTGTATGGTATCTCTGGTACAAAAGACAGTACAAGGGGTTTTGACAGCAGCGCCACCGATCCTGCAACCCGTACACGTTTAAGCCGTGCTGCTTTGGCAGGCAATGATAAATGGAATCTGAGAAAGAACTACCAGATTGCCGGATTTGCGGAAGCGACTGTAAGCTATAAGAACTTAGTGTTCCTGACCGGTTCACTTGCGTTTGAATCTTCTTCCGTCCTGCCTGCTGCCAACAGGAACTACAGCTACCCGGGAGGTAGTTTGAGTGTGATCATGAGCGATATCTTCCCTACACTGAAGGGTGGCGCTTTAAGTTACTGGAAACTGAGAGGCTCCCTGGCTTCCACTGCAAGGCTCCCATCGCCTTATGCCAACCAGTCAAATTTTGTTCCTACTGTGACGAGTGTTGCGCCAGGAATTGTTCCGTTGCAATATGCATATACCAATGCCAATCCTAACCTGAAACCTGAAAGACAGAATACCTATGAAATTGGTACTGAATTAAGGTTGTGGAATGACAAAATCTCTATTGACGCGGCTTATTATAACACCAAGGCGCTGGATCAGATTGCACAGGGTTTCCGTGCCAGCTATGGTACAGGCTTTATACTGAACACTGCCAATAACTCCAGTGTGCAGAACGAAGGCCTGGAGATTTCCCTGGGCTTCAAAGCCATCCGCAAAAAGGATTTTGACTGGAATATCCAGTTCAACTTTAACCATATGTGGAACAATGTATTGGCCATCCCCGCGTCCATTGATATTTCCGGCGGTGATTACTACGATGCATCTACATGGTTGTATGGTAACGCAAGGGGCGGTATCAGACCCGGATTTTCTACCGGTACCATTACCAGTTATGGTTACAAGCGCCAGAACCTGACTCCTGCAGGCTTAAACGGTGTAGCTTCCAATAACGGTGCCATCCTGGTATCGGCTTTAACCGGCCTGCCAGTACAGGATGCGGTTTGGAGAGTACGCGCCGACAGAACGGTATGGCTTACCTTAGGTACAGTGAACCGTTTCCGTTACAAAAACTGGAATTTCAGCTTCTTATGGGATTTGAGAATTGGCGGGGATATCTATAACGGTACCAATATGTACCTGACCACCCTGGGTAAATCTATTAAAACCGCTGATCGTTTAACGCCAAGGGTTGTACAGGCTGTTGTGCAGGATGGTTTGGAAAATACCGCCACCCCAACGGTGAACAATATTTATGTAACCCCTTACTATAATAATGCTTATTATGGTGCTGCTTCCATGCCGGAGGAAGACTATATGGAAAGAGATATCAATGCATTCCGGTTGAGAGATATTTCCCTGAGTTATACCATGCCATCAGAATTACTGAACAAAAAGTTCAGATCCGTTAAATCCATGAGCTTCTTCCTGACCTGTAACGACCTGATCCTGTTCACCAACTATTCCGGTGCAGATCCTGCCTCAAATGGTGGTAACGCGGCATTAAAAGGGGTAGGTGCAGTAGGGTTTGATTATGGTAATATCGCCGCTCCTTTAAGTTTCAACGGTGGTCTCAGAGTTGGTTTTTAATTGAATTAAATAATACATTATTATGAAAAATAAATCCTTTATAACTTTTTCGCTTAAAACGATGGCTTTTGCTATTGGTATCCTAACGATCCAGGCCTGCTCGAAAAAGTTGGACAGCGTTTACTTAAACCCCAACAACCCGGTTGAGGTGGATATTGAAGCTGTTTTACCGAATGCCATCAACCAGATGACTTCAACCGCCGCACCTCCAACCGGTGGTGGTGGTGGTTCTTATGGTTGTGCAGCAGAAGCTGTTTTGATGGCTCGTTATATTCAGTACTGGGGAGATGTAGCTACCAATAACAGCTACGATCAGATGGGTGGTGTTTATGGTACAGGCAGTGATAATACCGGCCTGGTTTGGGCCATGCATTATTATGGTATCGGCGCCAATGCCAAGTATATCATTTCCAGGGGAAGATGGCAGGAAAAATGGGACTATGTGGGTGTTGCAAATGCCTTGTTTGCGTTCAGCTGGCTGACTTTAACGGAACAATACGGCGAAGTGATCCTGAAACAATCCTTTGATGCAAGTCGTTCCCAGTTTGATTACGATTCGCAGGAAGCAGTGTATGATACGGTTCGTAAAATCTGCGACAGCGCTATTTACTACCTCAACAGAACCGATGGTGCGGTCAGTCCTGCCAACCTTGCCAAGGGAGATACCTATTTTTACGGCGGAGACGTGAACAAATGGAAAAAGTTTGTATATGCCATCAAGGCAAGGTCATATGCACACCTGAGTAACAAAACCATTTATACCACCAACAACTACGCCGATTCTGTAATCAAGTATTGCAACCTGTCTATTACCACCAATGCAGACAATGCCACCCAGAAATGGCAGGGTGGTAACTTCAGCGGTACCAATAACTACTACGGACCTTACAGGGGTAATATCGGCACTCTGAGGCAGACCGCATTCATTGCAGATTTGCTGACCGGTGCTTCCGCCGCCTCTCCATTCTCTGGTATTATTGATCCAAGAACACCTTACCTGCTGAATGAGAACAACAATGGCACTTACAAAGGTATACTGCCAGGACAGGGTTCTTCCGGTTTAGGTACCAATGATCAGCCAAAGAATTTCTGGAGACAACTCTTTAGCAGCACTTCTACTGCTGTACCTGATTCAGGTAGATATATCTTCAACAACCTGGCTCCATTCCCGGTAATTACTGCCAGCGATATGCAGTTCATGAAAGCGGAAGCTGCCTACAGAAAAGGGGATAAGGCCCTGGCCCTTACTGCTTATACCAATGCTATTAACCTGTCTTTTGATTTGTTGACTACAGATTATGACAACAGAATTCCTTTGTCTAAAAAGATCACCTCGGCTTCAAGGGCTGCTTATCTGACCGATCCGAAAGTGATCCCCGTAAGTGCTGCTAATTTAACGCTGAGTATGATTATGCTGCAAAAGTATATTGCACTGTATGGCTATGGTTTCCACGAAACCTGGACCGATCTGCGCCGTTTCCATTATACAGATATTGATCCCGCTACCGGAACACAGGTCTATGCCGGGTTCACTTTGCCTTCCGTGTTAAACGTGTATAACGCAGGTAAGCTTGCTTACCGCGCGCGTCCACGATACAATTCTGAGTATCTGTACAATATTCCTGCGTTACAAACGATCGGCGCTTTGGCATCAGATTACCATACCAAGGAACATTGGTTTATGCAACCTTAATCTCAACTGAAAAACAAGAACAATGAAAAAAATCAGTTTAAAATACATCATTCCGGCTGCAGCATTCCTTTTCCTGTATGCCTGTACCAAAAATGACGGTGTTACAAACCAGGCATATGCTGTTTATGGTACTTCGGCTACAACTGGCCAACTGAAGGTGAACCTGGCATTTGCCTATACCGTGGATTATAATACCATGGTAATCAAAATCAATGATAAAGTGGTCAGTAATGCGCTGCAAACCCGGACTCCTTTTCCGGGTGGCGGTTACAATACCCGGGGGAGCAACTTTCCCCATTATTTATCTGTACCACAGGGAAGTAATAAGATTGCTGTCGTAATTCCGAAAAAAGGAACTGCGGAAGATTCCATTGTACTGTATACTACCAATATCACCATTCCGGATAATGCGCCGTATACATTGCATATAGCGGATACAGCGGTAAAAACACAATCCAAACTGGTAAAGAATGAAATTGCAAAAGTGGATACAGGTCATTGCCGTTTCCGTTTTGTAAACCTGATTCCAAACCTTCCCGCAGTGGATATTTACCTGAATGGTCAGTTGATCAAGAATAACGTGGCTTTCATGGCTGCTACGGATACATTTACCCTGAAAACCGGGGTGAATGCTCCAGGTTACGTATCTGGCAATGCTACCACATGGGATGTGAGACCTGCAGGAGCTGCCATCACTACCAAGGCAACCGCTACTTATTCAAGTGGCAATACCTTACAGAGTGAGCGGGTGATAACCATTTTTACGATGGGATATTCCGGCTCAACTGGCACTCGTCTGCCTTATGTATCCTTTACATTAGATAAGAATCAATAATTTTTTTACTGTTCTGTTGCAAAAAAGGAAGGGCCGGAGAAGACCCTTCCTTTTTTTAATTTTAACAGTAGGATGCCTTCCAACCTGTTTTTTTTCAATAAATTCGTAACCTCCAGTTGATTACACAACTTCACTTTATGCCTAACAGGAAACTGTCCGCCTTTCTCTTTTCGCTGTTCGTAATGATCGTTGTTCGGTCAACAGCACAACAGCCTGATTCAATGCTTCATGTTTACAGAACCGAATACCAGCAGGAAAAACTGCATTTGCATTTTGATAAGCAGGTTTACAGTAAGGGAGAAACCATCTGGTTCAAAGCCTACCTGAGAGCAGGTGAAACACCTTCCGATTACAGCAGGAATTTTTATGTAGACTGGTATGATCACAAAGGCAAACTGATTAAACATACCATCCACCCGGTGTTTGAGTCTTCTGCAAGGGGGCAGTTTGAGGTGCCTGCTAAATATGAGGGGAGAGCCATTTATCTGAAAGCTTATACAAGATGGATGATGAATTTTGATTCATCATTTATATACAATACCCGGCTCCAGGTAGCGCAGGACGACGCTGCGCCAAAACCTGCTGTTAAACAGCCGGAAGTTTCCCTGCGATTTTTTCCCGAAGGCGGTGACCTGATAAAGGGGATTAGCGCTACAGTAGCATTTAAAGCGGTGGATCAAAGCGGGATGCCTGTAGCTGTAAAAGGGGCTATTCTGAATAATAAGAATGAATTGATTGATTCCATTGTTTCGGTACACAATGGAATGGGAAGTTTTTTGCTTGAACCTCAGGCCAACGAAACTTATTCCTGTGCGTGGGTAGATGAATTTGGTATTACCCATAACACCCCGCTTCCGGTAGCCAAGAGCAATGGCGTTGTACTTGAATCAAGACTCACGGGAAATAAAACCATCTTCATCGTTAAAAGAAGCGCTGCTGTTTCAGATAATTTCAAACTGCTGCACATTGTCGCAACGATTAACCAGCAAATGGTCTACAATGCCTCTATCAATCTGAGCGCTAAACTCAGGGCAGGAGGTGAGATTCCTACTGCCAACCTGCAAACCGGCATTTTGCAGCTAACTGTTTTTGATGATCATTGGATTCCTGTTGCAGAAAGGATTGTGTACGTTAACAACAATAATTACCAGTTTTTCCCGGATGTGTATGCCGACACCAAACGATTTACCAACCGCTCTAAGAATACTTTTTCCATCCATGTTCCCGACAGTATATCAAGCAATATGTCTGTGTCGGTCACGGATGCTTCGTTTCCTTCGGACAGTAGTTGCGGCATCATTGCTCAACTTTTGCTGAGTGGTGATCTGAAAGGATATATCCATCAGCCTTCTTACTATTTTTCTTCAGATAATGAAACTGTTCGCCAGCGCCTGGACCTCCTGATGCTGACCCATGGCTGGCGCAGAATCCGGTGGGAAGATATAGTGGCCGAGAAACCGCTCCAGCTGAAATATCCCATAGACAGCGATTACCTGCAGATTAAAGGGAAACTGATAATGGAAAAAAACAATCCCATTAAACCCAATCAGCAACTTACGCTGATTATGCAATCAAAAGATAGTACCAAACAATACTTTATGACGCCGATTGCTGCCGACGGCTCCTTTAACCAGCGCGGGCTGATCTTTTTTGATACCGTAAAAGTGTACTACCAGATTAATGCAGATAAGAAACTCAGCGATCGATTAAGCGCCAATATTCAGTCAGGCATCCCCTTGATGGATATCCCCGCTTCACTGAAACCTATTGACTATACCCGCCCGGATACTTCCGGATTAAGGGCCGGTAACCTGTTTTATACCAGTGCTGCAACGGTGAGAAGCCGCTTTGATACCACTGTTACACTGAAAGACGTGGTTGTGCATTCAAAAGCCAAATCGAATGTTGAAGTGCTGGATGAAAAATATACAACCGGAATTTTCAGCAATAGAAACGATTATGCCTTTGATATCATGAATGATGAACGGGCCAAAGCTTCCATCAATATTTTCTACTACCTGCAGAACCTGATTCCAGGGTTAACCATGTCTATTCCAATGATGGGTGCCAACGGCGCAGAAGATGCCAACAGCGACAATGTACCTGGCTTAAACTGGCGCGAAGGTACCCCTGATATCTTCATCAATGAAATGCCTGCGGATGCTTTATCTGCCATGAATCTGTCTATGACTGATGTAGCTTATGTGAAAGTGTTCAAGCCGCCTTTTATGGCTTCTACCGGCAATGGGGCCTCTGGGGCCATTGCCATCTATACCAGGAAACCCGCTGACCGAAGTACCGACAGGATCAAAGGAATGAATAGCGCTACACTCAACGGTTATACCGCATATAAGGAATTCTACCATCCGGATTATACGTATCCCGTGGCCAAAAAACCGGATACCCGTTCCACCCTGTACTGGAATCCTTATGTTCTTACTGATAAGAAAAACAATACTATTAAAATTAATTTCTTCAATAATGATCTTACCAGAAAATTCAGAATCATTGTTGAGGGGGTGAATGCGGCAGGTAAACTGGCCAGGGTGGAGAAAATCATTGAACCTTAATCAGGAAAGTACAATCAGTAAGGTGATAGTGATACCAATTCCTATGGCAACCCATATTTTAGATTTATCCCATAAGTGCGCTCTTTTTGTACGTTGCAGATGGTTGCTGACCAGTTGTTCCAGTTCCGGCATACCTCCGCTGAGTTGCTTCCACTGATTCGACAGGATGATATTTTGCCGGTAGGTCAGAAAAATAGCCGATTCAAACTGAAATTTCAGAAACTGCGCTATTACTGAACGATCCCGGTTCTTTAGCAGCAGCTGCCTGTTTTCGGGCGATAGCAATTCCATACATTGGGTAAACAGCCAGTCGCGGTTAATGAAAAACTGGTTTTGCCTAAGCAGATCCTGGTGTAACCGGGCGGCGGCATCTGTCAGTTCTGCAGCCGAAGGATAGTATTTTGGGGTATTTTGAACGCTGTTCCCTAAATAAACCTGCCGGTCGTAGGCCGACCTGCGTTTAGGATTACTTAACACTTCATAAGCCTCCTTAATCAACTGAAAATGAAGGGAGGTCTGGTCATTCCCCGGATTTTTATCGGGATGGAAACGGTGCGCCAGTCTCCGGTATGCCTGCCGGATTTCCTGTTCGCTTGCGTTGGGTGTTACAGACAATACTGCATACCAGTTTTGTAAATGCATGCAGCCGGGTTGGTTTAATCGTTGGTTTCAAAATTCACATCGTCTCCGTCCAGCAGTTCCCGTTCAATCTCTTCCATTTGTACAATATCCCAGGCTTCGGATTCGGTAGGGGTAATATTCAATAATTCTGTCAGTTCCAGCTGATCCAGGGTTTGGGCAGCTGCATCGGAAAGGTTACAGATGACAAATGAGGCGCTTTTTTCGTAAAACTGCTGCTGCAGATCGGTAATGGTTCCGGCAATGGAAGGATCCAGGGTAGCCGCTTCTGACATATTGAGTATTACATTTTTTACCGGTTGATGCAGCAGATCATTGCAAATGCTGATCAATTCTGCTGCTATATTGGCAGAAAGATTGGCGGTTACCGGTGTTACGACGGTAAATTTCTCCTTGGTATCAATTTTGACTTCCATAACTAGGGCATTCAATTAACAAACTGTGAATAAGTGCTCTACAACTTCGGTCAAAATTATTCGTTATAATTGTATAAATCCAAATTTAGCTCATGGATAATAATTTTTCAGCACAGGTAAAAGAGATCATTTCTTTCAGCAGGGAAGAGGCGCTAAGGTTAGGCAATGATTTTATTGGCACAGAACATTTGTTGCTCGGACTGATCCGCGACGGTGACAATACGGCTATCAAGGTCTTGAAACAGTTGAATGTAGACCTGTATGAACTCAGGAAAGAGGTCGAATTGGCCGTAAAAGATAAAACAGGTAAAAATATTGCTAATATCAACAGTCTGCCCCTGACCAAACAGGCAGAAAAAGTAATCCGTGTAACCGTTCTGGAAGCGAAGGCCCTGAAAAGCCCGCTGGTAGAAACGGAGCACCTGATGTTAAGCATTCTTAAAAACAAGGAAAATATCGCCACCCAGATCCTGAACCAGTTTGATATTGATTACGATCTGTTCCGCAATGAACTGGGTATGGTGGGGACCACCAACCCTCCTCCGAGAAGTGAATTCCCGGATGAAGGGGATGATGAGTTCGACGAAGAGAAAAAAAGTGCGGGTTACCAGCAGTCCAGAGCCGGAAAACAGGCTCCGGGGGCTGCAAAAAGTAAAACACCTGTACTGGATAATTTTGGAAGAGATATCACCAAACTGGCAGAAGCAGGTACACTGGACCCGATTGTAGGCAGGGAACAGGAAATTGAGCGTGTAAGCCAGATCCTGAGCCGGCGGAAAAAGAACAATCCGATCCTGATTGGTGAGCCGGGTGTGGGTAAAACCGCCATTGTGGAAGGCCTGGCGCTCCGTATTGTGCAGCGCAAAGTAAGCCGTGTATTGTTCGATAAGAGAGTCATTTCTCTGGACCTTGCCGCCCTTGTAGCAGGTACAAAATACCGTGGCCAGTTTGAGGAAAGAATGAAAGCCATCATGAATGAACTGGAAAAAAACAGGGATGTGATTCTGTTCATTGATGAAATACATACCATTGTAGGAGCCGGAGGAGCCAGTGGTTCCCTGGATGCGTCCAATATTTTCAAACCTGCGTTGGCAAGGGGAGAACTCCAGTGCATCGGCGCTTCTACTCTGGACGAATACAGAATGTACATTGAAAAGGATGGCGCATTAGACAGGCGTTTTCAGAAAGTATTGATTGAACCGCCAAGTGTGGAGGAGACGATCCTGATCCTCAATAATATCAAGAGCAAATATGAGGACTTCCACAATGTGACCTATGGCGATGATGCCATTGATGCCTGTGTGAAGCTCAGCGACCGCTATATGACCGATCGTTTGCTGCCCGATAAAGCCATTGATGTAATGGACGAAGTGGGTGCAAGGGTACACCTGAAAAACATCAATGTTCCGCAGGAAATTGTAGAGCTGGAGAAGAAGATTGAAGAGGTGAAGAACGAAAAGAACAAGGTGGTGAAGAGCCAGCGTTTTGAAGAAGCCGCTTCTTTGAGGGATACAGAAAAACGCCTGGGCGAAGAACTGGAGAAAGCAAAAAACCAGTGGGAAGAAGAAAGCAAGAACAGGCGTTATCCGATTTCGGAAGAGAATATTGCAGAAGTGATCTGTATGATGACCGGCATCCCTGTTAAACGCATGGTACAGGCCGAAACAGAGAAACTTCGCCGTATGAGCGAAGACATGAGGAGCATGGTGATTGGCCAGGATGACGCCATTCAAAAAGTGGTGAAAGCGATTCAGCGAAACAGGGTAGGGTTGAAAGACCCTAAAAAACCCATTGGTACCTTTATTTTCCTTGGCCCTACCGGTGTAGGTAAAACCGAGCTGGCACGCGCCCTGGCAAGATATATGTTCGACTCCGAAGATGCCCTGATCCGCATCGACATGAGTGAATACATGGAAAAATTCACCGTCAGCAGGCTGATCGGTGCGCCTCCCGGATATGTAGGTTATGAGGAAGGCGGTCAGTTAACCGAGAAAGTAAGAAGAAAGCCATACAGTGTGATCCTGCTGGATGAAATTGAAAAAGCGCATCCGGATATTTATAATATCCTCTTGCAGGTACTCGACGACGGACAGCTTACCGATGGTTTGGGCAGAAAGGTGGACTTCAAGAATACCATGATCATTATGACTTCCAATATTGGTGTTCGCCAGTTGAAGGAGTTTGGGGACGGGGTAGGTTTTGCAACAGCTACCAGGATGCAAAATGCGGAAGAGAACAGCAAGGCAGTGATTGAAAAAGCCCTGAAACGTACGTTCTCTCCTGAATTCCTGAACCGGATTGATGATGTAGTGGTGTTCAATTCTCTTACCAAAGATAATATCTTCAATATCATTGATATCCTGATGACCGGTGTATCCAAACGTTTACTGAACCTTGGGTTCTCTTTACAGCTGACTGCAGAAGCAAAGGAATTTCTGGCAGATAAAGGATACGATGTTCAGTTTGGTGCAAGGCCGCTGCACAGAGCCATCCAGAAATACCTGGAAGATCCTTTGGCCGAGGAAATCATGAAAATGACCATTAAACAAGGTGATGTGCTGGTGGCCGATCTGGATAAGGAACAGGGTGAGTTGCGTTTTACCTTCCAGGAAAGAAAAGAAGAGTCACCCGAAGAATCCGCATCAAAAGTATAACAGCATCGTGCAGATGTAAGCAGGTGCATTAAAATACAATCCCGGTAGCTCTGATGGTTACCGGGATTTTTTGTGAATGTTTTTCGCTGAATTATTTACCGGAGGATCCCCATCGGTAACTCTGCAGATCCAGGCCTGCCAGATCCAGCACACGGTCTACCACGGTAGACGCTACCTCTTCGATGGTTTTAGGCAAACTGTAATAGGATGGGGTAGCCGGGCAGATTATACCTCCGGCCAGCGTTACGGTTTCCATATTACGGATATGAATGAGATTGTAAGGCGCTTCCCTGACCATCAGGATCAGCTTTCGCCTTTCCTTTAAAATCACATCTGCCGAACGGGTAACCAGGTCATCGCTCACGCCGGAGGCGATTCTTCCCAATGTGCCCATGCTGCAGGGGGCCACAATCATCGTATTGTACCGGGCCGATCCGGAGGCGAACGGCGCAGTAAAATCTGTTTTGGCATAGAAACGGAAGGGATAGTTCCTGTAGGAATCATCTCCCAGTTCGGTCTGCCATACTTCTTCGGCGTTCTTACTCATTACAACACCCACCGCTTCATATTGGTCTTTCAGCGCTACGAGTTTGCTGAGCAGGAGTTTGGCATAGATAGCGCCGCTGGCTCCTGTGATGGCTATGGCAATTTTGTTTGACATCGGGCAGTCACTTATTTATACATGATTTCGTAGTATTCATGTGCCATCCTGTTACTGTCGAACTGGAAACGCACATCACGCATACCATTCTTCATGATCTGTCTCCATGTATCCTTGTTCTCGTAATACATCGGCAGAATCTGCTGTTCCAGGATTTCATATACCTTATTCAGGTCGTACTCATCCTGATCATGCTGGGTCATATTCAGGTAATCGGCCTTTGGTACAACAAAACCGTTGTTGCCATGGTTAATGAATTCCGGAATCCAGCCATCATCGGTGGAGAAGTTCACCGCTCCGTTCATGGCCGCTGTCATGCCACTGGTACCGGAAGCTTCCCTGGGCACCCTTGGATTGTTCAGCCAGATATCAGAAGCCTGTTTCAGGCGCTTACTCAGGGCCAGTTCATAACCAATTAAAACAGCTACGTTTTTGTAGTTCTTACTGAGATGAACCAGGTTGTTGAATTGCGAAATAGCCGGGTAATCTACGGGATAAGCCTTACCCGCCCAGATAATCTGTACCGGATATTTGGCGTTGTTCAGCAATCTTTCAAAACGCTCCATGTCGTAAGTGAGCATATCTGCACGCTTATAACCTGCAAATCTTCTGGCCCATACAATGGTGAGTACATTCGGATCAAAGAGTTTACCGGTTTGATCGGCAACTATTTCGAAGGCTCGTTTTTTCAGGTATTTTTTCCGGTCATCATAAATTTCATCGTTCTTCTCTTCCATGGCACGATACATTTGCTTATCGGCCCAGTATGTCCAGTTTTGGGCATTGGTGATAGACGTAATCGGGCAGATCCCTTCGTAGTGCTTCCACATTTCGCGGCTCACCACACCATGCAGGGCAGATACGCCATTGGCCTTTCTTGCAAAACGCAATGCAGCCAGAGAATGGTTGAACTGGTCGTCTGTTATACCGGTGAGTTTGCGTACTTCATCTATGCTGAGTCCGCAGAAATAGCTCATTTTATGGCAGAGGTAGATGTCGTGCTTTTCATTACCGGCCTCCTCAGGAGTATGTGTAGTGAATACCAAATGCTCTTTTACCTTCTCTGTACTCTTGAATTTATTCAGGAGATAGAACGCAGCAGAAATTCCATGTGCTTCGTTCAGGTGATACACATCCGGATTGAAGCCCAGCTCATCGATCAGTTTTGCACCGCCAACCCCCAGCAAAATAAACTGGGCCACTTTGGTAGCTACATTGGCATCATACAAACGATGGGTAATGGTCTGCGATACATAATCATTCTCCGGAAGGTCTGTGCTCAATAAAAATAATGGAGCGCTTTTAAACGTTTCCGGGTTCAGGTAAAAGGCTTTTACCCAAACAGGATGCTCGTGAATAAGAATCTGGAACTTGATGCCGGTATCTTCCAGGAAGCTGTAGATCTTTTCCATGAAGGTAACCTGCAGGGTCTGATCCTGGTTACGGGCCTGATCGTAATATCCGTATTTCCAAAGGATACCGATGCCGATCATATTTTGACGTAATTCATATGCGCTGCGTAAATGCGAGCCGGCCAGAAAGCCTAAGCCCCCGCTGTATATTTTTAATGGCTGATGAATGGCAAACTCCATAGAAAAGTATGCAGCTTTCTTAGCATACTGATCGTTGAGGGGATAAGGAACCTGGTAATTTCTGAAATTCATGTGCTATTTGGTTTACTGTTCTAGGCGCAATATAAGTTTATTTTCCCTGGTTAATGTACTTTATACACATTAGGCGGTGGATAACCCGTTCTTCAAAGATTGCTTATTTCTTTTTTCCTGTTTTTTGCCGGGGTTCCTTCTTTTTGATGAATGTATCGTTGAAAAAACATTTGATCCCGCGGTGATTTCCGCAGCTTCCCTGTTCTTTTAAGGAGATCTTATTTCCTTCAAATTTAAAATCGATGATACAGGGATCCCCGCTCTCATTAAAAATACCACTGCCCGGGCCGGTCATTTTCAGGTCGCCTTTTAACTCACCTGTACAGGCGCCTGCATTTCTTTCGAAATGAACAAAGAACCGGTAATTATTGACATCCTTTCCATCCCGGATCGACACATAATTCTTCTTGTCTTTAATATAATCTCCGCTGTACTTGTTTTTTCTGGGGAGTGTATCCAGTGGATTGATGACCTGCGATTTGATGGGGTCTTCATTGGAATCGTTGATTACAACCATGAATATGCCGGCGTCATTGTACACCCAGCCTGCCCTCGAAAAAAGCAGGTTATTGTCTTTTCCGAATTTTTCCTTGCTCAGCAGAAAGGTAGGCTCTTTATTAATGGAGAGTGAATGAAAATACTCATCCTGTTTGGCATTGCTCAGCAGTTCTTTTGCTGCCAGGAACCTGTTCTTTTTATCCGTAACAAATACCAGTAATTTCTTTTTCTTCTGCTGTTTCAGCAGTACCAGTAGATACTGCTCTTTCTCTTTTTCAATTTTACCAATGGGGTGCAATACAAACTTCCTGTTGTTTCCGGTAATGGCTTGGAAAGCACTGTCGGGGAAGAACTGAAGGAAGGCCTTCACACCAATCGTAATGGTATCGGCAGACTTATCAATATTGGTATCACTCACCGAATAGGGGAGCCGTAATGGTTTAAAAACACCGAAGAAATCCTTTTCCTTCAGGGGGATATCTCCCGTCAGGTCAATTTTCTTTTCCTTACAGGCAAAAACCAGTACAATCAGGAATACAGCAAGCCAGTTTTTCATGCAAGCATATTTTGGCTAAAATAAGGCATAAACCGAAAGAGATCATTTTTTGTTTGTCCGGACGGCCGAATAAATTTAGATTTAGCCTGTTTTACTTTTATACTGAAACCCTTCTATTAAGTTATGGTGCAGCGAATACATCCTGAAAACTCTTTAAGCGAAGTGCACGAAACCGTAGACACCACTTTACCGCGCAAAGGTTTCAAAAGGATTCTTGCTTATATAGGACCAGCTTACCTGGTTAGTGTGGGTTATATGGATCCCGGTAACTGGGCCACCGATCTGCAGGGCGGGGCGAAATTTGGTTATCAGTTGATCTGGGTATTGCTGATGAGTAATCTGATGGCGCTCCTGCTGCAAAGCCTGAGTGCCAGACTGGGCATTGTCAGAAGAAGGGATCTTGCACAGGCCAACAGGGAAACCTATCCGCCTCTGGTCAATTTTTGCCTGTACATATTGGCCGAACTGGCCATTGCCGCCTGTGACCTTGCCGAAGTATTGGGTATGGCAATCGGTATACACTTATTGACAGGTATACCGATTGTATGGGGCACCATTATTACGGTGCTGGACACTTTTCTCTTCCTGATCCTGCAGCGGTATGGGATCCGTAAAATGGAAGCTTTTATTATTTGTCTTGTAGCGGTCATCGGGGGGTCTTTCCTGATCCAGATCCTGCTGGCGCAACCTCCCCTGGGAGAAATGGCTACCGGTCTTATTCCCACTGCACTTAACCCGGGTGCTTTGTACATTGCCGTCGGCATCATCGGTGCAACTGTAATGCCGCATAACTTATACCTCCATTCTGCATTGGTTCAAACCCGGAAAATCAGCCCCGATAAAAAAGGGATCAAAACGGCCCTTAAATACAATTTTATTGATAGTACCATTGCATTGAATGCAGCCTTCCTGGTGAACGCCGCCATCCTGGTACTGGCCGCCACTGTTTTTTTTAAAACCGGGAATACCGATGTTGCTAAAATAGAAGACGCACATCGGCTGTTGCAGCCCCTGCTGGGTTCATCCCTGGCCCCAATACTTTTTGCCGTTGCACTGATTGCCGCCGGCCAGAGCTCTACACTTACCGGAACGCTTGCAGGTCAGATTGTTATGGAAGGCTATCTGCAATTAAGAATCAATCCATGGCTCAGAAGATTGCTCACCCGTTTGATTGCGATTGTACCTGCTGTTTTTGTGATCCTGATGTATGGGGAAGAAAAAGTAGACGACCTGCTGGTGTTTAGCCAGGTGGTGCTGAGTTTACAACTGGGCTTTGCAGTGATCCCGCTCATTCATTTTGTGAGTGATAAAAAATCAATGGGAGCGTTTGTGATCAGTACCCCTGTCAAAATCTTTGCCTGGCTGGTTGCTGCTATCCTGGTGGTACTGAATGTGAACCTGGTGTCGAATGAAGCCATCACTTTATTACAGTCGGATATCAGCCTCCCCGCTAAAATGGGCATATTACTTGCCATTGGTGCGTTTATCTGGTTATTTCTTGCCATGACGTTCTACCCGGTTATTCAAAAACGGAAAACGGAAAGAGAAGCCCTGATGCATGGAGCAACCATTCAGTTGGAAAACCTGCAGATAAAACCCATTTCGTCTATTGCCGTTGCGCTGGATTTTTCTCCGGCAGATGAAAAATTAATTGCGCATGCCCTGGCGCAGGGAAATGCAGACGTATCCTTTACGCTGCTGCATATTGTGGAGAGCGTTTCTGCCAAATACCTGGAAGCTTCCAGTGATGATGCCGAAACCCGAAAAGATAAGGAACGGCTGGCGTCTTACGTGGAACAATTGCAGAAAATGGGATACCGCGCTAAAGGCGTGCTGGGCTACCACAACAGGGTGAATGAAATTGTCAGGATCGTTGAAGATACAAGGGCCGATATGCTGATCATGGGCGCCCACGGTCACTCTGGCCTAAAAGATTATATTTTTGGAGAAACCATTGAAGATGTACGCCACCGGCTCTCTATTCCGGTACTGATTGTGAATGTTTAAGACCCTCTTCCTGGCAATAAAGTGATATATTTGTTCTCCTTGAAACAATAAAATTAACTAAGAATGGCGCAGAAAATTAAAGTAGCCAATCCGGTGGTTGAACTGGATGGAGATGAGATGACAAGAATCATCTGGAAATTCATTAAAGAAAAACTCATTTTACCTTACCTGGAAGTAGATATCAAATATTATGACCTGGGAATGGAATACCGTGATCAGACTGATGACCAGGTAACAGTGGATGCAGCCAATGCCATTAAAAAATATGGCGTGGGCATCAAATGCGCTACCATTACACCGGACGAAGCCCGCGTGGAAGAATTTAAGCTGAAGCAAATGTGGAAGAGCCCCAATGGTACCATCCGTAACATCCTTGACGGTACTGTATTCAGAGAACCGATCGTATGTTCCAATGTACCGAGGCTGGTTCCTAACTGGACTGCACCCATCTGTATCGGACGTCATGCTTTTGGCGATCAGTACCGTGCTACCGATTTCGTAACCAAAGGGAAGGGTAAGCTGACCATCAAATTTGAAGGTGAAGATGGTACCATACAGGAATTTGAAGTATATAACTTTAAGGGAGATGGTGTGGCAATGGCTATGTACAATACCGATGAAAGCATCAGGGGCTTTGCCAGAGCCTGCTTTAACCAGGCATTGATGAAAAAATGGCCTTTGTATCTTTCTACCAAGAACACCATCCTGAAAAAATACGATGGCCGTTTCAAAGATATTTTCGAAGAAACCTATCAGCAGGAATTCAAACAATTGTTTGCCGGTGCCGGTATTACTTATGAGCACCGCCTGATAGACGACATGGTTGCCAGCGCCCTGAAATGGAATGGTAATTTTGTTTGGGCTTGTAAGAATTACGATGGCGACGTTCAAAGCGATACCGTTGCACAGGGATTTGGTTCACTGGGTCTGATGACTTCCACCCTGGTTACACCTGATGGGAATGTAATGGAAGCTGAAGCTGCACATGGAACCGTAACCCGTCACTACAGGGAATACCAGAAAGGGAATCCTACCTCTACCAATCCGATCGCTTCCATTTTTGCATGGACAAGAGGGTTGGCATTCCGCGGTAAACTGGACAATAACCAGGAACTGATCAACTTCTGTGACGCACTTGAAAAAGTTTGTGTTGAAGTAGTTGAGAGCGGTAAAATGACCAAGGACCTGGCCGTTTGTATCCACGGTAATAAGGTTAAACACGGAGAACACTACCTGTATACCGAAGAATTTCTGGATGCGATCGATGCTGGACTTCAGAAGAAACTGTCCATATAATTCCCTTAAGCCGGCAGGCTGTTCTTTGGGAGCAGCTTATATTGTTCAATGGTTCTGTCTTAACTGATAGAACCATTTTTTATACCCTGTCGCGAAGGGCAGCGCCGGAACTGCATTAAGCGCTGAACTGGCGCAAATGATGATCAAAGTGTTTCCACTGGCTATAGCCCCATTCTTCGGCAGCCATTTTTCCAAACATCGGGTGTACAATCTGTGCTGCATGCGCTCCGCCATTTTGTACAAACAGATCCAAAGCTTCCAGTAGTTTGCCTTTCTCTACATCAAAGTTGCGCTGGTCGCTCACTATGACCTGTTTCCCGGTTGGCAACCCTTGCTTATAGGGTTGGTCGCTCAGTACCATTCTCTTGATAAATGGCCCTAAGAGAAGCCCTGCCAGGCCCTGTTTTGCCCCGGTATTGGTCAACCCGGTTTCCAATGCTTTGCGAAGATGGGTTAGCATCTGCGAGACGTCCATTTTACCCCATTTCCTGGAATTGCCTGCTTCCAGGGACATTATTCGGGAACGGATGGCCTGATAAGTTACCGCATCATAAATTGAAGGCTTTGCCATGTCAGTTTTTTTTAAAATAAACGATAAATTCCGAACCATTTCCCGGTTCGCTTTTGATTTCCATATAACCATCATTGTCCTTGATCAGTTGTTTGATAATCATTAACCCGATCCCGGTTCCTTTTTCTTTATTGGTGCCTGCCTGGGAAATCTTGTTCCCGATTACTTTAAACAGGTTATCCATTTTTTTCTGGTCCATACCAATTCCATGATCTTTTACATGCAATGCAGTATATTGATCGTGGTCGGAATAAAATATTTCAATCTCCCCGTTATTGGGAGTGAACTTAATGGCATTGCCAATCAGGTTCTGGAAGATGATCCTTACCTGGTTGGGATCTGCCGTAACAAAGGTATTGGCAACTGTTCTGTTGTGTTTCAATTGCTGCATCTTGGCATTGGCGCCAATCACGGAAAGCTTTAGGGTTTCATCCACCAGTTCTGGCAGATTGACTTTTTCAGGAATGCCTCGTATACCCTTTTGCTGGCTATTGGCCCATGCCAGCAGGTTGTTGAGCATACCGGAGATCAATGCCACTTTCACTTCAAACTTCTCGAGCATTTCATCGTATTCCTCTTTTGAGAGGATACCCTGCTTTAGTAGTGCCAGGCTGGATTGTATTACTGCAAAAGGACTCCGGAGATCGTGACTGATGATCGAAAACAGCATATCCTTGGTACTATTGGAAGCCGAGAGTTCCTCTTTTTGTTTCAGGATCTCGTCTTTCTGTGCGGCAATGTCTGCGTTTTTCTTTAATAGTTCTATATTCAGCTGATCTACTTTCCGGCTGTGTATTTTAGTAATGATAACCAGTGCAACCAGGAACAGGATCACCACACTGATAACAATGATGATCATCCTGCTGAGTTTGTTCTGCTGGAGTTGCAACTGGTTTTCATTGTATAGTTTCTGATTTTCTATCTTTTTCTCCTTTAGGATCAGGTAATTGATTTCCTTTTCTCTTTCCTGGTTATAGATGGTATCAGCAAGCAAGTTCAACTTCACCTCATATTGGTATGCCCTTTTATAATCGCCTGTTGCAGCGTAGGCATCTGCCAGTAATGCAGTAGCCCGGTGCATGTCCCAACCCGCTTTCATGCCGGAAGACAGTTCAAGGCTGGCAAGCCCGTTCTGAATGGCAAGCGGATATCGTTTCAGGGAAAGGTAGGTTTGTCCCAGTCCCGAGTAGGCATAACTTTTCTCCCAGTTATCATTATAAAGGGTAAACCGAAGTACTTCATTAAACCCGTTAATCGCTTTTTCGTATTCGCCTGCATTGTAGTAGGTTTCTGCCAATCGATTCTGTGCCATCAGGTACATATGCCAGTCCTTAATCCGGATACTGAGGTCTCTGGATTTACTGAAATATTCATTTGCCTGATCCATGGTTTTATCTGACTCATAGCAAAGACCGATATTAAAATATACGGCGGCTAAACTGGCGCTATCTTTTATTTTAATGCTGAGATCCTGTGATTTTTTTAATTCAACCAGCGCATCAGACACTTTTTTCTGCACCAGGTAAATCAACCCCCGGTTTCTCAATGCATAAATAATACCAGGTTCGTATTTGTATTGTTCGCTCAAACGCATGACTTCTTCCGAATATTCGAGAGAAGCATCATAATTACTCAATACATAGTTGGATCTTCCTATAATTATTTTCGCCCTGATGATCGTAATAATAACCGATGGGTGATTATTGGTTCTTTCCAAAAGCCGGTTGGCAAAAAGTATGGCTGAATCGGGATAATCAAATATCCGGGCATCTGCCTGTTGATACAATTGGGCGAATCCGTTTGTATCAGGAGCCGGGCGAATACTTCCCGGCTTTTGAGCAAATGAATTTCCGGCGACTGCAAGGAACACTGCAAGCCACACCAGCAGGTAGGGTTTAATTAGGGTATTGCGGAACATTAATTGCAATTTAAAGTAGCATACAACATAGGTGCCCCTATAAAGGTACAAGCTATCGGCATCAATTTAAAATTGATCTGTTTGATGGCTCCATGTCGGGAATTTCCCGGTAAAACAAGATAGCCACCCGCTCTCTAAAGAAAGGGTGGCTATGGCATCCAACTATATCAAAGGGTTATTTTACGGTAAAGGATACCTGCAATGTTCCCCAATTCAGGGAAACAACTCCATTTGGATGAACGGTATAGGTTAATCTTTCGGTGGCACTGGCTGCCTGGGAAGGCTTTACATTTACCCGAAGCTGATCATCCGCTTCCTTATAATTGAATGCGCCCCATTGTTTCCAGGTTTTATTAAAGATCAATGTCCATTCATTGCCGTTATCAATTGTAAAAAAGCCATATTTACCGGCTGGCAATGTTTTACCGCTAATGGTTACGTCTTTGCTTACTTCAAATACAGTGGCATCATTGGCGCCAGCCCTCCATACTTTACCTGCCATAGGTTCCACATCTTTTCCGATTACCCTTCCTTTCAGGGCAGGGGAACTGTAATTGATGGTAATAACTGTTCCGTTTGCCAGGGTTCCTGTTGCTGTTGCGGCAGGACTTGGTTTTTGTGCGTTTGCATTGCCGGTGAATAAAGCCACGGCCATCAGCACAATTGAAAATGCTCTTTTCATGTTTATTTTTTTTTAGTTATAACGAATATATGTAAAAAAAGATGGATGTTTTAGGCAGTAAATGGATGACCGGTAATTCAATTTACCTGTACTACATCCGGTCGCCTGATTAGTTCGGTGCTGTACCGGAACTTAAGATTGGTGGAGAATGTAACGTTCCATGGATTCATTCCAACTACTGTTTTTGGGAAGTAATAAGCTTTCAGTTCCATGGTACCGAACACCAGGTTTTCGTTCCTTGTTCTTACTCCGGCCCCGAATGCGCTGAACAGGTCACCGGAAATTTTTGTTCTGCCGATATCCTTCAGATAGGAGATATTACAGAAACTGAATGGGGCAAAACTAAACCCGAAAAACTTCCAGGTATTATAAAATACTGTTTCTGCATTAATGGTTGCCCGCCCCGACGAACGGGTGATTGGATTATTCAGCATCGGCAATCCGTAAATACTGGACAACAATACCGGATCGTTCAAAAAGGTATTGATCTGCTGGGTAAGACTGCCACTGAAAAAGTGCCTGGAATACCATGTACTGGCCCCCAGTCGTCTGAGTTTGGTGAATAACTCAATACTGGTCAGAAGACTGATATCTTCTATCCGTTGTTGATTGTAATAAGCTCCTGCCTTAAACATATAATTGAGATAGGTGTTTTTCCTGTCGAAATAATTACGCTGATAGTCGAACCCCGCATAGAGCCGGGAGAACCCGTTTTTGTTGGTCCATCCCCCGGTAAAGGACAGATTAAAGCCTTCAGGTACGTCTTCATTTCTACCAAAGCCATAAATAAAATTCGTATGAAAAAAATCCTGCTCAAATAAAGTGAAGGAAGCCAATATACCATTCAGATCGGTATAACGGCTGTCGTAAGCAGTAGCCTGTATTTCCGGAACCGTTAAAAAATCGCGCCGCACGATGCGAAGCGCCAATAGCCTTTTATAACGGGAGGCCAGGTTCAGTTTCAGGTTTTGTTTTGCACCCAGGCTGAAGCCGGTCCATACATCCACATTGCGGTAATTGTACTGGTACATCCTTTTATACAACGAATCGTTCCCATACCGGTTCACTGTTTTATTCATGGATATTTCAAACCCTCCGGTGAATGCATGATAAGGGCTGACCAGCGGCAGGGAACCTTTAACATAGACCGACTGCTCCTCTCTGCGGCCGCTGTTGAATGCAGGATTTTGATTTTGGTATCCAACGGTGATATTCACAAAACTTCCGGCAATATTTCGCTTCAGGTATTCAATTCCGATGCCATAAGCAGGTGTTCTCTTCGCATCGAACAAGTGCTGAATTTGAATCCGGTCCCCAGATCCAAACAGGTTGTCGTCGTTGATCTCAAACCGGACCCTGCTGGTACCGCCTTCATTCATGCTTCCGCCAATCGGGAATACATCTTTGGTAAAAACAAGTACATCCACGCTATCCGTTTCCGTGCCCGCAGGGGCAATGGTTATCCTTGCATCCTGCAGGTAACTCAGGTCGCGCAGCAACTTTTCATTATCGGCCATCAGGTTAGGGTACAGTAAATCGCCACTGGTAAAGAACAGGTTATTTGCAATGACTTTTGCTTTTGTTCTGGTATGCAGCGCATCCCCGAGATTACTGAAAAAATTCTGGACATTGGTGCCGGTGTCATTGATTAATTTGCTGAATCCCAGTTTGTGAATATGTATTTTCCGGATAACCTTACCACGATAGGGTTCAAACTCGTCTGCGTTTTTGTGGATTCCTTCCGCAGTCAGATTGGGTATGGGATTGTTTACAGAAATACTCTTGCCGATTTTACCCAGTAATCCCTGCTTTTTTGCGAGGAAAAAAACAGTATCCTGTTGTTGTACTTGTGCAACCGCGCAAAAAGGAAGGGTTGCAAACAAAATAAATAGTATGCCTGTGATCCGGTACAATATGGTAGATCCTGTTTCAGGCATATATTTTATTCTTCCAGTCCCTGGCTGTTTTTTTGACCCGTTAAAAACCAAATATATCCTGTGATCATTGCCAGGAAAGATGCCAGTAATACCGCCATTTTTGCAATGTCCTGTTCACTGGTATTCAGGAATGCCAGTGTTGAAATGAAGATACTCATTGTAAAACCGATCCCGGCCAATATGCCCGCGCCGATGATTTGATGCCAGTTGGTTGCTGCGGGAAGGTCTGCCCATTTTTTCAGGGTCATGAGGTAACAGGCACCGCAGATTCCGAGTGGTTTACCAATCAACAGCCCCGCGACAATTCCCCAGCTATAACTGGAATTTAGTGCATCCAAACTATTTGCCGGAAATGAGATGGCCGTGTTAGCCAGTGCAAATAACGGCATGATCCCAAAATAAACAGGATGATGCAGTTTCATTTCCAGCCGGCTGAGTTGATTCACCGGGATCAGAAACGCGAAAGCCACACCGGCAACTGTGGCATGTATACCAGAGTTGAACATGCAGTACCAGAGCAATATGGCCAGTACCCAATGATACCAGCCAAGCGGGATCTTATAACGGAGCATTTGCCATAGAATGAACAGAATGCTTAGGCTTAGCACAATGTACAAGAGTTGGATCTGCCCGCCATAAAACAGGGCAATCACAATGATCGCACCCAGGTCGTCTATGATGGCCAATGCGGTAAGAAACACTTTTAATGCAACCGGTATCCGGTTACCTAAGAGGGAAGCCACTCCCAGCGTAAATGCAATATCTGTTGCCATCGGAACAGCCCATCCGTTTGTAAAACCTGTTCCTTTATTCAGCAGGCCGTAAATAATTGCAGGTGCAAGCATCCCCCCAACTGCGGCTACAACGGGCAGGAGCGACTGGCGAATAGAAGACAGTTCGCCTTCTGCCATTTCGCGCTTAATTTCCATTCCTGCCAGGAAAAAGAAAACAGTCATCAGCAGGTCGTTTATAACCGGCAAAACAGCGTTCGGAAGAATCAGCTTCCCAACATGAACTACATGATGTTCGGTTCCGTCAAAACTGAATACCCACAGATTTTTATACCATTCGGCGGTAACCCCAAGGTTGGATAGCAGGAGGGATATAACCGTACAGGACAAAAGAGTAATTCCTATCGCTTTGCTGTCGTTGAAGAATTCTTTGAGCGGGTCAAGAAAGCCATGCCTCAAAAATGAAAAGAATGCCATGTGTTCCGCTTTAATTGGAAAGAATATCAAATTTGGTTTTAGGCCGCTTATCTGCAAGCCATTTAAAGTTACGAAGCTTTAATTCATCGTGGTTCACCTGCCGCATGGGATACGACATACCCTCCAGGTTTCTCAGAAATACCACCCGTTGGGGTTTACTGTCTTCAAAAAACACATCAATTACATCAGCGCTCGATTTATTGACCCCTATGAATCGTTTTTCTTCATCTGTGGCGTAATACACATTGCCTGCATTGCCCTTTGCCCGCATGGAACTGATTTTTCCGTCTGTAAACAAGGCATTGATGGTAGTTCCCTTTAACTGGTTGAAATAGCCGGAACTGTCTACCCGGTTAATGGCCATGGCATTTTCGAACACAAATAAACGTTCCGGTTTCTTTTCTTTCAGGAAAAGATAAATGGTATCTCCGGTGATTTGATTTTCCTGCGCCCATACAATCGGGCTTTTGAATAAACGAAACACAGAGTCTTTCAGGGAATAAAATAAACTGTCGCCCACTGCCTGAAGCGAATCAGAGAAAATTCGTACGTTAAAATAGGCCTCGAAAAATTTATCACTACTGTCTTCGCTGTTCTTATCTGTAACCATCGGCTTCGCGGGTACTGGTAAACTGTCTCTGATCTGCGGCACTTTCCTTTTCTTCATCAGATCCGAGAGTTTGGCCGTATATAAAGTATCGGCTGTTATAAAGATGGAGTCAGCACCCTGTTTAATCAGTAACAAAGGATTTTGGGTGGCGATCAGTGAATTGTTTTTTTTATTGGTCCTGATATTGTTGGCAATCATATCAAAACCCTGTGCAGTATCTTTTCCTCTGTAAACGGCATTGCCCCTGAACTCACTTAAACCGGTTGAATCATCAAAAGCCATATCATCGGCAGTGAAGGTATAAGAACTGTCTTCGATCACCGAACGCTTATAGAGTTCCGCTTTCTTGTTCCTCATGTCGTAATATCCTTCCCTGGTTTTGATGGTGCGTTTCTCCCTGGTGTTTACAATAACCGTAGGAGAGGTGAAAGTGGCAATTTCCGTACCCGTATTGTATTGCAGGGTATCCCCGGTGATTTTATTTTCCGGATCTGTCATCACTACTTTTCTTTTAAAGATCACATCGCGGGTATCTCCGTAGTAGTAACCCTCCACACTGGTGAGGGTAGATTTTTTATTCACTACTTTGCCCCCCTTCAGGTAAGTGCCGATCTTAACAGTAACATCGTATTCAAGTTCATCCGTTGTTAAAACGCCCTTACCATCGGTCAGTTTCACTTTTGTTCTCAGATAAGCTTTCTTTTCCTTGCCCTGGTAACGCATATACTGCGCATAAGTATGGATGCTGTCTGCGTCATTAATATGAACATTCCCAAAGGCTTCCAGCATATTCAGCTGCCTGTTAAGCACAGCGCTGTCTGCAAAGAACAAGGTATTCTCCTGTTTTACCTGTACCCGTCCTGCCAATGAAATAAATTCATTGGCAGAATCCAGTTTCTGGTAATTATAACGATCGGCGAATACGATATCCAGCCGCTTTCCTTCCTTCGCCGCCGAATCCGTATCGGTACGCTGTGCCAACAGGAGAGCAGGGATCCATAAAAAAAACAGGTATGAACAAATTTTAACCACCATTAATTTGAAGTCTTTGCAGAATCAGCCAAAGGAGCCATCAGCGGCCCGGATTTGTCTTTTTTTCCAAATACGGAGATACTGACATACCGCTTCGGATGCATACGAAGATCATCTACCAGTATGTTAGCGCTTCTTATAGTATTGTTAAGATTGTTGTAAAGCGACTGGTCGTTGATCAGTTTTCCCAAAGAACCATCGGTTGAATTCATTTTGGCAACAACATCGTTCAGGTTACGGATCGCCTGCTTTAACTGCTCCACAGAGCCGCTGATATCTGCCTGGGCAAAATTACCCGTAGCTTTTTCAACACTCTCCAGCGAACGGGTGATCTTGTCGTTATTATTACTGAGGTTTTTGGTAAAACTATTGACGTTTTTCATGGATTGCGCAATGGTGCCGGTCTGCTGGTTCATCATTTCCTGTAAGGAAGCTGAGGAAGCCACCAGGCTGGCGGTGGTTTTGTTTACATTAGCGATCACCGATTGCAGGTTGTTTTTAGTGGTAGGGTCAAAGATGGTATTGATATTTTTCATTACACTGTCCAGGGTATGAATGGTGGTTTTCAACTGATCGGCCACGGGGGTGATTTTTTCCATTACACCACTCAGGATTCCGGCAGATTCTACTGTGCGGAGCGTATCCCCGGGCTGCAAGAACTTTTTATCGTCTCCCAGCGTAATTTCGATACTGGGTGTTCCCAGCGGGTTGCTGTTAATGGCTGCAATCGAATTCGCAGGGATCTGGTAGTCTCCCTTCAGTTTAATGGTAACCACGATATTGGAAAGTGTTTCATCCTCATTTTCAATATCAGAAACGGCACCCACCTGGAACCCGTTGATAAATACAGGATTGGATACCATTACTTTCTTTGTATCCTTGTACTTAGCGTGGAGATAATTACCCGTTTGCAGGATGGTTTTCCCCTTCAGGAAGTTGAATCCCAGTATTAATAAGGTAATGGCAACGGCGGTTAAGGCCCCAACTTTTGTTTCATTCGAAATTTTCATCTGTATCGGCTGTTGTTTTTCTGGATAACAGGCACACTGAATTGGTACCGGTTAAGGCAACAAATTTATGGTTTCTAAACGGGTAAACTGTTAAAATAAGCAGAAGGAGTTATTTGCGGGGTGCTGCGGAGCTTCCGGTATTGGTAAACTGCTTCTCCAAAGAAAATTTATACCGCTTTATTGCTTTGACGAGTACATCACAGATTTCTGTCTGTCCTTCTTCGCTGTTCAGGTAGTCTTCTTCTTCCGGATTGGAGATAAACCCAGTCTCCACCAATACAGCGGGCATGGCAACCGCGTACAGTACAAAAATACCTTCCTTACGCTGTTTGGCCTCCCTGCTTACCCGGCCCACTTTTTTAAATTCTTCCTCAATGGTGAGAGCCAGATCAGCGCTGCGCTGAAAAAAGGTTTGGGTTTTCATGCTCAGCAACATCATTTTGGTAGGGTCATTTTTCTCCAGTTCCTGCATGGCTATCAGGGAAGCACTGTCCATTCCAATGTCTTCATTTTTACTCAGCGCGTTCATACGGCCACTGGTTTTATCTACCGGGTAGATAAATGTTTCCGTTCCCCTGGCAGGGTTAGGTGTAGTCCAGGTACGGTATTGCTTTACTTTTCGGGTTATTTTTTTTCTTTTTTTCCCTTTTCCTTTATAGGAGACCTCTGTTTTATAACCAATGAATTCGCTGTGTTTCTGTGGCAGGGCATCATTTACGTGGATACAAAGGAATAAATCGCCCTTTGCCTGATTTGCGATCTCGGCCTTTTTGGTTACATGATCAAATACATCCGTTCTTCGGGTCATAACGATATCAACATCCGGAATGGCCTCACCCATCATTTTCTCAAGCTTCAGCGCAATAGCCAGCGCTATATCCTTTTCATTGGAATATTTTCCACGGGCCCCGCCATCCGAACCGCCATGACCGGGGTCAATTACAATCCGTTTCAAAGGCTGTTTCTGGGCAGGTCCTTTATCCCTGTCTGTAAAAGACGATAATGAAATTAACCCAAAGCTTAACAAAATAAAAGCAGCAAATTGTCTTCTCATCATATCATTTCATTAAACGAATCTATGCGATTTACCCAATTACACCGTTTAGACCCTAATTTTGCGGCGTGACCATGAGCAGAACCCGCAAAATTAACGTAAAAACGCAGCTGGCTATTGTACTAACCCTATTTGTGGGGATATTAACATTTCATATAGGTGAAGTGTTTGGCACTCCGATGATGCCATCCGTTACGCTAAAAGATACGATTCCGAATAAGAAAGATACCATTCCGGGTAAAAAACCGCTATCCGGCAAGGATAGCCTGAATCCGAAGAAAGACAGTATGGTTTCCACGGTGGATACCATCCGTATTTCAAGGGACTCTATTGATGCACCCATCATGTATGTGGCGGAGGATTCAGGGGTATTGATTATTCCTTCCAGGGAATTTTTCCTGTATGGCAAAGCCAAAGTGGATTATACCGATCTGAAGCTGGAAGCTGCCACCATCCGGTACGATCAACAGGCACAACTGGTGAAAGCTTACGGCTCCCTCGATTCCACCGGCAACCCGCTGAGCAAGCCCCAGTTCACCCAGGGGCAAATGAAATCGGTCAGCGATTCTATTTTTTACAATATGAAAACCGGTAAAGGGTTGATTAAGAATACTTTTTTTCAGGAAGGGGAGATTTTCATGAACGCGGTGAATCTGAAAAAAGTCAGCGCCAATGAAATCTTTGCAAGCAGGGCCCGTTTTACGACCTGTAACCTGGATACGCCGCACTTCAATTTCCGCACCAGTAAAATGAAGATCATCAATAATAAGCTGGGGATTGCGGGTCCAACCTTTCCTGAATTTGAAGGTGTTCCCCTGCCAATCGGGATTCCCTTCGGGATCTTTCCGCTCAACAAAGGGCGGCATTCCGGTATACTGACCCCTATGTTTAACGCAAGCCCCGATTTTGGATTGGGCCTGGAAGGATTGGGCTACTACAAAGTTTTGAGCGACAATGTGGATGTTACCGCAAGAACCAATATTTATTCTTTCGGTGGATGGAGCCTGAACCTGAACTCCAAATACATCAGGCGGTATGCGTTTAGCGGCAACCTGAATATTTCCCTGCAGAACACCAAAACCCTGAACCGGAGTTTAACCAGCAGCGATGAGTTTACCAAGTTCAGTTCCTTTATGATCAACTGGTCTCACAGCAGGGACAGTAAGGCCAGGCCGGGTACCTCTTTCTCTGCCAACGTAAACTTTGGTAGCAGCCGGTACAATCAAACCGTATTGAATAACCCGTATATCAACTTCCAGAACCAGTTAAGCTCTTCTGTAAGTTATAGTAAAGACTGGAGGGGTAAATACAATATGTCGGTGAACCTGAACCATAACCAGAACAGCAATACACGCCTGGTAAATATGAACCTGCCCACCGTCAATTTTAATGTGGTCACTTTCTATCCCTTCCAGGAAAAAGAGAAAGTAGGTTCGGGCAAATGGTATGAAAAAATCGGTATTGGATACAGTGGTAATTTTCAGAACCAGTTGTCTTTTTATGATACGGCATTCAGCATGAACCGCCTGCTCGATACCATGCAGTACGGTGCATCCCATAACTTACCAATCACTTTATCGCTTCCGGCGCTTGGTCCCGTTACCATATCTCCCAGCGTATCGTACCAGGAAAGATGGTATGGCCAGCGGATGATCAGAAGCTGGAATGATACCGCTGGCAAAGTAGATACCCTGCGCCAGAGAGGTCTTTACACGGCAAGACAAATGAGTTTTGGGCTGGGATTGAACACCCGGATCTTTGGCACCTATAAATTCAAGCCAACCAGCAAGGTGATGGCCATCCGTCATGAAATCAGACCTACTATTTCTATCAACTATCAGCCGGATTTTGGCGCCGCATATCACAAGACCATTCAGGTGGACACCAGCGGCAGACAACTCCGGTATTCTTATTATGATGGCAGCATCAACGGTTCCTTTGGAGAAGGTTCATTTGGGGGCATGGGATTCGGTATTGATAACCTGCTGGAGATGAAAGTGCGTGATCTGAAAGATACTGCCAACAAAAAAGGCAAGAAGATCAAACTGATTGATGGATTCGGATTCAACTCCTCGTATAACTTTTTGGCAGATAGTTTCCAGGTTGGTAATATCAGCCTCTATGCCAGGAGTACCTTGTTTGAGAAAATCAATATCAATGCGGGCGCCTCCCTTGATCCGTACGATGTAGACAATATGGGATACCGTGTAAACAAGCTGATACTTGATCCTGCCCGTTTTAAATTCGGTAGAATCACCAGTGGTAATATTGCTATTTCCACTTCATTCAGGAGTAAGTCGAAAGATGGAAAAGAGGATGATAAAAAAGACATTCCGGTAGATCCATTCATGACGCCCGACGAGCAACAGCGGCAGCTTCAGTTTGCAAGGGCCAACCCTGCGGAGTTTACCGATTTCAATATTCCCTGGAACCTGACCCTTTCTTATTCACTCAACTTTACGCGGATGATAAAACCCGATTACAGCGGGTTTACCACACAAACCTACTCTACACTGAATGTAAACGGGGACTTCAGCCTCACGGACAAGTGGAAGATCGGAGCGACCGGGTATTATGATATTACCAGGAGAAGCCTGCAACAATTAAGCACTTTTATTACCCGCGAGATGCACTGCTGGCAGTTATCCATTAATATCAACCCGGTGGGACTGTACAGATCATTCAGTATAACGGTGAATCCTAAGTCGGGCATATTGAGAGACCTGCGGATCAACCGAAGCCGTACTTTCTCCAATTCAACTTACTGATAAAAGTCATCAGGACTGGTGTGTAACATAATAGTTGCTCATTATCCTGTAAACTTTGTCTTTCAGCTCATCGGAACTCAGGTTATCCGGCTCTACCGGAGGCAGGAAATGAATGGCCAAACGATGCGGTAGAAAGTAAAAGAATTTATTGGCCGGCAGCGCTTTTTTGGTATTGAAGATGACGGCAGGAATAATGGCATGCCCGGTTCCCACAGCCAATTTAAATGCGCCATCATAAAATTTTTTCAAAGGTTGATCGGAACGGTTACGGGTACCTTCAGGATATATACACATATGATAGCCCATTTCCAATGCGTTTTTCATGAGTTCGTAACTCTTTCTTCTGCTGGAATCGCTATTTCTGTCTACAATCACCGACCCCCTGGCGTAATACCAGCCAAAAACCGGAACCCTGGTAAAGGTCTTTTTGGCAATGGTTTGATTTCCTCCCGGAATAAACGGAGAGGAGAGCGGAACATCGAGTAATGAATTATGGTTGCAGGTAACAATATAGGTTTTGCCTTTCCGGAAATGTTCCTGCCCTTTGCAGGTTACCGGGCATCCTACCAACGTAAGCCAGGTGGTCATCCAGGCCTTGGCCACTTTTATAAAATAATGAATGCCCTGGGGCTCCGGAAAAAGCGCCGTTAAAAAAGAAGGGATAATAGCGATCAGGAAAGTACCGATAAAACTGAAGATCCCCCATAAGGCCCAGATCCTTGCGAATATGTTCAGAAAAAGAGCCATTAGAAATGGTTGTTTTGTTGCTTGTTTATTTGTCATGATCTTCACAATTGCCAGTTAATGGGTTCCACCCCTTGTAGCATCAGGAATTCATTGGTTTTGCTGAAATGCCTGCAACCAAAGAAACCTTTGTCTGCACTGAAGGGTGAAGGATGGGCTGCTTTGAGAATATGATGCCTGGTAGCATCGATGAAAATTTGTTTTTCGTGTGCAAACTTACCCCACAATAGAAATACAATGCCCTTCTTTTCGCTGGAAATTTTCTGGATGACGGCATTGGTGAAGTCCATCCAGCCGATCTTAGCATGGCTGGCAGGTTCATTGGCCCTTACGGTAAGCACGGCATTTAACAGCAAAACGCCTTGTTCCGCCCATGGGGTCAGGTTTCCTGTTTGAGGAATGGGCATGCCGATATCCGAATTCAGTTCTTTAAAAATATTGACCAGGGATGGGGGCGGTTTTACACCCGTTGGTACGGAGAAACTCAGCCCATGCGCCTGACCCGGCCCATGATAGGGATCCTGCCCCAGGATCACCACTTTTACCTGATCCCAGGGTGTTTTTTCAAATGCATTAAAAATCAGGCCCCCTGGCGGGTAAATAATGGCATTCATGGCCTTTTCCGACTTCAGATGCGCAGCAATCTGCAGAAAATAAGGCCGGTTGAATTCTTTGCAAAGTATTTCCTTCCAGCCCGGTTCAATTTTTACATCCATTCTGCAAAATACAAAAAAACCACCCGGATAGGGATGGTTTATAGTCATTGTTTAATGTACACCGTTATTGTACGCATGGTTACAGGTTAGGGAGCGGCCTGTAATGGCGAATTTGTCCGTTCGTTTGTAAAACTGATTTATTTTCCCTTATTTTGCACCTCCTAAACCGGTTCGGTGATGGAAATAAACGGTTCGGTAGCTCAGTTGGATAGAGCAACTGCCTTCTAAGCAGTAGGTCATTGGTTCGAATCCAATCCGGATCACGAAGCCCCCAATATGGGGGCTTTTATTTTGTATACAGGCACCTATCTTAAGTTAAGTTTTCAGTAATCTTTAAATCTATTACTTTGCACCAAACGATTGCCTGAATGAGTTACAATTACCTGCCTTTAGACCATCAATGGCTGCATTTTCAACAGGTTAAAGACCTGCTCAACTACCGGCAGCAGGTATCTGTTACCTATGCTGCACACGAAAAAATTGTTGCCTGCAGAAATTTTCTCAATCAAAAAACACATGACGGGGAGCAACTATATTATGGCGTCAATACCGGTTTTGGTTTTTTACAGAATGTTAAAATTGATGCATCGCAAATAGAACAGTTGCAGTACAACCTGCTGGTTTCCCATGCCTGTGGTATGGGGGAAGAAGTGCCGGCTGATATTGTAAAGCTGATGCTGATGCTTAAGATTAAATCGCTCAGTTATGGCCACAGCGGAGTTCAGATCAACACCGTCATCCGCCTGATGGATATGTACAATAACAATGTGTTGCCGGTGATCTATACGCAGGGATCGCTGGGTGCATCGGGCGATCTGGCGCCACTTAGTCATCTCAGCATTCCTTTACTGGGATTGGGCGAAGTGCACTACAATGACATTAAAATGCCGGCGGCGAAAGCTATGGAACAACTGAATTGGGAGCCTATTCATCTGCAAAGCAAGGAGGGGCTGGCCCTGATCAATGGCACACAGTTTATGAGCGCTTATGGCATGTACTGCCTGAAGAAAGCGGAACACCTGCTGGCAATGGCCGATCTGATTGCGGCGCTTTCCTTTGATGCTTTTGATTGTGTACTGGAGCCTTTCAATGAACATATTCACCGCATCAGGGCTCATGCAGGGCAGGTAGCTACTGCCAGGCAAATGCAGGAATACCTGGCGGGAAGCGAAATCTCCATTCAAAAGAAAGAACAGGTTCAGGATCCCTATTCCTTCCGTTGTATACCACAGGTGCATGGAGCCAGCAAAGATGCGTTTGACCATGTGCTGGGTGTATTCATACGCGAAATCAATTCCGTAACAGATAACCCGAATATTTTTCCGGAACAGGATCTGATTGTCAGCGGAGGTAACTTTCACGGTCAGCCGCTGGCATTGGTACTGGATTATCTGGCTATTGCCATGAGTGAGATCGGGAATATTGCAGAGCGAAGAACCTATCAGCTGATTTCCGGCCAACGCGGCTTGCCTTTATTCCTGGTGAAAGATGCCGGGTTGAATTCCGGCTTCATGATACCACAATATACGGCGGCCGGAATCGTAAGCGAAAACAAACAACTTTGTACGCCGGCTTCCGTAGATAGTATCTCTTCGAGCAATAACCAGGAAGATCATGTAAGTATGGGCGCCAATGCCGCTACGAAATGCTGGCGTGTAGTGCAAAACGTAGAAAAAATACTGGCCATTGAGTTGCTGAGTGCAGCACAGGCGCTTGAATTCAGAAGGCCTCAACAATCTTCTCCTGTACTGGAAGCGCTGATGCAGGCATTCAGAAAAGAAATCAGTTTTAATACTGCAGACAGATTATTGCACGATGATATGATCAAATCAGTGAAATTTGTAGCTGAGTACCCCGTTCAACTTCCTCATCAATAAATAATTTCTATGAGCTTACCTGCATTTGAATTTCAAATAAGGAAATCGATGGTTTTACTGATCATTGCCTTATTGTTACATGGCGTATTAAGCGCGCAGCTTACCCCGCAGACACTTTCCGAAAAAGTAAAAGTGATCTTTCCCGGTATTCCGGAAGAAAAGAAACTGCCTGCAGGCGGTTCTATGTTCATGTATGCAAAAGATACCGGTACTGGTTATATGGCCATGGGGTTAGACCTGAGCGCCATGGGGATTACTCCGGAGATCGTGACCGCACTGGGCGACGTAATCTGGGAACAGCTCAAAGCGGGCATACCTTCCCAAATGGGAGGGGTCACCATTGCCAAAGACCAGCTTATTCAGTTCAAAGGCCAAAGCAGCCTGTACCTGGAACTGGATGGCAGCAAATCGGAAAATGAACAGTTTAAGGGAAAAAAAGCTTTCGGGTATTTGTTCTTTCTTGGATCCGTACTGCACCAGGTAATGTATTTATCTGCTTCTCCGGATGCGAAGGCTGATGATGCCGCGCCTTTTTTCAATAGTGTTGAAATAACCAGATAAGCCTCTTTTCAACAGCATTCAGCGGGAGTCCATTAAATATGATTCCCTCTTTTTGTTTTCGTACATTTGCCGTCCAAACATATCCGGAATGAGCGAAGAAAAAAGCCTGAATTTTATAGAAGAAATTATTGAAGCGGACTTGGCAAGCGGTAAACATGCCAGTATCCTTACCAGGTTTCCGCCGGAACCGAATGGATACCTGCACATCGGTCATGCAAAAAGCATCTGCCTGAATTTTGGCGTAGCCAAAAAATACGGGGGCAAAACCAACCTGCGTTTTGATGATACCAACCCTGTTACGGAGGATACCGAGTATGTGGAAAGCATTAAGAAAGATATTCAATGGCTGGGGTTTCAGTGGGCCAATGAATTTTATGCTTCCGATTATTTTGACCAGCTCTTCGAAATGGCACTGCAACTGATTGGCAAAGAACTTGCCTATGTAGACGACAGCACCAGCGAAGAAATTGCCGAACAGAAAGGCACACCTACGCAGCCCGGTAACCGCAACCAATATGCCAGCAGGACTGCAGCCGAAAACAGGCAACTGTTCCTGGATATGAAGGCCGGTAAATATGCTGATGGCGCCAAGGTTTTGCGAGTCAAGATTGATATGGCCTCGCCCAACATGTTGCTGAGAGACCCGATCATTTACAGGATCAAGCACGCACATCATCACCGCACAGGAGATAAATGGTGCGTATACCCTATGTACGATTTTGCACACGGACAAAGTGATTCCATCGAAAAGATCACCCACTCCCTGTGTTCACTGGAGTTCGTTCCTCACCGTCCTTTATATGACTGGTGCATTGAGCAGTTGGGTACTTTTCCTTCCAAACAATATGAGTTTGCCCGTTTAAATATGACGTATACCGTTATGAGTAAGCGGAAGCTTTTGCAACTGGTGAACGAAAAACTGGTCAATGGATGGGACGATCCAAGGATGAGCACCATCAGCGGTATGCGCAGAAGGGGATATCCTGCTTCCAGTATCCGCGAATTCTGCGACAGAATTGGCGTGGCGAAGAGAGAGAACCTGATTGATGTTGGTTTGCTGGAATTTTGTGTTCGGGAAGAACTGAATAAAACCGCACAGCGCAGAATGGTGGTGTTTGATCCTTTGAAAATTGTTATCACCAACTATGACAAGGGGGTGGAAATGCTGACCAGTGAAAACAATCCTGAAGATGAACAGGGTGGTACCAGGGAAGTTCCGTTCAGCAGGGAAATTTATATTGAGCGCGACGACTTTATGGAAACAGCCCCCAAGAAATATTTCCGGTTGACCCCGGGCCAGATGGTTCGCCTGAAAAGCGCCTATATCATCCAATGCGAAGAAGTGATAAAAGATGCATCCGGTCGGATTACCGAAGTGCATTGCACTTATATTCCCGAAAGCAGAAGCGGATCAGATACTTCCGGCATCAATGTAAAAGGCACCCTGCATTGGGTGAGTGCACAGCATGCCATACATGCAGAAGTAAGGTTATATGATCGCCTGTTTAAAATAGAGGATGTGGGCAATGCAGAAGGAGACTTTAAGGAACACATCAATCCTGATTCTTTGCAGGTGATTCATCATGCCTATGCAGAACCGGCATTGGGCAGGGATGCACAGGATCTGGCGTTCCAGTTTTTAAGAAAGGGCTATTTTGTACTGGACCAGGATACCACGGCCGATAAGCTGGTATTCAACAGAACAGTTACCCTGAAGGATGCCTGGGCAAGAGAGGTGAGAAAAAGTTAGGTATCCCGGTATTCTATTAGATAAAAAGAATATATAAATCCACTTAAAGCTGCTTACAGATTTTTGAGCGGATTTCTTTTTCCGGCCAACCAGTAGTTTTTGATGTTCATCAGAAATGCAAGAATCATATAGATGACGATGGGGGAACCCATTGTCAGGAAAGAGATGTAAATAAACCACATTCTGATTCTGGTAGTGGCAATACCAAAGCGCTCACCGATAGCGCTGCAAACACCAAAAGCATGTAATTCCAGAAAATCTCTGACTTTGTTCATAATATTTGTATTTATTTCCGGGGGTTAAATGCTACTGCATGCAAAATTAAACATAATCTCTCCATAAAAGTTCAAATCCCGTGCCAACTACAGGCTGTTTTTTTGTAAATTCGCGTCTAAAATTGCACCGCTATGGCTTTTGATATTGAAATGATTAAAAAAGTGTATGCAGAAATGCCTGCAAAAGTAGATGCAGCCCGCAAAGTGCTGGGCCGTCCGCTTACCTTATCTGAGAAAATTTTATTTGCCCATTTGCACCCCGATCAGCAACTGGCAGGCTTCGAAAGAGGCAACAGTTATGTTGATTTTGCACCTGACCGTGTGGCCATGCAGGATGCTACGGCTCAAATGGCACTTTTGCAGTTTATGCAGGCCGGCAAACCCAAAGTGGCAGTTCCGTCTACCGTACACTGCGATCACCTGATCACAGCCAAGCTGGAAGCAAAGAAAGATCTTGAAGTAGCGAATGCAGAAAGCAAGGAAGTGTACGACTTTCTGGCATCTGTATCCAACAAATATGGTATTGGATTCTGGAAACCAGGCGCCGGTATTATTCACCAGGTAGTATTAGAAAACTATGCTTTTCCCGGTGGTATGATGATCGGTACCGATTCTCACACAGTAAACGCAGGTGGTTTGGGTATGATTGCGATTGGTGTGGGTGGTGCGGATGCCTGCGATGTTATGGCGGGTCTTCCATGGGAACTGAAATGGCCTAAACTGATCGGTGTGAAGCTGACCGGTAAACTCAGTGGCTGGACAGCTCCTAAAGATGTGATTTTAAAAGTGGCTGGTATTCTTACCGTAAAAGGCGGAACCGGCGCTATTGTGGAATATTTTGGAGAAGGCGCTACCAGCATGAGCTGTACCGGAAAAGGCACCATTTGTAACATGGGTGCTGAAATTGGCGCTACCACTTCCACCTTTGGATACGACGAAAGCATGGGCCGCTACCTGAAAGCAACCGGAAGAGAAGAAGTTGCCACCCTGGCAGACGGCGTTAAAACATACCTGAATGCAGATCCGGAAGTATATGCTTCCCCTGAGCAATACTTTGACCAGGTGATTGAAATCAATTTATCTGAACTGGAACCGCACCTGAACGGGCCTTTCACGCCGGATCTGGCAACCCCAATTTCCAAAATGAAAGAAGTAGCTGCCGCCAACGGATGGCCTACCAAAGTGGAAGTAGGTTTGATCGGAAGCTGTACCAACTCTTCTTATGAAGATATCAGCCGTGCGGTTAGCCTGGCAAAACAGGTGGATGAGAAAGGTTTGAAAACCAAAGCTCAGTTCACCATCACACCGGGTAGTGAGCAGGTTCGTTATACTATTGAAAGAGACGGATTTCTGGAAGTGTTCGATAAGATCGGCGCTACCGTATTTGCCAACGCCTGCGGACCTTGTATTGGTATGTGGGAGAGAGTTGGGGCCGAAAAGCAGGAGCGCAATACCATTGTACACAGCTTCAACAGGAACTTTGCAAAACGTGCAGATGGCAACCCAAATACAATGGCATTTGTTGCAAGTCCAGAACTGGTAACTGCGCTGGCCATTGCAGGAGACCTTACTTTTAACCCAATCACCGATACATTGACCAACGAAAAAGGCGAGCAGGTAAAACTGGATGAGCCTACAGGTATGGAATTACCTGCACGTGGTTTTGCAGTGGAAGATGCCGGCTACCAGGCGCCTGCCGCAGATGGTTCAGGTGTTACGGTAAAAGTAGAACCTACCAGCAAACGCTTACAATTACTGGATCCATTTGCTGCATGGGAAGGTATGGATCTGAAAGGGCTGAAGCTGCTGATTAAAGCAAAAGGCAAGTGTACCACCGACCATATTTCCATGGCAGGCCCATGGTTGAAATTCCGTGGCCACCTCGACAATATTTCCAACAATATGCTGATTGGCGCTGTTAACTTCTTCAATGAAAAAACAGATAACGTAAAGAATCAGTTGACCGGCGAATATGGCGCAGTGCCTGCCACACAGCGTGCATACAAGGCTGCAGGCATCGGTTCCATTGTTGTAGGTGATGAAAACTATGGCGAGGGTAGTTCCCGCGAACACGCTGCCATGGAGCCAAGACATTTGGGTGTTCGTGCAATCCTGGTAAAATCCTTTGCGAGAATTCACGAAACCAACCTGAAGAAGCAGGGTATGCTGGCTTTGACATTTGCCGATAAAAGCGATTATGATAAAATTCAGGAAGATGATACCATCCATATTGAAGGGCTCACTTCTTTTGCACCAGGCAAACCTTTAACGATTGTTCTGCAACACAAGGATGGTTCTTCCGATACTATTTCTGTAAATCATACTTACAATGAACAACAGATTGAATGGTTTAAAGCCGGCGGTGCACTGAATATCATCCGCAAGCAGGCTTCTGCACAATAATTATTAAGTCACTGATTGTATACAAGTCATTCCGGAGCATATCACTTCGGAATGACTTTTTTTATAACGGAAGGAATTGAACAAAGGACTGCTCATATTATACCTGATCATCTTTGGCTGTTACCAGGTCTGGTCTCGCCAGCCGGATTATTTTGACGGCGAAAAATATCCTGCAACCATACAGATGGTCATGGATTCCGCTACCGGTAAGATGATGCCAATTGCCTTTTACAGTATTGGCACAAAACCCTATTCCACTAAAGCTGCCTATGTTTTGCAGCAATACAAGCCGGGGGAGAAGGTCACCATCATTGTGGAACACGAACACCCGGAAAGGGCTGCTGTATATCGCTTCTGGGGCTATTGGATTACCTGGGAAGAGCTGCTTGCTTCCGTGGTGATAGCTGTGCTGCTGTTTCAGGTGGCTGTATCCATTACCAGCAATCCAACACCGGAAGCTGTACGGGAACAGATGGATTACAAGCCCGAAAAGAAAACAAAATATATTCCATAATTTCATGGAATGAAACAACTGCTCCGACTGACTTTCCTGGTTACCGTTTTTTCAATTGGCTGTAGCCGCAATCCTTATAAAGCCACCAACAAATCCCATAAAGAGCAGGTGAAACAATTGGCAACCACCATCCGGCAACTGCCCGAATTGCCGATTGTTTCTGATTCTGTAAAACCTGCTCCTTACTGGGTGGGTACCACCAATTTTAATCTGCGGAAACCCAGCTATGTGATCATTCACCATACGGCCCAGCATTCCGCAACACAAACCCTGAAAACATTTACACTGCCCGGAACACAGGTCAGCTCGCATTATGTCATTGGAAAGGATGGGGTGGTGTACCAGATGCTGAATGATTATCTGCGCTCCTGGCATGCAGGTAACAGCAGATGGGGCAACCAGCTCGATATGAATTCTGCCTCTATTGGTATAGAACTGGACAATACCGGGTTTCAGTATTTCGACAGCCTGCAGATCAACAGCCTGCTGGTGGTGCTGTCCAAACTCAAAAAAGAATTCAGTATACCTATTGCCAACTTTATTGGTCATGGAGATATTGCACCCACCAGGAAGAATGATCCGAACTGGAGATTTCCCTGGGAACTCCTTGCAGAAAATGGTTTTGGCCTGTGGTATGATGAAGTAAGAGATACGGTTCCGGTAGGGTTTGATGCAATAGCCGGGCTGAGAATTATTGGCTTTGATATCAGGGATACGAGCGCTGCAATCCTTGCATTTAAGCGGCATTTTTTGCAGGACACCACTAAGGGTATGACGCCATTTGCCAAAGAGGTGCTCTTTAACCTTCACAAGAAATACTACTAGCCAAAGAACATCATTACAGATTTGCAAATCATTAACGGAGCCAGGAAGGTTCTTATTTGGCAGTACAGATATACACTACTAATTTAGTAGACAGTGATATTATTTGCAGAGAAACTATTTCTTATGGTTAGAAAGCATGTACCCTTCATTGCACTGTTTACGTTGTTGCAGAGTACCCTGATGGTGGGCCATGGCCAATCGGTTGAACTTACAAACGGCCTCGCCGACTACAGAACTGATTCTGTTGTAGCAATTCCTTTTTTACTTTCCGCGCACGACTATCCGAACGGAGCACAGCGATTTCTCTCTGTTTCATCTGCGGAAAAAGAACTGAGTATTGCCAAAGCACAAAAAAGCCTGGAAGCGGAAGTACGGGCATTGAATAAAATCAGTGATGCATATATTGCCGTTGGGCAATCAAAGAATGCGCTAAGGCAGTTGCGCAGGCTGTTGAAATTAAAAAACCTGACAGCAGATGAAGATGCGGTTTCGCATCTGTATTACAATCTGGCGGTGGTGCTGGCAAGGATGAAAAACTATCCGGCTGCCCTTTCCTGTTTTTATAAAGCAGGGAATACTGAGGCCCGGCATCTATTTAAGATGCGGAGAAAGCGCTTTCTATACCTGGACAGCTCCTATTATCTATTCCAGGGCAATACAGCGGAGGCAGAAACCACGGATCAGTTGGTATTCAATGATTCTTTGATTGATGCTTCCCTATCCAGCC